>CAKOJQ010000005.1 GCA_934090795.1 uncultured Bacilli bacterium
TTTAACCACTTTTTTTATACAATAATTTACGACTATACGTAAAATTGCATGTTTCCCCGACTTTGTAAACACTATCAAGTAAGGCTTTTCTATTGACTTAATAATAAATGTTTGCTATAATATATCACATATAAGCAAAAGGAGGATTTATATGGGAAGAAAAGCACAGACAATTTACGAGTATTTTAAAGAATATCCAGAAGAAATGATAGATAAGGTTATATCAAATTTAAGTACTGATGATAAAATATTATTAGTTATAAGATATGGAGAAGATTTACATAATCCGTGTCCAAAAAAAGAATGGAGTAATAATAAATATCGTTATCAATTTTATAAAGTATTAATTCCTAAAATTAGAACTTTATTAGAAGCAGAAAAAGAAAAAGAATATGATATGGTTAAAGAAAATGAAGAAGAAAGTAAAAATATTGTTCAAGAAAGTATAAAAGAAGATCCTAAAGAAGTAGAAATATCTTCAATTCCGGCTTATACTATTTACGATCTAAATAATTACAAAGTATTAATTGATTTAATAAATAAAAATGTTTCAAATGCAGATATATGTAAGCAGCTAAATATTACTTTTTCTGAATTAACTTCAAAGTTATTAGAACTTAAGAACTTAGGTATATCATATCAAAGAAAATATTATTCAAATGGTATGATCCAATATGTACCTATTTCAAGAATATCATGTTTAAAAAATAATGCTAAGCAAAGTCAAGAAGAAACAATTATAACTGATAAATTTGAAAACGAAATAAGAATTGTAGCTTCATCAGATTTTCATTATGGAAATAGTGAATGTCGTCAAGATTTAATTGAAAAAGCATTTAATTATTGCGTACAAAACGGAATTCATATTATTATGTGTGGTGGGGACTTACTTGATGGAGTCTTCAGCAAGGGGACGCAAATAATATCAGATCCTTATGAGCAAGTTAAATATTTCTTAGAAAATTATCCACATGATGATTCAATTTTAACATTCTCTGTTGGTGGAGATCATGATTTATCAATATTAAATAGTTCTTGTTTAGATTTATCCTTAATTACATCTAATTATCGTCCAGATGTCATAATTCCGGGATATAATAATAGTATTATAAACATTAAAAATGATATGATTCACCTATATCATCATACAGAAAATGGTGTTAAGTTTACACGAGATGCAGGAATCACATTGCATGGTCACTCACACAATTATAGTATTAGAACAAGTTATAATGGTAAAACATTAGATATATGTGTTCCAAGCTTGTCAAATATATTACAACCAGTACCTACTATTTTAGATATGGCAATAAAATTTAAAAATGGTTTTATAAGTGAAGTTTGTGTTAAACAAATTATGTTAGAAAATAAACCGATAGTTTTAGGAGAATTTAATTATTATAAAGATAATAATACAGTAGGCCCAATAAATAATACTGAAAATTATAAATCATTAGCAGAAGCAGCAATTCCAGTAGAAAGTAAATTTACTGATGATATTGAAAAAACAACAATGTCTCAAATTGAAAAATTCAATAAAAGATATAAGTTGTAAAAGTATAAAGATCCTTTAAATAAGGATTTTTTAATTTGTCTCTCAAAAAATAAAAAATTTAACAAATTTAGCACTCATATATTGACAAGTGCTAAGCATAATATTATAATGATATTAGCATTCAGGAAAAATGAGTGCTAATAAAAGGGAGTGATTAAATGAATAATCGTCAAAATAAACTTTTGAAACTGATTGTCGAAACATATATCAATACAATTAGACCTGTTGGATCTAAAAGTTTAGTAAAAAAACTTAAATGTTCTAGCGCAACAATTCGTAATGATATGGCATTCTTAGAAAGTTTAGGTTATTTAGAAAAGACTCACACATCAAGCGGACGTATTCCTTCAGAAGCAGGATACAAATATTATGTCGATAATTTAATGAAACCAAAAGAATTAACTGGAGAAGAAGTATTAAAATTACAAACTATTTTAAATAATAAGAATTTACCAGTCAGTGATTGTATCGTAAAATGTATGGAAATCATAAGTGATATTACCAATTATACAACCGTCATTTTAGGTAAAGAAAGTGAAAATAATACTTTAAAACAAATAAGTATTATCCCACTAGATACAAATAAAATAGTAGCCGTAGTTGTTACATCTTCTGGACATGTTGAAAATAAACAATTCATTATCCCAAACAATATAAGTATAAATGAATTAGTTAAAACAAGTGAACTTATCAATAAAGAATTATTTGGTACCAAATTATCAAGCATTAATGAAAAATTAGAATTTGAAATAAAACCAGTAATTGCCAAAAAAATAAAAGAACATGAAGCAATTATGAGATTATTTAAAGAAGCTTTTGAAGATTTCACTGTAAAAAATTCTGATATTCTATTTCAAGGTAAAACTAACATTTTAAAGCAGCCAGAATATGACGAACCAGATAAGATAAAAGGAATGATCAGTAAGCTTGAAAATATTGAATTAGTAAAGAAGATTGAAACAGATGATGAAGGAATTAACATATACATTGGTGAAGAAAATGAATTTGATCCAAATGTAACTGTTATTAAAACTAGTTATAATATTGCAGGAGAAGAAGGAACGATTGCTATAATAGGTCCAAAAAGAATGGAATACGATAAAGTAGTTACACTTCTTAACTACTTAAAAAGTTACTTAGAAAGGTGATTCAAATGGAAAAAGAACACAAAAAGAAAAATGTAGTAGAAGAAGAAGCAAAAGAGAAAAATGAAAAACATGAAAACAAACACAATGAACTGCAAAAAGAAATTGAAGAATTAAAAATCAAATTGTCTGAAGAGCAAGCCAAATCAATGCGAATTCAAGCCGAAATGATGAACTTTAAAAGAAGAAAAGAAGATGAGATAGCAAATATTTATAAGTATTCAAATGAAGAATTAATTGAAGATTTGTTGCCAACTATTGATAACTTTGAAAGAGCATTAAAAGCCGAAATATCAGATGAAGCAAGTGATGAAGTAAAAAAATATCTAGAAGGATTTAAAATGATTTATACAAATTTGATTAAACTGCTTACTGATTTAGGTGTTAAAGAAATAGAAGCATCAGGAATTGAATTTGATCCAAATTATCATCAAGCCGTTTTAACTGAAAAAGATGAAAATAAGCCTTCAAATGTAATATTAGAAGTATTGCAAAAAGGATATATTTACAAAGATAAAGTAATTCGTCCAGCAATGGTTAAAGTTAATGAGTAAATTTATAAGGGAGTTTTTTAAATGAATATTGAAAACGAAATAAAAAATTTAATGAATGAAGAGCTAGATAATTGTAGTGAAAACTATGCAAATTGTTTAGAATTAATGGTTAAATTAAGGCCATTAGATGAAAATGATATAGAATATAATAATGTATATCAGGAATTTGCTAAAACGTTTGCTAAATTAAGTAAAGAAGAACAAGATTCCTTAAGAAGAATTTATGAATTAGATAATGCTATTGTTGAAGAAATAGCAAAAAATAAAGAAGAACAATATGATTATGAATTAAAAAATAAATTAAAAAAAGAAAAAATTAATTCTGCTCACAGAAGATAAATAAGAAAGGAAATGATTAATTATGAGTAAAATTATAGGTATAGATTTAGGAACAACAAACAGTTGTGTAGCTGTTTTAGAAGGTGGAGAACCAAAAGTTATTGTTAACCCTGAAGGCGACAGAACAACTCCATCAGTAGTTGCTAGTAAAAAAGGAGAAATCCTAGTAGGTGTTACTGCTAAAAGACAAGCTGTAACAAATCCTGAAAACACAATTAGTTCAATTAAAAGACATATGGGAACTGATTATAAAGTTGAAATGGATGGTAAAAAATACACTCCAGAAGAAATTAGTGCAAAAATTTTAATGAAATTAAAAGCTGATGCTGAAGCATATTTAGGAGAAAAAGTTACAAAAGCTGTTATAACAGTTCCAGCATATTTTAACGATGCTCAAAGACAAGCAACAAAAAATGCTGGTAAAATAGCAGGCTTGGAAGTAGAAAGAATTATCAATGAACCAACTGCTGCAAGTTTAGCATATGGTCTTGATAAACAAGATAAACAAGAAACTGTATTAGTTTACGATTTAGGTGGTGGTACATTTGATGTATCTATCCTTGAATTAGGTGATGGTGTATTCGAAGTTAAAGCAACAAGTGGTAATAACCATTTAGGTGGAGATGACTTTGATAAATGCATTATGGATTATCTAGTATCTGAATTCAAGAAAGAAAACGGAATTGATCTATCTAAAGATAAAATGGCAATGCAAAGAATTAAAGATGCTGCCGAAAAAGCTAAAAAAGATTTAAGTGGTATGTCTACAACAAATATCAACTTACCATTTATTACTCAAACTGAAAGTGGACCAGTTCATATGGATATCAACTTATCAAAAGCTAAATTTGAAGACTTGTGTCGTGACTTATTTGATTCAACATTAGAACCAGTTCGTAAAGCCTTAAAGGATGCAAATCTTAAAGCATCAGATATTGATGAAGTAATCCTAGTTGGTGGATCAACTCGTATTCCTTACATTCAAGAATTAGTTAAAAAAGAATTAGGAAAAGAACCAAATAAGAGTGTTAACCCTGATGAAGTAGTTGCTATGGGTGCTGCTATTCAAGGTGGAGTTTTAACTGGAGAAGTTAATGACTTAGTATTATTAGATGTTACACCATTATCACTTGGTATCGAAACTTTAGGTGATGTAATGACTGTATTAATTCCAAGAAATACAACAATTCCAACAAGTAAATCACAAGTGTTCTCAACAGCTCAAGATAACCAACCAGCCGTAGATATTCATGTATTACAAGGTGAAAGAACAATGGCTGCTGATAATAAAACCCTTGGAAGATTCCAATTACTAAATATTCCACCAGCACCAAGAGGAGTTCCTCAAATTGAAGTAACATTTGATATTGATGCTAACGGAATAGTTAACGTAAAAGCAAAAGATTTAGGAACTAATAAAGAACAATCAATAACTATTACATCAAATACAAATTTAACTGATGAAGAAATCGATAAAATGATGAAAGAAGCAGAAGCCAATAAAGAAGCTGATGAAAAACGTAAAGCTGAAGCTGATACTCGTAATGAAGCTGATCAAACAATATTTGCTTGCGAAAAAGCAGTTAAAGATTTAGGCGATAAATTAACTGATGCTGAAAAGAAAGAAACTGAAGATTTAATTGCTGACTTAAAGAAAGCTTTAGAAGGAACAGATATTGATGCAATAAAAGATAAAACAAAAGCATTAAATGACAAAGCAATGGCATTAGCAACTAAGGTTTATGAAGAAGCTGCTAAAACAGCTGAAGCAAATAAAAACAATGATTCATCAAAAGATAAAAATGATGGTGCTGAAGAGGCCGAATTTGTAAACAAAGACTAATTAGTAAAGCAAAAAGTTCTAGTTATTGCTAGAACTTTTAACTAATTATGATTAAAAAATATAAATAAAAGGGTAATTTATGATAAAACAAAAAACAAGAAATGATATAGATGATAAATATAAATGGGATTTAACTGCAATATTTAAAAATGACGAAGAGTTTTTAAAAGAATTAGATAAAAGCAAAGATTTAGTAAGTGAAATTATTAAGTTTAAAGGTCATATATTAGATAGTTCTGCTTCACTTTATAATTATTTTAAAACAAGTGAAAAAATAGAAAGAAAACTATATAAATTATATTATTATGCTAATTTAAAGCATGATGAAGATACTACTAATCCTAAATATCAAGAATATTATCAAAAAATTCAAAAAATATTAACAAAATATACTGAAGATACATCTTTTGTAGCACCAGAAATGATGAAGAAAGAATTTAATTATGTTAAAAAATTAATTGAAGAAAATAGTAAGTTAAAAGATTATGAACATAATTTAGAAGATTTTTATCGCTATAAGAAACATACATTAACAGATAAAGAAGAAAAAATATTAGGTACTCTATCAGATGTATTAGGTAAAAATGCTGAGACATTTGAAGCTCTAACTGATAGTGATTTAAAATTTGGTAATATAAAAGATGAAAATGGTAAAATAATTGAATTTACTGAAAGTAATTGGAGTAAAATTGCAAGATCTCCATCAAGAAAAGTCCGTAAAAAAGGATTTAAATTATTATACAAAAGATACGCTGAATTTAAAAACACATTAGCAAGTACATTTGCTGGTAATGTTGATGTATTAATAAATTTAGCTAAAATAAGAAATTTTTCATCGTCACTAGAAGCATCCTTATTTGATGATGCAATTAGTAAAGAAGTTTATATAAATGTAATTAACACAGTAAAAAACAATTTAGAACCTCTTTATAATTATTATAATTTAAAGAAAGAATGTTTAGGATTAGATAAAATGCATTTATATGATATATATGTTGATTTAAAACAAGATTACAACCGTGAGTTTACATTTGAAGAAGCAAAAGATTTAGTATTTAAAGCATTAAAACCATTAGGCGATGATTATTTAAATATTTTGCAAAAAGCTTTTGATGAAAAATGGATTGATGTATATAATAATGTTGGAAAAAGAAGTGGAGCATATTCAAGTGGATTTTATGATACATATCCTTATGTTCTTCTTAACTTTGAAGGAAAATTAGATGACGTATCAACTCTTGCTCATGAATTAGGACATTCTGTTCATACTTATCTATCTTGCCATAACAATACATATAATAATTCAAGTTATAAAATCTTTGTTGCTGAAGTAGCATCAACCGTTAATGAAATGTTATTAAGACTTTATCTACTTAATAATTCTAAAAATGATAATGAAAAATTATATATATTAAATCAAATCATGGAACTATTTAAATCTACAATTTATCGTCAAACTATGTTTGCTGAATTTGAAATGAATATGCATAATTTAAGAAATAATGGTGAAGCATTAACTTATGAATTGTTATGTCAAAAATATTACGATTTAAATAAAATCTATTTTGGTAAGGATGTTATAGTAGATAAAGAAATAATGTATGAATGGGAAAGAATTCCACACTTCTATTATGATTTCTATGTTTATAAATATGTTATTGGTCTTGCATGTGCATGTAAAATTGCAAGAGACATTTATAATAAAGTTCCAAACGCTTTAGAAAATTATAAAAAGTTTTTAAAGAGTGGTGGTTCAAATTACCCAAGTGAAGAATTAAAATACGCAGGAATAGATATTACTAAACCTGATGTATTAGTAGATGCAATAAATTTCTTTGATGAAACAGTTAAAGAGTATCAAAAAATATTAAGAAAGAGGTAATAAAATGGCTAAAAAGGATTATTATGAAACATTAGGTGTATCTAAAACCGCTACTGATGCAGAAATTAAAAGTGCATTCAGAAAAATGGCTAAACAATACCATCCAGATGTAAATAAAGAGCCTGGTGCTGCTGAAAAATTTAAAGAAATATCTGAAGCCTATAGTGTTCTATCTGATGAAAATAAGCGAAAAATATATGATCAATATGGAGCTGATGCTGTAAATAATGCTGGTCAAGGTGGTGCCGAAGGATTTGGCGGTTTTGGTGGATTTCAAGGTGGATTTGGAGATTTTTCTGGATTTGGTTTTGGTCAAGATGATTTAGAAGACATTATTAGTTCATTCTTTGGTGGAAGTTCATCCAAATCAAGAAAAGCAGGAGCAACTAAAGGTGAAGATTCACTAGTAAGAATTAACTTAACATTTGATGAAGCAGTATTTGGTTGTGAAAAATCATTTAAAATAAGTTTAAATACTATGTGTTCTGATTGTAATGGTAAAGGTGGTTTAAATTCCCATACATGTTCTAAATGTAATGGTAAAGGTCGTATTCTTTCACAGCAAAGAACATTGTTCGGTGTAACTACAGTTCAAACAGTATGTCCTAATTGTCGTGGAACAGGTGAAGAATTTACAAAAACATGTTCAACATGTCGTGGCACAGGAAGATGTAAAGGTGAAAAAACAATCACATTAAGAGTTCCATCAGGCGTTAAAGCAGGAGATCAAATGCGTATGGCTGGAAAAGGTTCAGCAGGAACAAATGGTGGACCAAATGGCGATATATATATTGAATTTGCAGTTAAAGAACATCCGTTATTTGTTAGAGATGGACGAAATATTATTTTAGAAGTTCCTCTTACAATTACAGAAGCTGTTCTTGGCTGCATAAAAGAAATTCCAACCATTAATGGTAAAACTAAAATTGAAATTGATGCTGGAATTCAAAATGGTGAAGAATTAAAGTTTCGTGGAAAAGGTATAACTGAAGAACGTACCGGTAAAACTGGAGATATGATTATTAAAATCAAAGTTGTTATTCCTAAAAAATTAGATCGAACTCAAAAAGCATTATTTAAAGATTTAAGTGAAACAGATTTAACAAATAACGAGGAAATCAAAAAGTTTAATAAATATCTATAATCAGAGTTTATTAAACTTTTTATATTTGATATAATTTAGTAGTACAAGAAAGTAGTTGATTATTAGCATGGAACAAATAAAAAAATGGCTTAAAGAAAACTTATTATTTACTATATTACTTTTAATAATTATCATAATTAGAATATTTTTTTATTCACCAATTAGAGTAAATGGCAGTAGCATGTATCCAACCCTACAAGACAAAGAATTTATGATATTAAATAAAATTGGTTTACAAAAAGGAATTAATCGTTTTGATATAGTTGTTGTTGAATCAAACGGAAAATACATTATAAAAAGAGTAATTGGACTTCCTGGTGAATCAATTATGTATAGTGATAATAAATTATATATTAATGGTAAAGTAATTGAAGATAATTATTCTAAAAGCGAAACTGAAAATTTTGAAAATGTTATACTAAAAGATAATGAATACTTTGTAATGGGAGATAATAGGGAAGTATCTAAAGACAGCCGTGTAATAGGACCAGTAAATATTAAAAATATTAAAGGAAAAACTAATTTAGTAATTTTTCCATTTAGTAAATTAGGAATTGTTGAATGAAAAACTATATTTTAAACATATATTCTAATTACCTATTAGAAGAAGAAATAAATAAAATAGTTTCCAAAGAAGATAATATTATTAATTTAAATTACGATGATTTGAAGATAGATGATGTTATCCTAGAATGTTCGTATTATTCTTTAATTGATACTTCAAAATGTGTAATTGTTAAGAATTTTAAACTAAATGAAGAAGCCCGCAAATTAATAAATTATTTAGAAAATCCCAATAAAGATGTCAAACTAGTATTGATATGCAATAATTATGATAAACGAAATAAAATATATAAAGATATAAAAGATAAAATCAATATTGTTGAAATAAAAGGACTAAAGCCAAATGAAATAATAAATAAAATAAATAATTACTGCAAAGAAAAGAAAATTAAAATAGGTTATAATGATATAAATTATTTATTAGATAAAAATCAAAATGATTTAGATTTAGTTATAAGTGAAATAAACAAATTAAGTATAATTTCAAATAATATTACAATAGATACAATTAACACTTATGGTTCATTTATTCCAAATGATGATAGTTTCGAATTATGTGATGCTATAGTTGAAAAGAAAACAAAAGAGATTTCTCCATTACTTAATGAATTTATTGAAGCTAGAAAAGAAGTAATTCCATTTATTGCCTTACTTGCAATGCAATATAGGTATATTTATGCCTGTAAGATAACAAATAAATCGCCAGATTATTTAATGAAATTATTTAACGTAAATAGTGATTATCCTTTTATTAAAGCAAAAGGACGTACAAGTAAATATAGTAATCAAGAACTAAAAGAAATACTTATAAATTTAGCAAAAGCAGATTTAGATTTAAAATCTACCGATAAAGATAAATATAATATTTTAAAAACATTCATAAGCAGTGTTATAGTATAAAAAGGATGGTAAAAATGGAAACACAAGAAATTAAATTAGATGACAAAAAAATTAATATCGTAATTAAATTAAATGGAGAATATCCTGCAGATATTGATATCGATGACGATAACAATCAAAATAATAATATAAATAATGGTGAATCTCATGAATAATCCAGTAGAAATTGAAGAATTTTTAAAATATTATGCAAGAATATATAAACAAAATCCGAATTTACCAATTGTAAGAGATACCATTTATTACGGTTTAGCAACTTATGGAATAAGTGAGGAAGAAAAGCAAAATAAAAGTATTAAATATATGTTTCCTAATTGGATAAATCATTTTAGAAATACTAACTTAGATGTTTTTGAAAGTGATATGCAAAAAGGCTTCCTTCAATTTCATACATCAAGCGGAAGAAATGCTGAAGATCATATAAAAATATATGTAACATTTTCTAAGGAAGATATGGAATCTTGTGTAATTTGTATATTTGATTATATTAATCAAAATAATTTTGCAACATATTCGAAAGTATCAGATGTCGTTAGATCAGATTCGGTAGTTTTAAGAATGGTTAATCCAGATGAAGCAAATAAAGTTATTAATTTTATCAATAATGATCCATATCTATCTAGTAAAGCACGTAAAACAAATCCATTTTTGATGAAATCAGGAGTAGTTGGAATTGCAAGTGATAAAAAATTAAGTTATAACTCCACACTCGCTTATCTTATAACTAAATATTTTAAGGAAACAACCAATTACGATAATGTAAGTTATAATGATTTTAAAAGATTTTCTCAAAAGTTTTTTAATGATGTCTTTATAAATCAAACTAAATTAGAAGATTTTATTTATGATGAAGAATTTCTTATAAACAAAAAACGTTTTAATTATGATGGAGAAGCTCTAGCAAATTTTTATGAAGTATTTAGATTAATAAATATATCCTTAAATGAATACACAAATATGAAAGATTTTTATAATCATATACTTATTTGTCAAAATAAAGAATCATTTCAAAGATTATCAAAATATTATGATACTATAATTCGAAACTTTGAAAATGAATTAGTGCCAAATAATAAAAATAAAAAAGAATTATTAGATCAGTATATTAGATATGCTATAAAAAAATACAATGGTGTTGATAATACTCTAAATTATTTAAAAACATATGTAAATGGTAACCCAAACGCTATTACAAGAGATAATAGTTTTAGATTTAATTTTGCCAAATATCTATCACCAAAAGAAGTTATAAATATAGCAAATGGAAATATTGAAAATTATGTTCGTAGTTTTATGCCAAGTATGATAATTAAAAATGATAATCTTCATGAATTATTTATGGCATCAATTACTGCCACATATAATAAATATGGTTTTAATCATGCTATAGTTGCATTAAAAGCTTTAATTACTAAAAATGATGCATGTTATATTACCAATGGTAATCAAAACTATCGTAATAGATTATTAAAATATAGTCATGAAGAAATATTAAAAGAATTTAAAGATCTAACTAAAGATTACGTTCCAAATAATAATCAAGATATTTATAGTTATGCATTACTTACTATTTTAAGAAAAAAATATAATAATGTAAGTAACAAAGAAAATATTTCAAATGCTCCATCTAATAATTCATCCATAGAAAAACTTCCATATTATTTACAAAAAGTAATAAAAATAATTGCTCAAAATAGTGATATTAATTTAACAAATAAACTAGTACAAGAATTACTTCAAGGCAATATAAGCAGTCTAGCAAATTTTCATGATGAAGATTTTGATATACTAAAAGATTATTCAAAAGTGGAAATTCAAAACGCCATGTACACCTTAACAAAAGGATATAATTATGACTCAAATCAAAGTCTAATAAACTATATATGTTCACTAAATCTAGAACCAAAAATTTCTAATAAACACATTTAAAAAAGTTATTGTAAAGAAAGCAATAACTTTTTATTCATTTTCTAATATATTTTTCACTTTTTCTGTATTTTTGAAATTTAATTTAGCAATCTTGCTAAGTTCATCCACTCCATATTTTTTTGCAATCATAGCAGCCTGTTTATCAACTTCTGGTCCAGCACCTTTTTTTATAAATATTTGATATTTTTCTTCAATCTTTTTCATTTCCATTAAAAATATATATCTACAAATTATTGAAGAAACAGCAACTGCATAGCATTTATCTTCCGCTTTAGTAGTAAAAGTAATGTTTTTATAAACTTCCTTAGCATCCTTAATATACTCAAAATAATTTTTAGGAAAACAAAATTGATCAACAACTACATATTTAACATCATTATAATTATTCCTAACCATATTAACAAGAACCTTATTATGTAATATTGCTTTAATTTTATTCATATTAGTAGGATACTTATTATAAGTTTGATTATCTAAAATATAAGTAGAGTGGGGAATAGTTTTAATTAATTTAGGTCCAATTTTAAGAATAATATCATCCGTTATTTTCTTACTATCTTTTACTCCCAAATTCATAACTTCCTTAATGTTTTCTTTACTTACATATGAGGCTGTAACAACAATTGGTCCAAAATAATCACCAGTTCCAACCTCATCTGAACCAATAGTAGCAACATCCTTAAATCTTAAATCCGTCTCTTCTTTAACTTTATCTTTCTTCTTATCTTCATTCTTTTTAAGTTCACTATCAATATTACGCTTATTTAAACTCATCTCTAAATCTTTCCAAATTTGAGCCTCGATATCAGCACTATTGCCTTGAAAAACAACTTTTCCCGAATTATAAAGAGTTATATTTGTATCCGCATCATCTGCTTGAAATATAGCATAAGGAGGAGTTTTTTGTCTTCTTTTATCCGCATAAAAACTAATCATTCTATTTTTTACATTATCACTTACTGTAAATACAATTGTCATAAACATCACCAACTTCATAATACCATAACTTTTTAATTATTTCTTTATTTTTTTAAGTAATTATAATATAATTAAACTAGGAGTGTAAAAAAATGAATATATTAGACTATTTAATATTAATAATTATTATTTTAGGTGCCCTATATGGATATAAAAGAGGCTTTATTGGTTCATTAATTAATTTTATTGGAACAATAGTAGTAATTATCCTAGCGTTTTATTTAAAAAATCCAATATCAGTATTCTTATATGAACATTTTCCATTTTTTAAAATAAGTGGTTTTTATAGTGGTATAAGTGTTTATAATATTTTAATTTATGAAGGTATCAGTTTTCTTATCACATTATCAATATTAAGCTTTATCTTTAAAATTATTTCTAAAATAACTGGATTAGTTGGTAAATTAACACTTGGAATATTTTCTGAAGGTTTAGTAGGCAGGATATTAGGCTTAATATTTGGTTTATTTCAGGGATTTCTAATCGCATTCTTCATTTGTTTCTTATTTAGTACTTTTGCAAACACAGCCAAAATATATCAAGAATCAAAATATGGCAATCAAATAGTTTCTAAAACGCCTTTTTTATCTGATGTAGTAGAGAAAACATATTTATCTATTAAAAATGTTTATGATATAACTCTAGAATATCAAAATAGCAGTGATAAAGAAGAAGCTAATAGAAAATGTTTAGAAGTACTACTAAAATACGAAATAATTTCTAAAGAATCAGCTGAAAAATTAAGTAATAATGGAAAATTAGAAATTAAAAATATAAAAGATGTTATAAATAATAATCAAAATAAAGATAATAATAATGAGAAGGAGGAATAAAAATGATAGAATATTTAAGTAATCAAAAATTAGAAGACGTTTTAACAGATGAATTAACCATAGTAGACTTTTTTGCCAATTGGTGTTCACCTTGTAAAATGATTGGTATGGAATTAGAAGAGTTGCCAAACAAAATAATTAAAGTTGATGTTGATACTCATGGAGAACTTGCACAAAGTCACGGTGTGATGAGCATTCCTACAGTTGAAATATATAAGAATAAAAAGATGGTTTCACATTTTGTTGGATATAAAACAAAAGATGAAATAGAGGAAATCCTTAAAGAATATAAATAAATATTTAGATAAAATAAATATTTATTTTTTTGTTCTAAGCATTTAACAAATGTACGGTTTTTATTGACTAATATAACCTTACGAAATATAATAATAAACATGGGCTATAAAATAGAAATATTATAATTAGTTAGGAAAAATTACTAAATATTTGTTCATTAATTAATTTATTTTCTTTTATAAAAGATGAAAATATGATAATATAAACATAGTTAAGAGGAGTGCATAAAATATGAATTTAAAAGATCTATATATTAATTATTTTGTAAGCAAAGGACATAAACAAATACCATCAGCGCCAGTAGTACCAGAAAATGATGCAAGTGTTTTATTTAATACAGCTGGAATGCAACCATTAATTCCCTATTTAATGGGAAAAGAGCATCCTTATGGTAAAAGATTAACTGATTATCAAAAATGTGTTAGAACTAATGATTTAGATTCAGTTGGAGATGAAACACATCACACATTCTTTGAAATGTTAGGAAATTGGTCATTAGGAGATTATTTTAAAAATGAATCAATTGAATACAGTTTTGAATTTTTAACTAAAGTATTAAATATTGATATCGAAAGATTAGCTGTAACCGTATTTGCTGGGGATGATAAAATTCCTAAAGATACTATATCCGCAAATAAATGGATTGAGTTAGGTATTAATCCTAAAAAGATTGCTTACTTAGGTGAGGAAGATAATTTCTGGATTGCCGGAGAAAGTGGACCATGTGGTTCAGATACTGAAATATTCTATTTTAGATCAAACGATGAGATCCCTGATTTTTTTGACCCAAATGATAATAGATGGGTTGAAATTTGGAACAACGTATTTATGCAATATTTTAAAGATGAAAACGGAAATGTTACTGAACTTCCTAAAAAGAATGTTGATACAGGTATGGGAGTTGAAAGAGTAGCAGCTATACTAGAAGGTGTAAATGACAATTACTTATCATCAGTTTGGATAGATGTTATTAAATTAATTGAACAAATTTCTAATAAAAAATATGAAGAAAATAAAAAAGATATTAGAATTATAGCCGATCATATTAGAACAGCAACCTTTATATTAGGAGATAACGCTAAAATAGTTCCTTCAAATACTGATAGAGGCTATATATTAAGAAGATTAATTAGACGTGCCATAAGATGCGCTAGAAATCTAGGCATTGATAACAACACTAACTGGGAAGAACAAATTGCTAATTTGATTATTCAAAAATATGCTAAATATTATGATGAATTATCTAATAATAAAGAATTTATAATTGCTGAACTAGCAAAAGAAAAGTCTAAGTTTAGTAAAACATTAGAAAAAGGCTTAAGAGTATTTGAAAAAGAAACTCAAAATATTAAAACAATTGATAAAGATTTAGCGTTCAAATTATATGATACATTTGGTTTTCCTATAGAACTAACAGAAGAACTAGCAAAAGAAAAGAATTTAGAAGTAGATATAGAAGGATTTAAAGAAAAATTTAAAGCTCATCAAGAATTATCAAGAACTGCTTCTAAAGGTATGTTTAAAGGAGGCTTAGCAGGAGATTCTAAAATAGAAACAAGATACCATACTGCCACACATTTGTTAAATGCAGCCCTTAAAAAAGTGTTAAATGAAAACGTTCATCAAAAAGGTTCAAACATTACAAATGAAAGAATGCGTTTTGATTTCTCATTTGACCGTAAGCTAACTAAAGAAGAATTAGAGCAAACCCAAAATCTAGTAAATGAATGGATTCAAAGAGATTTAATTGTAACAATCACTGAAGAAAACAAAATAGATGCAGTTAATAGCGGTGCTGAAGCAATGTTTATTGAAAGATATCCTGATATTGTTACAGTTTATACAATAAGTGATAAAACAACTGGAGAAGTCATATCTAAAGAAATTTGTATGGGACCACATGTTGAACATACAAATGAAATTGGCAAATTTAAAATAGTAAAAGAAGAAGCATCCTCTGCTGGAGTAAGACGTATTAAAGCAGTAATTGAATAAAAGCGTAAAATTAGTGTAAAGTTTCAAAAATTAAAAAGTAAAATGATACAAGATGGGTAATAAGTATATATAGGAGGTAAAGAAATTATGAAAAATATAAACTTGCTAAATCCTTATTCATTCCATTATTTATGGAAAAATGAAACAGGTAAAAAATTTATTTGTGCTTTAGCAAACGAAATAATTAATGATAATGAAGATTATATACTTTTACCCTTTGTTAATGATAATTTAAACAACGTTAGAAGTTATGTAATTTTAGAATCAGAAACAAAATTATTATTTATTGATTTCAACTTCAAAGAAAATGATAATTTATTAAAAACTGATTTATTATTAATGAAGTATCTAAAATATACAAATAAAAAAACTGTTAAATTAATCATAGTTAATGATTATAATGGTGTGAATAATGAAATAGACAATATTATTGATATTTATAATAATGATAAGATTAGTCCAAATTGTAAATTGCTTTATGCTAAAAAATATAAAGAACAGTCTTTAATTAATAAAGAAATTGCTGATATTTTAAATAGCATGAATGATGAAGAATATAAAATCTATCAGCATGAAAATATGTTAAAAGATAGAATATAAAGGAATGTGATAAAAAATGCAAAACATCCGTAACTTTTGTATAATTGCTCATATTGATCACGGTAAAAGTACATTAGCCGATCGAATTTTAGAGCTTACTGGAGCAGTATCAAAAAGAGAACTAAAAGAGCAAATGCTTGATTCAATGGATATTGAAAGAGAAAGAGGCATCACAATTAAGCTAAATACTGTAAATTTAAATTATAAAGGATATGAATTTAATTTAATAGATACCCCAGGACATGTCGATTTTTCCTATGAAGTTTCAAGAAGTTTAGCAGCTTGTGATGGAGCAATTCTAGTTGTAGATGCAACTCAAGGAATCGAAGCTCAAACGCTTGCTAATTTATATCTAGCCTTAAATCATAATTTAACAATTATCCCAGTAATTAATAAAATTGATTTACCAAATGCTGATGTTCCCAAAGTAACTGCTGAATTAGTAAAAGTTCTTGGCTTTAAGGAAGATGAAATTATACCTGTAAGTGGTAAAACTGGTGAAAATGTTAATTTATTACTTGACGCTATAATTGAAAGAATACAGCCACCTCAAGATTTAAAAGAAGGAACTAAAGCTCTAATTTTTGATTCTTATTTTGATCAATATAAAGGAGTAGTTGCATCAATATGTGTTAAATCCGGTTCTATAAAAATTGGTGATACAATTATTATGATGAACAACAACGAAGAATACGTAGTAACTGAAGTAGGAGTAAATACTCCAAATGAAAAATTATTACCTGAATTAAAAGCCGGAGATGTAGGATGGGTTGCTGGCGCTATTAAAAGTGTTGAATCAGTACGTGTTGGCGATACAATTACAACTAAACGTGATAGAGCTATAACACCTCTAGAAGGATATAAAAAAGTTAAATCAATGGTTTATAGTGGAATATATCCAATTGAGCCAAATAAATATAATCATTTAAAAGAAGCACTAGAAAAATTAAAATTAAATGATGCTTCTCTTACCTTTGAAGTAGAAACATCAGAAGCCCTAGGTTTTGGCTTTAGATGTGGATTTTTAGGACTACTTCATATGGAAATAATTGAAGAAAGAATTAAAAGAGAATTTGGTATTGATATAATTGCTACATCGCCATCTGTTATCTATAAAGTAGAATTAACTAATGGAAATGTAATTGAAGTAGATAATCCATCAAAAATGCCAAATAAGGTCAATATTAGTTCAATTAGTGAGCCTTTTGTTAAAGCAAGTATATTTGTTCCAAGTGAATACATTGGTGCTATAATGGAACTTTGTCAAGAAAAAAGAGGCATATATAAAACAACAGAATATATTGATGAGAAAAGAGTTAATATAATATATGAATTACCACTTGCCGAAATTGTCTATGACTTCTTTGATAAATTAAAAAGTTATACTAAAGGATATGCTTCATTTGATTATGAATTATCTGATTACAAGGTAAGTGATTTAGTAAAAATGGACATCTTAATTAATGGTGAAATAGTTGATGCTTTATCGGTTATTGTACATAAAGATGCTGCATATCATCGTGGTTTAGCAATTACAAAAGCTTTAAAAGAACTAATTCCAAGGCAACTATTTGAAGTACCTATTCAAGCATCAATTGGCTCAAAAGTAATTGCTAGAGAAAACATTGCTCAAATGAGAAAAAATGTACTTGCTAAATGTTATGGTGGCGATATATCTCGTAAAAGAAAGCTATTAGAGAAGCAAAAAGAAGGTAAAAAAAGAATGAAGATGGTTGGTTCTGTTGAAGTTCCACCAGAAGCATTTCTATCAATCTTAAAGACTGATAAATAATCAAGGATAACATGATGATAGAAATAGACATTAATAAATTAAAACAGGATTTAAAAGATTATTATGAATCGGCATATTTTACATTAGGATATGGAGCAGCCTTAATGCAATCATTTGACATTGATAATCTATCAGATGATGAAATAATAAATAAAGCAATTGATAATGGATTAAATATAGAAAATTATATTGTAAACAATTCAAATAAAAAACTTAGTAGATAGATTCTATTAAGTTTTTAATATACTGAAAATATAATAAATTAGTGCACTGATAGTACTTGCAATAATTGCAAATAAACATAACCACACTAGAATTTTAGAACCAATACTTTTCTTTTTTGCCCTATATGCCATAATACTTATTCACCTCAAAATAATTATACAAAAAATATCATAAAATTAAAAGAAAATAATATGATTAAATAGGTGAAAAGAATGAAATTTAATTATATGAAGATTATACGTAGCCGTTTTAAGTTTCTCCTTACTTTTTTATTTTTAGGAATAATTATTGGTATAGTTGTATATCTTAAATGCTCCCAAGACATCAAAAGTAACATTGATTTAACTCTTGCAACAATGATTAACAATATTGGCGATGTAAAACAAAATCACATTCTAATCCATTTATTAATAATAAGCCTCATAATTATACTATCAAGCTTTATTGTAGGATTTGTCCCATTAACAATATATTATATATATGAAGGAGCATCTATTGGTTTTTTATTTTCAGCATTATTACATTATAAAAATATTAAAGGAATTTACTATTTTCTCGTATTTACAATTACCAATAAATTAATATATTTAATTCTTTTATCATATATCTTTTATTTAACATATAAATATATTAAAATTTTTATAAATAATCATTATAAGATAGTTAATTTAAATGGTTATATGTTAAGAACATTAATTACATTATTAATTATTTTGTTAAATGATATCTTTTTATATTACTATGGTAATAAAATAATTGCCATATTTATATAATATTAGCCTATTAATAATTGCAATTTTTTGCTACAATAATTACGTGATGTTTATGGAAAAAGTTGTAATTGGAATGAGTGGTGGAGTAGATTCATCTGTTGCCGCTTATTTATTAAAAGAACAAGGATATGAAGTAATTGGTTTATTTATGCGCAATTGGGATTCTCTAGTAAATGATGATATAAAAGGAAATCCTAATCTAAATAATAATATTTGTCCTCAGGAGCAAGATTATAATGATGCCTTAGCAGTATGTAATCATTTAGGTATACCACTTCATAGAATTGATTTTGTTAAAGAATATTGGGATAATGTCTTTACTTATTTCTTAGATGAATTAAAAAAAGGAAGAACCCCTAATCCTGATTTAATGTGTAACAAATATATAAAATTCGATTTATTTAAAAAAGAAGCTAAAAGATTAGGAGCCAATTATATTGCAACCGGTCATTATGCCAGAATTGTAGGAAATAGACTATTAAGAGCAGTTGATTTAAATAAAGATCAAACCTATTTTTTAGCTCAAGTAAGTGAAGATGCTTTAAAAGACGTGTTATTTCCTATTGGTGATCTAACAAAACCAGAAGTACGTGAAATAGCTAAAATACAAAACATACCAACAGCTACTAAAAAAGATTCAACTGGAATATGTTTTATTGGTGAAAGAAATTATCAAAAATTTGTATCAAATTATTTAAAACCAAATCCTGGAGATATAATTGATATTGAAACAAATAAAGTAATTGGTACACATACTGGTTTAATGAATTATACAATTGGTCAAAGACGTAATGTAGGAATTTCCGGTAATTTAGAAAAGCACTTTGTAGTTGGTAAAAACGTTGCAGAAAACAAACTTTATGTTGCATTTGGAGAAGATAGTGAGTATTTATATTCTGATTCATGTATAATTGAAAATGTTAATTTCTTATGTCAAACAAGACATACATTCTGTACCGCAAAATTTAGATATAGAGGACCAGATTATGAAGTAATGCTTGAATACTTAGAAAACAATGAAATATTAGTAAGATATCCCGAAAAAGTTAAAGCAGTTACTCCAGGACAAGCATGTGTCTTCTATTTAGGTGAACAATGCTTAGGTTCAGGAATCATTAAAACAGTCATGAAAAATGGTGAAAAACTTTGGTATTTATAACAAGATATAAGAAATTATATCTTTTTTATTTTTAAAAAAAGCAAAAAAACATATATAAAAACATATATAAAGTAAAAAAATTTATAAAAAAACAAACAAATATTACAGACTACATGATTGTTAAACAGGGTATGAAAAATGTTAGCTTATATCATGATATATTACCAGTCTCAGTTTTCTTCGCTCTAATTGATTTTACTAAAATTAAAGGATTAAGAATAAATAATAAAATAATAAAAAATGATAAAGATTTAATCATAGAATTATATAAAAAATCGAAAGTAAAGTTTCTGCCCGGAACGTCATTTGGTTGGCAAAATAAAAACGATATAATAGGAAGAATAACATTTTCCAAAGAAAGCAAATTATTAGTAAAAGACATGTGCTTGCTATCAAAAATAATAAACGATGCTCATTAACTTTAACTACTTAGGAGGATTATAGATGGAAAAATACGTTGATTTACACTGTCACAGTAAGTATAGTGATGGAAAGTATAGTGTAGAAAAATTAATAGAACTAGCAAAATTAAATGATGTTGATTTTTTAAGCATAATGGATCATGATAATATTGATTCAGCAAAAGATATAATAAAATACAGAAATGATGGTCAAATTCAACTAATAAATGGTATAGAGTTATCCACGGTATTTGTCATGGAAGGAGAAGAAATATACATGCATTTATTAGGATATGATTATAACCCAACAGACACTCAACTATTATCTGAAATGGAAAGATATAGATGCATTTTGTTTGAAAATAATACTATATTTTTAAGAAGACTACGAAAGAATATTTCTTTGATTCCAAGCTGTATTTTTGAAGAATTTGATCTTTATAGTTATAAATTAGGAGATACACAGATTCGTGAGATATTAGTAAAAAACAAATTTGATAAAAATTTTATAGATAGCTTCGTAAATAAGGCAAAAAAATTCATGCCAGAATATCAAGGATATGAATTAGATGCAAAAGTTGCAATTGAAATATTACGAAAATCTGGAGGAATTTCAGTACTTGCTCATCCTAATAAAATTAAAATATCTAATACTGCTAAAGAAGATTTAATTAATATCTTAGCAAAAACAGGACTTACAGGTATTGAAACATATCATTCATCGTTTTCTTCAGCTGATTTTGGATATTTTAAATATTTAGCTGCCAAAAATCAGCTATTAGAATCAGTAGGTTCGGACTATCATTTTGACACAATTAATGATAAAATAATACTTGGAAAAGGAATAAATAATAATTTGTGTCAAAGCGATTGCTCAATAAAAAAATTATTATTGCAAAGGAGAAGACAATGATAGAACAATTTTTAAAGAATTTTTGCATAAATTCTAAAACCAACATTATTGATATTGGTTGTTCAGGAGATAAAGTAACTGAAGTAATTAAAGAAGATGGGATATATTATATAAAAGAATCTGCAAGAGGAAAGTTAGACAAAGAATATTTTATTTATAATTATTTAAAGGATACTTTACCAGTTCCAAAAGTATTGTTCTTCTTAACAGATGAAACAAAAAGTGTCTTAATAACAAAAAAATTAGAGGGAGAAATGATTTGTTGTGACGAAATTTTTGATGACATGCATCATGTTATAGAATTGGCAGCAAAATCATTAAAAATTCTGCAATCAGTTGATATTACAGGATTCCCAATATATAATAGTTTAAGTCAAAAATTAGCCCTTGCAAAAAGTAACATCGAAAAAAAGTTAGTATTAACTTCAGATATGAATGACAACAACCAAAAAAGATTTAAAATAATCGAAAATGCATATAAATATTTAGAAGAAAATAAAATAGAAGAAGAATTATGTTTTTCTCATGGCGATTTAAGTATACCAAATATCTTCTTTAAAAATGATAATATTAGTGGTTTTTTAGACATGGGAGATGCAGGTGTAGCAGACAAATGGTATGACATTGCTATATTAGTAAAATCCTTAAGAAGAAATTATGAAACAAAAGATGCAGAAGAGTATTTATTTAAATGTTTAAATCTAAAACCAGATTATAAAAAAATTGAATATTATATTCTACTAACAGAATTATTCTTATAAAAAGTAATGCAGACCAATAATTAATTGACAAAATCAAATGGAGAAAAAATTAAATTAAAATTAGCAGAATTACTTCAAAAACAAGTTAATACATTAATATTAGATGAACCAACAAACCACATAGATATAGACACAAAAGAAGTTTTTGAAGAAGCTTTAGATAATTTTGATGGAACAATGATATTCGTAAGCCATGACAGATATTTTATTAATAAATTTGCAGAAAAAATATTTGAAGTAAATAATTATGGAATTACAATATATAATGGTAACTATGATTATTATGTAGAGAAGAGAAATGAAATAAATTCAAAAAAATGTAATAGATTAGACTATCAAAATAGATAGTCTTTTTTTATTAAATATCCTTGACAACAAAATGTAAACAAGATACAATGTAATTGTAAAGAAAGTAGGTAAACATAATGAAAAGACTAAATGAAATATTACAAGAATTAGGTATTTCTAAAGTAAGATTAGCTAAATATTTAGGCGTTTCTAGACAAATGGTTTATAATTATCTTGAATTAAATTCACTTAATGAATGGCCTAGAGAAAAGAAAATTGCCCTTTTAAAATTATTAGATATAGAAGATGGAGAAGAGGATACTTTAAATGAAATTAAAGTAAATACAGACTATCTTTTAGAAGTTGAAGAAAGATTAAATAAAGTATTAAAATCAAATACATCAAACGAATTATTAGACTTAAAAGGATTAAAAAAAGAAGAACAACAATTAGTTAGTGATATAACATTCCTTATTAAAGATAAACTTTTAGAAGGAAACGATAGAGAAGAGAGGTATTACACTCTACTATACACTTTTCACTTATTACAATGTGTTGATAATATTGAAGAAATTAAGTATTTATTAGCATATATGTCTAAATACGCAGGATTTACAAATCCAAATGAATTTAAATTTAATGAAAATAAACAATTTATGTTTGAAGGTATTATTCATTCTGCCTTTAATTTATACTTAAATGGTAATCCATCTAAAAGTAAAGTGATTGAATCAAGGAAACGTTTTGTTGAAGAAATTGAAACAAGAAATGAAGAAAAATTATCACGTACTCAGCAACTACAAACTATTCGTATTCAAGCCTTAAGAGAGTTAGGTTACTCTACTATTAATAATGATAACGCAGCTGAGGTCTTTGAAAAAATTGCTGAAATTGAAGCAAGATCAAGTAAGTAGGTATAGCTTTATCATGTTAGAGAAAATAAAAGAATTTCTTTTAAAAATTTTAAAATTTATTTTTCCTGGACTTTTTGAAGAAAATATAAATAATAATAATCAAGAAATTATTTATAAATCAAAACCATTATTAACAAAGTGTGAAATAGAATTTTATAATAAATTAGTAAAAATTGAAGATTGTGGTAATTATAAAGTTATACCACAAGTAAATTTAGCTTCAATAATAGAAAAAGTATCAAGTAATAGATACCAAAGTGAATTATATAGAAATATAGATTTCGGAGTATTTTCTAAAGACCTTTCAAAATTATTTCTATTAATTGAGCTTAATGACAATACTCATAATGACCAATCCAGAAAAATTAGAGACAATAAAGTTAAAAATATTTGTAGTAATGCCAATATTAAATTGATTACATTTTATACAAAATACGAAAATAAAGAAGAATATATAATTAATAGAATAAAAGAAAATGTTAATGATATAAATAATTAAAAATTACCCCTTCTCTATTATTACTAACTAAAGTGGAGAAGGGAGTTTTATTTTAAATATGTCATTATTTTCCTATTTATTTGTATAAACATATAAGTTTATAAATATTTAATTAAATTCATTATTATGCTAAATAAATATATTTATAAGTTATTAAACTTAATTAATCAAATAATTTAATAATATTATTAATTAGATAAATAAAGTAAATAAGTTTAGATGGATAATTTATCATCTTTTTATCATTAAATGCAACTTCCTATAATATATATTATGTTAACCGATACATATTTAAAATGAAAAGAACTATTTATTACCAATCATTATATAAATATACACTGCTATCACTATTTTTTAAATCTTAATAAGTTAGTTATCAATAAACTAATTTTTTATTTGTTAAAGACTGCTTTCTAATAATTAACAATCTTTCTTATATTATATATTTTTTATTATTTGAATATATTTTATTTATACTTATAATTCTATTTTTTCTATTTAACTTACATCTTATATGTTAATTTAATATTATTATTCTTATCATCTAATTATTTTATTAATATAAATTAAATTTATATTTTTACTAACTTATATATAACTATCATTCAATAATACAAATTCTCTATTTTGTACTCCACTATCTCCTACTATTTCTACTTTACATTTAATTTACATAATAAACTACAACACAAATTCAGTTAAAATAACTACAATTAAGCCGAGTAGAGTACCTAAAACAATATTCTTTTTACTATACTTCTCTACTTCTTTAAATATTTCATTAAAACTAATAGAGACCATAATACCAGATACAAATAAAAGTATTAAGCTAATAAGTAAATTAGATAAAAATCTATATAAAAACAAATACGCAACAACGGCTCCTATTGTTTCAGCAAAACCGCTTATTAAAGTATAAATAAATGCCCTACTTTTTTTATTTGTTCCATAATACGTCGGAATAGCAATCGCAATACCTTCTGGTATATTATGAAGCATTATTGCAACACTAAGCTTGATTCCTAAATTGATATTTATAGTAGATGATAAAAAAGTAAGAATCCCTTCCGGCATATTATGAATCATCAATCCTATCATTGAAAGAATTCCTATTTTTTCCAAACTATTTGAATTATTTTTACTAGTAAACCTATCAATAATCTTAATAATTAAATTTCCTATAACCAGCATTCCTAGTAAAACAATAGTAGCAATAAGTAAATTATATTCTTTTAACAAATAAAAGAATCCATCAGGTATTAATTCAAATAAAGAAATAAAGAACATAATAGAGCCAGAAAACGCTAAAGAAAAGCCAATAAACCCGTTAACATTCTTTGGTTTTAAATATATAAAGAAATATCCAATCGTTGTAGATATTCCTGCTAAAAAAGTAATTAAAAATGGTATATAAAAATTATTCATATTAAAATATATGAAATAAAATTAAAAAATAACCATTAATTACCATAATAATCAAAAGAAAAATTACCATACTATTATTAGGAGGTAATTATGAGTAGATATAATGCAAAAGCAAGATCTAATGCAAACAACAGCAAATGTCATTCAAGAGCTAATGAAAATGCTAAAGCAAATGAAAATAACGCTAGATCTAAATAATGAATTAAACTATCTAGGAAAGTATTCATCATAGTCATTCTTAAGAGTTTCATTATCTAAATGAGTATAAATTTGAGTTGTGGCTAGATTTTCATGACCTAGAAGTTCTTGAATTATTCGCAAATCAGCTCCATTTTTAAGTAAATGAGTAGCATAAGTATGTCTTAAGGTATGAGGAGAAACATTTTTCTTTATACCTTTTTTTATGCATTCTTGTTTAATAATTCTAAAGATATATTGCCTAGATAACTTATTTCCCAAATTATTTAAAAATATATAAGTACTATTCTTCTTATTAATAGAAGTCCTATAATTATTTATATAATCATTTAATACATTTTTAGCAATATCTCCAAAAGGAACAATTCTCTCCTTTTTGCCCTTCCCCATTACTCTAATTAAATTTTCATCCATATCAACATTAGCCATTTCTAAATTAATAAGTTCACTAATTCTAAGTCCTGAAGAATAAAAAAGTTCTAAAATTGCCTTGTTTCGAGCATCATATGGCGAGTTTATTTCAATATCTAATAAAGATGTTACCTCTTCTAAAGAAAGCACTGTAGGCAGGCTTTTATCTAATTTTGGAGACTTAAACTTAGTTAAAGGATTATCTTTTATCTTTTCTAATCTTTCTTCATAATTATAAAAAGATTTCAAAGCACTTAAACTATGAGAAATACTTTTAGGAGATTTACTACTAATTGCTTTTAAGTATTTTTTTACATCATCATCATTAATTTTAAGTAAATCCTTATTAACATATTGATTAAACATAGATAACTCTAAAATATAAGAATTAACCGTATTAACACTATAATTTTTTTCATATCTTAAATAGTTTTCATATTCTTTAATATAATCATCGTTCATACAATAACCTCTACCATAAATTATACATACATCTTTAAAATTAATCAAATTTAATATATAATATAAAGGCAAAGGAATGACTGTTATGGAATTATTAGCAAATAATATTAGACCAATTAAATTAAATGATATATATGGACAAAATCATCTTATAGGTGAAGACAAAATCCTAACTAATTTAGTAAAAAATAAAAAATTATTTTCTATGATATTTTATGGTAATCCCGGTTGTGGTAAAACAAGTATTGCAAATGCCTTAGTTAATGAATTAAATATGCCATATCGTATGTTAAACGCTGTAATGAATAAAAAAACAGACTTTGATATCGTAATCGAAGAAGCTAAAATGAATGGTCAAATGATTCTTATAATAGATGAAATTCATAGAATGAACAAAGATAAACAAGATATTCTTCTTCCCTACTTAGAAAATGGTAAAATTATTATGATAGGTTTAACAACATCAAATCCTTATCATAGTATTAATCCAGCTATAAGATCAAGATGTCAAATCTTTGAGGTAAAATCTCTTAAACCTGAAGACATTGTTAAAATTCTTATCAAAGCTAAAGACAATTTAGAAGGTATTCAAATCGATGATAATTGTCTAAATATTATTTCATCTTCTTCAAATGGAGACGTCAGAAGCGCTTTAAATTTACTAGAAATGGCTTATTATAGTTCAACAGATCATATCATAACTGAAGATGTTTTAAAAAGTATTAATGCTAAACCAATAATATATATTGATAAAAATGATGATAATTATTATAACTCAATAAGTGCCTTACAAAAATCAATTAGAGGTAGTGATGTAGATGCAGCAGTTTATTATTTAGGTGTACTATTGGAAGCCCAAGATTTAGATATAATTTTTCGAAGATTATCAGTAATTGCTTATGAAGATATCGGTTTAGCTAACCCCTCTATCGGCCCAAAATTAGATGCTGCTATTAATGCTGCAACCCGAGTTGGCTTTCCTGAATGTATTATTCCATTATCAGAAATAGTAATTGAAATGGCTTTATCTCCTAAAAGTAATAGTGCTTATCTAGCAATTGATAAAGCATTAACTACAATTAGAACTAAAAACTGTGGAAATGTTCCTAAACATATTCATACCAATAGTAAGGATTATTTATATCCTCATAATTATAAAAATAGTTGGGTTAAACAGCAATACTTACCCGATAATATCAAAAACGAAAAATTTTACTATCCTAAAAATAATGCTTACGAAAACAATCTTAATAAAATAGATAACGAAAAGAAAAAACAATAATCCATAATAAAATATTAGACGATGAATCTAATATTTTATTTTTTAAGTTTTTTAACAAATACACCATAAGAATCTTTTTCTATATTACTTAATGCTATTCTATTAAATAATTGAAACCAAATGGGATCTATATTGTTATCATTCATATAACTAATTACTGAAAAAACAATATTTAAATAATCATTAGATGTGACATGTTTAATAGCAATTTCTTCACCGTATGCACATAAATCTTCTAAATACATTTTTCTTAATTTTAAAAAATCGAGTTCAAAAGTGTGCTTATCTTCATAAGGTCTAGCATTTGGTATATAAATAATTGTATTATTTCTTTCAAAACTGTCTAATTCATCATATTTATCATTAATAGAAATTGCAGATTCAAAACCAGTATCTAATTCGCGAAAAAGTTTATATTCAGCAGTAGGATCTTCTTTTGATACAAAAACATTATGAAGTGGATACCAAGAAGTAGGACATTCATGAACTGTTTTATACGTTCCCATATAAACATATATTTTATTAGTATCAATCAAAAAATAGTCACCTGAGCTTAATTTTTGTAGTAATTTATTAATAGCTGTTTCAAATGAAAAACCTTGATTTTCTATTAAATTATAAAACTCTTTTCTTATTTCATTTTTATGTAATATTTCCACTTAATATTTTCCTCTCCATCAATATAATGATTATATTTTACAAAACAATTTTATTTATTTCAACTTTTTGTAATAAAATTAAGTACTAATTAAAGTAGGAAGATAATTATTTTGTTATATCATTTATTACATAACTTGCACATAATAATCCAGCAACACCCGGCATGTAGCATACTGTGCCTAGCACTTTATCTTTATTCTTAGTTGGAACTTCAGTAGAAGAAACAACCTTAAATTTGGTTCTAATACGATTTTCTTTAACTTTTTTTCTTAATATTTTAGCAAGAGGATCTCCACTAGTTTTATCAAGAGTAGTAATTGATAATTTAGATGGATCAGTCTTATTTGCTGTTCCCATACTTGAAACTAATTTATATTTATTAGCATGTTTCATAAGTAATAGCTTAACTTTAACATCATCGCAAGCATCAATAACATAATCATATTTATTAACTAATAAATCATCAAAATTATCCTCAGTTATAAACTTATATATTATTGAAATATTAGCGTTTTTATTAATACTCAAAGCTCTTTCCGCCGCAGCTTCACATTTAGATATTCCAATATTTTTATTATTAGAAATAATTTGTCTATTTAAATTAGATTCTTCAACAACATCCCCATCAACAATAGTTATGTTTTTAACACCAGATCTAACTAATGCCTCTAACGCATATCCTCCTACTCCACCAAGCCCAACAACTAACACTCTTGCTTTTTCTAACTTAGTAAAACGATCTTGACCAAATAACGCTATTAATCTATCAAACATATTATCCCTCCAAAATAAAAACCTAACTAGACATCAATTGTGATAAAATCCCGCATTCTCGCAGGTGGGCATCACATAAAGAACTTTAGGATTCTAACTCTTTGAGCTAGCATTCAACACCATCCTTTAATTAGATTCCCTTACATCACACATAGTCGGTTTTATGTAAATCGACATCTATTAGGTAACTTAATTATATCAAATGTTTTTATATTTAACAATTAGATTATAATCAATTTACACTAAATCGCGAAAAATATACTAAAAGAGTGTATTTATTTTATTTGTTTTATAATTTTAAAATTTTAAAAAATAAAAAAGAAGCATCCATTTTTAACTAAATGCTCCTAGGTCAGAATTTAATAATGTGTTCTTAATTCGTAGACTATAATTCTTTCTTTTCTTATGCCTACTTTTTTGTCAAACAAAGCAAATTCAACAATTACATTTTGCAAATTATGAGTTATGATGTATTCATAAATTAAATCAAAGTGTGGGATTTTATTTAATTTTTTATCAAATATGTCTGTTTTCAAATTGAATGTAGGATTTTTCAAAGCATCTCTTACAGATGCAGTTGGATCTACAGACAATGTTGCATAAACTTCTCCATTTGATAAGATTTGTATTTCTCCCACTAACAATTGATTATCTATATAATTTGCTGAACTCACATTAATAGTGAATAAATCGTAATCATTTATCTCTGCCAAAACATCTTTTGCGGCAACTTTTAATTTAAAAATGCCACATGCTTTTGATTTGTCCCGAATTGCATAGTATTGAGCAGGATAACACGTTAAAAATTCTCTAACTTTTTCTTGTTCACCTGCTTTGAATAATTGCTCTGGAAATTTGTTTAGGCTAAGTTCGCTTATTTTCTTCATACTCTCCAACTTATTCTTTATGAACATAGGTTATTCCTCCTAAAATTATTTAGTTAAGTTATTAAATAGCCTGACCTTTGCTACTTAATCTGCTTTATAAGCTTTTAATTTTTTATCATATTTTTATTTAAAAATCAATAAATCTACCTAATTACACATATTTCTCTAAGATTTTCTTTAGAAAATTCCATGGTCCTGTTTTTTCTGCCAAATCTTCATAATTATTTGAAATCCTTTTTAATAATTCATCTTTTGAAAAATATCTTACCTCTGATACTTCTTCTTTTTGTATCTTTATATCTGAAATATCAATATTTTTTGTAATTAAATAACATTCATTATAGTGTTTATTTATAATATTTCCTTGTTCATTTATTGATGTAGAACCAACTAGATATTTAATATCATCATCATTAATTGAAATCCCTAGTTCTTCTTTTACTTCTCTTATTAGCGCTTGTCTTCCAAATTCTCCTGCATCAACATGTCCTCCAACAGTTACATCCCACATATTAGGCCATAACTTTTTATTGTTGCTCCTTTTTTGCAATAATATGTTTCCTTTATCATCTATAATAAAAGCATATACGGCTCTATGCCATAGTCCTTTTTTATGACATTCATCTCTAGTAGCAACTTCTCCCGTAAATTCTCCTAATTCATTTAAAACGTCAATTTTTTCTACCATAACAATCCTCCTAATATAAAATTTATCGAAATATAATCTCTTCTTCCGCTTTATTGTACAATTCAATTTGATTTTCTACTTCCGCTTTTTTCATATCTTCTAATTCTTCTATGCTTAAAGTACAAATTTTAGATTTTTCTATCATATTATCAATCCATTCATTAGAAATATTATATATTTAAATTGATTAAAAAACAATGATATAAATGTACTAAAAAAGATATAAATCAATTTATCTCAATATATTAGTTTCCACTTGCTTTCCATCTTTCAAGAACATCACAGTTAGCTGAATATGGAAGTGGATCTGGTAAATCCATTTTAATTAATAATGGTATTTTAAATGCATTACCAAATGATACTAAAGTACCAGCTTGCAAAGAATTAAGTTTTTCAATTATATCGCTAGACACATTAGGAAGCATCTTTTCAATATATTCTAAATCTTTAGGATGTGTCATCTTAAGAACTAAGAAATTACTCATTTGAGCAACAACTGTTTCTGATATATCAACAGGTCTTTGACTAATCAAATCAATAATAACTCCATATTTACGTCCTTCTTTAGCAATTCTTTCAAATATATTATATCCTAATAAGAACTTATCATTATCGTTTTGAACATATCTATGTGCTTCTTCTAATATTAAATGAAATGGTATAGAAGCTCTAACTTTTCTCTTCTTAGCAAAATCAAAAATCATTTTAGAAATAATTTTAACAATTACTTTAGCAAGAACATCATCTATATCTTCTAAATTAATATTAATAATTTGACTTCTTCTTGAATTTAAAACAATTAACTTAGAAATATATTGTTCTAGTGATATATATTTATCAAATTCAAAATATTTACCATTTTTACTATTTATAATTGAATTTAATCTTACCTTTAAAATTATTGCTGAATCTTGCATTATTCTATTATTTAAGAATCCTTCACCTATTAGAGCAAAATCTAATGCTTTAGCAAAATCTTTTAAATTGTAAAAGGCATTGTCATTAACTTCAATTTGACTCTCTAAATCAGGCTTAATAAAATTAGCTAAATATTCATTAATTAGTACACTTTCACCAAATTCACCTTTATTATCAATTTGAAAACAATTTGCAAATCTTCTTGTATAACCGATTCCCTTAAGTTCCGAATTAACATTAAATTCATTAGTAGAACAAGATGCTAATATTTGGAATATATCATTCTTTTTGCCAGCAGCATTTTGATTAGAAAATAATACACTTTGGATAGCTGATGCAATTAAATGATTTTTAAGTTTATTAACATTATCATTATTTTCACTAAATATTTTAGCAAGTTTACTAGCTCTTTCTATAATTGTTAATTGACTGTGATTTTCAGCATTTAAAAGTAACGCTAAATCATCATTTGAAAACAAATAAACAGGGATTTGTAATAACTCATCACCAGGTTCAACGGGATTAGTCGTAATAAACTTATATTGATAATTTGGATTTATTTGATTAATATTTTTAAACGCATTTTTATATTCTCCATAAGCATCAAAGATAAACAAATTCGCATTATAAGTTAGTACTTGCGGATTTAAAAATATATTTTGTATTATTCTTGATACTGAACATGATTTACCAGATCCAGAGTTACCAAATATAGCCATATGGTTAGAAAATAAATCATTTATACCAGCATATATCTTACGATTTTCATATATGGGACTCTTACCAATATATAAACTCTTTTCATCTTCTTTACCCATAATAATATCTAATTCTTCATTATTAATTACTCTTATTGTACTATTTAAAGTCGGTTTCTTTATTGTACCAGCAATAAACCTAGTTCCGACAAATTCACCAAGTAATTCTATTTTAATAGATTCTTCATCTATATTTTTTACTTCACCTAAAAGTTTAGTACTATCATTTTCAAACACAACATGTAAATTCATTAAATTTTGAATAACACTTGCTTCTTTATTAATTGCAACAATAACAATATTATCACTTATAAATTTAATTTTTCCAAACAATTTAATCTACCTTCTATTCTATAAAAAGTATAACATAAAAACAAAATAAAAAAAATCAAAATAATTCATACTCCCATATTTTTACAAATAATTACAAACTCTACATATCATAGAGTGTACAATTAAACGTACTATGTTACCATCTAATTACCGGGGAGGCATTTATAATGAATAATATAGAATTAGAACTATTAGAAGGATTAAAAGAAGTAGAAGAAATTAAAGAAATGTATAAATTTATATCAACTTATAATGTGTATAAACTTTTATTAGCACATTGTAAAAATAAAGAATATAATTTTCATCTATTTTATCCAGACACTGAATTTTACCCTCCAGAATGTTATCAAAAATAAGTTTATGAATTACTTTCATTATTTAAGAATAACGAATTATTATATTTGAATTCATCAAATTCTATTAAGAAAATTATATCTTTCTTAATAGATAGTAACACCCTTTTAGTAATTTATCCTTTTAAACATAATTTTTCTATTTATAAAGAAGTTATTGATTTAGAATATGAAATTATAAAAATTAACAATAACAAAGCAACAAATATTGAATATCAATCCATCAATGAAAGCCCACGCTATTATGTATTTGGCAATGTCGACGAAATTATAAATACATTTGCTCCGTGGGATTATCTATATAATAATGAAATAATAATAACGCCAGGATATGAATTAGACGATAAACTACCATATTATAATAATATTGATATTAATGATATTTTAAAAATTCAATCAATAGATGATATTAGTAAAAAATTAAAAGAAACAAGAGATATTAAAGTTAAAACGTTAAAATTATAAATTAATAAAAATACATTACTCTACGCATCATAGATTGCACTAACATTTTAAAGATGATATATTAATACTGTCAAGAGAAGATTTAAAAAGACGATAATAATAGGAGAAAACATATGAATAACACATTATCAAATTTAAATTTAGAAATTGAAAAAGGAATTAGTTCCGCAAAAACACTTGAAGAGCTATATCAGTTATTATCAACGTATAATGCATATAACATTTTATTAATCAAAGCAAAAAATAAATTAGAAAGACTAGGAACAGCATTCAAAGGAGATTATGATTACTCAGATTGCTATAAAAATTCAATTAAAGAACTATTTTCAAAATTTAATCAAAACGAATTATTGTATTTAACTGAAGCAGAATATAATGCTTTAGAAAATGCTAAAGACATGATATTTTTAATTAATGATCACACTCTGCTACAAATTCACTCTTATGATTTGTTTGATGCTGATGGTTTACGTGACCTAAATTACAAATTTATAAAATTTGAAGATTGTATAATAAAAAGATATGAAGATGAAATATATCATCGTGATCCATATTATTGTTCAGAATATTACGAATATAAAGATGCAATCGGATTATTTAGGGGAAAAGATTTAATTACACCAGCTTATAATTTTGAAAAACAATTTGAATCAATAGACGGTGCTGACATAAGAGATGTCTTAATTCCCCAATCAATAGATGAAATTCATGAAAAAATTAAATCAGTTAAAGATGCAAAAATAAAAACTTTATCACTATAAAAAATTATAGATCGTAAGTCTATAATTTTTATTTTAATTTATCTTTTAATATTTCATTAACTTTAACCGGATTTGCTTTTCCTTTAGTTTCTTTCATAACTTGTCCAACAAAGAATCCAAATAAATTTGTTTTACCATTATGATAATCATCTATTTGTTTTTGACTATTTGCTAAAATATTATCTACAATTTTAATTAATTCACTATCATCAGATATTTGAACCATACCTTCATCATTAATTATTTTATCAGGCTCTTCTCTTCTTTCTAAACATAAATTAAATAATTCTTTGGCTTGCTTAGAAGATATTTTATTCTCACTTAAATTGATAATAATAACACTTAATCTACTAGGCGTTACAAAACATTCATCTATTTCAATATTTTCTTTAGAGATATATCCTAATATAGTTGAAATAATCCAGTTAGCTGCTATTTTAGCATCAATTCCTAATTTAATACATTCTTCAAAGTATAAAGCAATCTTCTTTTCTTTAACTAATATATTTGCATCATAACTAGATAATCCATACTTACTCATATAATTATTTTTACGTTCATAAGGAAGTTTAGGTATTGTTTTAAATATTTTTTCTTTCCATTCTTCATTTATTTTAATCTTAGGAATATTAGGCTCTACAAAATATTTATAGTCAATCGCATCAACTTTAGAACGCATTCTAATTGTTGTACCAGTTGTATCATCAAATCTTCTTGTTTCTTGTTCAATTTCATCTTGTTTTCCATTCTTAATTAAATCTAATTGTCTTTGAACTTCATAATTAATAGCATCCCTAACTCCACTAAATGAATTAACATTTTTAATCTCAACTTTCGTTCCAAGTTCATCTGTATTACTCAAAGATATATTAACATCACATCTAACTTGTCCTTTTTTAGAGTCAGCATCAGATATTTCTGTATATTGATAAATACTTCTCATATATTCTAAGAAAGTAATAACATCGTTTACATCATGAAAACAAGGTGTTGTAACAAGTTCTAAAAGAGGTACTCCTGCTCTATTATAATTAATTTTACTTCTATCTTCTTCATGAGTCATCTGAGCTGAATCTTCTTCTAAATGAATATTATCAATTCCTACTTTAAATACACTTCCATCTGCTCTTTCAATATCAATAAATCCATCATATCCAATTGGAGCAGGTATCGTATTTTGCGTTATTTGATATCCTTTAGGTAAATCAGGATAGTAATAATTCTTTCTTTCAAAATATAAATATTCTGGTTGTTTACAATTAAGAATCTTACTCATCATTAGTCCCATTTCAACACATCTTTTATTTACCACAGGAAGAGTTCCAGGAAAGGCCATATCAACAGGTCTAACATTTATATTAGGAGTATCAGAATAACCATTCTTAGCACTTGAAAATACTTTACTATTAGTTTTAGAAACCTCACAATGCATCTCAATTCCAATAGTTATTTTATAATCATTCATGATTTACCTCCTTAGCGATTTGATTTTTATAAGGCATAACACTTTCTAAAGCATAAGCAATATTTAAAACATTTTGATCATCGTAGCAGTTACCAGTAATATTTACACCAACAGGTAAATTATCAATAAACCCATCTGGAATAGTTATTGAAGGAAATCCACCAAAATTACCAACCTGTAAAAATTCATCAAGTACAGAAGTATTTTCATCAATCATATCTAAAGATCCATCAATATGTTTAGCAACACCTACTCCAACCGGCATAATCATTGCATCATACTCTTCAAAATAATTCTTCATTATATCAACAATTAATCTTCTAACTCTTTGAGCATTAATAAAATATCTCTCTTGATTTTCTTTTTGTAAAACATAAGATCCAATTATAAATCTACGTTTAATTAAAGAAGAAAAGTTCTTAGTACGATAATTCTTCATCATTTCAATGTAATTTTTACCATCTTCTCTAGGTCCAAAAATAAATCCAGTTAAATTAGACATATTGCTTGTTGCTTCAGCACATGATAATACGACATAAACTGATGGTAATGCATTAAGAATCTTTTTATCAATAGAAACACCTGTAACACTTGCTCCTATTTCTTCTAATTTTTTAATTGTTTCATGATATATTTCTAAATGTTTTTTAAGTTCTTCATTCATATTAGGATAATTTTCTTCATCAATTAATTCCTTAATATAAAATAATTTTTTACCTTTAATATTTTTATCTAAATTGTCATATAAATGCATATTTGTTGAATCAAATGAAGTCATATCATTTTCATCAATACCTTTCATATTATCTGTAACAATTGCTGCATCTTCAACACATCTAGTTAAAACTCCACATGTATCTAAACTTGAAGCAAAAGGAAATAATCCATATCTAGAAATCATTCCATAAGTAGGTTTATATCCAACAATTCCGCAATAAGCTGCTGGCTTACGAATTGAATCACCAGTATCTGATCCTAGTGCATAAGGATAAACTCCTACCGCAACCGCGCAAGCAGATCCAGCTGATGATCCCGCACACATTCTAGTTCTATCCCACGGATTTAATACGGTACCAGTATGACAAGTTGTACCCGTTCCACCCATTCCAAATTCATCAAGAGCAGTTTTATTAGTTGGAATAGCACCTGCTTTATACAAATTGCTTACAGCAGTAGCATCAAAAAATGGAACATAATCTTTTAAAGTATTAGATGAACCAGTTGATAATATTCCCTTAGTTGAATAATTATCTTTAATTCCAAAAGGTATACCAGAAAGTAAATTATCGGTTACTTTACCTCCTTTAGCATCATCTAATATAGTTACAAAAGCATTATACTTATCTTCCACCACATGAGACATTTTAATAGATTCCTTAACAAGTTCATCACTAGTAACTTTACCACTTATTAAATCCTCATGTAATTCTTTAATAGTTTTATTAAGCATCATTTACACCACCTTTGGTAAAACTACTGAAGCACCATCATTTAGATCAGAGTTAGCAAGTAATTCTTCTCTTGGAATAGACTCATCAATAACATCTTCTCTCAATTCAGCATAAAAATCATCAAGAGCATGAGTCATAGGTAAAACTTCGCTTATATTTTCAATCTCATTTATTTTATTAATGTTTTTATCTATAATTTCAAACTCATCAAATACCATATCAGTTTCTTCATCAGTTAAACCAATCATCAGTAAATCAGCAAGTTTTCTTATTTTTTCTTTTGTAAAATCCATAAATTCCTCCTAAAAATTATTTTATATAATTTTTGACTTTAACATTTTTCTTTTCACAAATAGGATTAATTCCATGTTCTATAAAATCAAGAATTTCTTTTTCATTATTTCGTGCATATTCTTTTAAAAGCTTATTCTCAATAATTGGAGATAACTGAGAATCACCGTTAACATTAAATACAATTTTCCATGGGCCATTAGAAATTCTGCTAAAATTTATTAAATCGTTCAAAGACAAATCAATTGTAGAATCAACAACATAATTTATTAAATCAACTTGCTCATCGTTTAGTTTATCATCACTATTAGACATTGGTACAGGCAATAAATCACGTCCCGTAACTGAAAATACATTATAAATATTACTTACAACAGGTCCCTTAAACCATGTTTCAAAATCATCACTAAATAATTCATTTTTATTAATTATTAAATTATATAAATAACATAAATATAGAATTTTTTGAAGTCTTATACCATATAATTGAACATGATTCATTCCGCAATCTCTTCTAAATAAATTATTCGCATTTGTTCTATTTATTATTCTATTAGCAACAAGTAAACACATTTTAGAAGGACGATTATATTGTACTTTTTTAGTATCAAAATCCTCATTTTCTATTTCATCTTGTTTATCATGTTCATTAATTAAATATTTTCTTAATTTTTCAATTGCTTCATTAATATCTTTCATTTTTTAAATCCTCCTTAACTTAAAGAAAAAAGAATAAATATTCTTTTCCCTATGGATATAATCTATTAGGTCCTCTAAAGATAAACTGTGCATCCCTAATATGGTCAAGTCCTAATAACAATAATGTTAATCTATCTACACCAATTGCAAATCCGCCATGAGGTGGCATACCATATTTAAAGAATTGCATGTAAAATTCAACATCTTTAGTTAATCCTTTTTCATCCGCATTATGTTTTAAATGATCATATCTATGCTCTCTTTGTGATCCACTAGTTATTTCCATACCTCTCCATAATAGATCATATCCTTGTGGAACATCATTTTCATCTCTCATATGATAGAAAGGTCTTTTAGCCTTATTATAATCAGTTATAAATAAGAATTCAGAGCCATATTCTTCCATCGCAAATTTACAAGCTAACTTCTCAGTTTCCGCATTTAAATCTCCAATATCATGTTCCGGTATTTTATAACCATATCTTTTTTCTAATTCTTTATATAAATCAAATAATTTAATTCTAGGGAATGCTTTATCAGGAACAATAACTTCTTGACCAAATCTAGACTTAATTATATCTCCAAAATTTTCTTTTAATTTACCTAGTGCATAAGTAAGCATTTCTTCTTCTAAATGCATAACATCTTCATATGAATTAATGTAGGCAAATTCAAGGTCAAATGATGTAAACTCAGTACAATGTCTATTAGTGTTAGAGTTCTCTGCTCTAAATGCTGGAGCAACTTCAAAAACTCTTTCTAAACCAGAAGCAATAGCCATTTGTTTATAAAATTGAGGACTTTGAGCTAAATAAGCTTTATCATTAAAATATTTAACTTCAAACACAGATGAACCAGATTCAGAAGCAGTACCTATAATCTTAGGAGTATGAATTTCAGTAAAATCTTGATTATATAAATAATCTCTTAAATATTTAACAAACGCACTTTGAATAGGAATAATATATTCTTTAGCATCACATCTTAAATCAATCCATCTATAATCCAACTTCTTATCAGGTAATGCATTTTCTTCAATTGGGTAAGCTTCTGCTAATGATAAAATTTCTACACTTTCTGGCAAAAATTCCTTACCACCATCTTTAACATATTCACTCATAACCATTTTACCAGTAAATGATACAAAAGAACCAGTTGTTAAAGTAGCACATTTCTCAGCAAGTTCTTCTTTAATTTTATCAACAGAAACTTGAATATATCCTGTTCTATCTTTTAATTTAATAAAAATCATATACTTAGTATTTCTAATAGTTTTAATCATTCCTGAAATTTTAGATAATTCATTTTCTTCTAAATTTTTAATTAATACTCTTTCCATAAATAATCCTTTCTAAAATTAAAATTCACAATTTCCTGGTGTTCTTGGATAAGGAATAACATCACGAATATTATCAATACCTGTAATATAAATAAGTAATCTTTCAAATCCCATACCAAATCCAGAATGTATACAAGTACCATATTTTCTTAAATCTAAATACCAAGAAAGTTCTTCTTTATTCATTCCTAGTTCATCCATACGTTTAACTAGCTTTTCATAACTTTCTTCTCTCTGAGATCCACCCATCAATTCACCAGCACCTGGTACTTCTAAATCAACAGCAGCAACTGTTTCTCCATCTTCATTTTGTTTCATATAAAATGCCTTAATATCTTTTGGCCAATTCTTAATAAATACTGGTCCATTAAAGTATTCAGTAATATATTTTTCATGTTCTTTAGCAATATCTTCACCATATGCTGGCTCAAATTCCCACTTAACATCAGCCTTTTTTAAAATAGTAATAACATCTTTATGATCAATTTTTGTAAATTTACTATTAACTAATCTAGTTAACTTATCTATTAATCCTTTTTCTACAAATTGATCTAAGAATTTCATTTCATCTTTCGCATTTTCTAAAACATAACTAACAACATATTTAAGCATATCTTCCATAATGTCCATATCGCCTTCTAAATCACAGAAGGAAATTTCTGGCTCAATCATCCAGAACTCAGAAGCATGAACTTTCGTATTTGAGTTTTCTGCTCTAAAAGTAGGACCAAAAGTATAAGTTTTCTTAAACGCAGTTGCAAAGGTCTCAGCCTCTAATTGTCCACTAACAGTTAATCCTGTTGTTTTACCATAAAAATCTTTTTCTGGTTCATATTTACCACTTGATGCAATACGATTTAAATCAAGAGTTGTAACTTGGAACATTTCTCCTGCTCCTTCACAATCAGAACTAGTTATAATTGGAGCATGAAAATATACATAATTACGATCTTGAAAATATTTATGAATTGCCATAGCAGCAACACTTCTTACTCTAAATACTGCATTAAAAGTATTAGTTCTAGCTCTTAAATGACCTACTTCTCTTAAAAATTCTCTAGTATGTCTTTTAGCTTGAATTGGATAAGTTTCATCAGCAAGACCAAGAATTTTAATACTTTCTGCTTTAAGTTCGAAATCTTGATTTCCACTAGATTCAACAATAGTTCCGGCTACTTCTAAACTAGATCCAACAAGTACTTTATTAATTTCTTCATAATTACTTAAACTAGTATCATAAACGACTTGTAACGTATTAATAGTTGTTCCATCAGATAGTACTATAAAAGCAAAATTTGAACTTTTTCTATGATTTCTAACCCATCCTGAAATTGTAACTTGTTTTCCAATATAACTTTCTTTAAATAAATCTTTTATATCCATTTTTAACATCTCCTATAATTTCATATCTAAATAATCAGATAAATCATTAATATTAACTTTTTCTTCTTCTTTAGTAACATTATCCTTAACGTTTACCATCATATCTTCTAAATCTTTATCATTTAATATAACTAAATATTTCGCATTAAATCTATCAGCTGCTTTAAATTGTCCTTTTAATCCTTTTCCTAAATAATCCATCTCAGTTGTAAATCCATTTAGTCTTAAGTTCTGAGCAATATATAAAGCCGTATCTTTTTCCGTATCAGAAACATACATAATATATACATCAACATCATTATTAACTGGAATATTTACATGAGCCATATCTAAACACATCATTAATCGATCAAAACCAATCGCAAATCCGACTGCTGGAACATTTGGACCATCCAAACTTTCTACTAAATTATTGTATCTTCCGCCACCACCAATTGCTAGCGTATCAATTCCATCAATGTTTACATTAATTTCAAATACTACATGATTATAATAATCAAGTCCTCTAACTAAATTAGTGTTTTCCTCATAATTTATTTCTAATAAATCAAGTTCTTCTTTTAATTTATTATATCTATTTAAACTTTCTTCATTTAAATAATCAGCTATCTTAGGAGCATTCTTAATTATATCTTTATCTCCATCAATCTTACAATCAAGTATTCTTAAAGGATTAGTTTCAAATCTTCTTTGACAATCTTCACATAAATCTTTAATATGTGGTTTTAAATAATTAGTTAAAGCATCATGATATTTTTCTCTTGATTCTCTATCTCCTAAAGTATTTATTTTAATAACTGCATCAAGTCCTAACAAATTGAAAATATTATAGCATAAAGAAATAACCTCAACATCACTAGCAATATCATCAGATCCAATCATTTCAACACCAAATTGTGTAAACTCTCTATTTCTTCCTGATTGTGGTCTTTCATAACGATACATCTTCTCATTATAATAAACTTTAACTGGTTCAGTCATATTACCATATAACTTATTTTCAATAAACCATCTAACAATTCCCGCAGTTCCTTCTGGTCTTAAAGTTAAATTTCTATCTCCTCTATCTTTAAAATCATAAGTTTCTTTACTAACTAAATCACTAGTTTCTCCAGCACTTCTATGAAATAAACTTGAATCTTCAAATACTGGAGTCTCTACATTAACAAAATTATATTTTTGACATATTCCTTTAATAATTTCATTAACATATTCTCTCTTCTTCGCATCAATTCCATAAATATCATAAGTACCTTTTTGTTTTGTTATCATTATATCCCTCTTTCTATAAATAAAAACAAGTAAAATAATAGCCTAAGGGCGAATATATCCGCTGTGCCACCTTATTTCACTTGTTTAAAAGCCTTATTAAACTTGTAACGTAGTTTATCCCGATTGTCATTAATTAAGAATGTCTCACATTTATCCATATTTAAGTATTTTCACCAAACAACTCTCTCTAACAAATAATTACAATAAATGATTTTTCTTTAACAATATACCTATATTTTACTTTATTTTTTACTATAAAGTCAAACTAAATTATCAGTCAAACCAAAAAATTAACTTCTCTCTTCAATATATAAAAAGATTAAAATAAATTTTAGCATTTGCTAACATCAATTAATGATTTGATTTTTGCTCTAAAATTATCTTTAGATTCAAATAAAGGTATATAAAATTTAGCATTTTCTAAAAAAGCGCCTTCTGTATTTACACCATCAAGTGGTGCAATAAACTCTACATCAGAACATATAGCACCTATTAATGATTTATTATGCACCTTTTGTGGATTTATTTTTGTTCCTTTACTTCCAGTAAAATTCGTGTAATCAACAGCAACATCATCAAATGAACCAATGAACTCTACATCTGTACATATCGTACGGAATAATGTTTTCCAAAGTACGGTTTGAGGATTAATTATCGCCCCTTCGCTTCCTTTAAAATTAGTTTCCCTAACTATAACTCCATCAAATGGTCCAACAAATTTTACACCAAAACAAACGGTTTCCCATAATGATTTTTTCTTTAACTTTTGAGGATTTATTATTACTCCTTTACTTCCTGTAAAATTTGTTCCTTTTACATATACATCATCAAAATCTCCAACAAATTCAACATCTGCACAATCGTTATAAGAAAGGTCTTTATTACGAATTGTCTGAGGATTTATTATCGCACCCTTGCTTCCTTCAAAACATACATATTGTACACTAACTTCGTCAAAATTCCCAACAAATGTAACTCCATGACAAACACAATTATATAATGATTTCTCATACAAAGTTTGAGGATTAATATTTACATTTTGAAGTTTGGAAAAATCAAAACCATTAGTATTAAAATCTTCAAATGAAAAATTACTAAAATCGATTTTTTCTAATATATCCATTGGTATATTTGGTGCAAAAACCTTACCTCTTATTTCTTTATGTGCTCGACCATCTTCTATATAAGTCTCTATTTTTGGAATAAAAAATATTTGTTCTATAACCTCTTTATCAATATTTAATCTTATTAATGACTGACCATTATAATTTTGCACTTCCTCAATCAAAATTTTTCTTAATTCATCATATTTAACTACTTCCATAAAAATAAATTCCTTTCTTATTTAATATTATCAAGTAATTTAGACATAATTAATTTTTTTACTAGTATTAAGCAATATGCAAAATAATTTGCACTACAAGATGCTCCTCTACCAAATGCATGATAATTAATGTTTTCCATATCAAATTTTAACTCAAAACTAGCATTAAGATCTACATCATAATAACCTCTAAACCTGGCGTCAACATTAATTTTACATAAAGTAGTTCCATAGCCTTCAAATGTTTCTAAACAAATTTCGTTATTATTTGAATCGAGAAAAATAAATTTATGTTCTTAATTATAATCACTATCTTTTAACATTTGTAAAAATTCAGCATAATTTAATTTTTCTTTTTTATCATTAAATAGTTTAACTTTACCATCATTTATTAATATTTTAAATTTCATGACAATTCTTCCCATTAAATTACTAGTATTATAGTATGCTTCTTATATAATTTCAATATTTTGTTCGTTTTTGTTCAAATTAAGTATTTTTCACCTAAAACTAAATAAAAATTAGTTATATTTCAAAACAATTCTTATATAAAATAATTGATATCTATTTCTTTAAACGCAAGCCTTTATTATATTCATCTTCCAATTTTGTTAATAATAATGAAATATGTTCTAATTTATCATCTATTTCTTTCTTTTGGTCTAAAAGATTTTTTTACAAATAAGAAAATTTTCCTTTATATTAGTAAAATTATTAGCTCGATATTCTATTGCTCTTTGGATTTCAACTTTCAAAATAGCATTAAATATATTTTTAAATTCATCATTTACATTAAAATTAAATACAGATTCCCAATATTTATTAATTATATCATTCACTTTTTCATTAAACAAATTATAACTTTGTTCAAAAGCAGTAGATTTTTCAAAATGACCCATAGCGTAATAAACTTCAAATATTTTAAAATACATATCTAAACTGGCATTATGTTTAAAATCTAATATATTCTCAGAAGCATGAATTTGATATAAAACGCCTTTTGATATATCATAAGGATTTCTTGCTAAAAAAGAAATTTTACTATTATCAGGTGTATAAAATTCAATTTCATGATTCAGATCATAATCACTATTTTTTAATCTTTGTAAAAGTTCATTAACACTAATTTTTTTTAATTTTTCATCTAATATTTCAACACTATTATTATCATTAAAATATATTTTAAATTTCATAACCATTCACTCCCTTAAATTACTATTATTATAGCATACTTCTTATATAATTTTAATCTTTTGTTCGTTTTTGTTCAAATTACGTTTTATATTTTAACCATTACTTTCTTACCACTATCAATAACATTATGCTTATCTTCTAAATTAGAAGCAGATATATTCCTAATCTTATCATATAAATATATCAACTCATGATAATTTAATTTTTTATGTAAACTTATTTTTATATTAAGTTCATTTAGAATTGAAGGAAGGTATTTTTCTTCTATATCGCTATCTGGCTCTATAATATTATTTGTTAAAACCTCGATATAACAATTACATAAAGGATTATATGTGCATAAAAAATAGTTTATTCTTTCTTTACCCTTAACACTTATCAAATATAAATCAGATACTCTATATTTTTTTGTTTTTTCATTAATTAGTTTTCTAACAGAATATATATTTTTATCAAGAACATCAAATATAAAATTATTATTTTCTTCTTGCAATAAAGGATTCATAGAAAAGTCTTCACATTCACTATTCGCCTGTTTAATACACTTTATTACTTCTTTTGCTGTTTTTAATGCCTCTTTATCATTTAAATTTTTTAAATATATAGAAATATTTTTAATGCAATTAATAACGCCTCCGACTTTACCATTATAAAATGCTTCACGACCAATATATAAAACAATAGCATAAGTATGATTTTTTAAATATAAATTTGTAGTTCTAACAATATCATTTCTTGACCAATTATCATATTTTTCATCTTGAACACTTTTAGATTCAATTAAGCCATCGATTATTATTTTAATATCATAAGTAACGTCTTCTATTTCTCGATCAAATACGTTTAACTTATGTATTTTTTGTATTAACTTTAATTGACATCCATCTTTTAATTCATATATCTTCACGATACCACCCTTTCTATTTTGCTTAAATAACAAAATTTATTTGGTTTTAATCTTTACACCACTATAATATTTCTTTTTCTTTTTATAAGCGTAATAAGTTATTGAACTATCAGTAATATCAAGAGGAATATAATCAAACGTTTCATTAAAAACATCTTTTTCCATATTAAATCCCGAAAAAAAATTAAAATGCGCCATAACAATAATTCCATCATCCGTTAACAAATCATCTAAATTATCACGTATATCATTAATCCTAGATTTACTATTTCTATTATAATCCATAATATTAGATAAAAAGATTACATCATATTTCTTATCTGAATTAAATCCATTACATACATTCATATGTTTAAATTGTAAATTATAACCATCTAAAATACTTGAAACATCGCCTAAATTATCTTCATATATCATCTTCTTAGCAGCTATATCAATAAATAAATTATCGTAATAATATAAATTATCTTTCTTACATCTTGAAAGATTAAAGAAATATTTCCAAAATAATAAGCTATCTTTTTCACATTGATTATCTGTTTTAATAGAAGAAATAATTTTAAATATATCTTGAGTACACACTTTACCAGCATCTAAATATCCATTTTGAATAAGCCATTTTCTTAAAAAATAATATCTATAAGTAATACGATTAATATCAAATGTTTCTATATTTCCTGCTTCCTTATATAATGCTGAAAATAAATAATCAGAAGATGATAAAACCGATAATATATTTTTATTTCTAACATCAATAATTTCAAATAATCTTTTTAAATCTTCATTAGTTCTTGAATACAAATAAGCAAAGTCGCCTTGCTTTTTATCACTAAATATATAATTTAAGTCTTTTTGTACAGTATTCATAATAAAATCCCCCTTTTAAATAAAACTGTTATTATCTTTTAATACCAAATGTAATAGTACCTACACGCTCACGATAAATTTTAGTATTATTTAGTAAATCAATAACTTCTTTTGCTTTATCTCTAGCAACTGAAACATTTAATAATTGTTCTAAGTTATTCTTTAAAAAAATAATATCTTTTTCTATCATATCCTCACTCACATTTGCAAGCTTACTTTTAATTAAGCATTCAATTACTTTCTTAGATGTCATACAATCAGTATAATTTTTATCAAAAATTTCAATATTCATATATTGATTAATTAATGTTGTTAAACTCATTGAAAAATAATTATCTCTATCAATTTGATCGTCATAATTAAATATACTACTTACCATTTTTGAATTAGAATAAATTTGTTTAGGAAATTCAAATGTATTATTTAACATCATTTTTTCAATAGTTCTATAAAAATAAATAATATAATACTTTCTTTCAATTAACTTTTTCTTAATATCATCGTTTATCTCTTTTTGAATACATTCTTCTAAAAACATTAATGCAACAGTACAATAATCTTCTAAATATGCATTTGATAATTTTGAGGTCATTGCTACTAGTTGATCTAATTTATCTGTTTTCACATTTTTTCCAAAAGAGACTTGTTCAATTTTTATACCAAGCCAAGATAAATCTTCCAAGCTATTCATTTTTAAATTTCGAATATACTGCAATGCATGATAAATTCTTTCATAAGTTATGTAATCAACATATCCACTAATTATCATTTCTTCAGCTCTTTTATGAGTCAACTTATTATTTTTAATATAGCAAATCCAGCCATCAATCTTTTTTAAATCAAAATTTAAATCATTATATAATTTATCTTCTAAATATACTATTTCATCTAAATGTTCAATTAATTTTCGATATTTAGCAGTATTTTTTCTATCTGTTGATTCAAGTAAAACTAATCTTTTATATATTTTTTTAATATAATTCTCAAACTCAATTAATTTATTTAATTCTTGTAAATCTCTTTCACTCATATTATATTTTATCATAACGTCTCCCTTACTATTTTAAAGAAATCAATTTAACTTTTTCTCTATCTTTATTAATAGAATTGAAACATTCATTAACTAAATTCCATCCAAAATATTTACTATTTTGAAGCAAATTACTGTCTAATCTATTTAAACTGGATTCAAAGCCATCTTTTAAATTTTTAACACGACTATAACTCATATTAATAAGTAATGACCTAATAAATGTTTTACAAATTATAACTTCTAAATCACTATCCATATTTTCAAATTGATCAATCAATATATTTATATAGTTAGTAACCAAATCGTTACAAAAATCATCTCTAACATCCTCAAAAGATTCTGTAAATAAATCTCCTAAATTCGACGATTCTATTTTAGAAAGTAAATAAGTATCAGTTGGAACGCTAAAACTATGTCTAAGCATATATTCTTCAGATTTACTAAAAATAAACGAAAAATAATATTTTGTATAAATTAATTTATCTCTAACTGCTAAATAATTTTGATCATTAATATATTCATTTAAGATAGTAAAAAAAGTCTTTTTAAAATCTTTATCAACTTCTTCTTCAATTTTATCTTTATATGTAATTGCTAAATTATAAATTAACTTTTCTAAATTACTATTATTTTCATTACCTAAACTTACAAAAGTAAATCCATTATTTAAATAATCTCCAATATTTAAATTTATTATATGAAGTTCCTTATATAATTTATTATAAATACGTCTTATTGTTTTATTTTCATATTTACCATATATAACACTATCAAAATTATTTCCCAAACAACCAACATTTTTAGCAATTTTTATATATTTTAGCCAAGAATAAACTTTATTTTTATCAAAATTAATATCTTGATATAATTGTTCTTCTTGCTTTAAAAATATTTTTAACAAATTAATTTTTCTATTATATTCCTCACTATTTTTAAGTCCTTTGATTTCTAAATTATATAATCCCTCATAAAGTCTTTCAATTGTTTCTGTAACTCTAAAAATAGAGTCAAATCTTTGTTTATCAATATTTGTAAAATTATCTCTTATCATAAAATCCCCCTAAATTTCATTTAAAATAATTCATTATTTATTCTAACATTAACTTACTCTTTATAATTTCCTCATAAACTTAAGACATATTTTACCATAAAAATTATAAAAATACAACCGTTTGTTCACTATTTAACTTTCATAGAAAAAAACATAAGCGTTGCTTATGCTTATCAATACTATAAATTCTTATCTAAATATTTCTTTAAATTTTCGGCTACATTTAGCGGTATTATTTCAGCTATTTCATCAATACCTGCCTCTTTTATCTTTTTAGCACTACCAAACTTTTTAATTAATTCTTTTCTTCTCTTTTCACCAATTCCCGGAATATTATCAAGTAAACTTTGAATAGATCCTTTACTCCTTATTTGTTTATGATAAGTTATTGTAAATCTATGAACTTCATCTTGCATTCTCGTTAAATAATGAAATAAATTACTAGTTCTATCAATATCGTATAACTCTAATGTATCACCATCTAACAAATCATTAGTTTGATGTTTATCATTTTTAACTAGACCACATACTTTTATATCAAGATTAAGTTCCTGTAATACTTCCTTAGCCGCTTTAATTTGACTCATTCCCCCATCAACTAGTATTAACTCAGGCAAATCTTTATCAATTAATCCATGATAGTATCTTCTGTATATTACTTCTTTCATCGTGTTATAATCATCATTTTTATCTTCCATTATCTTATATTTACGATACTTTGATTTATCAGGCATTCCATTAACAAATACAACCATCCCCGATACTGCATAGGTACCAAATAAATTAGAGTTATCAAATATATCAATTCGGTTAATGCCTACACCAAGAAGTGCCGATAATTCATCATTAGCCCCACTAGTTTTATTTAATTTTTGTTGATATCTTTCAAAGTTATTGTCTAAATTAATTTCTGCATTCTCTTTAGCCATATTAAGAAGTTTTCTTTTACTACCCTTACTAATTTTAATAAACTTAGTATCAATTATCTCTTTTAAGATATTATCATCTACCTCATCAGGAAGTAATATTTCTTTAGGTATTTCTTTTTTATTATAAAACATCGCAATATAATACTCTAATTCTTCTAAATAATTCTCCATTACTGGATATATTTCACTATTAGCACCTATCAATTTACCATTTCTAACAAACAAGATTTGTAATGATAAAAAACCATTTTTAAAAGCATAATTAATTACATCTAAATTTTCACTTGGATTAAGCTCAACTTTTTGCTTTTCTAATACAACAGTCATATAATCAAGTTCTTTTTTTAGCTCAAGTGCTAGTTCATAATTCATAGCTTCAGAATAAGCTTCAATCTTTTCTTTTAACTTACTCTTAATAATATCTTCATTACCCCTTAAAAAAGATAAGATGTCTTTTTCCATTTCATCTATTTTTTCTTGATCAATATCTTTTTTACAATAACCTAAACATTCATGAATATGATAGTACAAACATACATCTTTAGGCATTCCTTCACACTTCTTTAAAGGATATAATCTATTTATTAAATTAACTATTCTTCTAGCAGCATAAGCATTAACATAAGGTCCAAATAAATATTTATCTTTTCTATTTTTAACTTTCAAATACCTAACTACCTTAAGTGTCGGATAAGGCTTTCTACTATATTCAATATAAGGATAACTCTTATCATCCTTAAGTAATATATTATACTTTGGGTTATACTTTTTAATTAAGTTAATTTCTAATATAAAAGACTCTAATTCTGTATTAGTAACTATATACTTAAAATAAGCAATATTTTTAACAAGTTCCGCCGTCTTACCAGTTTGAGTTCTATTAAAATATGAACTTAATCTTCTCTTTAAATTCTTAGCTTTACCAACATATATAACTATATCATTTTTATCATACATCTGATAAGATCCTGGCTTAGTAGGAACTAATTCTAATTCTTCTTTAAACAAAATAATCACCTAATTCTACTTATATTATTGATTTTATTTACAAACTTATTAAAATAATTATAAAAACATTCATCGGCTTCTAGATAATCTAAATCAAAAGTAATTGTACCATCATATGATGCAAGTCCCATTTTATCAAACAATTCTCTATCATCATGATAGAAAATATATGAAGCTAAATAAAGTCCATTTACATATCTAAATCTTAAATTTAATTTATCTTCAAAATCAGCACCATCTTCTTTTATTAAACTATCAAAATATTTATGATACTTAACAAAAATATTTCTAAATATCTCAGGTAACAATTGTATTTCTTTATTAATAATATCTTCATAATAATCCATATTTATTGCTTTCCATGGATCATTTTTAAATATTTCTTTAATAAAATTAAAATAGCTTATATAAAAAGCAGTTAATGTCTCATAAAAGTAACGTTCTTTCATTATGTTTTCAGCATCCAATTCATATTCAGTATAGTCCATTAAATATTTATACAAATATAGTTCAATTGTTATAGACGAAACTTCCACAAAATTATTAAAATTGATTTTAGAACTAATATGTTTTTGAAAATAAACTTTATGAATAAATTCATGAACAATTGTAAATACATCGCGTATATTATTTTTAACTATAATTACAAGCTTTCCATCTTCTTTAACACAATCATACTCATCTGCATTAACATCTTCATTCAAAAGGACAAAGTTTTCTTTATCATTCTCCACTAAGTTTAAAAATATATTATATAAATTTACATTAAACTTCTTTAAAAACTCAAGAACAATATTAAAAGATTCTTTAATATCAAGTTGTTCTCTTAAACGTAAATTTCTAGGTTTTTCTATCTTATCAAATCCATTTTTAGCTAATATATTTATTATCCTATTAGAAAGTAAGACTTCATTATATCCTCCATATAATTTAACTTTCTTAAATCCAACTTTAACATCAAAAAAATATCTTTCTAAACTTTTTTCTAAATCATTTTCACTTATCATAATAAAATCAAAATTTTTATCATACATCCCTAAATTAATTTTATCTAATAATTCTTGATCATTATTATAATAAATATAAGGACAAACAAACATAGCATATATATACCTATTCATTTGATTATAATCAATTAATGATAAAGATTGTCTATCAATATCTTTTTCAAATAAATCAAAGTTATCTAAATAAATTTTCTTTAATTTAACATCTTCTATTAAATCAATTTTCTTTTTTATTTCATCATTATAATAATCTCTATTTAAACTTCTTATAATTAATGTTTTAACATCTCTATTTAAAAATTCAACATACTTTATAAAAAAGCAATAATACATAACAATTATTAATCTATTATAGCTAAAATTATAAGCATCTTCTTGATATTTTGTATTTTCTAAATATTTTCTTAAATACATTTCTGAAGTAACTGATCCTATTTCACAAAGTATTTTATTATATATTTTCTTACCACTCTGTATATTATATTTATGAGTAAATTCATGAACAATTCCGAAAGCATCATTAATATTATTTTCTACTCCAATTGTAGTCCGTCCTGTTCTTAAAACTACATGATTATTATTATCTATATGTTTACAATCTATGTCTTTAGAAAGAAATAAAAAAGATCTTTTATCAAAACTTATTGTATTACTAAAAGCATTACCTATGACATCATCAAAATTATTTAAAAATTTACAGGCTATATCATATAATTCATTAATATTATATTTTTTATTTAACTTCTTTATAATTGAATTAAAGTTACTAGGAAAATCAAATCTAAAATATAAATCTATTAAAATATTAATAATTTTATCCATATCGATCTTAATCATAAGTATTTCTCCACACGAATACTATAGCACATTATCAAATTAATTGATATAATATAAAAGATGTTATATGAAATTATTAAATACAAGTTATATTGAAATTAAAAAATCTAAATTTTATGGTTATTTATATGAATTAGATTCCATCGAAGACGTAAAAATAATACTAAATAACCTTAAAGAAGAAAATAAAGGATATAGACATATTCCCTATGCTTATTATTTTAATAATACAGCTGGCAAATCAGATGATAAAGAACCAGGAAACATTTCAATATCATTTTTAAATAACTTAGAAAGAAATAATTTAAATAATCATTTAATTGCTGTAGTTAGATTCTACGGTGGAACAAAATTAGGTGCATCTAACTTATCTAGAACATATGGTAAATGTGCAAGTACATGCATAAATAAATAAAAATCACATAATCTTTATTAGGTGATTTTTTTGAATTATATAATTAAATATTTAAAAACATTAGCAATACCCTTTATTTCTTTAATAATTATGGCTATCTTATTTAGTATAACCAATCTATTAGGTTTTAAAACAAACAATATATTTATATTAATCATGATGTCTATAGTTATGTTTATATCTGGCTATTATTTAAGTAAAGAAATGCAAAAAAGGAAATATATTCATGGCCTATTATTAGGACTTATTACATCTATATTATATTTATTATTAAGTCTTATATTTCATAATGAATTAACATTTAATACATTTATATATTATTTAGTAATAACGCTTTCTTCAATGTTAGGTTCAATGATATCTAATGTTGGGCAAAAATAATACATTTATCAAAGCTTTTTAATCTATTGTATCTTCAATTGCAGAAGAAACCACATACGGAAAATCATATAAATATTCTTTAAGTTCTTTTTCAATATATTTTATTTCTTCCTTATCAATATTTTTTGATAAAAATACTTGCGTATTAGCTATAGATTTATTTGGATCAAATCTTTTTTTCTTATTTATATGATCAATATCTTTATAATTCATAAATTTTTTGATTTGTTTTAAGGTATCATCATATTTATATATAAGATCCTCAAATTTTATTTTCATAACATAATTTGAATTATATTCTTTAACATTTTTTCTTATTTCTCTATACTGCATACAAAATTTGTTAACATCAAAAGAATAAGGAACCGTGATACCTTTTTTACTCCAAACATATTTATTTAGAACAAATAAATCTCTAGGATCTCTATCTATAATAAACATCTTAGTATTATTTTCAAAATATTTATCAATTCTCCACGCATTATGAGGTAACAATAATTGATCTAATAATATATCGTCATCATTATTATCTATTTCATTAATTACTTTATTAATAAATATTTTAGATTTATCGTAAAATATATCACTATCAACATATGATAAAAGCATTGTATCATATCTCAAAAATTTCCTTTCTTTAAACTTATTATTAAATATCTTATTTAGAATATAAAAATATATACATTTTAACATACCAATTTTAGTAGGTTTTTCTTGATAATACCAAAAATTATCAGTTTTAAATAATGTTATTGAATCAATATATTCATCAACTATGTTCATGAAGTCTTCTCCAATAATATTTTTATAATTACCAGGCCACCAAAATTTTTCATCATATAAGTCTTTCATTGCACTTCTAAAAGCATGAAGTGCTTCATCACTACGCATAGAATTATTGCCAACTAGCAATTTGTCTTCTAAATCAAATACTCCATTAGGACAATGCAAAAATATATATTCAAAATCTTTATATTTATTATTAACATTTTTAAATTCGCTTAGTAAATCAGTCATTGCTGAAGAACCAGTTCCCATATAACCAGCAGTTATTAAAATCCTTTTCATATTCTAATTCCCATCTATCAAACTTTCTATATTTTTTATTTGACTCATTAAAGTGAAATTTTCAGCATGTATTTGTGAATATTTACTCATTTTATCATATAGTTTTTTATCTTCTAATAATTTTAATGCATAATCACATAGCTCATTATTATCATTGCTAATAAATCCACATTTATTATTATTAGACATTTCTTTAGTACCAGCAACATCAGTACTTATAAAAGGTTTACCCAAAATCATTCCTTCCATTAAAACAGTTGGAAAACCTTCTGAATAAGATGTCATACACATAATTTTAGTGCTATTTATTATTGGATAAGGATTGTTTTTATAACCATATAATATTACATTATCATTAAGCTCATACTTATCAATTATCTTTTTTATATCTTTTTCTAATTTACCAATTCCAAGCATACCAGCTTTAACATCCTTTTTCACTTTTTTTATATTTCTAATTATTTCAATAAATTTACTTGGATTTTTATTTTCATCAAATCTACCACAATAAAGAATATCAATTGGATCAGATTTATAATCATTAATTTGCATTAAAATATTATTTTTATCAAAACCATTATAAATTAGTTTAACTTTATCTTTATATTCTGGATAAACTTCTAAAATAGAATCAAAAGTTTTATTAGAAATAGCAACTATTTTATTTATTTTATCAAAATACTTTTTTTGAAGATTTCTTAATCTATCATTATCTTTTAAGTCAGTTATTGCTCCATGACACCATCCAATAGTTTTAATATTGTAGTCAAGTAAAAAAGTGGGAATTAAATAATTAAATGCTATTTCAACATCATAATTTTTTTTAATATATTTTTTCCTTAATAATTTAGGAAACCTAAAAACAATTTTTTCTTTAACACAATTATTAACCCTATTGACAAAAGATCTATCGGTTATATCTATAATTGGATCAAGCAAATTAATATTATCGTTTATTTCTTCTTTTTTTATACCAGCATATAAATATTCTAAAATATCAATTTCATACTTAGAAGAGTCTAAATTATTAACGATATTTGTAAGTACTCTCTCTGCTCCTCCACCATAAGAATATGACCATATTACAAATAAAACTTTCTTTTTCATATTATACCTCTAATCAAATTATAAATAGATAATAAGAAATTATATTTCATGATTAAAATATGTAATCTTGTTTTAAATTTCTCATTTTTTAAATAAGTATTTCTATACCACTTTGGATAACTTTTATTCAAAAATTTTATGGAATCATTTTGATATCTTAATTTTTGTTTAAATTTAACACAACCAAGAGTATTTACAATAAAAAATGTATTATATATAAATATTTTTTCTAATTCATTAGTATACAATTTTTTAATATCATTTTTATCATAATAATCTTTTAAATTTTCTAATATGGGATATATATTAAATATCTTTTCATTAAAAGTATGCATTATTGAATTTTCTTGTTGACGATAATAATAAATATACTCATCAATAAATTTAATTTTATCTGTTAATAAATAAAGTTTTGGAATAGTTCCTAAATCTTCATAAATTAATCCTTCTGGAAAAAAAATATTATTTTTTATAAATAGTTCTCTTCTAATTGCTTTATTCCACTGAGCAGGTGCTGATATCATAGCGTTTCTTTTAATATCTTCACAACTAGAACTTATTCCAATTTTCTTGTTTTTATTATCATCATTAAAATATTCATAAAAACTAAATATTAATATATCAACATCATCATTTACTGCCTCATCTATTTTTGTTAAAAAATCTTCACTTACAAAATCATCACTATCAACTGCAAGTAAGAATTCACCCTTAGCATGCTTTATTCCATAGTTTCTAGAACTACTTACTCCCTCATTCTTTTTAGTTATAACTTTAAAATTATCTAATTTATTATTTTTTATATAATTATTTAATATATTTAATGTATCATCAGTTGAACCATCATTAATAAATAAAACCTCATAATCTTCAAAATTTTGATTTTTTAAAGATTCAGCACATTTAATAATAAATTTTTCTGCATTATAAGTTGGTACAATTATTGAATATTTAAGCATTCTTGACTCCTTTTTTATCTACATATTCCATATATCTATGTTTTTTTAAAATTATTTCTTTTATTACAACCATTCCCATTGCTTGAATTAAATAAGCAAGTAATACGCCACTTAGTCCAAGATTTTGAATAGCAAAGAACAAAAATACCAAATATATTGAATTAACTATTATTAGAATCGGAATATTATATTTAACATACCCCAAGGCCATAAATAAATTATGCGTTCCCATAGCAGCATTAGAATACGATATAAACGCTAAATATAAGCAAAATGGAATTATATATAAATCTACATCATCTATAAATAAATGAAACCATAATTTATAAGTTAACAAAGTTCCTACAAAGCAAACTACAAATATGCCTAACATTAATTTCTTTAATTTTTTAGATAAATCTCTAGCTCCATCATAATCTTTATCTACAATTTTTAAATTCATTTCTGGATATATTATTTGATTAATAGGATCACCAAGTTTATTAATTACAGTTCCTAATTTTTCAAATACATTATATGCTGAATTAGCGCTAAATCCTAAATATTTATTTATAATTAGTTGAGTAACTTGATTAATTGGCAAATCTAAAGTAGATGTTAAATTACTATATATATTAAACATAAAAAATTCTTTCTTATATTTTAATTTAACTTTATAAAAATCTAATAATTTATTTTCTCTTAGAACTTTAACAGTATAATAAATAAGCAATATATAATTTACAAAAGTAGCTATAACTTCTGCTAGAAAAAATGTATCAAAACTACTTTTGCTCAAATAACAATATAAATATAAAGCAAACCTTACTAAATTGGAAATAATTTGTGAAGTTACAACATAGTTATATTTTTCATATGATCTTAAAACTCCAATTGTAGTTCCTTGTATATAAAATATTTGTAATGCTAAATAAATCATTAAATACTTAGTAATATTGGTAGGCCAATTCATCCAACTTATTACAAGATTTTTTAAAACAATTCCAAAGACAAACATTAGTAATAAAGATAACAAATCTAACAAAAAAGACCATTTTATATATATTTTAATATTTTCTGTTTCATTTTCTTTTTTTGCTTGTGCTAAATATTTGATTAATGCTTGAAATGTTTTAAAAGAAAAAAAACTGTAAAATAACGTTGAATATGTTTGAATAACTATTAATATGCCATGTTGTTCAGATCCTATTGCAGATATAATTATTATCGTAGCAAAAAGTCCAAATACTGACGATATTCCTTGTCCAGTAAATATCATTAAAAAGTTTTTAAGTAATTTTCTTTCTAATATTTTATTATAAATTTTTTTTATTTTCTCCTTCATCATTAGTCTCCTACATAATATAATCTATACCTATCAGTTTCATATATTAAATCCATATGTTTAAGTAAATCTTTATATATTTTACTGGCTTCTTTATATTCTTCGGTATCTGTATTTTCCCTATCAAAAATACATACACCGCCTATATCATCAATTACACTTTTATCTAAGCATTTTAAGTCAACCGTAATTAAATTAACTCCTAAATATTTAATTGCATCATAAAGTGTATCTCCATCATCTAAATATTTAGTATTAATTATCCCTTGATTTAATCTATAAAGTGTTAATTGATAATAAGCATATTTTGTAAAACTTTTATTAGGCTTTAATGAAATAAATCTATCATAACTACTTTTAATAGTGGGATTAAGAATTCTCATATCACTATGATTTGAACCAATTACAGGATCATCAATATCATAATTATTTAAATATCTTTCAAGTTTAATATATGCTGCTACATCTCTAGTTCTCATTCTATAAACCTTATCAGATCCACCAGTTTGTCCAACTGAAAAACTTAAAGATTTTAATTCAACCATAGAAATACCAACAATAAATATTATCATTAAATAAGCTAAACATTTTTTCCATTTAAAGTTATTAATAATAGGCTTTAAAATAGTAAACATAACTAATGGATTAAATATTAATGGAAATATTCTTGAAAAGACTTCTGAAGTCATTGCTGTTGATATAAAAGGAATTGCTAAAGGATTCAAGAATATTAATCCAATTAAGATAATAAACCAAATAATTTTCTTATCAGCTAATTCATATCTTCTTTTATAAACATTAAACACTAGTAAATAACATAATGCAATATAAAAAACAGTTATAGGTAAATATGAATAATGAAACTGATAATTGCCAAATAATGGAAAGAAATCATTAATCAATGTATCTAAATAGTATAATGTGTCTATTTTTATAGTTAATTTTAAAATTAACATAATTATTGATAAAAGAACTGGTAAAAAAGATATTACTAACATAATAGTTTTAAATACTTTATTGTATTTATTTAAGTCATTTAAATTATATTTTTTAATTATTTTTTTAAAATACAATAAATATAATAATATAACTAAAATAAATGCAATCATTGATACATAATTATTGCTAATTAAAAATGCACTTAAATATAACAATACAGGAAAACACAATAAAAAATAATTATTATAATTAATTTCGAAATTATTAATCATTTGTAGTAGTAACATAACAAAAAGTATAATAATAATATTAAAAAGATTAAAGCTTGCATAACTTAATAATGTAAAAAATAAAATCATAAGTAAATATTTATAGTTTTTATGTTTATAATAGTTTAGCACAACATACATAAAAAATGGATATATAACTGTTAAGGAGCTAAACACACCCGAATAACCAGTCATAAATATATTATTATAAATATTAGAATCAATTGGTAAATATATAACATAAAATAAACAACATAATACAAATAATATTTTTTCTAATTTACTTAGTTCTTTTTGTTTGATTAATCCTAACATTGTTAAAACCAATATTGTAAATGTTGGAACAGACATAAAATAAAGAACAACTGAAACATAAGAAAATTTTAAATCAAAAACATTTTTTAATAAGTTAAATATACTAATAAAAAAACTACCAATTAAATAATATCCTTGATACATATAATAACTAGTTATTGAATCTACCCCTGTACCTACTCTAGGTTCTATAGAAAATAATTTATTCGTGTTCGCATTATGATACATCAAAGGAAAATAAAAACTATCGTCATAATAAAAATATTCTTCCGGAACTGTTCTCATATACAAAAAGAAAAATATAAAAGCCATAAATAATATACCCCAAATATATTTATCTTTATAAAAGCCCTTAATTTTCTTAAAATATTTAATATCTAACACAAGTAAAGTTAATGAAATCATAAGTCCAACAATAGTTATATACAAACTAGGTAACTGTAAAATCATTGCTGGATAATAAAGTATTTGAAATACAGCAATTAAAGTAATAAAACCAATACATACTCTCAAATATTTATTAAATTCTAATTTTATTTTTTCAATAACTAAACTACCAACTAAGTAACACGTAGGTAATAAAATAAATAAAAATGGTAAAAAAATTAATGTTAACCTTATCATTTCTTATTCTCCTTTTCATTTAAGGCAATAAAATGATTTAGTTTTTTTACATTCTCATTTAATTTTGAATACTTAGTAACAATTTTTAAATTATAAATACTAAGTACTAAAATAACAAACACTAACACAAAATTTGAAACACTCATAAACCCTAATTTATCTGAAATATAAGCAATAAATTTTGTAAATATACTCATAAAAACGCAAAGTAATGAAAAAACTATAGGAAAAATAGCATCTTCAATATTAAGGCTTGCCTTTCTTACTTTAAAAATTGTATATCCAAAATACAAAATAGAAAAAAATAATAATAGTATTCTTAATGTAATGTTCATCTTTACTTCCTCCTAAATAGCTGTATAAATAAAATAGAAACACAAATTCTAAGCATATATTCAAAAGATTTAAATGCATTTAAATAACTTGTTCCAAATTCTCTTTCACTCATTTCAACTTGAACTTCTTTAATCCTAAATTTTCTTCTTAATAAATAAACTAAGCAATCAGGTTCTGGCGGATAATTAATATAATTAGCAAATTCCGGAATTAATTTTTTTGAATAAATCCTAAAACCAGACGTTGGATCATTTATTGTTTTACCTGTTGTAATTTTAATCAAAAATGAAATAATACGACTACCTATCATTCTTAATGAAAATGGTTTCTTTTTTGTAACATATCTTGAACCTATAACAATATCATTACCTTTTTCTAATTCTTTAACCATTTCATCAATATATTTTGCATGATGTTGTCCATCACCATCAAATTGAACAACCGCATCATAATCATACTTAAGTGCATATTTAAATCCTAATTGAACAACACTTGATAATCCATAATTTATTGGCAAAGATAAATAATTAAAATTATTTTCAATGCATAATTTTTCAGTATTATCAGTAGAACAATCATTGATAATTAAATAATCATAATTACAATTTTTTTTGATATCTTTTACTACTTTTTTTAAATTTAATTCTTCATTATATGCTGGAACAATAATTAATACTTTCACAATACTTCAACTCATTTCTATAAATGCATAAATCTTCCAAATAATTTGAGCACTAAATAAACAACAAAATACAATTTTCTTTTTATAAACCATAAATAGGCTCTATAAACAAATGAAAAATCCTTTTTAATCATACAATTATTATACCAATCCGGATATTTTTTTTCAACAATAGAAACAATATCCTTAATCATATTAATACTAAAATCACTATGCCCTGACGCTCTAAAAACAGTTCCGACAATAATATGATATATATTTGCGAACTCTAAATTTTTTTGATAATCATTATAAATATTATTATCAAAAGCATATTTTTCAATACAATCAATGCTATTATAAATTTGAAAAATGCGATTATCAGACGTATGCATAATTGATTTTGGATTTTGAATATAAAAATACAATGATTCATTAACTATAGACACTTTATTATGCTTCATTATATATTTTGGTATAGTTGCTAAATCTTCATACCACAAGCCTTCTGGAAAAGATAAATCTTTAAAATAATCACTAATAAACATTTTATTCCATGCAGCAGGAACTATATAATTTTCTATATCTTTCATTTTCATTTCTTTATGAGTTATATGTTTTCCATATACTCTATCAAATTCACATACAGCCATTTCTGAATTATTTTTTTCAATAGAATTAACCAATTTACTTACATATGTTGAATCAACATAATCATCACTATCAATAAAGCAACAATAATAGCCATCAACATATTTTAATCCATAATTTCTCGCACTTGATAATCCACCATTTTCTTTATAAAAATAATGAATTCTTTTATCTTTTTCTAAAAATTTTTCTATAATCTCTTTTGTATTGTCTTTAGAACCATCATCAATACATAAAATTTCAATATTTTTATATTCTTGATTAATTAAGGAATTTAAGCATCTTTCTATATATTTTTCAACATTATAACATGGTACAATTATAGATACTTTTTTCATATTACCACCTTTTTTTAAATCTTATTATGAATCTAGTAAACCTATATAATTTTAATTTTAATAATAGTCTTAAAATCTTTCTACTTGTATCCAATCTTTTTATATAAGCATTATTATTTAATAATTTTGGAAATCTTTCCTCACAAATTTTAACAACATTTTTAATATCACTGATTTTTGCTTCATTGCACATAGATAATCTATAAACTGTATTTAATATTCCATTATATAAATATAGATATTCTAAATATTCATCAACATTTTGAATATTATTTTCTTTTACAAAGTCATCAACTATTTTTAACGCCTTTAATGAATCCAATACCTTTATACTATATGTATTAGTAATTGATTCAACGTTAAAATAATAATTATATAAGCCTTCATTTACCCAACTAATTTTATTTGTACTAAATAAAATTCTAGGAGTTGTTGCTAAATCTTCATACCAAATCCCAACTGGAAAAAAAATATTATTTTTCTTAAAAATATCAACATTATATAATTTATTGCAAGCTGAAGGCATTTCGAAATCATAAATATTTTTATCATTGATTATAATTTCATCATATTTCCCATCATCATTTACTAAAGTAAAATTACACCAGGCTAAATCCGATTTATCTTCTATTATCTTATTATATAATTTTTCTACAAAGGTATTATCAATATAATCATCGCCATCAATAAAACAAATATATTTACCAGAAGCAATATTTATGGCATAATTTCTAGTATCAGATAATCCACCATTTTTTTTATAAAAGCATTTTATTCTTTTATCATTTTCTTTATATTTTTCCATTATTTTTTTTGAATTATCTGGTGATCCATCATTAACAAGTAATATTTCTATATTTTTATATGTTTGATTAATTATACTTTTAATACATCGTTCTAAATATTTTTCTACGTTATATATTGGTATTGCAACTGTAATTAAATCTTTCATATTTCACCTATTTTCTTTATAACTAGTTAAATTATAACATATACGTATGATATTTGTATATTTTTTAATAAAATTAAAAAGAGCAACAGCTCTATTCGTCAAAAAAATTATCAATATTTTTATTTTTATAGTTATTAAGTATATATATCCAAATATTTTTTGCTCTTTCTTTAGAAAATTTATCAAAGTTATGTAATGAATTTTGTTTAAATTCTTCCAACTTTTTATCATCTGATAATAAAATAGTCGTTTTATCAATAAAATCTTCATTATTATTTACTATAAATCCATCTATTCCATCATTAATTACTTCATACACGCCATTACCCCAATTAGTAGAGATTGTTGGAACTCCATTTGATTTTGCTTCTATAATTGTTAAACCAAATCCCTCAAAAGAAGATGTCATCCACATAATTGAGTAATTAGCATATATATTTTTATCTTGAGTAAAACCTTTTAAAAAAACATTTTTTTCTAAGTGATACTTTTTTATTAGTCTACTAATTGTATCTTTTTGACTACCCTCACCATATATATCTAAGATAAAGTTATTATTTATTTGTCTTAATTTACTAGCAATTTCTATCATTCGAGGCAAATCTTTTTGTTTCTCTAGTCTGCCAACAAAACATATCTTATTTTTAACAAGTTTTTTATTTGGCTTTATATTTTTATTTTCAAAGAAATTATATACATAACCAACATCTTTAAATCCCGCATCTTTAGCTTCAATCATATCACTTTTGGTACGATAAAGTGTTAATTTAGGTTTTTGCATAAATAATGATTGTAATCTGCCTTTTAAATTACTTCCATAGAAATATTTAAAATATATATGAATTTCTAATATGAAATCTATATTTTTAGGCATAAATATAGCAGCAGATGGACAAGAAACTATAACTAAATCATCTTTATTTATTAATTTTGATACTTTTCTTCGATTATAAGGAATTGTAACAAAGTATAGAAATAAATTTTTAAGAGCTTTAATTGTTTGTTTAAAGTCAAATTTTTTTATATAACTAATTATATTAATACAATCTGATGATACCATATTTTTATTAATATAAATTACTTCATTTTCTTTAAATAATTCATTTTCTTCATAATTAAAAATACTTAATATTTTTATATTATATTCTTCTTTTAATAATTTGGAAATTCTTACATATGTTGTAACTAGTCCTCCTGTTTTTTTTCCAGGTAATTGATCAAACACGATATATAAATTCTTTTTCCCCATATTTAACTCCCTATTATTTATTTTGGCTATCTATTACAATTGTTATTGGCCCATCGTTATCAATTTTAATTAACATATCAGCACCAAATACTCCAGGATAAGTTTTAACACTTTCATTTAATTTACTATTAAATATTTCATATAACTTAATAGCATCTTCACCCTTCATTGCATTAATATAGCTAGGTCTATTACCATCTTTTGTTATAGCTTGCAAAGTAAACTGACTTATTGACAAAATTTCTCCATTAACATCAATAACACTTTTATTCATAATACCATTTTCATCATCAAATATTCTTAAATTAACTATTTTTTTAACAATATAATTAATATCATCAATAGTGTCATTAACATTAAATCCAGCTAAAACTACTAATCCTTTATCAATTTTACTTATTATTTTATCATCTACCGTACAAGATCCACTTTTACATCTTTGAATAACTACTTTCATCTTATAACCTCTTTAACAAATGGTAATATTCTTAAATCTTCAATAAGTAATGATAAATCTTCCTTATTTTTAACTTTAACACTTATTTCATATGATACAGTATCTTTTTCATTAATTTCATTAATGCTTGTTATTGTTATTCCTCTTGTACTTGCTTTAGTAACAATATCTAAAATATGATTATTCATTGAATCAGTATTAACTCTTATTCTTGCAATAAATAATTTATCACTATTAGTATCGTTCCAAGTAACATCTATTAATCTAGTATCAATATTTTTCATATTCGGACAATTCTTCTTATGAACAATTATTCCCTCACCCTTAGTAATATATCCTATTATTTCATCGCCAGGAACAGGATGACAACACTTAGCTACATTTACTTTAATATTATCTACTCCATCAACAATAATATCATTCTTATAGTTCTCTTTTATCTCTAAATTACTATTAACTCTTTCAAGCATCAAGTCATTCATTGATTGTTTTTCTTCTATAATTAAATTAACAATATAGGTTGGAGTATATCTTAAAGCACCTAAACTTAAATACATATCATCCATATTATTAATTTTTAAGTTTTTATAAATCTTATCAATATTTTCTTCTTCATTTAAAGTAGTTAAAGGTAATTTTCTCTTTCTTAATTCTTTTTCAATTAAAGTTTTACCTTCTTCAATATATCTTTCACGATCTTGTTTGCTAAAATATGCTTTAATTTTATTCTTAGCTTGACTAGTTTTAACAAATTTTAACCAATCTATATTAGGTTTAGCATTCGCATTTGTATTAACTTTAATTATATCGTTATCATTAAGTTCATAATCAAGTGGAACAATATTATCATTAACAATTGCACCAACCATATGGTCTCCTATATCTGAGTGAATTCGGTAAGCAAAATCAACTGGCGTAGAACCAAGGGGAAGTTCCATTACATCACCTTTAGGTGTAAAAACATAAATTTGTTTAGATAAAAGCTCCATTTCCATATTTTGTTCAAATAATTCATTACTAGCATCACTTGTTGCTAAATCTATGGTATTTCTGAATATTTCTAGCTTTTGTTCCATTAAATTCTTAACTGTTCCATCTGAGTGCTCTTTATATGACCAGTGAGATGCAATACCATGTTCAGCAATTTCATCCATTTCTTTAGTTCTAAGTTGAATTTCAAATATATGACCATCAACACCAAAAACAGATGTATGTAAAGACTGATACATATTTTCTTTAGGCATCGCAATATAATCTTTGAATCTCTTAGGAATTGGTCTATATTTAGCATGAATAAGTCCAACAACCAAATAACAATCTTCTGGAGTATCTAAAATTATTCTAAGCGCTAAAATATCATAAATATCACTCCACTTTTTACCTGTAGATAATTTATTATAAATACTATAAACACTTTTAACTCTTGATTTAATATGAAAATTAATACCATGCTCAGTTAAAATCTCAATAAGTTCATTTTGCATATCTTCAAGGCTAACAGAAAGCTCTTTTCTCGTTCCTGATAATTTTTCAGCTATTTCATCATAAACATCTGGTTTAGTATATCTTAAACATAGATTTTCTAATTTAGATTTAATACTATTAATACCTAATCTATGAGCAATTGGAATTAATACATTCATAGTTTCATTAGCAATTTGTTTCTTTTCTTCTTCACTATACTCTTTAGTCTGCATTTCATCTAATCTATCAGCAAGTTTAATAATTATAACTCTTACATCATCACTTATTCCAACTAATACTTTTCTTAAATAAACACTTGAAGATTCATTATAATCATTTAATTTAATACTTCTAAGTTTAATTAAATTAGCAACTAAATTAGCAATATTACTACCGAATTCTTCATTAATTTCATCATAAGTAATATTTTCTTTTGCATATGCATCATGTAAAAGAGCAGCTATAATCATAGTACTATCAGCATTTAATTCAGATACAATCGTAGCAACTCTTAAATAATGATCATCACTTGCAGTTTCTTTAACAATATTATATGCCTTATTTACTAAATCAAGTTCACTACTACTAGCACATTCACTAAGTTTATTAATTATATTTTCAAACATTATTATCAAATCCTATCTATTGTTAATTTTATAATCTATTAATTCCTTATCAGAAACTGTAATAATATCATTAACCATTTCTCCTAAAGTTAAATGTTCTCTTTTCATCCAATACGTACTTTTTAAATAATTCCAAATATCTTTTCTATCTATTCCTTTAATATTATTTCTTCTTAAATCATTTATTTTAACATTAAAAGCAGGTATTAATTTTTTATACAATTCTTCTAAAGACTTAAATTTAAATTCATCCATTTTTAACCTCATCTTTATCCACAAACATTATAACAAATTTAATTAAAATAATAAATAAATCATATACTTAAATATGAAAAATAAATTTATAAAAAGTACATTAATATTATTAATAGGTGGAATTATCACTAAATTATTAAGTTTTATTATTAGAATTTACTTTACACGTAATATTGGATCTGGTATTGAAATATACTCTCTTGTTATGCCGACTTATAGTTTATTAATAACTATTACCCAACTAGGTTTTCCTCTTGCCATATCATCAATTATAGCTAAAGGTGAAAAAACAGGTAAGAATATTGCTTCTTCCATCATACCAATTTCTATCATCTTAAATATATTTCTCATTTTAATTGTTGCCTTATCCGCAAGCTTCTTATCAAATAATTTATTACATAATAAAGAAACATATTATCCCTTACTTGCTTGTTCTCTAGTCTTACCATTTATATCTATTGCCTCAATTATAAGAGGATATTTCTTTGGTAAACAACAAATGATGCCTCACACTATTTCCAATATAATTGAACAGCTTTTCAAACTATTTATAGTTATAATTGTTCTTCCTAAACTTATTAAACATGGAATCATATTTGCTGTAACCGGCTATATTTTAATATCAATAATATCTGAAACAATTTCTATTATTGTGTTCTTATTATATTTACCTAAAGGATTTAGCATCAAAAAAGAAGATCTTAAACCTGACATTGGTACAATTAAAGATGTTTTAAAAATAGGTATTCCTTCAGTATCTTCTAGAATAATCGGTAATATTGGTTATTTCTTTGAACCAATCATATTAACTAATTTACTTTTATTAAATGGTTTTTCTAATGAATACATTATTAGTAATTATGCTATTTATAATACTTATGTAATTGGTTTATTAGTTGTACCTACTTACCTTTTAGGTGCGGTTGCAACCGCTCTTCTTCCTGAACTATCTAAAAACATTAATAATATTAAAAAAGTAAAAAGAATATTTTATAAAGTCTTAACATTTTCTCTAATCTTTGGAATTGGTGCTAATATATTTTTATTCTTCTTTTCTGATGAAATATTAAGTATTGTTTTTAATACAACTTCTGGTTATACATACATAAAATTTTTATGTCCTTTCTTTATTCTTTATTATTTAGAAGCACCTCTATCAATTGTATTAACCGCCTTTAATAAAACTAAAATAGTAATGCGAACAACTACAACAGGAATAATATTTAAACTTATCACTCTATCCATCTTATGCTTCTGTAACATTGGAATATATGCCTTAATTATTTCGGAAATAGTAGATATCTTAATTGTTGTATTATTAAACTATAAAGAAACTACAAAATTATTAAAGTAAAAAAACACCAATTATGGTGTCATTATAAATATTTTTTAAGCTTAGCAATTGCATTAGTTTGAAAGTCTTTAAAATCCCTAATTAATTTTTTAATATCTCTATCAACATTTTCATCAAAACAAGAAAACATCTTTGTCATTTCAATTTCACCCATTGTAAGCCCATTAATAAGCATATCTGCAATAGCAGAATCACTATTATCTTTTAAAACTTGCATCTTTATGCCCATATCAGCTGACATATTTGTAAAAGGACTAAATCCTTTACCTTTTTCATTCATTGATTTTAGTAAACTTTCCGATTGTTTTAAAAATGAATTATAACTATTTAGTATATCATTTACAACTTCTGTTATTTTATTATCCTTATTTTCTAAAGATTTTAATAATGTATTAGTACTATCACTACCCATTTTAGCGTTTTTATAAACATAATTTAATATTTCATATTCATCTATCATTTGTTTCACCACTATTATTATGACTAATGTTATGAATTATATACTAGCAAAATAAAAAAGTACCATTAACTGGCACTTAATTTTATTTTGTATAATCACAACTACTACATTTTATAGTTCTATCTTTACCTTTAAACACTAATAAGTTTCCACATTCAGGACATTTTTCGCCGGTTGGTTCATCCCATAAAGCTGTTTTACATTTTGGATAATTATTACATCCATAGAAAACCTTACCTCTTTTAGAACGTTTAACTACTATTTTACCATCGCAATTTGGACAGTCGCAAACTTCTTCTATTTTTTTCTCTTCTTGTTTAATATACTTACAAGTTGGATAATTAGAACATGCTGTAAACTTACCATATCTACTAGTTCTTATAACTAAATCAGATCCACAATTTGGACATTTTTCACCAGTAACTTCCGGAGCTTTTTTCTCCATTTCATCAAATGCTTTTTTAACTAATGGTTCAAAATCACCATAAAATTCTTTTAACACCTTAATATAATCTTCTTTATTTTCGGCAATTAAATCTAAATCATTTTCCATGTTAGCCGTATAATCTACATTAATTATACTTGAGAAAAATTCTTGCAATTTATCAGTCGTTTCGATTCCAACTTCCGTAGGTACAAACTTTTTATCCTCTAATCTAACATAGGCTCTTTCTTTAATTACCTCAAGTATTTTAGCGTAGGTAGATGGTCTACCAATACCTAAAGCTTCTAATTCTTTAATTAAAGAACTTTCCGTAAATCTTGCTGGTGGTTTAGTAAAGTGTTGTTCTTTCTTAACTTCATCCGCATTAAGAATAGTTCCTTCTTGAATATCAGGTAATGCAACATCATCAACATCGACATATTTACGATATACTTTTAAATAACCATCAAAACATTCAATTTGTCCAGTTGCTTTAAATTCATAATTGTTATTATCTAATAAAATAGTTGTTGCTAAAACCTTTCCATCAGCCATTAAAGAAGCTAAAGCTCTAGCATAAATAATACTATAAACTTTATATTCATCATTTGTTAAATACTCTTTTACAGATTCAGGTGTTCTTTTAAGTGATGTTGGTCTAATTGCCTCATGGGCATCTTGAACATTGGCTTTTTCTTTAGACTTTTTAACTGCACCAATATATTTTTTACCATAATTTTCTTCAATAAATTTATGAGCTTCATCTATAAACATATTAGACAATCTTGTTGAATCAGTTCTCATATAAGTAATTAAACCAACTGATTCTTTGCCTAAATCAACTGATTCATAAAGTTTTTGAGCAACACGCATTGTTTTAGAAGCTCCAAAATTAAGTTTATTAGCACACGCTTGTTGTAAAGTACTAGTTGTAAAAGGCATAACACCTTTTCTATTTTTTTCTTTTTTAACTACACTAGTAACTTTAAAATCTTTACCTAATGAATTTAAAACCTTATTTGCTTCTTCTTCATTAGATATCTCTATTTTTTTATTTTTATATTTATCTAAATCCGCATTAAATCCAGGAAATATAGCACTTATTGTCCAATATTCTTCCGGATTAAATGCATTAATTTCTCTTTCTCTATCAACAATTAATTTAAGAGCAACTGATTGAACACGTCCAGCTGATTTTCCACCCGTTTTTGATTGCATTAATTTAGATAATCTAAAACCAATAATACGATCTAACATTCTTCTAGTTTCTTGAGATTTAACTAAATTTTCATCAATCTTTCTTGGCGTTTTAAAAGCGTTTATAACTGCATCATGTGTAATTTCATTAAAAACTACTCTTTCATAATCTTTATCATCTATTCCTAAAGCATCTTTTAAATGCCAACTTATTGCCTCTCCTTCACGGTCGGGATCGGTTGCAAGATAGACCATATCGCTTTTTTTAGCATCACTTTTAAGTTCTTTTATTACACTAGATTTACCCTTAATTACAGTATAATTTGGCTTAAAATTATTTTCAATATCAATTCCTAAACCATATTTACCTGTTGTTGCAAGATCTCTAATATGTCCTTTACTAGAAACTACTTTATAATTACTACCTAAATAATTACCAATTGTTTTAGTCTTACTTGGAGATTCTACAATAACTAAATTCATTTTATTCCTCATTTCTATTACTACTATTTGCTATATATGAAATATTACTATATTCTTCTATTTTTTTAAATAGATAATTAAAATAATCATTTTTAATTGCAAGCGCACTCATCTGTTGTTTTAAACTTATTTGTTTATTAATATCAATTATTTCTTGATTAGTATAAGTATTACTTTCATCCTTAGGTGTAAACACTCCTTTAGACGCATTATAATAGCCTATTTCATCTTGCCAAGAGCCATCTGCAAAATAAGCTCTATGATCATAATCGGAAAATATATCGTTACCCAAATATAATCTTGGATCATAATTAATTCCAAACATATTTAATAAAGTTGGTAATAAATCAACTAATGAAGTATAATCTTCAACTATTTCTGGCTCTTGTCCATAATTATATATAATCATTGGAGTTCTATCCATCTCATTATTAACACTAGCATCATAACCTACTACTTCTGATATAGAACTTGTACTAAGTCCATAAGGATAATGATCACCAAATAATGCGATTACAGTATCATCTAATTTTCCAGCCTTCTCTAATTCATCTAATAACAATTCTAATGCTTTATCAAGTTCATACATCTTAGACATATATCTTTTAACAGTCATTGGATAATTTGTATTATTTAATTTATCTAAATTCTTATTACCATATTCACTATCAACACCATAAGGTTGATGTGTAGTAACTGATGTTAAAAATACCATAAATTTATCTTCATTTATAAAATGAGGAACACTTGTTTTAATTAAATCAGTATCGCTAGGCCATTCTTCATATAAACTACTCCACTTAATATTTAAATCAGATGCATTATAATATTGTCCACTTCCCATATTTTTATGAATAGTTTTTCTAGAATAATAATGATCAGCATAATCATGATAACTTGTCGTAACATAATTTAAATTCTTAAACATATTAAATATTGATTCAGAATAAACATTGTTTTTATATCTATTAGCAGTACATGTTTGATTAATAGTATACAAACTAGTCATAACTGTCATTTCATTATTACCAGTAGAGCAACTATTTCTAGGACTATAATTATTTCTAAAAGATGTTCCTTCACTCCATAACTTATAAATTGTTGGATATCTATCTTTATCAATTGCAATATAATTTACTGATTCCATTAATATTACTATTAAATTTTTTCCTTCATAAATACCTGTTTTATCATTTTTAGGAGTAATCTCTCTACTAATAAAATAATTATTTAATTTATTATAAGTTGAATTCTTTTCATTATTTATTAATTCTTTCCAAGCACTATCATCAATATTTCTAGCATACTCTCCACTTGCTACAACACTACTTTGATTATTATTAAAAACATCGTCTTCACTAATATCAACATTAATATCAAAAGTATTAATCATCATATCACTAAAACCAAAAGCATATACTCCAAACTGACTTACATTTAAATTTGGATTATCATTTGTAAGAATTAAATTTTTATTACTTATAGTTTGTAAATCATTTTGCATAAATTTAACTGTAAGTGTTCCATAATACATTATACACATAAATACAACTACAATAGCATATGCAGCAACTGTTAATAATTTATTTCTATTACTTTCAATTTTAAATTCAAAATAAGTAGTCTTATTTAATTTATATTCTTTTATCTTTTTATCTAAAAACCAAATATATAATAAATATAAAGTTACAGGAATTAATAATAAATAACTTTTCCAGTTGGCAGCCTCAATATATTCTTTAATATAATCTACAACCTTTGTTCCTTGCTCTGCATTACCAGTTCCCATGAAAAATCCTAAATAGTTATATAAATTAACTTCTATCCATGCATATAAAGTAAGTGCTACACTTATAATTGTTTTAAATATCTTACTTCCTGTCTTTTTAAATAAAGAACTTATTAAACCTAATGCTATACCAAAACCACAAGAAGATATGAATATTCTAAAAATATCCCAATCTAATATTTTATATGAAAGGTTTATTCTTAAAATAATTTCAATAAAAAAAATCAAAGATAAGAAACCCACACTATTTTTAAAAATTTGTTTTCCTAATTTTTCTTTCACTTTTCTCACCATTTAATATTAAATCACGGACTGGCCCAAATGTAAACCTATAATTATCAAGTAATCCATATTTTTTTATTGCTTCTAAGTGAGCTTTAGTTGGGTAACCTTTATGATTTTTAAATCCATATTCTGGAAATTTTTCATCTAATTCATACATCATTCTATCTCTAGTAACCTTAGCAATAATTGATGCTGCTGCTATTGATTCTGACTTACTATCACCTTTAATAATACTTTCGCTTGGCATTTCTAAATCACTTAATTTCATTGCATCAATAAGAACATATTCCGGCTTAATTTCTAAATTATTTATAGCTTGATACATCGCAAGTTTTGTTGCTTCATAAATGTTTACATCATCTATTACTTTATTATCCATCATACCAATTGAAACACTTAATGCATCTTTCATTATAATTTCATATAATTCATTTCTTCTTTTTTCCGATAGCTTTTTAGAATCATTAATTAATCCATTAAAATATCCCACTGGTAAAATAACTGCAGCTGTAACAACCGGTCCAACTAAAGGTCCACGTCCAACTTCATCAACACCAGCAATATATTTTATTCCTTTATTATATAATTCTTGTTCATAACTTAACATATTATTTTTCATAATCAAATGTAATTCCTTTTATATGTTCTAACTTTATTTCATTAATTATATATTTGGCTGTACGATTATAATCTGCTTCTCCATTTTTAATAGCTCCAATATTTTTAGCAATTAAATCAAAAGCTTCATCATTAAATTCATTAATTTTAAATCTCTCACTTAATATATTAGGATATCTTTCACTTAATACTTTTAATATATAACTAGCAACATCATATAATGGGATAACATCTTCTTTAATTGCACTAAAAACACATAAATTAAGCGCTACTTTTTCATCATCAAATTTAGGCCATAATATTCCCGGTGTATCAAGTACTAATACTTTATATTTAGTTTTTAACCACACATTATTTCTTGTAACACCCGGCATATTACCAGTTTTAGCAACCTTTTTACCAGCTAAATTATTAATTAAAGTACTCTTACCAACATTAGGTATTCCAATAACTAATGCTTTTAATTCTTTTTCTTTTAAACCTTTTTCTTTTCTCTTTAAATTAATATTTTTAGCTACTTTATTTATTAAATCAATAACTTTCTTATAATCATTATTATCACTTAAATTAACTAATACTACATTATAACCTTTATTTTCATAATATTTAACCCATTTATTAGTTTCATTTATATCACATAAATCAGCTTTAGACATTATAAGTATTTTATCTTTATTTCTAGTAATATCAACTATATCTTTAATTTTAGAAGATAGTGGTATTCTAGCATCAATTATTTCCAATACGATATCTATAACTGGCATTATTTTTTTAATTTCATCCTTGGCTTTCTTCATATGACCAGGGTACCAATTTATATTTGTTTTTTGGAAACTTTTTTCTTCATTTGACATTTCAATCACTACTTCTTTCATTTAATAACTTAATTCTTTCTGCATTATTAAGTATATCTAATTGATATTTACATATATTACTTAATATTTCAAATCTTTCTTCTTTTGTTTTACCTTCTTTGATTAATTCCGCATTATGAGATTCTAAATTAGATAAAACTGTTAATTCATTTATTGTTGCATAATCTCTTACATTTGAGTTCTTAGCTAACTCTGGATTTAATTCTCTCCATTTTTTAGCAGTAGTATTAAACAATACTACATTAAGAATATCAGCTTCTTCGGCATATTTTAACCATTCTTTATTTCTGAAAAAATCATTATCTGGTAAGATATAATTCTTAATGGCATCTGTATGAATTAAATAATTATTTTTAGTTAGTATTCTTTTTACATCCCATTCTCTATTTTGATTTTCTAATTCTTTTAATCTCTCAAATTCTTTAATTAAATACAATTTAAATACTGGACTTATTGCTGATGCAAATTCAAATGCAATATCTTTATGTGCATATGTTCCACCATATTTGCCTCGTTTTGAATATATGCCAATAGCATTTGTTTTTTCACACCATTCAGTAACACTTAATGTAAATGTATGAAGTCCTGCACTTTTTCTAAACCCGTCGAATTCGACGGAATTAAAATTTGGATTATAAATAGACTCCCATGTTCCTAAAAATTCCAAAGTAATTCTATTTCTTAACCAGTTTCTTATAATGTCATCAGCTTTCGATTTTCCCTCTTTGTATTTACCAAAATCAGAAATACAAATATAATCATTATCATCTATGTTTGTAATATTTACTTTAATATTTTGAACTTCTATTATTTTATTTGACATATATTCACCTCCAATTTATCAAATTACGAAAGATAAAATTTTGAAAAAATGTTAATTTTTCAATAGTTTAGGCTAGTGTTTAGATAATTCGTACTATACCAGTTAATATTTACTTTGTTTTCGTTATTCATTATCTTCACTTTCTTTCTAAAATTTTTCTTTTACTTAGCGGTAATATTTCAGTGTATTTTTCTAATCTTACTGTAATATTTATTTATTCGATAATTTAATTCTGCAGATGTTTCACTTCTATCATAATTAGGAGGATAAAACCCTAGATTTCCATTTAATATATTTAAAGATGGAATAATATGTTCTTCTTGTAGCCCACGATATAAATCTAGAAACACTTGATGATGTTGTAATTCTTTACCAACTAATTCATCATCTAGAATAACATATTCTTCTACTTCATGATCTTCAATATACTTTTTTATTTCTAAAGTTCTATTTGCATCAACATATGGAGTTATATCATATATTTGTATACCTAATTCATTTAAAAATTTCACATATTTATTATAAAAATTTGATTTATAATAAGCTACTTTATCAGGACATTGTAAACTATATTTATTACTTGTAGTAGCGATAATTTTTGCATCAGAAATATCAACTATCTTTTTCAATATCATTGCATTTTCGGTAGATACTCCATCAAATTGATACCAGTTGTTAATTACACCATCAAAATCTAGAAATATGCATTTCATAAAAAGTCACCTCTTAATTTATTATATCACTTTTTATATATTCTTGTAATTTCTTGTTACTTTTGATCTTATATCAACCATTTTGTGGTACAGTGCAAAATGGTCATCAATATCATATTATACTTTTTTCCATCATCAGTAGTTAACGTGCATTTCTCGGTAACTAAATTTTTATCTAATTCATTGTCTTCAAATATATGTTTTAAGTGTAGACTTATATTATACGTAGAACATTCAAAAACTTTTGACATTCCCTTTTGTGATAACCATAAAGTTTCATCTTTATAAATAGCATCTACTATAATATTGCCTTCATTATTTTTATATATAATTAATTTATTGTCTTCCATTAGTGTTCTCCCTTCCATTAATTTTTCACAGCACAAATTTATATTTGACTTGATTTTATTATAAAATATATTTTTTACATATTCCCAACATAATTTTTCAATTTGGAATTCATACAAACTAATTATATCATCATTTCATTTTTCAATAAATGATTAAACTCAATAATTATTTAAATGCTACACTAAAAATTCTATATTTCCAGATTTTGGGTTGTTAATGTTAACCCCCATAATTTACTTATCTATCTATAAAACAAAACTAAAATTATAATATAAATTTAATAGTAATTTTGCTATAATCAATTTGAGGTGAAGAAAATTGAAAATTAATATACAAAAAAAGCCATATATATTAAATAATAAAGACTTTAGAACAATCCAAATTCATGTAATGTTTCCCATAAAAATCAAAAAAGAAACCTTAGCATATATTAATATTCTTCCTAACATGCTACAATTTATGAATAATAAATATCCTTCCGAAGATAAATTCTTACTTGCTAATAAAAAATTATATATTTTAAATAGTCATTGTGGATACTCTAGAATTGGATTAAATGGATTCTTTACATTTGATATGATTATACCAGATACTAATTCACTTAAAGAAAATTTATTAGAAAAACAATTTAGCTTATTTAGTGAAATGATTTATAATCCTTTAATAGAAAATAATTGTTTTACTTCATTTGAACTAGAAAAAGAAAAGAAAAATATCCTTTTCGATATTGATAATTCATTAAAAAATATTGGAACATATCAAAATTTAAGACTTAAAGAAATCATTGATGAAGATAATATATTATCATTAAATCTTACTAGAAATACTGATTTAATTGAAAAAGTAACACCTAGTAATTTATATAAATATTATAAAAAGATTATTATTGATAATTCCCCTATCATATTTGTAATGGGTAATGTTGATGAAAATAAAATAAATAAATTATGTAATAAATATTTATATAAGAATTTTAAAAATAAAGAAATTAACATTAAACTTGATTATTTTATGAATACAAGAGATAAAATTTTAGAAGTCACAGAAAATAGTTCTTTTAATAATTCATGTTTATCAATTGTATATAAAGTAAAGGATGCAAATGAATTTGACTATATTTATTTAAATTATGTAAGAGATATATTAACATCTATTTCTTTAGGATTACTTAGTAAAACCTTAAGAGAAGATTTAGAAATTGTTTATTCAGTAAAAGTAAAACCATATTCTCGTTATGGATTATTAGAAATTAAAGCATTTATTAATAAAAATAATATGGAACTTGCCAAAAATAAAATTATAGAAATAGTTGATAGTTTAAAAAATCCTGAAGTATTTAAAGATGAATTAAATAATTTAATTGAAAGGCAAAGATTAGATGTTATTGAAAAGAAAGATAATAAATTTATTATTTTTGATGATTTTATTTCTAGCACTTTAAATTTAGATGACACTCTTGAAGAATACTATGAAAAATATAAAAATATTAGTTCTGAAGATATAAGCAATTTTGTAAATAGATTAGTATTAGATACAATATATTTTTTGAAGGAGAAAGATCATGAATAATATAGAAACAGTTACTTTAGATAATGGTTTAAGAATATTTTTATATAAAGATGAAAGAAGACATAAGACATTTTTTACTTATATAACTTTAGGTGGAGGCCAAAGAAAAAACTTTATTCTTGATGGAACTAAATATCATTTAAATGATGGTCTTGCACACATATTAGAACATTATATAGTTGAATGTAATAATAATGGGAATTTTATAAAAAAATTAGGTAAAATGCAGATGGATACGAATGCAGAAACTAGTGACTTATATACTGAATATTACTTTCAAGCAGTCGAAAATATTGATATTGGAATCAAAACAATCCTTGATGCTGTTAATAATGTTAAGTTTAATGAAGAAAACCTTAATAAATTAAAAAAACCTATTATTCAAGAAATAAGAAATAGAATGGATAATAAATTTTATCATTTAAATAAAATGGTTATGAATGATGTATTTGGTGAAGAAAATTATATTGATGTTGGTGGAGATATTAAAGATATAGAAAATGCTACTATAGATGAAGTTGAGGCTCTTTACAATGCTTGTTATAAACCAGATAATCAAATTATAGTAATTGCTGGTAATTTTAATAAAGAAAATGTTATTAATATCATAAAAGACTATTTTATGAATCTAAAAAGGGAAAAACATCATGTTGAAATAATTAAAAACAATTATGTAGATTCTGTATTAAAGAAAAAAGATATATTAAATTTCCCTACTCCTAAAGAATATAGGGAAATTGCTTTTAAAATTAATTGTAGTAAATTTACAAATAAAGAAATATTAGATCTTGAATCATATACATTATGTTTTTTTAGTACATTTTTTGGAGTAACTTCAACGCTCTATAAAGAATTAATTAAGAAAAAAATCATCACTGATATAATGAATTGTGATATGAGAAAAGTAGATAATTACTTTCTTATAACTATTGGTAACTACACAACAAATGGAGATATTTTATCTAAAAAAATTATTAACACTATTAAATCTATGAATAAATTTAATACTACAATATTTAATTTAAAAAAGAAAGAATTTATATTAAAACTAATATTAAGAGATGAAAATATATTTAAAATGATTAATCCATTTATTACTAATGTAATTATTTATGATTATCCATATATTGATACAGTAGAAGATATTTACAATTTAACATATGAGAAATATGTTGATACAATTAAAAGTCTTGATTTTAGTAATTATACTGATATAAGTATCATAAATTAATAAAGAAGATCCAAAAAGTTCTTCTTTTAATATGCATTTTCCTTGTTGTTTTAACTATTATAAACACTTATTTAATTCTTTTTCTAATTTAAGTAATAATTTTTTATCTTTATCTCTATTTAAAAGTTTTTTAACATTGTAGCAATCTCTTAAAGAAGCAACTTTATAACCATTTATATATACATAATTTTTTGGACAAAAATCAAAGCTAAAATTTATTACATCATCTATCATAAAAGCCTTATTTCCAAATTCATTTATTCTATCAAATTCACAATTAAAATTACTTAATAGATATAATAGATATTCGTAATAATCTTTTGAAACCCAAATATCAATATCACGAGTTTGATTACTAAAATTTTGTAAAACTAAAGCAGCTCCAGTTATAATAATAAATTTATCTTTATCTAAATTATAATTATTTAATGTTTCAATAATATCATTTTTTATCATGTTTTACCTCTATTCTTATATATAAATAAAATTAATCAGTTCAAAATAAATTCTATCAAATCTAGATTGAAAACTCAAATATACAATTATCGTCTTTCTAATATTTCCAATAAAACAAAAAGACTTTATGGATAAAATATGGTACAATTTTTTTGGTGATAATATGAATTATGATACTATAAAATCTACTCTAATAGATTTATTAATTTATATAATTTACAAATTAATGCCTTTAAGAAAAAATTATATAATTGTAACAATAAAGATTTAAATATATTTATGATTGCTGGAGAAAACAATCCTGTTATTGGTAATATTAATCTTTTTAATGATTTAAAAAAGTTATTATTAAATATAGGCTATAAAAATATCGAAAGCAAATTGTATAAAGATTTAAGACATGAAATTCTTAATGAAGAAAATAATATAATAATTTGTTAAAATATATTGAATTTCATTCAAAAATAAAAGAATAGTATTAAAATAGTTTTTCTTTTAAAATATAAATTAAATCAACTATATTCATATTTTATTTTTATTAAATAATCTTATATTTAACAACTTGTTGGGTGCTAACAAGTTGTTTTTGTATAGTAAACAAACAGTTTTTTCTCCTATTTCGTATTACTTTTTCTATAATAAATTGTTAACACTAAAATAAGTACACAAAATGAAAATTCTAGCGTAGTTTCAAATCTTAACATAAATTCTTTTGAGCATAAAAAGGCATAAAGTAAATACGAAAAACTGCTTACTACCCACACCACCCATGAAACAATACTTAAATCTTCTGATTTTTTGGTTTTTAATAGTTTCATTATTTGTGGTAAATAAGATATAAATGTACAAAATGATACTATACCTAATAAAATATCTCCACCCATTGTTATACCTCTTTTCTTAATTTATTTCTAATTTTTATTTCAATTTAAGTAATAGTTCTATGTTTTATTTTCATATAAAGTTTATTACATCGGCCGATACTATTGCTTTAATTCCGGCATTATTTAACATATCTACGTTTTCTACTAGATCATCAACAAATAATATTTCATCTAAACCACATTTATTAATTTTACTAATTATTTTAGTTGCACTTAACTTAAATTGTTGATTTCCAACTGCAAAAATTTCGATGTCATTACCATATTTTTTATGAACAAAATTTTCTTTTGCTTTTATATGAAAAGAAAATTTTGTACCTGTTAAGCAATAAAGTTTTACCCTATTCTTTCTTAAAATATTAATAAGAGTTAAAATATCATTTGATATATTACATTCTTCAATAGACTCATAAAATGAATTTTGATTAAGATAAGCATTTAAATAATAATCTAAAAATTTATCTTCACTACTTCTACGTTTTTTTAAATAATTTTGATCTTTATGAATTGCAAGTGTATTATCAAAATCAAAAATTGCAACTTTGATTTTACTTAAATTTAATTTACTTATTTCCATTTATGCCTCATTTCATTATTAATTAATATGACTTTAAAATTTAGTTTCAACATAATACCAATTATTTTCTATTTCTTTAAGATAGACAATATCATAAAAATAATTATCATCTGCTATCGTTTTAATTCCATCAGATGAATACACTAACATACTTGATCCGTCGCCAATCATTAAACCCTTATAGAACCAAAAACACACAGTAAATTCATCATTAATTTTATTAACTTTTATATTTTTAGTTATTGATAATTTTTTATATTTTTCATCTAATTCTACATAACCATCAGTATTTATATTTTCTAATTGGCCCGATTCAATTTTATTAATTACCTCAGTATATTTATTATAATTGTTTTTAAAATCAAATTTTGCTTTTTCTTCATCAAAAGGAAAGAAAACATATAAGATTGAAAAAAATAACAATAATACAAAAGTCATAACATATACATTATTTCTAGTTTTAATAAATTCATTTAAACTATTTACTAATAAAAATAAAGTACCTAAATAAGAAAATATAATTATTACACAAAATATGAGTGGGCCTAAGACAAAACTCAAAGAAAAATAGTTAGAATACCATCTACAAAGAAATAATATTAATATAAGAAATATTCCAATAATTAATGGTTTATATTTGATAAATAATTTATTCATTAGTTTTGCGTCTCCTTATAGCCTTTATATGCATTCTATCACAATAATTTTTATAATACACGGGTAACTCAATTTCCAATATATTCATTAAATTATTATAAAGTTTATTATACAATTTACCATTTGATAAATTCCATACAGTGCCAAGTTTAAGATTACCTTCTAAATTATATTTATCTTTTATAATATCCCAATATATATCAGAATATTTATTTTTAATATTATCACTAATTCTATTTAGTTTATTTTCTACATCGTTAACCAAATCACATAAAATGTTCATTTCGTAACCATTATAGAAATAAGAATCATCTCTACCATTTGTCATAATTTTAAGTTCATTTAAATCAGATATTATTTTTTCAATATTAATTATATCGCTTTTTTTCATAAAATAACTCCTTAACATTATTAAACAATAATAAAGTTTCTCTTGCAACAAAAACTTCAAGTAGAGCAAATACAATAACTAAAATGGCAGCTTTTAAAGATATTAATTTAATACTAAAAAATTCTGGTATCATATTTATAGTAATAATCATTCCTAATATGCATCCAATAAAGACTATCGTTCTATACTTATTTAGTGGTTTAGCACATTTATATAAAATTATAAATCCACCAGTAAAAAATAAGTAACTACACGCCGTTGTTAAATCATTAGAATTAATATCAAATATAACTGAACATTTAACCATACAAACAATTGCTAAAAAAGAAATAATTGCGGATGGTAAAGATTTTAAAAATATGTTTTTCCAAAATTCATCATTTTGTTGTTTCTTTTGATTTTCTTCAAAGGTTAAGAAAAATGCTGGTATTCCAATAGTAAATGCACTTCCAAGTGATACTTGATTAGGTTCTAAAGGGTAAGCGATTGTAAAAATTATTGCATAAATTGAAAGTAATAACGAAAATATATTTTTATAAGTAAATAGTGATGCTGATCTAGTTATATTATTTATATTTTTTCTTCCCTCATAAACAATATTTCTCATATTTCCAAAATCGGAATCTAAAAGAACAACTTGAGCTGCTTCCCTTGCTGCATCAGATCCATTTCCCATAGCTATAGAACAATTAGCCTCTTTCATAGCTAATATATCATTTACTCCATCCCCAGTCATGGCAACTTTTAATCCATTTTCTTTTATTAATTTAATTATTTCTCTTTTTTGCTCAGGACTTACTCTACCAAATATTTTATATTTATCAACTGCATTTTTTAGTTCATCTCTAGTTTTTAATAAACTACAATCAACAAACAAATCATAATTCTTAATTCCAACTTCTTTAGCAATAGAAGAAACTGTTACAGGATTATCTCCTGAAATAACTCTTATTTCAACTTCTCTATCATTAAAGAATTTAATAATTTCTTTAGCGTTCTTTCTAATCTCATTTTTTAAACTTATAAATAATATTGGTGTGCACTCATTATTTTCTTCTTTTACAAATACTATAATTCTCTCACCATTAATTGTTCTTTTATTAATTAAATGATTGTATTCTTTATTAAGAAGAACATCAGGTGCACCTAACTTATAGGTAATATTTTCACTAGTTTTAATATATGAATATTTGTTTTTTGAATTAAAATTTTCATATTTAAGCATATTCAATTTTTTAGATTTAATATTTTTTAAACATTCTCTTAAAGCATTTATGGTTGCATTATTATCATTTATTGAATTAACGTAATTAGCAAGTTCCAATAGTTTTTTATCTTTTTCCTTATCTAAATAACTTATTTCATTATCATCAAAAATATCCATGACATCCATCTCATTAGTTGTAATTGTACCAGTTTTATCAATACACAAAACATCGGTTCTAGCTAAACTTTCAATACTTTTCATATCATGAAGTAAGACTTTTTTCTTAGCAAGTCTCATAGCACTAAGTGCTAGTGCAACAGTTGTTAATAAATATAGTCCTTCAGGAATCATACCTATTAATGCTGACACCATTCTAATTACACTTTCACTATAACTAAATTTATTAATAAAATATGATTGTCCAAATAAAAGTAAACCAATTGGAAAAATAACAATTCCAGCAACTAAAACAATTCTATCAATAGCTTTAATCATTTCCGTTTTATTTTCTTTAATCTTTTTAGATTCTTTCATTATTTTCGAAGAATATGACTCATCACCAACATTTGTTAATTTAACTATAGCGCTACCAGATACAACAAAACTACCAGATAATAAGTTTGAATTAACTATTTTTTCTCTTTCATCTTGTTCGCCAGTTAATAAAGATTCATTAACAAAAAGTTTACCATCGACAAGTACTCCATCTGCTGGAACTTGGTTTCCACTAGATAAATTTACATAGTCTCCTTCAACCAATTCATCAGAATAAACCACTACTTCTTTATTATCTCTAATAACACTATACTTACATTTATCTAAAAGAGATAATTCATCTAATACTTTCTTAGATCTAATTTGCTGAAAAATACCTATTAATACATTTATTGTTACTACAATTAAAAAGGTTAAATTTCGGTATGCTCCAGCAAAAACTACTAAAATAGCAAGTATCATAAAAATTACATTAAAATAAGTAAAAATATTCTTCTTAATAATAGTCGATATACTTTCACTTGTCTTAAAATTTATCTTGTTAACTTTACCAAGTACAATTTTTTCTTCAACTTCTCTATTTGTTAATCCACTTACTTTTTTCATATATTAAACAACTCTCTTTACAATTATCAATATAATTGTATCAAATTTTCATCAAAAAGTATTTATATTAATCCTGAATTTTTATTTTAAAACAAATATATTCTTACTTTTCATTTTTGCATTTCTTTAACTTTAGAGCCTAAATTCATACATAAATTTTTATTGTCAACAATAATCAAATCTTCAATATTTAGATCAAAAAATTTAATCATTTTACTAATTTTTCAACAGAAACATTTCCAAGTCTCTTTAATTGAAACATGTTTATAAGGTTGTCATAGTAAGGAACAACAGATTCCTTAGAACTATTTATAGACACAGTCTTCATTAATTCTTTTAACTCATCTAACTTTTTTATTTTTTCATCAATATTTTGTTCTTTAATTGACTTTAATTCTAGAATACATGCATCAACTTCAGCTTGAAGAATATTATCATTAATGCCTCGTTTTAAGTATACATCAACTATTTTTGAATAATCATCTTTAAGCAAAGAATTAATAATATGCACCAAATATGGTGGGTCAGCACGATTATATGAATATAAATGTTCATAGCCAAAATTGCCAGGATACTCACCAGCTATATAGTCACCTGTAAGAACAGATATTACATCTCTTATTTCCCAACTCTTATCTAGATATTCTGGCAAATGTGTCCCAACAAATTCTTCAGGTCGAAATATACTACAAGCACATTGCACTTTTAACTTTAATTTTTTTAATTCTTCCTCATCAAATCTGCATTCATATTTAATTATTTCTTCGTCATTTTTTAAATACCAATTAAACTTTTTCATATTTATTATCTCCTTAAGTTTAATATTATCATAATTACTAAAGACTTATACTCTATTTTTTGTAGAGTAACAAAATTTGTAAAAGAAAAATCAAAAGTACAATTTTTTATTTTACTTTTATGTTAATTTTACTATATATTTATTTTTGATTATTTTTATATTTTTTATTATTTTAACATTTTGCTTAATTAATAATATTTATTACTATAATTTATTTGCAAATTTAACATATTTTAACAAAAAAGGACACTTTTCATTTAAATCCATTTTGGAATTCTTAACCAAATACATTATAATCTTTTTTGCACTATAAGAATTGTTTATAGAAACTATTTCCAGCTTCTCCTTTTCAATTATTTTATCAACTATAGTGTGCATATTCCACAATTCCATTGTTATATCATTTGAATCATTGCCATAAGAATAAATATAATTAAGCTGTTTTCTTGAAAATGGTTGCTTTTTAACTTCATCTATATCATTATAATTAAAATCAATTTTTTCTATTAAATTAAGTTTTAAAAAAACGCTATTTTCAAGTATTTCATCAAGTTTTTTACAAGCATAATTAATTTTACTATTATTTTCTATTGAATTTTTAAATATTAAATCAACTACAAATCTCGGAAATATTTTATTAGTCATATATATATAACCACATTTATAAATAAAGTCACTTTTAGGTCTTAATACCAACCATTTAATCCATGAATCCATTAAAATTAATGTATTGTCAAATCCTTTAGTAAAAAATATTTTTTTATTAAGTTCAATATTTTTAGAATTATTACCTATTGTTGGAATTAATCCATCTTTAAAAATACTATCTAAATTATTTTTATTCGTATAATGTAAAAACACTTCATTATAATCAAGCAAGGTAATATCTATTGATTTATAATTCATAAAACACTTCCTATATATTTAAATTTATAAAATTATTGTATCAAATTTTTATCAAAAAGTATTTATATAAATCTTTAATTATATTTTTTATCGTTTTCATATATACTGCTAATTTCTTTTAATTCAAGCAAATTTATTGTACAATAGTGTTAACGGAGAATTTTATGATTATAGTTGCAAACAAAATTAAAATTATTAAAAATAAAGATAGTAAATCATTATCGTCATATTATATAGATATGATAAATAAAGAAACTAATTATTGGTTCAATGTATCAATTATTAAAAATTTAAGTGATTTAAACAACTTAGAAGTAAATAAAAAAATTGATTCAATATCATTTTTTGACTGCTATGACATTTCATTTGGAGATGATAAAACATTTTCAGTCATAATGAACCAAAATAATGTAAATATCTATATTACAAAAATTAAGGATTCAATATTTGATATAGAATTTATAATAAATAATTTTAATGATACTATTGGAGATGCTCCAAAAGAATTAGAAGGGCTAATTTTCCGAGGAAGATTAGATTTTAATTTAGCAATTTAATTTAAAATATGCAATTTAGCATATTTTTTTAATAATTAATTAAAATAAAAACCACCTAAAAGTGATTTCTATTTTAATTTTTCATTAATTAATTCATTTAATCTTTGATTACCTTTTTCAGTTAAATGAATACCATCTGCCATTAAATAATCCTTATGTTTTTGAATTTCCTGATAAAAATTAATTACATAAACATTTTTACTATTTAAACTATTTAAAGGCTTAACGGTTGAAATAATATATATTTCCCTTTCTTTACACAAATCAATTAAGTCTTGATATTCTTTAGCACTTATAATTGTTGAATTATCAAATCCAAAAACTATTTTGTTAGACAATGTTTTCTCATCAATCGTCTTTTCTATATCTTCTTTTAAATCTTTATAACTATAATTTAATTTAACTGTAAATCTTGCATCAGAATAATTATTTTGTAATTCATTAAAATCATAGAATAATAAATCATTTCCATAAAAAGATATTTTATTTCTTAATTCTTCTTGATGTTCTAGAATTAATGCTTGTTTCTTTTCCTTAAACTTATCTTTATAAACATCAAATATCGCATTATATATTATATTGGTATATTCTTTTCTACCAGTTGGAGGCAAATGAATTCCATCATAATAGAACCAATCATCATGTCCAAGTGATAAATCATGCCAATTAATAATATGTAAATTATTATATTTAGTAGCAAGTTCATTTAAACTATTATTTACCTTTTCATTATTTGTTGTGTTAAGCCAAAATACTATTTTATCACTTAAAATATTCATAATATTTTCTTTACAATTGTTTCCACAATCTCCATTAGTTCCCAAATGAAGTACTACTACTTCCCCTAATTTATTACTATTTTTTAAATTTGATAATATTGAAACCCCAGTTGTTAATGCACGAGATTCTTTAGCATCAAAATAACTATTAGGAAACATTTTAGTTATATTACTCATTGCACCAAGCATAACTGAATCACCTACAAATGTGATTGGTAACTCTTTAACAAGTGCTTCATAATTATCCGGATTTTCTAGCTTTTCTAATTCTTTATTCCAATCATTTTCTTCTTGTTGCTGTTTTAATTCATAATCTTTCTGTTTTTCCTGCATTTCTTTTTCATTTTCCGCAAGTTGTGTTCTTAATTCTTCCATTTCTTTTTCATATGATTTAGCACTAATATATCTAATTGCACCATATAATGATCCAGCAATAAATAAAATTAATAACAATTCTTTTATATTTTTATGTTTCTTTTTACTACTTAACGCAAAATGAAGTAAAAATGAAAGTAATAAAACAATTACTATAATAATAGGAATTTTAATTACATGATTTATATTTAAATATTGAAAAGCATAAATAACAGGATATTGTACCAAATAAATTTCATATGTCATATTAGCAACACCTCTAATCAAATGATCAAACTTACTTTCATTGTTATATGAAACAGAATAATCTATACACCTACAACTAACTATATTTATTAATACCATACTAATACTAAAATAAATAGAAGTAGCAGGCACAAATTTAAACATAATTATAATTACTATTAAATATAAACTATAAATAATATTTTTTAGCTTTATATTTGTAACATCTAAAGTGAATAAGTTACCATATTCATTATGTATATATCCGAGCATCATACCTATAAATAATGAAAACACCCTTGTAAACGTATTATAATAAGCATTCATTAAATTAGTTTTACTCATATTATAAAATATAATAGCTCCAATTACACTTCCAACAAATGTAATAACAATTGGTATGTTTTTATTGAACTTTTCCCTTAATTTATTTAAAATCATAAATATAAACGGAAATACTAAATCAAATTGGATAAGAATTGCTATATACCAAAAATGCATAAAAGGTGAATCAATATGTCTCGCAAAATAATCTAAATTCGCATTTATTTGCCAAAAATTATTATATCCAAGTAATACAGATGTAGTTTCATTTTTTATATTTAACCAGTACGTATTAGGAATATTTGAAACAACTGCAATAGATATAAAAGTAACAATTAACAAAGGAATATAAATCTTTTTTATTTTTTTTAAATAATATTCTTTCAAAGAAAAATTATCTTTATTTAAATTTGTTATAACTCCTAAATAACCACTTAAAACAAAGAAAGTACATACTGCTAGATATCCTCCACTCATATATCCTAAATGATAAAAAAGTATAGCAATTGCACAAACTATTCTTAAAATATCTAATTTTCTATAATAATTGGGTTTATTATTCATTTAACTTCATCCTCATATCTATATCTATAACTATTTATATTATACCTTATTTTTATTCTTTTTATCAAAAATACTAGCATAAATTTACAATTTAAAAATAAATGTTGTAAACATATAAAATATGGAATAAATATCTCTTAATCTATTCCATATCAAATTATTATTTTTCCGTAATAAAGAATCTTTCATACCATATTAAAAATGTATATATTGTATAAATTTTCTTCCCATTTCTTTCAATATTATTATAATGATTATCAAGCATTTCATTTATTTTATCTTTATCAAAAAATTCACTTACAAAATCTTTATTAAACATTTCTTTTACTTTTTTATAATATTTTTCTTCTTGAATCCAATTACCAAAAGGAACAGGAAACCCTAATTTTCTTCTCTTAGCCCATTCTTCAGGAATAACTTTTTCCGCAACTTTTCTAAAAATATATTTAGTCTGTCCATCATGAACCATATACTTTGTTGGCAATTTTTTAGAAATATTCCAAACTTCTTTATCTAAAAATGGTACTCTAAGTTCAACACTATTAGCCATTGACATCTTATCTGCTTTTAATAATATATCATTAGGAAGCCAAAAATTTAAATCAATATACATCTTTCTTAAAATATCATTTTCTCCTTTAGTTTCATCATGAAATGGTTTACATAAATCATATGGACTAACATCTGAAATATATTTTTTGTTTAATATTTCTGGTATTTCTTCTGGTAAAAACATCTCTGTTTTATTATAATATCTCTTACTTATATCTTTACCATATTTTATTAATGTATGTTTTCCTTTAAAATAAGGTAATGGTTTAATTACTTTAGCAATACCACTTCTAATAAATAATGGTAAACTTAAATATAATTTTTCCATTTTAGAATCATTATACTCATTATATCCACCAAACATTTCATCAGCGCCTTCTCCTGATAAAACTACCTTAACTTGACTTCTTGCTAGTTTACTTAAGAAATATAAAGGAACAGTACTTACATTAGCGCTTGGCTCATCACAGTGATATTGAATAGTTGGTAATATATCAAAAAATTCATCACCAGTTATAACCTTACTATAATGTTTTACATGAAAATGATCTGATAGACTCTTAGCATATTCTATTTCACTAAACCCTTTTCCATCAAAACCGACTGTAAATGTTTTATTTGGTTTAGCAAGGCTTACAACATATGAAGAATCTACTCCTCCACTTAAATAAGATCCTACTTCTACATCACTTATTTGATGATATTTAATTGAACTTTCTAAAGTTTCTTTTACTAATTTTTCATAATATTCATAACTATTATTTTCTTTTTCATAACTAAGTTTAAAATAACTTTTAACATCTATCTTACCATTTTTATAAATAAAGTAATGACCTGGTTTTAATTTATTAGTATATTTAAAAAATGTTTCCTCTAAATGATTAGTTCCATATGATAAATATAATCCTAAAACTTTATTATTTAATTCTTTTTTAAAATCAGGATGTGACAAAAATGATTTAATTTCACTACCAACCATAAATAATCCATTATAATTATAATAATAAACAGGTTTAATCCCAAAATAATCTCTAGCTCCAACTAAAGTCTTATTCTTTTTATCATAAATAATTATTCCAAACATACCTCTTAATTTATTGAAAACATTAGTTCCGTATTCTTCATATCCATGAATAATTACTTCGGTGTCACTATTTGTTGCAAATTTATGGTTATGTTTTTCCAATTCTTCCCTTAATTCCTTAAAATTATATATTTCTCCATTAAACATAACAACTATATTTTTGTTTTCATTATATAATGGTTGATTGCCACCTTTTAAGTCAATAATTGATAATCTTCTAAAGCCCATAGCAATATTTTCATCAACATAATAACCATCACTATCTGGACCTCTATGTTTAATTCTATCGGCCATATCTTTAATTATTTTCTTTTTATTATTTATTTTTGTTTTATCATAAAATGCACAAAAACCACACATTTAAATCAACTCTTTCTTTAAAAATTATACAAAATTATTAATTCTTTAATCAAGTTAAATCTTAGTTAAATGAACTTCATTACCATTATTTTTTATAACACTAACCAAATCATTTACATTTAACCAAACAGTTGCTGAATTATCATTAGGATGAACTCCAATAATAAATGGATCTTTAAAAAAATTTTCATCTATATAAAATTTTACAACTTTGTATTTATCATTTAATAATCCTAAAGTGTAACCGCCCCAGGAATTAATTTTAAATAATTGTATAGTTCTCCATCACTTGCAAAGCTAAGATGTCTCAACCCATTTTCTATTCTAAATTTTTTCAAATCAATTTTCTTATTTCCTAAAACCGTTACTAAATAATAATTTTCTTTTTTATCATCTCTCAAAAATATATTTTTTCCATCGCAATTTGGATATTTTAGTGAAACTCTTTTTAAATCATTCATATTAAATACCGGAATATGTTCATCTAATTCAAATTTAATATTATTTTTCTTTAAAAAGTCATATACCTCTTCCTTATTCATTTTTCAAGTTCCTTTTTCTTAATTGAATCAGAATACACATAATTTTCCATATCATAATTAAAATTATTAGCTATATTATTTCTTGCATTTTCACTTAAACTTGAAATTCTGCTATCATTAACTAATGGATCAATATATTTTATTTTAATTCTAGATCTCACCGAGTAATAATCACCAGGCATATTTTTAGAAACTTTAACATCTTTCATATTTGCCCATTTGCCAAAGACATCTTTTAAACTAGATTTATTAATTATTTCAACAACTTCATCATCACTTAATTCATATAAATCATCAATAGTTATTAATCTATTTTTAACTAACCATTTCAAAATATCACTTAATAATCCCATTGAAAATCTTGTTTTATCATCACGATACAATATTGATAACCTACTAGTTAACTCCACAAATTTATCTGCAATATCTTCATCATCAAAACATAATTCTAATTTTTTATCTTCATTAACTCCCACATAAATATTTTCATAAAATCTTTTTATTTCTTCTATATTACATAATTCATTTACAAACAAAGCATTTGAAAGTGAATATTCTAATCTATCAGCTGATAATCTAGGCGTATTATTATCAGCAATTGGATATATATGATAGTCATTAATCTCTTCTAATTTGATACCATCTCTTTCAAGTAATGTCATAATATCCTCCGAATTTTTAATAATATCTGAGGTCTTTTCTTCTGCTGATTCTTGTTTATCAGCATCTCCATTAAATATATCAACAGTATGTTTAAAAACAGGAGAAGCGATATCATGAAATAATCCTGCCAAAGTTTGTTTCTTATCAGCCGTAAAATTCCAAACAATTAAAGCAACACCAACACTATGATCTAAACTTGTATAAGGATAACCATATTTAAACATTTTTGAATATATTTTACCACATGTTACACTTATTTCCTTTTGATGTTGCATTTCTTTAGTAAAAATATAATCATTTAAAAAAAAGAGGAAAATCCCATGACAATATTCTATAATACTCTTTTAACTTATTATCTATTGTATCCAAATAATTCAATTTTATCATTTCTCTCTTTTTTTAGTTTTTTCCAAATAATATTTTTTATCAAAACCACCATTTTTCATCTTTTTCATCATAGCAACATTGTCAACTTCTTGCATATTAACATTTATAGACTTAGCTAAATAATTTATAACTTCTAGAACATCTGCTAGTTCCATAACCATATCCGCGCTTGTCCCATTATTAAAAGCATCAACAACCTCATTGCATTCTTCTTTTAGTTTATTTAAAAGTTCTTTTTTATATTCAATATCATCAAGCACTCTATATAAAGCAAATTCATCATTACCCGGATATCTTGTCAATTATATTATCTCTTACTAACTTATTATATATTATTTTTTCCATTAATTTTCCTTATTAATTTCTTTTTTAAAATTTAAACTAACTCCACCTATAGTAGAATTAATATTAATATTTTTTTCACCACTTCCAAGTGAAACATCTTTAGAATAATTTATTCCATTAACTAAAATGCTACCTATTTTCTTAGTCACATTAGACTTATAATTATCTATACTATCATTTATCATTAATGTTATATCTCCTATACTTGAAATAATATTTAATTCTTCGTTTATATTTGCATCAACATCTATATTACCAACTGAATTATTAATTAAAACAGTATTAAATTTAGACTTATTAACATCGATATCCCCAACATTATTATTTATGCTTACTTCATTTAGTATTAATCCTTTTATTTTAATATCTCCATATTTATTTTTTATATTTAATGTATTAATAATCTCTTCAGGAATAACTATATCTAAATTACACTTGTTTTTATTAAATATATTCTTATTATCACTTTCAATATTTAAAACAGTATTATCTAAATTAGTAACTAATTTTTCATCATTAGTTTTAAGTTTAAACTCTTCACCTGCATCAATGCTTATATTACATGTATTAATATCAATATTTATTTTAGAAAATTCTAAATCATTTATTTCTTTTTTTACTGGAGCTGTTAACAAGTTATCTTCTTTTTTAATTTCATCCGTTATAGATTTATAAATTTCAGTTCCTACTAAAATTGGAATATAAAAAATAAAACCAATTAAAATAAACGCAAATAAAGTTGCCAAATATTTAATTATTTTTTGAACATCATTCATTTAATATCAATTCCTCCAAACAAAATAGTTCCTTTAATATAAATTGTTTTAACATTTTCCTTAGTTTTATTTCTACTAGTTTTATTATCAACTCCACCAAAAATACTCGTAGTTTTAACTACTATATTCACATCTTTAGGAACTTTAATAGTAACCCCACCAAATACAACATAATTATTAATTACAACATCTTCATCAATAACCACGTTTCTTAAATCTAAACTCACACTACCAAATATTGAATTAATTGCACAACTTTCTAATTTCTCATTATCTAAATTAATTTTTTCTTCTGAAAAAGTAGATGTATAAGTATGCTCCATGTCTATTTCTTTAGCATTTATTTTTCCCATCTTTTTAGCCACAACATCTTTAACTTTATCTTTAAAAAATATAGATAAACCAATTATAATTAAAATAGCAGGAATAAATAATTTAACAAACAATTTAAAATCAAGAACATCTTGACATGATAATAGTAAAAATACTCCTATTATTAATCCTATCAAAGCACCAGTTCTATCTTCTCCCTTAATTAATCCATTTAAAGATGGAGCAATAATAAACACCGTCCACCAGCCATCAAAAAACAAATTAATATTCGTTACTCCAAAAGAATTTAATCCTAAAATTATTCCAACTAAAATCAAGAATAATCCCCAAATATAATTACTAACCATTTTCATAAAACCACAATCCTCTCTCTAAAAATATTTTAACATGAATAACCGTAAATGAGTATATTATTTAGCATTTTAATCAAATTATTTAAATTATTATACGTTTGTACGTATAGTGGAATATATAAAAAGATCTATTTTATCTCATAACATAAGATTTATAAATAGGTCTATCCATTTCTTTTGCTTTATTTCTAACCTCATTTATAATTGAGATTACCTCTAAATAATTATCTACTTCCTTCTCCGTTGCAAGACATATTGGAGCAATTCTACTTGAAGTTAAAACTTCATCGTCAAAATCAATAACTTTAAATAAAGTTTCAACATAAAAACATTCATTGATATTCGTAACATTATAATCACAACCATTTACATACTTTAAAGGATAACAATAATTATTACCTATTTCTCTAGCAACAATCATCCCATTTTCTTTAACAATCGTAAAATATATTATCTCATTCACACTTTCATCTTGACATGATTTTAATTTTCCTTTAAATATTTTACCTTCTACATTAAACATATTTTTCTCCTAACTAAAAAAGAAAATCCTATCTTAAACCATAAGTTTTCTTTTTACTTTGACTTGATTTTCTATAACTTAACTCAATAAAATCTATAACATCACGATTTGCTTGATAATATGGAGCAAAATGATTATTAGTAAATAATCCATTATCTCTTACAATAATTTCAAAAGGTGAATCAACATAATTTCTTGAATATTCTTCATGCATTAAATACCCTTTTAAAATACCATCATTATCTCTATAATATATCGGCATTAATTCATTACTACCAACAATTTTAGCATAAACACTGCCATCTTCCGTTCTAACAATTTGATAATAAATTCTTGAAATAGCAAGTGGATTATCAAAATTTTTCATATTTGCTCTAAAATATCTTCCATCTAAATCAAAATAATTTGAATTTTTCATATTTTCCCTCTTCTAAACATATGCTACCATATATTATATTTATTTGCAAATAGAATTTTTACATCAATTAAGTATTCACATACTCATATTTATACTTTACCACTTTATTTCTTCTAGTCCTTTACTTTTTAAATAATTATTACACTTTGAAAATGGTTTAGAGCCAAAAAAACCATTATATGCACTAAAAGGAGATGGATGTGCACTCTCAATAATATAATTATTTTTAATTAAAGTTTTCTTACTTCTAGCATAATTACCCCAAAGTATAAAAACTACATCTCTTTTATTATTATCAATTAATCTAATAACATCATCTGTAAATTGTTGCCAACCTATATTGCTATGACTATTCGCATTATCTTTTTCAACTGTTAAAGTTGAGTTAAGCATTAAAACTCCTTGTTTAGCCCACGAGCTTAAATCACCACTAGTTCTTATTGGAACTCCTAAATCATCATATAGTTCTTTATAAATATTTTTTAAACTTGGAGGTAATTTTACACCTTCTCTAACTGAAAATGATAATCCATGTGCTTCACCTACTCCATGATATGGATCTTGTCCTACAATTACAACTTTAATATTAGCAAAAGGAGTTAATCTAAATGCATTAAAGACTTCATGCTTAGGCGGAAATATTACTTTATTTTTATATTCATTTTGCACTTTTAAAAGAAGTGGTCTAAAATATTCACCATCATATATATTTTTTAAAACTTTATCCCAATCATTACCAATCATAATTAATCCTTCTTATATCTAAATAATCTAGATGGCCTATGTCCTTCACCAGTTTTATAATCATCCGTTGCTTCAACCTTATTAGCAATAATTCTTCTAAAAGCAGGATCTAGTAATTTCTTATTAAGAATAACCTCATAAACTTGTTGTAACTCTCCCAATGTAAACTCCTTAGGCATCATATTAAACACAATATCTGTATACATTATCTTATTCTTTAATCTTTCAATTCCAGATAAAATAACTAACGCATGATCAAACGCTAAATCATTATTTTCAACTATTTCAAACTTATATCTATCAGTTGTTTTATCTTTTAATATCTTCTTAATTCTGGTTTTTAATATATCTTTACCATTATCAAGAATAATTGTAACAATTCCATTTTCTTCTTTAACACTAACATTAAACCAAGAAGCATTTTCCATTAGTTTAGTATTTAATCTATTTTTATCAATTAATGCCATATAAGCTGTTGAAACAATACGCATTCTAGGATCTCTATGAACATCACCAAATGTATATAATTGTTCTAAATAAATATTATCTAAATTAGTTTCTCTTTTTAATATCCTATTGGGAGCATCTTCTAAGTCTTCATGTACATCTAAAAAACCTCCTGGTAAACACCATTTATCCTTAAATGGATAATCATCTCTTTTAACTAATAATATACTCATATTTTTTTTTGAAGTTTTACGATAATTATCAACCTTTTCATTTGCAATTGAAATAATTAATATATCAGTTGTTAATGATAACTTTTCAAATTTACTTGAATCATAATGTTTTAAAAATTCTTCTTCACTTTTATACATAATTAGTATCTCCTCTTATTAACATTTTAATTATATCATAATAATTATTAAAACACGATAATTAAATAGAATATCTCTTAAATTTTTATAAATAAAAATCACCAAACTCAAAACTTTTGGTGAATATATCTATTTTAAAAATTTTGATTTTTCATGACAAGAATTTTCTTTTTTTAGAAATTCTATTAAATCTCTTAAATTATTTTCATTTCGAATATATTGTTTCATTTCATCTTTAGATATAACTTTATCTTCTTGATGATAAGCATAATACCATAATCCAGATGAATCACATATATAATTTTTTAATTTCCAAGTAGGAATATCTATAGTATTATCAACCATAATATTTATTAATAATTTTTCTTCTTCATTTAATTCATATTTAGCATTTCGACATGGACACATATCACCATCTTGATAAACAAACCAATTATCATAAATTTGTGGGATAACTGGTCCGTGAGGCCATGCTACGAAATCTTCTAGTATCATCTTACATTCATCGTGATTAACTAGCCAAAATAATTTACACAAATAAATAATTTTTTGAACTTTACTACTTGTAAGCATTACTCTAGTTTTTCCTAATTCATTTCTCCAAATATTTTGAGCATTCGTTCTTTTAATAATTTTATTAACAACACTATAACAATTTGGAATATTTTCAAATGTTTCCATAAAATCCTCCTAATCAAATATTAAATCATTATGGATTACTACAAGCACAAATATATTTAACTACTTCTGCTGATGTAACTACCCATTATCATATCATATATTTATAGTAAAAAAACATATTATTATTTTATATTTTTTAATTATGAAATATCGTGCATTTTTTCTTGACCTAACATCTAATAATTTGATATTCTATTACCTAAGGAACATTTAATTGTTTAGGTGATTACTTCTATTCTTTTTATAGAAAGAGGTGATAGTTGTGAATAAGAAATTATTATATTTTATTTTAATTAATTTATTTATAATTATTTTTATTTTATTCTATATTATTATTAAAATGATTGTGTTAAAATAAAAACCACCATAAACAGGGGGTTTTGTGAAAACTACAAAAAGGTAATCACTTAACATCCAAAATTAGGTGTTCCTTTTTTATTTTATGTAAGTCTTCCTTACATATTCATACTATCATATATTTAAATTATCTTCAAGATATTAATTAGTTCAAATATGAAATATTGTGTATCTTTTCCTTGACCTAACATCTAATAATTTGATATTCTATTCCTTAAGGAACATTTAATTGTTAGTGTGATTACCTTTTTTCAAACATTATTGAAAGAAGGTAATGTTATGAGCAAGAAAGATTGTTTAATTTTTATCTTACTTATAATTATCATATTATTAATAGTAGTTATCTTGTCTAAATAACTACTATTAATACAAAAATTTCACCTAACACAGGGGTGTTTTGGTGTTTTTCCTATAAAGGCAATCACTTAACATTCTCCAAATTAGGTGTTCCTTTTTTATTTTATGTAAGTCTTCCTTACACATTCATAATATCAAATTTTAATAATTTGTACAAGTATTACTAACGTAATTTCACAGACAAACAAAATGAGTTCATAAATACCTTTGCTTTATAGATTTCATTACTTGTAAGTTTTGCCCAAGCAAAGTTCACCTTTGTTTGTTATCTATAATTATAAATTGCTATCATTTAAACTAAAGTTTAACATATATTTGTAATTTAAAATATTATTTATTTCTTTAAATCTATGAGTATAATAAATTAGCTTTTTACTATCTATTATAGTACCAACTATATCGCCAAAATGATCTTTTAACATAATATCAAATGCCAAATCCGGATATATTTCTACCTCATTAAATAATTCTTTATCTAAGTTAATATAATTAATATCTATTATATAAAAAATTATATATTCTTCTTTTAAGTTATTAACATATTCTTGTTCTTCAGTAGTTAATTATTCATATACATGCATATTAACATAAAAATTATTTGATATTTTTGTATTAACTTCTTTATATTTAAAAGAATTACTTCAAAACATATTAATTTTCCAGGAAGATATACTCTATCACAAGTAAATAAAAAACGCAAAATTATTTATTAAATTAAATTACGTGTTTTGTATTAACTTTACGATTGATATTCTAGTATAATACTGCCTAATAAATATTTAGCTGCTATCGTAATTACCTTTTTTCAAACATTAACGAAAAAAGGTGATTCTATGAGCAGGAAAGGTTGTTTAATTCTATCTTACTTATAAACATCTAATTAGCTTTTGCTTTTAACTAATTTATCAATTTCTTTTCCGACTGAACTAAATTGTAATTTTAAATCTTTTTTACATTTATTTAAATTTATAATATAATCATTAAGAGCAGTTTCATATGATTTTAAAATATCTTTTTTATTTTCGCATTGTAAACTATCTTTTCTTGCTAACCATAAATAATCATTAACATTATATAAAACATTATTTTTTTCTAGTATTATCAATCTGTTAAACATATTAGTAAAAACGAAATAATAATCTACTAGTTTTATTTGGTTCAAAGATTGAAAAATATCATAAAATAAATTATATATATAATCAAAAATTATCATGTTATTTTCATTATTATCATCCATATCAAATATTTGTTTAGGCAAAACTATAGCAGAACAAATACGTTGCAAAATCACATCATATATTTGTGTTAAAAATTGCAAATTATCTGATACACATGAAAGAATAATATCAAAATTAATATTTAACATATTATTTGTTTCTGGCAATATAAGCAATGTATTCTCTTTGTAGCTAAAATTCAAAATATCTATTATTATTAACATTTTTTCTAAATCATTATTTAAATATATTTTATTTAAATACGTATTTTCCGAATATGTATTTTCCCTTTCTTCACAAATATTTATAGAAAGAAATTTTGTTTTACTAGGCACATATGTATCCATAATATTATGTATCGTATATGTTTTTGATTTACAACATTTATTACGATAGTAAATAAATTTGCTTAAATTACAATTATCTGATAAAAATGGTAGAATATTAAAATTTATTTTATTTTTATATAATAAATAAAATAGTTTTTGGTCATTTAAAATTTTTGCCGTCGGTTTTGCTTTAAATGGCGAATATTCTTTTAGTTCGTTAGTAACTAATCCCGTAATATATTTATAAAATTCAATTTTTGTTGTTTGTTCACTAATAGCAATATCTAAAACATTCCAGCCATATTTAAGTTGTTCATTAAAATATAAATCAAACCCATTTGAATAATCTAATGCTAAAAGAAAATCCAAATCTTCAAATTTTTTAATATCAAAAGAATCACTTATTAGTTTGTTTTTTGGTAAATCTTTTCTTTGACAAAATTCTACTTGACTTGAATTAAAAATATCCAAAAGAAAATTATATACTTTATCGTTTATAATACTTGTTCTAAAAATTTTGGATTTCTTTAATAAAAACATTTCTAACTTTTTTTGCAAATTTTTATTATATATTTTTAATTCTTCATCACTTGCTTTATTTTGACAATATTTAATAAAACCATTATTAAAAGGCATACATGTATAAACATTAAATATTATTTGATATAATTCTTCAAAATCTTCTTTAGTTAATGTATTTCTACCATATTTATTAAAGATATTATAATACATTTTGATTATCATTAAATTATTTATCATTTCTTGATGACAATTTTTATTTTGAATTTCACTATGTGCGATTATTTCTAGCTGTTCTTTTAGTCTATTTAACATATCTTTATTATCATATATGAATTTGTCTATATGTATTTCCATATATGTTATTTTATCAACTATTTCTAAATTATTATTAAAATCAAGTGATGAATTGAATAAATCATTATAATCTTTTTCTACTTCATTATACCTTTTTTCTAATTCATTTTTAATATTTTCACTTATATTTTTAGGGTAATTAGCAATTGCTTTGGCACTATATTCATATATTTTTTGATTAGTTATTAAACATGATCTATTTATAATATCAATTTGATAATCAAGAGCTTTAAATATATTTATTTTTCTTTTACCTAATACATATAATCCCGTATATTTAGTTAGATATTTTTTATCTTTTATTATTTCATTTAAAGCAATATATTTATATTTTAAAATATTATTTATTTCTTTAAATCTATGAGCAAAATATATTAGTTTTTTACTATCTATCATAGAACTTAGTATATCGCCAAAATTATCTTTAAGCATAATATCCAAAACTAGGTCTAGATACATTTCCACTTCATTAAATAGTTCTTTATCCAAGTTAATATAATCATCACAAGTTTCAAAAAGGCTTAGATATTCTTTTTTTAAATTATTAATAAATTCTTGTTCTTCGATTGTTAATTCTTCAAATGAAGGCATTATAGTATAAGAATTATTTGCTATACTCGCATTAAAATTATTACCTTTTTCACTTTTCTTTTTAAATAAATTGTTCCAAAACACATACATCACCCCCCCAGGCAAGGTATACTCTATCAAATACTAAAAATCACTAAATATTAATTTTTACCTGACTTTTTTATATATTTTTTTATTTTTTTACAATCAAAACAATCACTTATATAATCACTTAACAAATCGTATTTTTCAAGATTGCAAATTGTAAGAGGCAATAATTTTCTTTCATAATCTGATAATGATTGCAAGTAAAAAATAATTTTTTCTCGAATAATTGAAATTTCATCATCAGTAGAATCCATATTATAGCTTTCATCACAAATTGACGCCAAATAGGCAAATAAATGAATATCCCTCAAACTTTCATATTCTTTATTACTATAAATTCTTAAATAATAATCTACAATTTCATTTAACTTATTTTTTGCTTCACCGCAACAAGAATCTTCAACGCTTTCAATTATAATATTTAAATAAAAAACAAAACATGGATCATTAAGTAAGTCAGCATATTGTTTATATTTTTCAATATTTTTCAAGTCATAAGACTTAATAGCACTCTTTATTTTTTCTTCATATCTATTATCACTAGAATAAATTGTTTCTAAACCTATTCATAAGCAACACTGATATCCAGCATTAATTATAGTTCTAAATTTATTTTATATTTCTTCAAAAGTCATTCCTTCAACATAATCTAAATAATACATAATAAACATCTCCTATCACAATTTGTATCAATTTTTTTACAAGTATATCATTTTATATTCTTTTTAATAATTCTTTAATTTCTCTATCTTCAAAATAATTATTATATATAAATTTAGCATAATCACCATATATGCTATATTTTATTATATTTTTTAAAGTATATAACATAATTTTTTTGTTATAAGCTGACAAATTTAACAAATAATTTATTTTTTCTAATATAATATAATGTTTATTTTGAGGTAAAATATCTTGTTTTGAGTGAACTAACTTAAATGCTACTAGTAATTCCGAAAACAATTCTATATCTTTTAATGTCTTGCTATAATCAACCTCAGCATATGTTCTTAAGTAATGTAATAAAATTTCATCTCTATATTCATAACGAACATTTTCATTAATAACGCTCAAATGACATACAAAAAGAGGATCTTTTAAAAGTTCTTCATATTTTTTATATGCTTCATTTTTATAAACTAAAATTGCATTTCTAATAAATTCTTCATAATCTTTATCATCTGATGTAATAGTAAAACTTCCAATTTTAATGTAACATTTTCCATGTGATTCAATTATCTTTTTAAATTCAGCAACAATATCTTCAATATTTTTTTCTATATCATATATTATTTCTGTTTCATTAGTTGTTAACATAACTTTCCTCCTTAACATTTACGTGTACTCTACCACAATTAAAATAAAATTACAATATTATTTAATTGTCTTGTTAAATTTTTTTAATGATACTTAACTATTATATAATGTACGTATTGATAAAATGTGTTTTATATTAAAAAGGTTTACAAAACCAAAAAGAACTTGAAAAAATATTTAGAGAAAAAGAGGAAAAATTAAAATCAAGAGCGAAACGTAGTTAAACTCATTTTGTTTCATACATTAATAAATATTAAACAAGCTCCTTTAATGCCTTTTTAAGTTTATCTAACATCTCAACAATCTCTTCTTCACTTTTAGCAAAAGTAAATCTTCCGACCAATTCATTCTCATTCGGCCAAGCAATACTTTTTCCAATTAAATATCTTAAATTAATTTTTTTATATAAATAAATCAATAAATCTTCATCAGAATTTATTATTCCATCTTTATAACGTTTGCCCTTTAATGCAGTAAAATCAAGTAAAATAAAGAATCCCGCCTTAACATCACATTTAATTTTAACGCCATCTATCCCCCTATTTACATCATAATTAGAAGCATATCTTTTAATAGATTCAACCACCCTATTACGATATTTTTTATCACAACAATCAATTCCCATAATCATAGTCTTAAATAAATTATAACGATACTTATATTCTTCTCTTAACTTACTAAAATATTTATCATATTCCATCTCACTACTACCAAACGCCCCAGCAAGTGCCTCACCAATAATTGCTGGAACTGCATCTATTTCTCTAAATATTTTATTAACAATCTCTCTAATAATTATTTCATCTGCAACAACAAATCCAGCTCTTAAACTAGCCATCCCATAAGATTTAGAAAGACCAAATAAAGATATCGTATTTTTAAATATTCCATCTAGGCTTGCAATAGGTTTAGCAATATCATTATCAAAACATATATCACGATAAATTAAATCATCAATAATAAACATATTATTATCTTTAATAACCTTGCCAAGTTCTTCTAATCTATCTTTATCTGATTCACCCATATAATTACCTAAAGGATTATTCGGATTACTATTTAAATAAGCAACAACCCTAGGAACATAATTTAAATCTTTATATTTAACCCTAAGTTCATCATTAATCTCTTTAATTTTTCGTTCTAACATCTTTGGATTAATCAAATAATTATCCTCTTCTAATAAAGGAATAGCCTCAATATTAACATTTAATCTTTCCGGTTTAAAAGTAAATAATCCGTAATTAGGAGCAGTAGTTAAAATAACATCATAAGGTCTTGCTATTATATCAATAACATAATTAAAAGCCTGACTAGTAGAAACGCACATCGTTAAATTATTTACCGATAAGCCCTTATTATCAATATCTTCATAATTATATGCATCATCATTCCTAATTCCTATTTTTTCTACATAATCAAGAAGAACTTTCCTAACCCTATCATCACCCTCAGAATAAGGATATTTATATAACTCATTACCATGAATATACCTATCTAGTCTTTTAATAACATCTGGATAAGCATCATAACATAATGGATTACCACTAGTAAAATTTAAATCTTTTTTACTATCATATAAATTATTTAAAATATAATCATAAATATTAAACCCATCTTTAACTCCTTTAACATATTTAGAAAAAGGTTTATTATCTAATCTCTTACCAACATGAGGAAATCCAAACTTTCTTTCCTTCAAATAAGGATATCTTTTTAAAATATCGCCAAATAACTTATCCATAATTATTATCTCCTAGCTTAAAAACTTATCATTTATTTTCTTAATAAAATTATATCCATTCTTTCTAAAACACTTTATCGTCTTATTTTCCATCAAAACTTCAACCTTACTTATATTATTAAACACTTTATTTTCTCCATCAAACGTAATTAATAAATCATTCGTATCATTTAGAATCAAAGTTATTAATTTATTATCAGGAAGAACTAAAGGGCCTAACAAATTACGATAAGTTTTACTATTTAAAGGTGCAATAGGTGTTATTTGTAAACTATGAAATGTATTATAAACAATAGCGCCACCTAAACTTAAATTATAAGCTGTCGAACCAAAACTAGTCGATATAACAACTCCATCTCCTACAAAATTTTCTAATTTCTCATTATCAATTTCAATATTTAATTTTAAAGTTTTAAAATCACTAGATCTAAACACAAATTCATTTAAAGCATTTAATTCATATATTTTATCTTTAACATATATTTTTGCTTTAACAACTTTAATTTCTTCTTTAAAATAATTATTATTTTTTAAATCATCAACCAGTTCATCTATATTTTCAACACTTATATCTTGAGCAAACCCAAGTGTTCCCGTATTAACTCCTAAAAATAAAGTATCACTATTAAAATTAGTTTCTCTAACCATTCTAAGAAAAGCCCCATCACCACCTATAGCAATAGCATAATCATAATTATCATTATCCAAAATAAATCCATTGTTTTCTAATTTCTTAGCTAACTTCTCATAAACCTCAATAGACTTTTCATTATTATTATAAAATATTTTAACTTTCATTTTACTTATAAATCTCTAATAAGCTTTTACTTATATTCTCCATAATATATTTTTTATTGTTTAATCTAGTATCATTTATCGCAATTAATTCATATTCATAATATTTATCACTATTCTTATCATAAATAGCATAATAAATTTTATTATCATCACCAAATAAATTATTTTCATCAACTCTATTAATTTTACCAGTAATTCCTACACCAATATCACTACTTGCAAAATCACTAATTTTTTTAGCCATTTCTCTAGCTACATTCATACTATAAACTGAATATTTATCAATTACTTTCTTACTAACTCCCATTTTAATCTTATACTCATTTGAATAAGTAACTGCACTAAACTTTAAAACACTACTTGATCCATCAATATCTGTTATTGAACTTGCTACAAAACCTCCAGTACATGACTCCATAGTTGCAATTGTCATTTTCTTTTCTATTAATAAATTAACTACATCCCTCATAAAGTTTTTCCTTTCTTATATACTCTAAAACATTTTTATCAAGATACTTTTTTATTATATCATCATTATCAATATTATTCCTAATAAAAGTAGAACTTATATCATTATTTAATATATCCGTAACAACAACATTATCTTTTACTTCTATCTTATCATTGCCCCTATTAATAACTAATAACTTATAATTACTTAAAATATATTCACTATTTTTCCAATTACTAATTTGCTTTAAATTATCAGCTCCTAATATAAAATAAATCTCACTACCTAAATACTTCTTCTTAAAATAATCTAAAGTTTCATAAGTATAAACAACTCTATCTTGATTTTCATAATCACTTACAATCATATCATCATAACTAATAGTCATTATTTTAAGCATCTCTATTCTATATTTTATATCAATAAGATCATCTTTACTATATTTATTACCAGTAGGAACAAATATTACTTTATCTAAATACTTAAGTCTTAATAAATCTTTAGCAATATTTAAATGCATTAAGTGAGGAGGATTAAATGATCCTCCAAAAACTCCTATTTTCATAACTATCTTTTTAAATAAGGAACATTATATTTATGTAACGAATTATTATGTAATTTTTCTATTTTACTTTTAATAATATCATCATCTAGCATACCACTTAAATACTTTTCTATATCACTATATTTAACACCCAACTTATCTTCATCACTTAATCCAGATAATCCATCACTTGGCTCTTTATATAAAACCTTATCAGGCACTTTTAGATACTCACCAATTGCAATAACCTCACTAACTGTATAATCTGTTAAGACTCCAATATCATGAACTGAATCTCCTCCTTTAGTAAAATATCCAACATAACATTCACATTTATTGCTTGTACCAGCAACTATATAAGTTTTACCTTTAATAGCCGAATATAACGCTGCTAAATAATAACAACTTGCCATTCTAAGTCTTGGTTTTAAATTAATTTCACTATTTTTTAAATCTTCACCAGTAAAATTACCTAACTTCTTAATTTCCTTAGTAAATACATCATAAGTATCAGTTAAATCTAAATTAATTAATTCAAAACCAAATGTATCAGCAACTAATTTAGCATCATTTTTATCTTCCTCATTAGAGTGACATGGTAAAGTAACACCTAATACATTTTCTCTTCCAATAGCATCACACATAATAGCTGCTACAACTGCTGAATCTTTACCACCACTTATACCTAAAACACAGCCTCCTAAATTATTCTTTTTATAATATTCTCTAATAAAATTAATTAACTTTTTAGTTTCTACTTCTTTATTAAACATAACCCATTCCTTCTTTCCTTTTCTAAACTAATTGCTAAAAGTGAATTAGCATCTTTTATATAATTTAAATCTATTAATTTATCCAAATCTTCAAAACTACACTTAATAACCTTAACGAATTCACCATCATCTAAACTTTGATTACTAACTAATTTACAACCTTTAAAAACAAATATATGATTTAAAGCACCACTTATTCCTTGATCTTGATAAAAAGCTTTAATATAATGAGTTTCCCCAGGAACATAACCAGTTTCTTCTAAAAACTCCCTTTTAGCAGCATCTAATATTGATTCATTATCGTTAACATATCCAGCAGGTAAATTAGCAAGAACGCCTTCCTTAGTAAACACTCTAGGTTCTAAGGATAAAAGCACATCCCCAAACTCAGTATAGCCTAAAATTATAACAGCATCCCTTCTTTTACCTAATTTAAGTAATTCTTCTCTAATAATTTGTTCTCCGTTATTTAAAGTAACCAAATAACTAATAGAACTTAAAAATTTCTTATCACTATTTATTATTTCCATCTTTAAAGTTTTTAACTCTTCAATTTGTTTATCTATTAATTCTAAATTAATCATAATCTCTTAACCTTACTAATCATTTCTTTTTTAAACTCAGCATAATGATTTGTTCCCGATACATTATAAACATGAGGATTAACTTCTCTTTTAACTTCCGGATAAATAGTACTCATTTGCATATCAACATACTCTTTTAATTCATTAATACTTAAATCTTCAAACACTTGCTTACCATTAACAAATATTTCTTTTTGTAAACGCTCAGTTCTGAAATTATTTAAAACCCTTTGATTAATAAATCCTTTTAAATCAATAATTAATAGATTATCCATAGAAAGTTTTTCTCCTCTTCTAACCATTACATCAGCTAAGGCATAACCAGTCTCATTATCATATAATCTATATAAATCTTTAAAATCAGGATTAATAGTTTTAATAGGATCCTCACTAACTTTAATTTTAGGTATTCTCTTATCACCATCTAAAATAGCAACTTCTTTGTATACACAGCCCATTCTTCCTTCTGGTTTAGAAATATTATCTCCAACTCCTAAAGAATCAAACTTAGCGCCTTGTTCAGTTAAAGATCTAATCGTATTTGCATTAAGTCCATTGCTTAAACAAATTGTTGCATCATAAAGCCCTGCATCATCTAACATTTTTCTAGCCATTTTAGATAAATAAGCTAAATCTCCTGAATCAATTCTAATTCCTTTTAAACGATATCCATTAGGAATTAAATATTCTTTAGCAACTCTTATCGCATTAGGAATACCGCTTCTTAAAGTATCATAAGTATCAACAAGCAATAATGTTTCATTTGGATAACTCTTAGCATATGCTAAAAATGCTTCATATTCACTATCAAAAGATTCAATATAACTATGTGCTTGAGTACCAAGTGCTTTTTGTCCGATCATATTTGCTGCAATAACATTACTTGTTCCCGAACAACCAGCCATAACACCATACAAAGAAGCATCAATTGCAGCATCTAGTCCATCTGCTCTTCTAGCGCCAAACTCCATAACCTTAACATTTTTAGGAGTTGCTTCAATAATTCTTCTAGCCCCAGTTGCATGCTCCATTGCTCCATTAAGAAGTGATAACACAGCAGTTTCAATAATTTGTGCTTCAATTAAAGGAGCCTCAACTGTTAAAATAGGTTCATTTGGAAACACTGGAGTTCCATCAGGTATCGCATAAATATTTCCCGTAAACTTAAAATCTTTTAAATAATTAATAAATTCTTCACCATAACCTAAACTTTTAAAATAAGCTAAATCATTATCACTAAACTTTAAATTATTAATATATTCAATAACTTTATCAACACCAGCCATTAAAGCATAACCACCATTACTTGGTACTTTTCTAAAAAAAACATCAAAAACCCCAACAGTATCTTTCATACCACTTTCAAAATATGAATTAGCCATATTAAGTTCATATTGATCGGTTAACATACTATAATTTTTATTTAGTCTTACATATCCATCTTCTAATTTCATAATTATCTCATTCCTTTTCTTAATTCTTTTATTTTTAAATCTTCATAATTATTAACATAAATTGCACCTGCTTGTTCCATAACTTTTCTAGCTATATCTTTCCACATTTGTCTATTATGATATGGACTATCAAAAGTATCTACACAACTACCAACAACATATATATCTACATCTTTATTAATTTCATCCATAAATCTAGCATAAGTTCTAACAAAATCCATAACACATAAATCTTCACAAACTCCCATAATAACAGTTTCTTTTAAATTCTTCATATTTTTAATATCTTGTCTTAACTTATCATTAAGCATCCCATTTATTGAATTCTTATGGTAAACTCTTGTATTAACATAATTCATATACTTTAAAAATTCAGGTATAAAATTAGTTTCTAAAGTATCCTTAATACAATGAGGAGGATAACTCATAAACTCCGTACAATCTTTATCATGCCATTCTCCGATTAAATTAATACTTTCCCCACTTTTAACAAAATCATCAATTACTCTTACTTGTTCAGGTACTAATTCATTATATGAAGGATTAGCCATCGCACCTGTATTAACAAACCCTTCTACCATATCAATAAGATACACACTTTTTTCAAATTCATTTAATTCTTTTTCTTTCATATTTACCATCCTTTCTTTTTTGTTATTAATACTTTATTAATAACAAACTTTAAAATTTATCAAGAGTATTCTTCCTCTTGTTATTAACATTATATTAATAACGTCAGCAAAAGTCAACACTCTTTTTACCATTTTAATAAAAACAAATAAAAAAAGCTAACACTCGTTAACTTTAATTTTAATTATATTTTACATAATCCTAAACGCTGGAGCAACTCCTGTTGCACCATTTGCAGTATGATTATCCCACTTACCAGTATTCGCTACAATAATAAAATTCATATTAACCGAAGCAGTTGGAGTACGTAGCCACCATCCAGTATTTGTTCCTTTTCTTTGTTTAATTATACTTGAATAATTAGTTGTTGACACTCCAAGATTTGCATAATAATCTAATTGTCTTGTCTGGTTATACGCAGTATCATATTTTTCGGGATCACTATACACTTCATGTCCACCTAGCAAAAATAACTTATCAGTAGAAGTAAAATTAGCTTTATCACTTGAGCCATGACCTGATATAACTTTAGTATCAGCAATAACTCCTTGTAAATCACTTGGAAGTTTAGCAAAAAAATCACCATTAATATATGTTCTTAAAGGTGCAGCAGGCCATCCACCAACATTTGTTTTCCCACCATTAATTACCCTACTATCAACTATATCAACAAATTCAACCACAAATCCACATGCTGTATCCGAAAAATCCTCGCCACCACATTCAGCTGGTGTTGTATTATTGGCAACTCTTACAGTATAATTTGTTCCACCTATTTCTACTTCTTTTTCAGCACCAACAGGATAAGCATCTAAATTGCCATCTTGAATAATTCCTTGAATATTTTCCCATGAATCTTGTGCAAAAGTTGTATAAGTCGTATATTTATGTGTAAAATCAAGTTTTATCTTTTCAGCAAAACCAGTAAATAAAGTTGTCCATTTTTTAGTTACCCTGTCACATGAAAGAGACAAATTATCTAAAGTAACCTCTTGATTATCTATATAAGCCTTAGCAATTACAGAATAATTACATGTAGTTGGAAAAGCATTTGTTTCAACACCATCAATATATGCAACTATTTGAGTATCTAGACTATATGTCATTAAATCAATCTGATTAGCAAGATCTAAATCATTCCAACTATACCCAGCGTTTAAATTAAGTTTTACATAAACATCACTAGTACCATTATTAACAGTTAATAAACTTATTTTTTTACTTTCATTATTTTTCTCAATTGTACCATTTATTCCATCTGAACCGCTTTCAACATATTGAACCTTTATATTATTTGGAATCGCACTTAACGTACTTGTACAATTAGGATCACTACATACATCATAAATAAGTTCATATTTAACACTTACTTTATTTAAATTAGTTAATACAACATTAAATACTTCAGTTTTGCCTGCTTTTAAATGTAGTATTCTATCATTTGTAGTACCACCATTAGTTGTCATATTAAAAGATAAATCATTTATTTTAATATTTGCTAAACTAGCTATTTTAACACTACTAAAAATAGACAATGAATATCCTAAAGTAAATATAAATAACATAAGTATTCCAATAATTAAAAGAGCTCTAGTTTGTTTATTCTTTTTTACAGTACTTATAAATCCATTTATTTTACGTTTCATAATCACATAGACTCCTATCTTAATAAATTATACCTCAAATCTATTTATCACGTCAATTTACATTTACTTTGCACTGTTAAAAATCAATATCCATATATTCTTTATATTTAGGTATTAAACCAATATGTTCCTTAGATAAACTTGGTTTAGGTTGAAATACCCCAGGAAAAGAATTTCCTTCAATTATAACTGGCCCATCATTACTAATTGCAACATCCCATCCAATATATCTTATACTAGGAACCAATTTAGCTGCTTCTATAACCATATCACAAGCATCCTTATATAATGGCACTTTAAATCCAATAATCTTCTTATATGTAATTGGATGTTCTTCATAAATATTATCAGCTTGATCAATAGCTGGAACAATTACAATTCCTCTTTCATTTACAAAAGTATACATAGATCCACTCGAAAAATTATCAGTGCATCCTCCATTACCTATTTTAAAAACACTATTTAAAACATAAGCATCATTTCCATCATAAAAAGTAAATAATCTTAAAGTATTAACAGATCCATCATATAATTTATTTATTTCATCATGTTGCTTAATTACTTCTTCAACTAAATTTTGTTTTAATCCCATAATAGCTTTATATAATTCTTCTAAATTATTATCTACTTCGTATTTCATAACTCCTTTACCACCTTCGCCATCAATTGGTTTAGCAATAAATTCTTTATGTTTATTAGTGAACTCTTTAAAATCATCAAAATTATCAACTTTTAAATAATCTCTTTTAATATAATCTTTAAATTTTTCATTAAATAATACCTTATCATCTAACAAATAAAAATCATCTTTATTATTATATTTTCTAATAATCATATTATTTTTAGTTCTAGTTAAGTAAGTTTTTCTTTCATTTTTATTAAGCAAATAAAATTCAAACTCTTGATAATCATAATAACCAGCACCATATTTAAAACCACAATAAATCATATCTATTAATATAAATAAAGCTAATTTATGTTCTTTCTTAGCTATTTTCTTTGCTATTTTAATCATATTCTTATAATCCAAAGTTCTAATACATTTAAGTATATATTTTAATTTATTCATCTATTCATCACTACTTAATCTTACCATATAACCTTAACTAAATAAAGTTTTAATTATTTTAAGAAAGAAATCAATACTTTTATTAACTCCTTTATCAATCGCATTAGATATACCAAGTCCTAAAGAAGAATATTTATTATTATATTCTTTAACACTTGTATCAATATAATTATTTATATCAACCTCTTTTCCCTCAGCAACATCTCTTTCAAATCTTTCAATTGCTTCTTTAGTTAAATTAGTTTTACTTTGCATTCTTGATTCATAATAACCAGTTTGATTAGCAAAATACAATGTTATAAATAATATAACTAACAAATAAAATATTCTTTTAGCGTTCTTATTAATCTTACTCTTAGGTTTATCTTCCATTTAATTTTCACTTCCTATCACATTGCCAATAATCTCCGCTAAAGCAAGTACTGAATTATAAACTTCATTAAAATTATTATTATTTCCTCCAACTTCTATTAAAAAGACATTACCACTAAAATCTTGATTAAAAGTATTTTTTTTAGCATAAAGTATATCTCTTGATAATCCCGGATATTTTTCTTTAGTATATTCATTTAATTTAACCATTAATGCCTCATTATTTTCATATCCATCATAATTCATACCTAACACATACATAATTCTTGCATACTGCTTATTATTAATGTTTGCAGTTAAAGAAACACTATCCCTATGTAAATCAAGATAATATTTAATACTAGGATATTTTTCTTTAGCTTTCTCAAGCCACAACCTACTAGCACTATAAGAATCTTTATAACTCCATCCATGTTCATTTAAAACTGTTTTTATATTTTCATCTTCAACAACTGAATATATATTATATTTTTCAAGTTCTTGCTTTAATATGTTTCCTGCCATGTATACAGTTGGAGTTATATTATAATTTGCTAAACTATTACTTACATATTCTTCTGTTTGATGCGTATTATAAATATAAAGAATAGGCTCTTTCTTAATATCATTTACTTTATCATTATTTTCTTTATTATCTCCATTATCACTATAAACCTTTTTAATATCTTCAGCCATCTCTATACCTGAAAATGAACTTTTTAAAATAGTCTCTGGCCCCGATAAATTAAAATTAATTATATCTAAAAAAGATAAATCATTACTATAATTTAAAGAATCACTTATCAAATTATTAGCAATATCAATATTAGGACTACCTTTAAATATTTTTATCGATAATATTGTAGATAACAAAATTATTATCAATAAAATTACTACTTTTAATACATTATAATTAACTTTCTTTCTAGCAACAAATCTTTTTATCTAAATCACCTCAAGTCTAATATATAATATTAAAATCAAAATAAATGTAGAATAAAAGAAAAAAGACAAGAATTTTCTTATCTTAATTTGCAAATTACAGTTAAACTATTCTTCAACTAAATCTAAATTTATAACTAAATTATTATCAGAAATACAAGTCCCACCTTTACTTATAAATATATTATTTATAATATTTTCTAACTCTTCTTCACTAGATTTTTGTATTTCTATTAAAAGACTATTATTAGGTTTTATTTTATATAAATTATTATCAATATCATAAATAATTTCATAAGTATATATTTTATTATTTAAATTACAATTAAGTGTAACTATTACATTATCATTAATATAACTATTATTATTCCTATATCCAATTATTAATATCATAAATATTAAAGGTAAACTAACAATAAATATTTTTACTTTTTTCATATACATCACCAATTTGTAAAATCTACTATATCATATTATTCTTTATTATCAAGAAAAAATAGAGATTTCTCTCTATTTTAACTTAATTTCTAATACAGCATCTACCTTATTTACGACATCAACTGATGTTGTATCAGCAAATATTGTAAAATTCTCAGTTTTTGTTGTAACTTTAACACTTACCTTAGGTGGTGCTTCATATATATCATAAAATTTTATATTATATGTTTTATTTATATTTACTGTTTCTGAAAATCTTCTTGTAAAGTCTTCAACAAATTTTTCCTTAACGATTCTCATTTCTCCATATTTTCGAAAGTGAGACCAATCAATTGCATCTGCCATAGCAGCTTCTGTTACTTCTCTAATAAGTATTGCATCTTGTTCATTAGTGGTTGTGTAATTATTAAATAACATCATAATGGTTATAACAAATAATCCTAAAATTATAAGCCAATAACCCCATAAACTTTCTTTCATTTAGTTACCTCCTATGGCCAGTTTTTATATCTTTCTAAGAATTGTTTAGGAAACAATGGATCAGGATATTTTCCATCTTCGACATAATCTAATCCTTTTATACATGAACTTATCGTTCCTGTGCAGTATCTTCCATCTACATAATATTTCCACTTATTTCTTCCACTTGTATCACTAAAATAAGTACTAACAAATGAGCTTTCACACTCTTTCATATCATTATTACATTTAAAGCAATACTGAGAATCTATATCCTTACTATTAGGAACTATGCCAGCACACATATTCATTTCTGAATATTTGAAATATGATTTTGCAGAATTTTTCTTAATTAATTGTAAATCTTTAGTTGTTAATGTAACTTCATATTCCAAATAATCTCTTGAAATATCATCATAAATATCATGTTTACCAGTACCTGAGCTATCTGCTAAATAAGTGGCTGGTTCATTACCACTATTTTTGGCATTTACTTTTGATGTGTTTAAAGCAATATAATTATTTGTTTCACTACTATCAAGTGAAGCATAACCACTGCCCTGTTCTATTAAAGCTTTAGCCGCATTTCCTTTGGCATCTGACCAATTGGTTTCTCCATCTTTTCTCTCATTAGGAGTAACATCAGCAAGCGATATGCTTCGGTAATAGAATTGTGGTAAATATTCAGAACTATCTCCATCACCACCATCATCCTCACAAGACTCACAAATGCGATTAAATGCCATTTCCATATTACAATAATTACATGTACTTTCAAATGAAGTAATATTATTATTTCTAATATAAGTATCTATTAATTCTTGAACTTTTCTCCTTCCATTAGAATAACTAGCACCTACATTGTTCATCTTAAAACTTGTAGTATACTCTCCAGCATAAGAAGTAAGTTCGATATTATAAACATAACCAATTTCTAAACCATTAATATCTGTAACTGCTGAATTAGATGTATAATTTAAGGTTTTATATTCTCCAGAATTCATTAAAGAAAATGAATTATTTGGTGGTCTATAATAATATATTTTACTTATCTTTTCTTCACCTTCAACTATTATATTAGTATCAGATGTACTATAAGGAATAGTTCCATCAGTAGCAAGTTGCATTGAATTAAATGATAAATTATCAAATGAATATCCCATACATGGTTTCTCATTTGGATTAGTCCAATAGCAATTATCATGAGTTCCATCAGGCCAAGCATAATGTTCTGTGTTTCCTTGTTCATCAATTAATACAACACCATTTAAACCTCTTGTTGCTGCATCAGAACCCGATTTAGGAGCAATCGCAGCCAAACTATTACTCAAAGCACTTGTATTTTTACCACTAGAATTTAACCCAGTATAATTAAGTCCCAAATAGCTTGAACTACTTGTTCCAGTTGTTGTATTAGGCCAATATTTTACAGCCTCAGTATTATTAACCATATTAATGGTATATTCTTTATTTCCTTCTGTTTTAGAATTTTGTTTATAGGTAAAATCCACTTGTGGAACACCTGTTAAACTTACATTACTTCCCGAATAATCTTTTAATGCAGTCATACATTTTTCACGGGCAGTTTCTAAACTAAGACGTGCAGCAATGGCTGCTTTATATGCCTGTTGTTTTTGAGGCTCTACTTTTTGATATGAGTCTTCATATGTTTGTTTTGCAGCATCTCTTACAGCCTTAGCATTTCGTTCATTTGCCTTACAAGTAACCTCATCATACACAGTTGTATATACATTTTTCTTTGTCGTTGGGTTCCATGTTGTAACAACTTTTTTACAAGTTTGATTTATAACTGCCTCTGATGCAGCACCATATGCTCTATCAGCATCTAAATATGCTTGATATTTTACTTTAACGTCTTTAACAGCCTTTTGCCAATTATCATATGCACCAATTTCAACCCAAGCAGCAGCTTTATAATCACTAAGCCATTGTTTATAATGAAAGAAGAACGTTGATTTAACTCTTTCCACAATAAGTGGTTGTCTAAAATACCCATTAACATTATCATAATTATTACTTATATAACTATCAAACACAAAGAATTGTCCAGATACAGAAGCAGCAGTTGCTGGCGTATACATATCAACAGTTTCAGTAGTAAACGTTCCACAGTAATTATTAATAGTTGAATCTAAATAATCAGAATACTTACTATCATTACCAATAAAACTTCCACTAGAATTTGTCCCCTCATTATCTAAATCTTGCATTAAATATTTCATATTACGCATTCTAACATAAGAATGATTAAATGCCTTATAAGAACTTTCGCCATCACATGAACTCTTTCCACAACTTTGTTCTAAATGAACAATAGGTCCACATTTCTTAATATAATCATCTTCTTCTTTAGAACCCTCAACAATATTACTAGTATCTATATTAGCACATGTATTAGGAACATCTATATAAATAGAAGCACTACTACTTTGATTATAATCATTACTAACTAATTTTATAAATCTTTGAAAAGGTCCATTAAAATAATTAGAACAACTTCCTTGACTTTCATCACAAGTATATATTTTAACTTCATTAATTAAACCAGTTCCAGTATTACCTTCAATATTTATATCTACTTTAATTGAATTCTTACTAGCAATATTACCTGTAACCGTTATTTTATAATTGTTAGTACCACTGCTATCTTTAGAAATATTACAACTTAATCCACTTGATGAACAACTACTAACAATTACATTTCCACCATCACTTTGATTAACAATGGAAACAATCGCTGTAGCAACCCCATTTGTGCCATCATAAGTATTACTTATCTTAGTTACTTTAAAACTTCCAATCGTTCCTGTACTTGATGGTAAATATTTACTTTCTTCATCTTTACAAGTTCCTTCATTAACACAAACTCCAATTTTAACCATTTTTCCAATTGCATCATCAGCATCATAATTAAGCATATTATTTATGATATTATCATTTAAAGAGCCTTTAAGTGAAGCACCCTTACGTTTCTTTTTTAATGTATAAATACGAAACGCATGTGCTTGTGATGTAGTATCAACATTATTAGTTTTAGCATAATTTGCCATTGCAATTAATCCTTTAGCAAAAGCACCACTTTTAACATTTAAAGTTTCCACACTATTTACATGAGACGGATTATGCAAATTAGCATCAATACACGTAGCAAGTTCTCCTCCAATTCGGTACTCAAACCCAAGATGAGTTGGATCACTATAGGATCCCAATCCATTCATCGTAAATGATTCATTCGTACTATCAGCTTTAACACCAAAAGGAATAAACATTAAACTTAATAATAAAAATATTTTTTTCATTAAATTTCACTCCTTTTTTTATTAATATAAATCCAAGTCCCAACATCTGCAATAACTAAAACGCATCCACCAGCTATAATATAAATATAATATTTTTGCCAAAAATTCTTCTTAATTTCATTACCATTATCATCTACATTAGAACTATTTCCTTTGCTTTCCTTGACAGCTTCATCTAAACCAATTCCCATATTATATATTAATTTAGAATTAGTTATAAATTTCTTACATATGTTAACCCCCGGATTTTCTTCACATACTTGATAATAATAATTCGGATTTAACATCGGTTTAGTATAATTAATAGTCTTAACCAAATACATATCACAATCATTATTATTATAAACCTCAATTTTATACTTAATAATTCTATTATAATTATAATCTTTAAAAGTATATTTACCATCTGTAACCATTGAATTAACAACAGTTAACTTATCACTATTATAATCATTAGATATTTGTAAAGAAAAATTATTAGTTACATTGTAAAGTGATATTTCAAGCCATGATTTTTCTGCATCAAATTCTTCGCCATTTTCATTAACATGAACAGTTTCGCTTTTTTCTTCATAATCAATTTTAATCGCATTTGCTTCTTTAAGTAAACCAGATTTAGTCTTATTATCGCATGTATCAGCATAAACACCTAAATATGTAAACAAACTAAACATAAATAACACAATATATTTCACTTAATCACTCTCTATCCTTTAACAAGTATATCATACAATTTACTTAATTTTCAATAAACCCATATTTATTTTTTATTAAAAATAAGATAAAATGAACATGTGATTAATATGAATTATAAAAATATCTTAAAAACTTTTTTTTCTTATTTTATATGTATTGTCTTAATGGATTCTTTTACTAACACATATAAAAATAATGTTTTATTATATACAATCTTACAATTAATATTTTTAACTATAACTTTATTTATAATATTAAAAATAAACAAAATAAAACTTAAATCTATTAAGAAACTATCAAAAAAAGATTATCTTACAACCATTATAATCTTTTCTATATTTACAACATTAACACTATTATCAACTTATATTATTAATAAATTTATATCTATACCTTTAAATGAAGAATTAATAAGAGAAGAATTTATTAAATACCCTATTTTATCTATAATAAGTTATTGCTTAATTACCCCAATTATTGAAGAACAACTATTTAGATATAATTTTAAAAATATTAAAAATAAATATTTATATATAATAATTACTACACTATTTTTTAGCTTATTACACCTTAGTTCATTAAATGAAATATTATACCTTATTCCCTACTCATTTATGGGAATTATGTTTAGTTATTCTTACATTAAAACTAATAATTTATTATCACCAATTATATGTCATATATTATACAACGTTATAAATGTTATTATATTATTTTATTTTTAGGAGAATCATATGAAAAAAACAATTATATTTATAATTTTATTATTATCTTTAACTTTTTTATATAGTAAATATATAGAACCAAACAAATTTAAAGTAAAAGAATACAGTGTTATAGCATCATCTATACCTGAAAGTTTTAATGGTTATAAAATAGTTCATCTAACTGATATTTATTATTTAGATAAAGATTTAACTAGTATAATTAACAAAATAAATGAATTATCCCCTGACTTAGTCGTATTTACCGGTAACTTATTACACAAAAACTTTAATAAAGAAAATAAAGATAAATTAATAAACTATTTAAACTTAATTAATTCTAAATATGGAATATATTACGTACTAGGAGATACTGATCAAAATGATACATTTAAAGAAATAATAAGTAGTACTAATATCAAAATTTTAACTAATGAATATACTCTTTTATATAACAACAACTATACACCCATAATGCTAATTGGACTTGATAATAATTTAGACACAGATAAAGCTTTTAACTATGAAGAAAATAATTACTATAAAATAGTACTATCTCATAAATCAGATACCTTTGATTTAATTGAGAATAAAAATATAAATTTATTCTTAGCTGGTAATTCCCTAAATGGTCAAATTAGACTTCCATTTATTGGAGCTATTATCAAAAAAGAAGGATCAAAAAAATATTATGATGAAAAATATTACATTAATAACACCAATATATTTATCTCTAATGGATTAGGTAATCCTAAATATGATATTAGATTTTTAAATACTCCTTCAATTAATTTTTATAGATTATATAGCAAATAAAACTCCTTATCATAAAATAAAAAAGAAAGGAGTTTTTCTTATGCAAAATTATCCATATTATCAATATGATCAAAATAGAGGCTTTTGGGTACCATTAATTTTAGGTGGCCTTGGAGGAGCAGCTATAGTTGGAGCATCACGTCCTAGACCAGTTTATGTAAATCCAAATCAAAATTACATGCCATATCAAACTATACCTTCATATGGTTATAATTATTATGGTGGCTATAACTATAGTCCTTATTACCCATATTATAGATAATACTTAAAAGTATAATTATTGATAAACTAGAACTACCACCATAACTTAGTAATGGATATGTTATACCAATAATAGGAAATAACCCTATATTCATTAAAATATTAATTATACACTGTATAACAATAAAATTAACACATGGTTTAACCATATACTTATCTTTACTTATTTTACCTAAATTAATAATAAATATTAAAAATATTATCATATAAATAATAAAGCCAATTAAACCAAAATTAGCAATTAAAAGAGTTATTGCAAAATCAGTTACTGCTTCAGGAAAATAAACTCTTTTTTTAATACCAAAAAATCCAGATAACGAAATACTTTTTATAGCAGTCTCAATTTGATAACCTTCTCTATTAATAAAATTAGTTATTCTATCCATTCGATAAAAGAAATTAGTACCAAATAAATTAATAAATAAATCATTATTAAAAGAATATAAGTATATAAAAGAAATAATAAAAACTAATGTAATTGACACTCCAAATAAGTAGTACCACTTATTTAATTTTCTCAAAAATAAGAACGTAATTAATATAACTATATAACTAATTATAGGCCCTGTATCAGGCTCTAAAAACACAAGTACACTAGGAATTAAAGTTATAATTAAACAAACTAAAACATATTTAAAATCATTTAAATCATAATTAATAGTAATATATCTTAAATAAAGAATTAAACCTATTTTCATAAATTCACTAGCTTGAAAAGATATACCAAATATTTTAATCCAAGACCTGCTTCCATTTACGTTTACTCCAAATAACAAAGTAACAACTAAAAGCATTATTCCTATTAAATAAATATATAAACTATTATCTAATATAAAATTTATATTAATTAAAGATAACAAATAAAATATTATAAAACCTAAACTAAACCAAATAATTTCCTTAATATAATAATTACTATAACTATCTAAATAATATTTTCCATAATAACTATTAACTATACTAATAATAATTAATAAAATCAAAGACATTATAAATTTCTTTTTCATATTAATATTTTGCATATTATTTTTATATTTATTACATATAATTTACTATAAGGAGGAACTTATGGAGTTACCAGAAATCTTTAAAAACAAAATTAATATTGATAAAGACGATAAATATTATAGAGGTTCTTTTGAAAAATCAAATGAATTAAAAATGCCAGCTAAAGTAAAAATTAGATATCAAAATCATGAATTTACTACAACTATTGTTAATATGACCAATAACTATTATATAACCAAAGAAGGAAATGTTCTTTATAAAGAAGATGTTACTATAATTAGTCAAAATTAAAACTCCAATTAAGGAGTTTATTTTAATTATTAAAATATAAAATAATAAGGATACTGCATTATAACAATATCCTTATTTAAGAATTTAAAGATTTTCAATTTTTTCTTTACTAATACCTGTTATTTCAGATACTTCAGAAACACTAGTTCCTTTAGCTAATAATTTCTTAGCAATCGAAATAGCCTTTTTATTTTCGCCTTGAGATAATCCTTGAGATAATCCATCATTATATGATTCTTCTATTTCTGATTCTTTTATATAATCATCTAATTCTTTCTTATCATAATATAGTAAATTATTACTATTATTTGAATAATCTCCCATAAACTTAGCCACCTTTTTTAAGAATAAGTTATCTCCTGCTAAATATTTATTTAATCTTTTACTTCTACTACTTAGCATTCTTAAAAATCTTATTCCTTCTTCACTTACATTATATTCATTATTCCATGCTTTATCAAGTTCAAAGTGATATATTGTGAACGTATTTAGATATTCTTTTAAATTATCTTTATTCATTACTTTTATTACATTTTTTACCTTATCCATATTTTTAAATGAATATAAATCAAAGTTTACTTGTATTACAGTTACATCTTTATATTTCTTGCCTTTATTTTGTTCATTTAATATTATCTTATAAATATATAATAAATTCTTATACATTAAATATTTACTTTTTGATGTATTTAATTCTATATTTAAAAATGTATTATCATTTAATTTATATACTAAATCAGTAACCATTAACTTATCATCTTCATAAAATGTAGTTATTTCATTATTAATTAAACTATAATTATTACACTCGATATTTAATTTACACAAACTAATTATAAAATCCACTAATTCTTTACTATAAATACTTGCAAATGACTTAAACTCTCTATCATAAACTAAAGGTATAATATTATTAGATATAACTATTGGATATTTTAACATCTTTGTACTCCTTTCTAAGAAGATAGCATCTTTTATTTACCCTCTACATATATATTTAGTACAAAGATAACGAGTTTACTTGTTTTTTTATTAAGTTTTTTGAAAAAATAAAAAAAGATAACCATTAAGTTACCTTTGGATAATAGTTTTTATTTTTTTAATCATCTATATTTTTATCCGATACGGAAGGCTGGAGCAAAACCGTTCGCTTCGTTAGGAGAATTATTAAAATTGGCATCACCATAAATACTCACATACCAAAAACTTACGCTATTGCCAAAATTAGCCTCGCGCAACCACCAATCATAGTTCGAATTATTGTATTGCTTTATAGCACTTGAGTAGTTTTCTGTTGTTACGCCTAAAGTTTTATAATAATCTAATTGTCTTGTTTGATTATATGCTTTATCTAATTCATGACCAAAAGATGTAACTTTATCTGCCCATACTTCATGAGGACTTAATAAATATAATTTATCCGTTGATTCCCAATTTCCATCTGTTCTTTTATTATTTTTACTATCAGAACCATGTCCCGATATTACTTTGGTATCTATTATTACTTTTTGTAACTCACTTGGTAAAGATTTAAAGTAAATTCCATTCGCTAATCCTCTCGCTCCTGTTGCTGGCCAACCACCTACATTTGTGAAAGTACTGTTCATTGATCCTGTTATTAAGATATCAACAAACTCTACTACAAATCCACAGGCTGTTTGGGAAAAATCTTCTTGATTACATTCATCAGGTGTTGTGTTATTTGCTACTCTCACGGTATAACTATTTCCAGCTATTTCTACTTCTTTTTCGGATCCTACTGGATATGCATCTATTTGTCCACTTTGTACTACTTTTGCTATTGTTTCCCATGAGTCTTTAGCAAATGTGGTTGCTTTTGGTGGCTCATAATTAACAACCACTTTTCCATTTATTTCTTTTCCTTTTTCACTATCTTGGTTTTTACCTGTATCAGGAAATTGAAGTATTAAATTAAATGTAATTGTTTGATTCGACGTGTTTGCTGGAAACTCTCCTGTAACCATTTCAGTATAATTATTTCCGTTTTTTAATGTTCCATGAGTATATCCTGTATACGAACTACTTCCTTGTACTGTTTGATTAGTAGTTCCTGTATATTCTACTGATATTTTAGAAGATGCATGTCTATTCATTTCTTTTATGTAGTAATGAATTTGCCCATCACTAAATGTTGATGTGTATTTTAGTCCTACCTTATATGGCATGACAAGTCCACTGGTTATATTTGTGCCTGTTAAAGTAAATGTCTTATTCACTAATATTGCATTACTAGGTTGTATATCTTTTGATACTAATAAATCACTTTTTCCATCAGCATAATTTATTGTCATTTTACCACTTGTTGCTGATATTATAGATGTACTTCCTTTATTATTGCTTGCACTAAAAAAAGCATATGTTATTCCTGAAAATATTATTAGGAGCATTATTATTGTTCCTATCATAACATACACTTTTATTTGTTCTTCCTTATTATACATATAAATCACCATATTCCATAGTGAAATTATAACTCGGTTTACCCCCCCCGTCAAGCGAACATTTGTCATTTTTTGTAAGCATTAAAGTTTTCCCTATGTTTCTTCTTCCGGATTTCTTCCACGTGAAAAATCCGGATTTTTATTTTTTGT
>CAKOJQ010000006.1 GCA_934090795.1 uncultured Bacilli bacterium
ACAAAAAATAAAAATCCGGATTTTTCACGTGGAAGAAATCCGGAAGAAGAAACATAGGGAAAACTTTAATGCTTACTTTTGTCTTACACCAAACGTTTGTTTTTCTCTTGACGGGGGGGTGTTTAGAGGTATAATTTGACTATGATATAGGAAGGATAAAGAAGAATGAAGGAACAAAAAGTAAGATTAATTGTGGTTTTATCAACAATAACAATGATGATAGTGTTGTTTATTGGAATAACTTATTCTTATTTTACTGCTTTAAATAATAAAGGAAGTACATCAGTAATATCAGCAACAAGTGGTAAAATGGTAATAAATTATGCTGATGGATCTAGTAAACTATTATCAAGTGTAGATGTTCAGCCAAGTAATAAGATATTAATAGATAAGACATTCACATTAACAGGAACAAACACAACTAGTGGACTAGCTATGCCATATAAGGTAGGACTAAATTATGTGTCAGAGTTTAGTGATGGACAAATATATTATTATATAAAAAGAACGAGTGCAAATGGAAATGTAACAAGTACTTTAGTTGGAACAGCAAATCAGAGCATACCAGGAAATACTTCTGAAACAGGATATACCAGTGAGACTTTAAAGAAAGGCAATAGATACATAGAACTAGCTAGTGGAGAATTTAAAGCAAATACATCAAATCAAAATATTACATTTAACTTAAAAATTCAATTTCCTGATACAGGAAAAAATCAAGATAGTGAAAAAGGAAAAACACTAACTGGTGAAATCGTTATTAATTATGAAGAGTCTGCAACTGATACACTAATGGCTCTTTATGATAAAGAAACTAAAACAAATAATATTTCAGCTAGTGGATTATTTATAGATGATACTAAAGATGTAAACTTAAGATATACCGGAGCAACACCAAATAACTATGTTTATTTTGGAAACGATAATGAATTATGGAGAATTGTTGGTGTATTTAACGTAACTGATTCAGAAGGAAGTACAACAAGAAAACTAAAATTAGTAAGAGATACAGCATTAGGTTCATATTCATGGGATACATCTGATTCATCTACTAATAGTGGATATGGCGTTAATGATTGGACAGATGCAGACTTAATGAAGGAATTAAATGGCGATTATTTAGATACAACCTTAACAGCAAACAAAAATTGGTATAATGGAAGAAATAATCAGCAAATGGGAACTTTTAATTATACAACTGTTATAAAAGAAAAGTATCAAAATATGATAAGCAATAGTGTATGGAACATCGGTGGAAATAGTTATACTGGTTCTGCACCATATTCTCTAAACTTATTAACTCAGTATAACCGTGAAAGAGATAAAATAACATATCAAAATAGTCGTCCTACCACTTGGACAGGTAAGGTTGGACTTATTTATGCAAGTGATTATGGATATGCATCAACTTACGGAGAATGTCATAATAACTTAAGAGTAGGAGTAACTTACGATAAAGCAACTAATAAGTGGGATTATTCAAATGGACTATGTAAAACAGATAACTGGTTAGCGAAGTCTTCATGGTATTGGACATTGTCGCCTTACTCTGTTACCTCGTATGACGTGTTCCGTGTGCTTGGGGGCGGTGTTGTCAATCCTCATGACTCGTGTAATTCCAACAGCGTTTTCCCGGCCGTTTTCTTGAAATCTGATGTCTTGTTCATAAGTGGAACTGGTGAAAAAGATAGCCCTTACCGTCTTGAATAAAATAAAAAGGTCAGAGCCCGTTCAATTAACAATGTATTAATCACATCTTATAAGAGAAATCATATACATGGTTTCTTTTTTTACTTAATTTTGGTAGAATTATTAAAGAAAAGAAGTGATATTAATGAAAGTATTAGTTACTGGTTCTAGTAGGGGATTAGGTGCTGAAATAATTAAAATTTTTGCAGCAAATGGAGTAGACGTTATAATTAATTATAATCATAGCGAAAAAGAAGCATATAAACTTGCAGATAGTATTACCAATGTTAATGTAGAAATAATTAAATGTGACATATCTAATGAAGATGAAGTAAAAGATATGTTTGATAAAATAGATCACCTAGATTACTTAGTTAATAATGCCGCCATTAGTGATGATAAAGATTTAAAAGATAAAAATGCATATGAATTTAATCGCATATTACATACCAATCTAACAGGTACATTTTTAGTTACCAAATACGCTATAGATAAAATGGATAAAGGAAGTATAGTTAATATTTCAAGTACTAATGCTATAAATACATACTATCCTGAATCAATAGATTACGATGCTTCTAAAGCAGGAGTAATCTCATTAACCCATAACTTTTCTAAATATTTACCTGAATTTAATATCAACTGTGTTTGTCCTGATTGGATAGATACTGATATAACTAATTTAATGGATGAAGAATATAAGAAAAATATTAAATTTATTAAAAAAGAAGATTTAGCTAAATTAATATATAAAGTATGTACAAATAAAGAATTAAAAGATCAAATTATTAAAGTGAGTGGTGAAGATGTTAGATAAATACATAGATATTGTAAATAAAAAAATAGAAGATGAATTAAAAGAAATAGATAAAATAGTTTATAATAACTCCAAAAAAATATTAGATGCTTTTCATAAAGAAAAAATATTAACAACTGATTTTAATTCATCAACTGGTTATGGTTATAATGATATTGGAAGAGATAAAGTAGAAAAAGTTTTTGCTGATTATTTTGGATGTGAATCGGCTTTAGTTAGATGTCAATTTGTTAGTGGAACTCATGCTTTATCAACTGCATTTTTTGGAATTTTAAGACCAGGTGATACACTACTATCAATCTCTGGCTTACCATATGACACATTACATGAAGTAATTGGAATTAAAGATAATCCTAGTTCATTAAAATCTTTTGGTATTAATTTCAAATATATTGATTTAATTAATAATGATTTTGATTATGATAAAATTAAAGATAGTTTAAATGTTAAAATGGTCCATATTCAAAGATCAATTGGTTATAGTCTAAGAGATACTTTAAGTATAGATAAAATAGAGAAGGTTATTAAGTTTATTAGAAGTATTAATAAAGATGTAATAATTATGGTTGATAACTGTTATTGTGAAATGTGTTCGTATAAAGAACCTACTGAAGTTGGTGCTGATTTAGTTGTTGGATCTTTAATTAAGAATTTAGGTGGAGGAATTGCTAATAACGGGGGATATATTTGTGGTAAGAGTGATTTAGTTAATTTGTGCAGTGAAAGATTAACATCTCCTGGCTTAGGTGCTGAAGTTGGCCCATCACTTAATCAAACAAGAAACTTTATGCTTGGAATATATGAAGCACCAATGGTTGTTGGTAATGCCTTAAAAACTAAGGCGTTTGCTAGAAAACTATTAAAGTTATTAGGTTGTGATATGATTAACAATGAACTTAATGATATAGTTTTAGGAATCGTTTTTAATGATAGAGAAAAGTTAATTAATTTTGTTAAAGGAATTCAAATGGGAAGTGCAATAGATTCATGTTATTTACCAGTTCCAACTGATATGCCAGGATATGATAATGAGATTATTATGGCCAGCGGTTCATTTACTGAAGGATCTAGTATCGAACTTTCTTGTGATGCTCCAATTAGAAAGCCTTTTGTTGCTTATTTACAAGGTGCTCTTACATTTGAATATGGTAAATTAGGAATTATTAAAGCAGTAGAGAATATATTTAGTGAGGAAGATATAAATGGTAGATAAAATAGTTAATTTTATAATAGGAATATTTGGCGCTAGTTCTGGAGCTATGATAGGAAAATATATAACCGTGTTTGTTATTTCTTTAATGCCAATTTTAGAACTTAGAGGTGGCTTAATAGCAGCAAGCTTATTAAAAATTCCTCCAGTACCAGCCTACATAATTTCAATAATTGGTAATCTAATTCCCATCCCTTTAATTTTATGGTTTTTAGATTCAGTATTCACGTTCATGAAGAAACATAAAATATTAGTTAAATTTATTGATTTTTGTGAAAGAAAAGGTAATGAGAAAAAAGGTCAAATTGAAAAATTAGGTTTTTGGGGCTTAGTCTTATTTGTTGGAGTACCACTTCCAGGAACAGGTGCATGGACAGGATGTTTAATTGCAACATTACTTAGAATGGATAAGAAAAAAGCCTTCTTAGCTGCTATTTTAGGAGTTATTATGGCAAGTGTAATTATGATGGTTGTAAGTTACGGAGTAATAGGTAAGTTAATCTAAAACAAAAAGGTTTACAAAATTGTAAGCCTTTTATTTATGTACTAAAACTTTATTGCCTTTATCTAAATGTTTATCTAAAACTTTAACATCTTCAAGCCTCATATTTACACAGCCATGTGATCCATTAGTTAAATAAATGTCTCCACCAAATTGACTACGCTTCGAATCATGAAAACCTTCACCATCAGGATTAAAGGAAATAAATATTTCTGCGGGAGTATCAAGCATTAAAGTTGTATTGTAAGATTTACCATTAATTTCTGTATATCCTTTATTAGTACCTTTAGTTGTACCGTAAGTTGGAATACCGGTTACACAATCGGCAGTAAGAACTAATTCACCTTGATAGTAGCAATATACTTTTTGATCACTTATATCTACTTCAGCATAAGTTTCTGGTAGTGTTTCTAATAAATTAATATCAGTATATCCGAAATTTCCATCATTTGTTACACAAGCAACTTTATTATCAAGTATTTCAGTAATATATAGTTTTTCATATTTTTCCACCATACAATTAACATTATTATTTTCATCAAATAATGCTAAATCATCAGTTGCAAATGAAGGAATAAATACTGGTATGAAATTAGATGTTGTTTCTGGTACAGTTTCTTCTATAAATGTTGTTTCAGGTGTAGTTTCTTCAACTAAAGTTGTTTCTAGAATAATTGTTGTTTCAGTAGGTATTATGGCACTTAATGTTTCATTAATAGTAGTTTCGTTATTTAAAGTAGAATCTGAAAAAGATTCATTTAAATAATTTTCTTTTATATGTTCTCCTAATTTATGACATCCTTTATAAACACTAAATAAACTTGTAATTGCTAGTGCATATGCTATAATTCTTTTTTTTAGTCATTATAAATCCTCCTTAATTTCTTTGCATTATAGCAAATAAATGTTTGGATGTCAATCGCTATATTAACTTTTAAATAGGGATAATTTTTTAATTTTTTATAATGTAAATAATTATCTATTTTTCATAATCACTTTCCCTTGATTAAAAGGTATGTTATCACAAGAAAGAAATAATTACAATTTATTTGTTTTTAGAAAATATTTTAGATATAAGAAATAATATTAAAATAGAAAATAAGATAATACCATAATATTTAGTTATATATTCAATATAAATATAGTTTTTTAATAATACGTTATTAAGAATAAATGTTATTAATAATAGGGTAATAATTAATATTTTTTTATTAGAAACTTTTTTTATGTTATAGGTTGCCATAGAGGATAAAATAAATGAACAAAATAACCATAAATAAGATAAGATATTTTGGATGTTTTCGATAAAACCTAAAAGTGATATTTCTTTAAATACCATATATTCAGGGTAACGGTATAATTTAGCTAAGTTTGTTCCTAAATTACCAATAATGATAACAAAAATTATTAATACAAGTATTGATGATAAAAGATATGATTTGTAATTGTAATTTTCTTTAAACTTAGGAAATAAGATAAATGGGGTAGTGCTTATAAAAGCATAGGTTAAACTACATTTGATGATATCGTAAATATTTGAAGTTAGTAGTGGAATAAATTCATCTATGTTAATTTTAGGTGCAAGTGCAGTTAAAGGAATTAAGTAAATTAAAGTATAAATAAATGAAATTATTAAAGATGTTTTTAATATAGTGTTTATTCCTTTATTAGATATATAATATATTAATATTATTAAAGGAATAAATACAATTATATCGGGAGTTCTATTTAAGTAGATAGAAGATATTAGTTTAGTGATTAAAAATAAATTTAAAGTTAGTAAAATAGTGCTATATATATAAACAAATATTTTATTGTCTTTTTCTGGCAATTTAGTGAAAATATAATTTATAAGTAATCCAATAGCTGTTCCTAGTATGATAGATATCCATGAATCACTTCCGATTGAATTAATAATTTTGCTTATACCTATTCCTAGAAATAAAGATATACTAGATAAACACAAGGCTGAGTTATATTCTAATTTATTATATTTCATTTTTTTTAGCTCCTATATTTTCAAAGGTTGTTTCTTCACGATCTAAAATAACTTTTATGTCTAAATTATAATCTAATTCTTTTATACTATCTAATTTATTTTTAGTTTTATTGTAAATTATTTTTTTAAAACCTAGAGCATCAATATTATTACTTTTAAGAATATTTAGAAAAGATGTTGTTTCATTATATATTGAGTCTTTAGTTAAAGTAATTAATTCTTCAATGTTATCTTTATTTAAATTTATATTATCTATTTCATTAAAGTTACCATTAATATCTATAGTTATATTTATATTGTTATTTTCATATTTATATTTAGTATTAACCTCTTTAATTCTATATATAAGATTTCCTCCATTATAATTTATTTTAAATAAAGAGTATTTGGTAGTATTGTTAAGTAAGTTATAAATTTTAATATTATCGTTGTTTATTATTACTGATTCTTTATTATGATTAAATATAATAGCATCATTTAAGGTAAATTCATTATTTACAATTTTTCCAAATGGTAAAATCATATCTTTATATTCATTTAAATAAGTTTTAATAAATTTATTATATTTAATATCAATTGTGTTGTTGTAATCATTAGTAATAGTATCCTTTATATATGCACCTGCTATTTTATTTTTTTCTTTAATTAATTTAGTTATTTCTTTTATATCATCATTTGATACTATAATATTAAAGTTATTACCAATGTAGTTTTCTCTGGCTATATAATCTAGGGTTGTTTCTAATTTTTGATTTAGAACATTTTCAGTAAGTATTATAGTATCCACGTCTACTAGATATAAGAATTTGTTTATAGTTAAACCGATATTTTCAAAAGTATTATCAAGTGTTATTCCTTGATTAGTATAAATGCTTGATGCATTAGGGTTATCTTTTTCATTTTCTCTTATTTCAACTGTTAATATATATTTATTATCTTGATAATCGATATGGACTAAAGAAACAACAGCTATGTCATTAAGACTTAGATAGTTAAAACAACCGGTGGTTAAAAATAAAGTAATTATAATTAAGATTATTTTTTTCATATTATCTTTGCTTTCTAATATTGTTTGTTAAATATTTAGATCTTTTAGTATTATTTTTTTGTTTTATAGCGATTAGGGTTTCTTTTAAATAATTAAAATTAAATGGAGCAGCAGGGAAACTGTATGATAAATTGAATGAATAATTACTTGTTAAATTTATTATTAATAGAATTAATGAGATAGCTACACCATATAAACCATAAAGTGATGCTATAAATAAACTTAGAAATCGCCATGATCTAAGGGCTGAATTAAGTTCAATATTATTAAATACCATACTACTTATAAATGTTAAGGCAATAGTTATAATCATGATAGGACTTACAATACTGGCGTTAACTGCTGCTTCTCCTATTATTAAAGCCCCTAAAATAGATATGGCTGATCCGTAACTTGAGGGAAATCTAATATCACTTTCTCTTAATATCTCACATATTAGAATCATTATGAGAGCTTCAATGGTAGTTGGAAATGGAACACCTTCTCTTTGAGTAATAAAGCTTATTAATAATTTAGAGGGGATTGTTTCTTGATTATAGTTGGCAATTGCTACATAATATGCTGGTGTTAGTACGGTTATAAAAAGACAAAGCAATCTTAAAATTTTAGTAAAGTTAGCATTATTTGCATATATATAATTATCAGAAATAGGATTAATAAAGTCGGCTAGAACTGCTGGTACTATTATAGCGAATGGAGAAGTGTCAACGACTATAACTATTTTTCCTTCTAAAAGAGCATGAGCAACTGAATTGGGTTTTTCGGTTAGTTTTACTTTAGGAAATAGGTTAGATGATTCGTTAATTATATATTTTTTTAATTCGCCGGCATCTATTATTCCGTCAATATTTATACTTTTTAAAATATCATTACATTTGTTAATATATTCTTCTTTTGTTATTCCTTCTATATATAATAAGCCGGTTTTAGTATCTGTATATTTGCCGATATTATATTCTTTTATTTTAAGTTCTTTTGATTTAATTCTTCGTTTTATTAACCCAATATTTTTTTGATAATTTTCAACAAATGCATCTTTTGGACCATATAGTTCTGGTTCTATCTCAGGAGTATTAATACTTCGATCTAAATTAGCTTTAGTTTCTAGTGCAAATATTTTATTTTTATAAATTAGAATAGAGAATCCATTAAATAAATATTTATCTATTTCATCTTTATTAATTTTAACTAAATTAGGTGTTGCTAATATATTATTAATATTTCTTTTCTTAAATGGATTAGTTATATTTTTTAATATAAAGTTATTAATTTGTTCACTACTACAAATAGTTTCTACATAAAAAATATAGATACTAGATAATTTATATTTAATTTTTCTTAATTTTAAATCCGGAACATCTTTATAGTTATTTTTAATTTCATTTATTAACATATTATCACTCATTTTATTATGGTTAATAAAAAAGAAAACTTACCAATTTTTGGTAAGTTATTTGAAATATTGTTTTATTAATGATAAGTTTTTATAATTATCTTCTTTTATATCATTTCTATTAAGAAATTCTCTAACACTTAATTTATTATCAAAACAATCTTGAATCCCATCTATAATTTGAGTCTTTTTACTTGATAACTGTTCATTATTATAAATAAAGTAGAGCATAAAAGCTTTTAATGTAGATTCAGTATATTTAATGGCATCATCTTTTTGGACTATTAATAATTCGTCATGTGGAAAAGGATTATTTATAATAAAATCTAAATTATTTAACAAGTTATTAAATCTTAATTTAATCATATAATCATCATTATTTATATAATCTCTAGCAATTATTTCCATAAATATTGGAATCAATTCATCATTAACTCCTGACATAAAAGTTTGCTGAGTATGAGAAATTTCATGGGCATATGATTCTAATACTGCTTTAGATAAAGTTAAATTTAATTTTCTAACATATCTAAAGTTTTTATTATTATATGGAACTATACCACCTTCAACACTACAAGCCATTTCCTCTCCATTTATAAAATTAATTGGTACATCAAATGGAGATATCATTTCTAAATTCTTAATTTTTATATCTCTAAAATATTTTAACACTGGTAAATTTTTAGGATAATAAATTACATCATTAATATTAAATAATTCATTATACATATTTTTAATTTTATTAAAATCTACTGAACTAGCATCACTATCTATTTTAATTAATTTATATAAGTTTTTAAATAATGGATAATCATCTCTTGATTTTATATATTCTATTAGTTTTATACAAAAAGTACTATTTAAATAAGATAAAGCTAATTCTTCATATTCTTTTGTCATATTATTTTTCCTTTTGCGTATATAATATGCTAAATAATTAAAAAAATCAATAAAAAAATCAGTCATATATTAGACTGACGATATATTTCAAATTCGAATTCTTCGAACAATTTCTTTAATGGTGCGCCCAAAGGGAGTCGAACCCCTAACCTTTAGATCCGTAGTCTAACGCTCTATCCAATTGAGCTATGAGCGCAAAATAATTCATTTGCAAAAATAATATATCATAAAAATTTTAAAAAATAAAGTATTTTTGATTGCATAATTAATAATATATGATATGCTTATTATAGGGTGGATAAAGAATGAAGATAGAAGCAATTAATATATTATTTGAAAATGGAGATGTTATTTCTTTAAATCAAGAAGAATGTGAAAACTTCTATATTTCTAATGTAAAAAGTAATGGAGAAGAGATTCCTTATGAACCTACTGTAATTAGAAATAAATTATATGCTAACTTATGTTTAATTAAATTAAATAAAGATTTATTAGATAATTTTAAGAAGAAGAGATTACAATATAAAAAAGATATCGTTGAAATACAAGTTATATTTGGAAATAAATGTGCTAGGTTTGATATTGCTTCTAACGCTAATCCTTTTGATGTAACTTATAATAATGATTTAGAATATATATATGAAGATGATAAATCATTTGGTCTTTTAATGAGCGAATATAATATAAAATATAAAGATAATTTATTTGCATAAAACAAATATTCGTTCGCTTGACGGGGGGCGTTTAGTGATATGATTTGGTAAGAATAGGAGTGAATAAAACATGAAAAAACTTACCAAATTTTTTAATTTAATAAAAGAAAATAAACAAACAAGAATATTATTTATAATGACTATTACTATGTTATTTATTTTTACAATAGGTTATTCATTATCAATGTTTACTAGTGGTAATAATATTAAAATTGCTAATATTAAAGTAAATGATTTATCCTTTAATATGACCACTAATAGTGGAGAATCAGACGATAGAATACTATATTTACGAGCAAATAAAATTGAACAATTTGATATAATTCTAACAAATTTAAATAAAGTAGATGTTAAGTATGAGATAATATATGAATTATGTAACAATCAAGATTGTACTAGTATAAGCAAAGATATTCCTAAAGATTTATTAGTATATAAAGAAAATGATGAAACTGCCATATATGGTATATTAGAGATAACTAAAAGCAAAAGTATAAGAATAATAACAAAAAATAATAGTAATAATGATTATTATATAAAACTTAATGTAAATGCAGGATATAGTTGGAATGAATTAGCTTTGTCAAATCAAATAGAAGAAGGATATGCTATTAAAACAGAACTAATCGCATATGTAGATGGAATCGAAAAACAAGAATATCCTAAAAATTGTAATTATATGGTAAATGGTAAAGCTTATAAGAATAATATTGAAATTAAGCTTGATGATTTAACAATCCAATGTGATAAAGAAACAAAAAAATGGAAAACATCTTATACTGATTTTGTAGATAAGATTGAATTTTATTTTACTTCATTTAAAAGTAAAAAATTGCTTGATTATATTAAAGAACTATTTAATACAAATTCAACTGGTAATAATTTATTTAAAGAAGATCCTGATTCAAATATAAGATATGTAGGAGGAACATCACAAAATTATATTGAATTTGGAAATGAAAATGAATTATGGCGTATTATTGGAATTTTTAAAGTATTAGATGTAAATGATAATACGACTAAAGAAATGGTAAAAATAGTTCGTAATTCATCAATAGGATCATATTCATGGGATACTACTATATGGTCAGATAATGAAGGCTATGGATATAATAACTGGACCAAATCAAAAATAAAAGAAGAATTAAATGGCGATTATTTAAATTATAATCTGACTTCTAATACTAAATGGTATAATGGAGTTAATAATTCTAAAGGTGAAACCTTTAATTATACCTATACAATTAAAGAGAAATATCAAAACTATATTGCAAACGTCAGATGGAATTTAGGTGGTCATAATACTAATGGAACAAATGCATCTGGAATATATAACAGTGAAAGAAGTTCAACAGTTTATTCAGGAAACTCAACTACTTGGGATGGTAAAGTAGGACTATTATATCCTAGTGACGTAGCTTATGCATCAAATGATAATACTTGTAGAAATACTATAAGTAAATGTTCTACATTAATAGCAACAAATTGGATGAATGATAACGCATCGTTATGGTTAATGACTCACATATCAACAATATCTAATTATGCATATGTATATAGTAATGGAATAAGTGGTTATCCAATGGTTTATAATAAATATGGTATAAAACCATCACTATATCTATCAAATGATACTCAAATTATTACAGGCGACGGTAGTAAGGAAAACCCTTATATAATATCATTTGAATAAAAAAGATTAACACGCTTTCTAGACGTGTGTCTTTTTGTTTAATAAATTATAAATATAAAAACCTTCTCAAATAGAGAAGGTTAATATTTCAAATGGTGTCCTGTTGGAGATTCGAACTCCAGACCCTTTGATTAAAAGTCAAATGCTCTACCGACTGAGCTAACAGGACATTTTAAATTGGCTGCCTCGGGGGGACTCGAACCACCGAAATGTCAGAGTCAAAGTCTGATGCCTTACCACTTGGCTACGAGGCAATTATTTAAAAGTGGTGGGAGGACATAGATTTGAACTATGGAACCCGAAGGAACAGATTTACAGTCTGCCGCGTTTGACCACTTCGCTATCCTCCCATTATATAAATGGTGCCGACAGAGGGAATCGAACCCCCAACCTACTGATTACAAGTCAGTTGCGCTACCAATTACGCTATGTCGGCAATTTAAATGGTGGGCGATGTAGGACTCGAACCTACGACCCCCTGCTTGTAAGGCAGGTGCTCTAACCAACTGAGCTAATCGCCCGACTAAATATATAAATGGTGCCCGAGGCCGGACTTGAACCGGCACGAGTTATTATGCTCGCAGGATTTTAAGTCCTGTGCGTCTACCTATTCCGCCACTCGGGCGGGCACATTTGTCTTAAAAACTTAAGACTACTTGAATATACCAAATAATTTTGATAAGTGCAATAGTTTTTCAAAAAAATTTTCAAAAAAAATCATTTTTAGGCAAAAAGTAGATTTATTTTATAAAATTAAACATATAAATAATAAGAAATATAAAAAAATACCAAAAAAAGTGTTTCTAATTGTTGACTTAATTTTTTTTGGTGTGATATAATCTATTTGTTCCTTGAAAGAAGGAAACGGAGAAATACCCAAGTCTGGTTGAAGGGACTGGTCTTGAAAACCAGGAGGTCGGAAACGGCGCAGGGGTTCGAATCCCTTTTTCTCCGCCATATAGTTATCGCGGGATAGAGCAGCTCGGTAGCTCGCCAGGCTCATAACCTGGAGGTCGTTGGTTCAAATCCGGCTCCCGCAACCATGGTTCGTTAGTCTAGAGGCCTATGACGTCTGCCTGTCACGCAGAAGACCACGGGTTCGAATCCCGTACGAACCGCCATGATGGCTTCATAGCTCAGTCGGTAGAGCAGAGGACTGAAAATCCTTGTGTCACTGGTTCAATTCCCGTTGAAGCCACCATAAAGTAAATTTAAAGCCGAAAGGCTTTTTTATCGAGAAGTAGCTCAGTTTGGTAGAGCACTACGCTTGGGACGTAGGGGTCGCAGGTTCGAATCCTGTCTTCTCGACCATTTAGATTTTTAAGCCTTGAGATTCAAGGCTTTTATAATAAAAAAATTTACTTGCTTTTGATAATTTAGATTATAATTATAGTAAAGAGAGAAAAATGAAAAACAAGGAAAAGAAAAAATTAACATTAGATGAATATATCGATATTGGTAAAAGTGATATAGTTGTTTATTTATGCGTAACTTTAAATTTGCTTATTATATTTTTATATGTTGGTATCAAATATAATGTTTACTATTATTTATTTTTTGTTGGATTAATTATAATTGGAAGATCATACGAGAGAATAGATACATTTGTGACTTTAAAACAAATAAAAAAATACTTAACTGACAACAATCTTTTAGATAAAATAGGTAATATTGATTATTGGAATGAAAGATATTATTTTTTAACTGATAATTATATGATAATTAAACAAGGCAAAGAAATATATTCATTTAAATATTCTGAAATAGAAAAAATATATAAAGAAAATAATTTAGTTATAAACAAACATAGTCGCTCTCAAGAATACTTACACATCATAGTTGGTAATAATAATTTTATAATATTAGTTTATTCAACTGTTTTAGTTGGTGAAGATTTTAAAGATATCAGTGATTATCTAATTAAAAAGAATCCAAATATTGTGATAGGCAAAACTATTAAAAATAAAAAAATCAATATTTTTAGAACAAAATAAATAGTAAATTTTGCCCATTTATGGGCTTTTTTTAATGCAAAATATTTTTCAAATACACTTCCAAAAACATTTTTAAACACAATACATATCAAATATTGTGTTTTTATAATATACAAAATTTATAATAATTCATTAAATATTATAGATGTAGTTTCTTAGTTTAATTTATTAAGAAAGAGGTATATTATGATTAAATTAAAATATCCCCTAAAATTTGTAGGGATAACTCAAGACTATAGTTCTAATCATCGTGCTAACGATTTAGGATGGAATAATAAATATGGTGGTAGAACTGCTGATATATATGCTTGTGGTGATGGAATTGTTATAGAAGTAGTAGATGGTAAAAACAATACCATGAATTATGGTGATAGTGGCAATTATGTAACAATTAAATATATAGATGGTTATAAAACAAGAACTTGTCATATGCTTAAAAATAGTATTAAAGTAAAAGTAGGAGATAAAGTGGAGTCAAGTACTGTAATAGGAAGAATGGGAAATAGTGGTTATTGTGGAAAAAATAGAGCCTATCATTTGCATTTTATAGTTTGGAAAAATGGTGCTAGAGTAAATCCTAGAGAACATGTTTATGTTTATGATGATAATGTTGTAGCAAAAACCAATGAATATAAATTACTTTATTACAAGGAAGAAGAACCAGTAAGAAAAAATTATATAATAATAACAGCCAAAAGTGGTGTGTGGTGCCGAAAAGGTATTGGCTTTAAATTTCCTAAATATAAAGCAATACCTTATGGAACGAAGTGCGAACTATTAGAAAAAAATGTCGGTTACGCAAATGGGTATAAATGGGACAAAATAATTTATAATAACGAAATAGTTTATTTACCAAATAATTGGAATAAATATTTATAAGGATTAATTTCCTTATTTTTTTAATTTCAATTGATTTTTATTAAAAAATTTTATTTAATTATTATAGAGGTATAATTATGAACAATAAAAGATTAAAAATAGGATTATTTCTAGATTCATTTTTTCCAGCTATAGATGGAGTTGTAAATGTAGTTGATAATCTAGCTAAAGAATTATCTAAATTTAATGATGTAGTTGTAGTTGTTCCCTATACAGAAAGTGTTTGTTTAGATAAAGATAGACCATATAAAGTAATAAGAGTAAAAAGCCTTCCTGTCCCATTTACTGAATATCGTGTATCTCTTATGCAAACCAGAATGAGTGAATCATATAAAACATTAATAGAAGAAAAATTTGACATAATTCATATTCATTCACCTTTACAAATAGGCGCATTAGGCGTGAAAATAGCTAAAGATGCAAATATTCCATGTATTGCCACTATGCATACAAGATTTGATTTTGAAATTAGAAAAAGAATTAATAATAAATTTGTAATAGATAATATAATTTCTAGATTTATTAAAGTCTATAATGAATGTGATAAATGTATAGCTGTAAATAATGCAATGAAAAAGGTCTTTAAAGATTATGGATATTTATATGAACCAGTTGTTATCTATAATGGTACCGATTTAAAAACATGCCAAGATAAGGGAATAATAAATAAAATTAATGCTAAATATTCCTTAGAAAATGTTTATCCCGTTTTCTTATTTGTAGGTAGAATAGTTGATATCAAAAATATTTTCTTCATACTAGATGTTTTAAAAAGCTTAAAAGAAGATGGCTATAATTTTAAAATGATTTATGTAGGTGATGGCTTTGATTTAAAAGAATTAAAAAGAAAAATTATTGAATATAATATGCAAGATTGCTGTATAACTACTGGAATGATTACTGATCGAAATATTCTTTCAGGCTTATATAGAAGAGCAGATTTATTCTTATTTCCTTCCTTATGTGATTCATCAAGTCTTGTTCAAATTGAAGCAGCAGTTAATGAAACTCCAGGGCTATTTATAGAAGGAAGTGTAACTAGTGATACAGTTATCAATGATGTTAGCGGCTTTACATCCTCTTATGGTATTAATTATTACAAAGAAAGAATTAAAGAAATAATAAATGATAAAGAAAAAATTAAACTAGTTGGTAAAAATGCTAAAGAAATGTTAGGAAAAAGTTGGAAAGATATTGCTAAAGAAACCTATGAATTTTATTTAAAGGAAATAGTAGTAAAGGAAAATATAAATGATTAGAAATCAAAATAATAATAAAATATTAATTATTTCTCATATAGCTGACTGTGATGGAATGGGAAGTGTAATTTTAGGTATTAAATATTTTCAAAATCTTGATTATATATTGTGTGAATCAAGTGATTTAGAAGAATTACTAAAAGAAGACTTTAGTAGTTATGAACAAATATTTATTTGTGATTTACCATTTTCTAAAGAAACCATAAATGTTATAGAAAATAATAATTATTTAAAAGAACATCTAAAACATTTTGATCATCATGAATCAAGTATCAGTGATAATACTTATTCGTTTGTAAATGAAGTTATCAGTATTAATGGTTTAAAAGTATCAGCAACCTATTTATTTTATCAATATTTAAATTCTTTAAGCAATAAATTAAATAAAAGATTTTATAAGGAATTTGTTGAAGGTGTAAGAGCATATGATATTTGGGATAAAAATGGCAACTTTGAATTAGGTAAGAAAATTACTAATGTTTTTACCCTTATGGAACCAGTTAGTTTTATTAATTATATTTGTTCTTTGGATGATAGTAAAGAATTTATGATAACTAAAGAAATTGAAGATTTAATTTTATCTAATGAAAAGAAAATGAATAATTATTTTGAAAAAGCCTATGAAAAAATAGTTATAACTGATTATAAAGGTTATAAAATGGCTGTCACTATTAATGAACAATATCGTTCTTTATTAGGTGATTATATTTGTAAAAAAAATAAAGATATTGATTTTGTTTTAATTATAAATTTTGAGAGACTAAGTTGTTCTTTAAGATGTGAAAAAGATAATGTAGACGTATCAGTAATTGCAAGTGAATTTCACCATAATGGTGGAGGACATCCTAAAGCCTCTGGTTTTATATTGGATAAATATTCACTTCCAAAGATAAAAAAATACATAGATTTATACTTACAAAATATTTGTAAATAACAAGCCTGGTGACTTCTCAAAGTAAATTATTACCTATGTATAATTTAAATTGTTGTATTTCCTTGACATATATGCTATAGTACGCGATAACAAAAGGAGAAAATATAAAATGGATAATAAAATGAATCTTTATGAAGCCAGAAAACTATTTAAATTACCAGTTAATTATACATTTGAAGAATTAAAATCATCTTATCGTAAATTAATAATTAAATGGCATCCTGATAAATTTGCAACTTCATCACAAGAACAACAGGACTTAGCTGAAAAAATGACCAAACAAATAAATGAAGCAAATGAAATACTTATAGAAGAACTAAATAGTCATAGTTTAACTCAAAATGAAAAGAATGAACTAGAAGACGCCCTAAAAAATATAATAAAAACTATATTAAATAAATATTTAGATATTAGAAAAAAAGCATTATCTGATTTTTACTTTAATAATTTTACTTTATTTGATGGCTTAGAATCATTTACAAAGAAAGATTTAAAAGCTGAATTATATTTTTTATATTGTCAATTGCCTGATAATTCTAATTTTATAACTAAAATACTATTAACAGGCTCTATCGAAGAAGCAATTAAATTTTATGAACAAATCATTTTAGAAGATTATCTACAAAATATTTTTAAAAAACAAGAAATTAGACATTATGCAAATATCTTTATAAATGAATTAGATAAATATACCAAAAAATATTATAATCAAAACTACAAATCCAAGCATTGATACGAATTTATAACACTATGGTGAATTCTAAAAGTAAATGACACTGCTATTTCAAAATGTCATTTACTATTAGAATTAATAAAATAACAAGCCTATTCATATTTGCTTGTTTTTTTATAAAAAAATGCTATAATATGTGCTATAAAAAAGGGGGATTACTTATGCCTAAATATATGTCTCATGTAATTATGGGTAAAAGTTTATATGATAAGTGTGAAAAAGATGATAAATTATTTAAATTACCTATTGAAGAAGATAAATTTAAAATTTGGGCTCTAGGACAAGATTTATCAGGTTTTTCTAATATAGTATGTAGATATGATTCTCATAATCAAAGTTCTCAAGATTTCTTTCTAAAATTAATTAATTATATAAAGGAAAATAAACTATATGAAAATTCTGACGTAATGTCTTTCTTATATGGTCATATTTCACATTATTTTTTTGATAGTTTAGCACATCCATTTGTTTATTATATAGAAAAAAGTTGTAAACCAGTTAATCATATTTCATCACATAGTATGGTAGAAGGATTTATTGACAATTATTATGCAAAACAAGTGCTAAATATTGATTATATGCAATTAGCCCCTGATTTTATTGGCAAACTAGATTTATCAGATTCAAAATTAAGAGAAACAATAAGAGATATTTATCTATATACATATAATGGTAGATTTGCAGTATTTAGTTGTAAAGTAGTATATGATATTTTTAAAAATACAGAAAAAACTATTAAAGAAAATCCAAAGATTACCAAAGAGAAATTACTTAATTACAGTAAATTTATAAAATTTTTAGATGTAAATCATTTAGCTGTTTCTGAAATAATTAATAATGCAAATGAGATGTGGACTAATCCAGTAACTAATGAAAAACATAATGAAAGTTTACTAGAACTTTATAATTTAGCTCTAAATAAAACATTAGAGGCAATTGATTTAGTAAATAGATATATATATGATGGAGGAGATATTTCAATTCTTTATCAATTATTTCCAAATTTATCATATGATACTGGAGTAGAGTGTGCTTTAGGAAAACAAATGAAATATGTAAGAACAAACAAGATTAAATAGAAATTCGAAGGAACTTATTATGCGTATATATGGATTTTATAATGAATATTCAGGACAAGAAATAGATACTGCGCTTAGAGAATTAACTGCATCAGAATATCGTCAATTAGGAAATATTTTTGAGGATAAAGGAATCAATTTGTCTAAATACCATGAAGATAGAGAAAATTTCTCTTCAAGTGTTATTTTTAAATTTACTAATATTCTTGAACGAAATAGAAAAAATGGTCTAACATCATTTAATCAATTAACAACAAATATTATAAATTTAATTAATTTAGGAAAAACAAATAGAGAAATATGTGAAAAGTTAAATATAGATTATAAAACTTTATATTTTGAATTAAAAAAAGTTAAAAACTGTAAAAGAAATTATGATAGAGAATATTTTTACGATGGAAAAATTATAAGTAATGGAAATCAAAAAAATAAATATGGTAAAGGAAATACTTTAAATATAGGTTATAATAATACTTTAAGATTTCTTGTTATATCTGATTTCCATTATGGAAATAGCCTAGAAAATGTTGATGCAGTTAATAGAGCGTTTAATTATGCTAAAAAAAGAGGAATAAATGTAATTTTAGCTTGTGGTGATTTTATTGATGGAGCATTTTCTAAAGGAAAGCAAATCATAGAAAGATACTTTAAACAATTTGAACATTTTGCTTTAGATTACCCCTATGATAAGGATATAATTACATTTGGTGTTGGTGGAAATCATGATTACAGTGTTAAATTTACAGATGACTTTGATTTTATAAAATTTTGTAGTATGTATCGAGATGATATAATAATTGATAATTATGGAAATAGTTTTCTTAACATAGGCAAAGAAACTATTCAAATGCATCATGAAATTAAAGGTTTTCCAAAATTAGAAAGTTCTTCTAAAATTATTTTAAATGGACATATTCATAAATATGATATTAAACAAGTTAAAGATAATCATAGTCTAAATATATATATACCAACCATTTCAAATTTAATTCAAACTGTTCCTGAAGCATTAGAAATAGAATTAAGTTTAAATAATGAAATAATTGAAAATATCAATATTAAAGAAATATGTTTTGGAAACAGGGATATTATCTTAAGTGAAAAAGAATTTTATTTTAATAAAAATAATGAATCAAAAATAGAAGATCAACCTAAAGTAAAAGAATTAGAAAAAAGAAGTTCTCAAATTGATAAATTTAATAAAAGATATGGTTTATAAAATATCGAAATCTCAAAATTTTTGAGATTTTTTTAAAAGTTTATGTTATAGTTATTAAAGAATAGGATTGAGGCTGTGTGAGAAAGTATAATTTGGAACTTATATTATCTTTTTTAATTATATTAATTTGCCTTGTTTTAGGTTATATCATAGCTAGATCTTTAATTTAGGAGAATGATTATGGATAATGAATTTAAAGTGTTAGATGAATATTTTAGAGTAGTTAATTACTTATCGTGTGCAATGATTTATTTAAAAAGTAATGTTTTACTTAGAACCCCTTTAGAATTGGATGATATTAAAAAGAAATTAGTGGGACACTGGGGAAGTGCACCAGGACAAAATTTTATTTATGCTCATTTAAATAGAGTTATCAACAAGTATGATTTAAACATGATTTATATTTCAGGACCCGGTCATAGTGGTCAAGCTATGGTTGCTAATTCTTATATTGAAGGAACTTATAGTGAATTTTATCCAGAAGTAACTAATGATTTAGAGGGATTAAATAAGTTATGTAAAAGTTTTAGTTTTCCAGGAGGACTTCCTTCTCATGTTGCGCCAAATGTTCCAGGATCTATTAATGAAGGTGGGGAACTTGGTTATAGCTTAGCTCATGCTTATGGTGCTGTTTTAGATAATCCTAAGTTGATTGCGACTTGTGTGATTGGTGATGGAGAAGCAGAAACTGGTCCTCTTGCAGCTTCTTGGCAAATAAATAAATTAATTAATCCAATTACTGATGGTGCTGTTTTACCGATATTACATTTAAATGGTTATAAGATTGCTAATCCAACTATTTTAGCAAGAATTAGTGAAAAAGAGCTTATTAGTTATTTTGAAGGAATGGGATATCATCCGTATATTGTTAGTGGTTCTAAAGTAAGTGATATGCATAAATTAATGGCAGAAGCGATGGATAAAGTTATTTTAGAAATTAAAACTATTCAAAGTAAAGCTAAATTAAGTAATAATAGTAAGAGACCTTACTGGCCAATGATTATTTTAAAAACTCCTAAAGGATGGACAGGAATTAAAGAATATAATGGATTAAAGATAGAAGGTTCATTTAGGTCCCATCAAGTTCCTATTAACGTGAGTGATGCTAATCCGGATAATTTAAAGTTATTAGAGAAGTGGCTTAAGAGCTATAAAGTAGATGATTTGTTTGATGCTAGTGGTAGGGTAATTAAGGAAATAAGAGATTTTGTTCCTAAAAAAGATAAAAGAATGAGTGCAAGTAAATATGCTAATGGGGGATTACTTCTTAAGGATTTAAAATTACCTGATTATAAAGATTATGCTGTTAAATTTGATGGTCATGGAACTGTTGTGGCAAGCGATATGTTAAATTTAGGCACTTATTTAATGGATGTTATAAAGAAAAATGATAATTTTAGGATTTTTGGACCTGATGAAGCATTATCTAATAGATTTAATGATGTTTTTAAGGTTACTAATAGAAAATGGAATGGTCAGTTACTTTCTAGTGATGAATATTTAGCAGCAAATGGTAAGGTTATTGATAGTATTTTATCAGAACATGTTTGTGAAGGCTTATTAGAAGGTTATTTATTAACTGGTAGACATGGCTTAATGCATAGTTATGAAGCATTTATAAGAATTGTAGATTCTATGGCTAGTCAACATGCTAAATGGCTTAAAATGTGTAAGGAAATTCCTTGGAGAAGTGATATAGCAAGTTTAAATTATATTTTAACTAGTCATTGCTGGCAACAAGATCATAATGGTTTTACTCATCAAGATCCTGGATTTATTAATCATTTAGTTACTAAAAAAGCCGATACTGTTAGAATTTATTTACCAATAGATGCTAATACGTTACTTTCTTGTACTAACCATATTTTACAAACTAAAAATTATATTAATTTAATTATTGCTTCTAAGCATCCTTCTTATCAGTGGCTTAATATGGAAGAAGCAAGTAAACACTGTGCTAATGGGATAGGTATATTTGACTGGGCAAGTGATAATAATCCAGATATAGTTATGGCTTGTGCTGGTGATACGCCAACAGTTGAAGTTCTTGCGGCAACTCAGATTATGAAAGAATATATTCCTGAACTTAAAATAAGAGTTGTTAATGTTATTGATTTAATGAAATTACAATCTGATTGTGATCATCCTCATGGATTATCTAATGATGAATATAATAAATTATTTACTAAAGATAAACCTATCATATTCGCATTTCATGGATATCCTCACTTGATTCATCAACTTACTTATAAGAGATGTAATCAAAATATGCATGTTCATGGTTATATTGAAGAAGGAACTATTACAACACCTTTTGATATGAGAGTATTAAATAAATTAGATAGATATCATTTAATTTTAGATGCTATGAAGTATGTTAAGGTTAATAAGAGTAAGAAACAAGCACTTATTAATAAATGCGAAGAAACTTTAAAATATCATAATGAGTATATTAAAGAAAATGGGGTAGATATACCTGAAGTAGTTAATTTTAAATGGAATAGAGAAGACACTAAGTAGGTGTTTTCTTTTTTTTAAATCTTTTTCGGAAATTCGTGTTTTATCAATTGATATGGCAAAACTATTATGTTATTATATATAACAAGAAATGGATAATTTAAATGGAAGGTATTATTAATACAAGAAAAAGAAAAGCAAAAATAAAAGGAGTTATGTTAGAAATCATCGAATAATATATGATTGATTTAAATACTGGTAATGAAATAAATAATCATAAACTTGATATGGAAAATGATAAAAAATTAGTTGATGCATATAAAGAAGAAAAGGAATTATTAACTTCTAATGAAATTAAAGAAATTAGAAATATGTATGATATGACTCAAAAAGAGTATGCTTTTGCCCTAGGAATGGGAGAGATTTCAATTCATAGATTAGAAAAAACTTTTATTCAATCTGATGAAACTGATTCTTTAATGAGATTAAGAGGTGATCTATCTATTATGCCTAAACTACTTAAGATTAACAAATCTCGCTTTGAAGAGGATGTTTATAATAGATTAACAAATAAATGTGAAGAATTAGTTGGCGATAAATAATTATAGTTTAAATTAGGGAGGAACAATGGATACACTAGAAAAATATAATGAAAAAAATTTTGAAGATATAAAACATATTGATGAATATGGTAATGAATATTGGTATGCACGTGAGTTGCAAACAATGCTTGGCTATAAAGAATGGAGATTATTTTCAGCAGTAATTGAGAAGGCTCAGATTGCTTGTTCGCAAAGCAATAACTTTATAAATTCCAATTTTGGAGTTTACCCCAAAATTGTAAAAACAGGGGTTTCTACTAAGAATATAATTGATTACAAGCTAAGTAGATATGCTTGTTATTTAATCGTACAAAATGCAAATCCAAAGTTCGAAGCAGTAGCACTTGGTCAAACTTATTTTGCAATTCAAACAAGAAAACAAGAATTAACTGAAAAAGAATATTCTAAGTTAACTGAAGATGAAAAAAGATTATATAGGCGAAAACAAACAAAAGATGGAAATAAAATACTTTATAAAATTGCAAGAGAAAAAGGTGTAAAAAAATTTGATATATTTACAAATGCTGGTTATAAAGGATTATATAATGGTGAAACTGCCGATGATATAGCAAAAAGAAAAGGACTAAGATATAGAGAAGATATACTTGATAATATGGGAAGCGTTGAGTTAGGTGCAAATATTTTTAGAATAACGCAAACAGAAGCACTACTTGAAAAACAAGAAAAGCCAAATGAACAAGTTGCTACAAATACTCATTATAAAGTTGGTAAAGCTGTAAGAGATACGATTAAAAATCTTGGCGGTACGATGCCTGAAGATTTGCCAACACCCAAAAAATCATTAAAAGAAATCGAAAAAGAAGAAATAAAAAAATTTAAAGAAAATAATTAATTATTATATCATTTTGTCTACTTCGACAAAATGATTGTTATTAATAAAAAAATATTATTGTTATATAAACAAATGTTTGATATAATTTAATTGTGATTGATATGAATAGATATTATATGTGTATTGATTTAAAAAGCTTTTATGCATCAGTTGAATGTGTTGAAAGAAACTTGAATCCCTTAAATACCAATTTAGTTGTTGCTGATAAAAGTAGAACTGAAAAGACAGTATGTCTTGCTATAACTCCTAGTTTAAAACAATATGGATTAGGAGGTAGAGCAAGATTATTTGAGGTTGTTCAAAAAATTAGAGAAGTAAATAATCAAAGAAGAAAAGAAAATAATTATAGACAATTTAGAGGTAAATCTTATCTTGATAGTGAACTTAAAAATAATAAAACTTTAGAACTAGATTATATAATAGCAACTCCCAAAATGAAAAAATATATGTTTTATAGTACTAAAATATATAATATTTATTTAAAATATTTAGCACCAGAAGATATATTTCCCTATTCAATAGATGAAGTATTTTGTGATATTACAAATTATTTAAAATTTTATAAAAAAACACCTGAGGAACTCGCAACAACTATTATTAAAGATGTTTATAACGAAACAGGGATAACAGCAACAGCAGGAATAGGAACTAATATGTATTTAGCTAAAATTGCAATGGATATAGTCGCTAAACATATGAAACCAAATGAAATTGGAGTAAGAATGGCATCTTTAGATGAAATGTCTTATCGAAAAATTTTGTGGGATCATAAACCATTAACTTCTTTTTGGCGAGTTGGAAAAGGTATTGCTAAAAAGTTAGAAGAAAATGGAATGTATACAATGGGCGATGTAGCATTAATGTCCATTAAAAATGAAAACTATTTATATAATTTGTTTGGAGTTAATGCGGAGTTATTAATAGACCATGCTTGGGGTTATGAGCCGACAACAATAGAGGATGTAAAAAAATATAAACCAGAAGCAAGTAGCTTATCTTCAGGACAAGTATTACATCGTCCCTATAATTATGATGAATCAAAGTTAATTGTTAGAGAAATGATTGATTCTTTAGCGCTTGATTTAACAGAAAAAGAATTAACAACAAGGCAAATAGTTTTAGATTTAACTTATGATGTTTCAAATTTAACTAATCCAGAAATAAGAAATAAATATGATGGACCAATAACCAAAGATAATTATGGAAGATATGTGCCTAAAAATGCTCATGGAACAATTAATTTAGATTATTATACTTATTCAAGTAAGATATTATCTGAAAAGTGTATTCAGTTATATGATGAAATAGTTAATAAAAATCTATTAATAAGAAAAATAAATATTACAGTATGTAATTTAAAACCAGAAAATAAAACCAAAAATGATTTAGTGTTTGAACAATTAGATTTATTTAATACGTTAGATAAAACATTAGAAAAAGAAGAGACTAAAAAACATCAAGAAGATGATAAAAAATTACAACATGCAATTATTGATATAAAAAATAAATTTGGAAAGAACTCAATTCTTAAAGGAATGAATTTAGAAGAAGGATCAACCGCTATTGACCGAAATAGAGAAGTAGGAGGACATAAAGGATAATGAACAAATACGAAGATATTATTAATCTACCTCATTATGAACCTAAGTATCATTCTAGAATGAGTATAGATAAAAGAGCTGGACAATTTGCCCCTTTTGCAGCCTTAACTGGCTATGATGAAGAAATAGAAGAAACAGCTAGATTAACAACAAGAAAGCATATTTTAGATGAAGAAAGTGTTGATAAACTTAATGAGAATTTAAATATAATAAATGAAAATGTTAATAAACATTTGGAAATTAAGATTACTTATTTTATAGCTGATTTAAAAAAAGAAGGCGGAAAATATATAAATAAAACTGGTAAAGTTAAATCACTAGATTTAGTTAATGGATATATTAAAATGATTGATAATGAAAAAATTTATTTAGATGATATAACTGAAATTGTAATTTTATAATGTTTAAATATTTGATATAATTATTTTGAAATGGAGGCTAATGAGAATGAAGAAAAAAATCGTAATTACTATTATTGCATTAATTTTACTATCTGGATGTTCAATCAAAGAAAAGGATGAAAAGAAAAAAACATATGATATGGATGAAATCTATAAATTAAATGAACAAACAACAATATATTCTACTTTTCCTAATCCAAAATTTATTAAAGAAAATGGTGATGAAATTAATTTAAAAGAAGAATTAAATAACAATTCAATTTCTATAGATGACATTATTTCTTTAATGGATTTATATACAACTGCTAATGATGGAGGATCTAAAATTTATAAATCAAAAAATCAGGATTTTTATCTAGTAAAATGTAATAGTTTGCCGGAAAATGGTGGAATAAAGGATATTATTATATCAAATAATTCGGATGAAGGAATAACATATTGTACAAAATAATTAGGGAAATATTTTAAATAATATCTTTTAATTATGATTATTAAAAATAATTTTTAGAAATGCTTAAGATTTATGCATATTTACAAAATGCTGATTTTATGTTATAGTATGCCTTAATCAAGGGGGAATTTATATGGGATATTATAGTAATGATAGTTTTGAAAATGCTAAGCTAGTTGTTAGTGCTCTTACTATTGGAGGATTTTTATTATTTGGTGGAATTAAGGCATGTAGTAAATTAAATTCAAATAGAGATAATTTTGATACTGTAAAAGAATTTAATGCAGTTATTGATTATAATGGGGAAGGAACAATGATTGCTAAAGTTGATAACTATTCAGATTATTCTGGTGAAGTTGTTGAATACTCAACAGCAGATGGTTTACAAGTTTTGACTGGTGTACAAAATGTAGGACTAGTTAGAGCAACTGATTATAATAATGTTTATGATTTAGCAGTTGAACTATCTGGTGGTGAAGTTTCAAGAGTAACAAGTTATGATAAATTACAAAATTTAAGTACAGGACTTGATGCATATGGTTGGAATAAAACATATAGTTTAAATTATAATTTTAATTATTGTATTATTGAAAATGAAAATGGTGTATTTGTTAAAAAAGTAGTTTCATGGAAGGATTGGGACGATGATGACAAAGTACAAGTAGAGTTTGAAGATGGGACTGTAATTTTAACAGATTTTACTAATCTTAAATTAGTTAATACCGAATATGCTGGAACAAATTCTTTATATAACTATGCATTAGCACTTGCTGGTGATGAATCAAGATTATTTGGTGATGTTAAAAAAGAAGATGTGAAAGTTAAAACAAGATAGAAGGTGATTTCAAGTGAGAATTAAATTTAAAGGTTTATTAAAAGAAATTAATTGCGATGAAATTTTAAATTTTTTAAATAATCCAAGTAATGAATTAAATTATTATTTAATTTCAAAAAGATTTTTTAATATTGAATTTACAAGTAATGATTTATTAGAATATCTAAATTATAGAGATAATAAACAGTATACAAAAATAGTTACAATTCCTGTTGATGAAATTGATTTAAAACCAATGACTGGCATATTTGATAGTAGAGTTGTATATTTATATAATTTAGAAATAAAATGTGCATGTGAAGATTCATTTGAATTAAAAACAAAAAAATATAGTGTTGATGAAATAAAAGAACTTGTAGATAAAAAGATTTTATGTCCAATAAAAAAGGAATATATTAAATTTTCAACACCATTAAATAAATTAGCAAATATCAAAGTATATCAAAAAGAATTGGATAAATTTCAATATATAGGTGATTTAAAACGAAATATTACTTCGACTGATGAGTATTTTAGCTTTTTTGTAAATAAAACTAAACAAGGAATAAGTGAAAAAGCTTTAATGATGTTAGTAGGCCGTAAAATTAGTGAATTATTTTCAGATGTAGTAAATACATATTATGAAGAAGTATATTTCTGTAATGATGGTGAAAATGAAAAAAATTATTATCTTAATGAGTCTAAAAAAATTCAAGTATTAATTGAAAAATATAATAATTATGCTTCCAATAATGGATTAGAACTTATTTCAAATCGTGAGATTGATGCTTTTTTAGAAAATGTTGATAATATAAATACTAATGCATTTTCAGCTTATCTTGATACTCATAAGTTAAATAATGAAGAAGCAATAAAATTAAAAAAAGCTATTTGTAAAACCGACTATTTATATGAAGATTTAAAAGATTTACTTGCTGAAAAATTTAATGTTAATGAATTTGCTAGTGAAATTATTATTAGAAACAATGAAAATATGGCATTTGAATTTCTAATTAATTTTAAAGATGAACTTGATTATTTAACAAAGTGTAAATTATTAAGAGTTATTTTAAATTCTGGTAATAAAGAAGTTATAGATTTAGTAGTAGATGATGGATTACTAAGTGAATCAAATGTTAAAAAGTACATAAATAAGAGAAAATAATAATAATAGATTTTTATGAATGATTTAAATAGTAATTTAAAAATAGCGATAGATAAAATAGAAAATAATTATAATAAACATAATAATTATTTTTCTAATATTTATCCTTTTACTACTGAAAATATTTCAGGATATATTAATTTATTTGATTTAAAAGATAAGAATTTATTAACGGTAGGTTCATCTTGTGATCAAGTTTTAAATGCAATTTATTGTAATTGCAAAGATATAACTGTTGTAGATATAAATTTATTCACAAAATATTATTTTTATCTAAAAATGGCAAGTATTTTGTGCTTAAATAGAGAAGAATTTTTAATGTTTTTAAGGTATATTGATTATCCGAAAGTATTTAAAAAGAATAAATATGTATTTAATAAAGAAATATATGAAAAAGTTAAAGTTACATTAAGATATTTAGATTTTGAATCATTTCTGTTTTGGGATGAGTTACTTTCTACGTATGATTCAATTAAAATTAGAGAGAACTTATTTAATTATGATGAGTATAGAACAAGTATTTTAGAAAAATGTAATTTATATTTAAGAGATAATGACTCTTATGAAGCTATAAAAACAATGATTAAAAAAATTATTCCAAGATTTATAACATGTGATTTAAAAAATTTTGTAGGAACTAAATTTTATGATAATATATGGCTTTCTAATGTAGGACAATATTTAAAGAATCAAGAATTGTATGATATTGTTTTTAAGTTATCAAAAATATTAGATATAGACGGACAAATATTAGTTTGTTATTTGTATGATTTTACTTATGATACAAAATATTGTGATGAATGGGCTGAAATTTATGATCTTATCTCTTTAAAAATGATTTTTAAAGAGATACCATTGAATGTGAATTCTTTTCCAGGTTTAACTGGAATTATTCATAATCGTAATGATAAAGATTCAGTTCTAATTTATAAAAAAGTTAGATAAATATTGAAAATACATTTGACTTTTCATTATAAAATATAGTATATTATGACTAGTTGAAGTTTTAACGTGGTTTAGATTTTCCTTTCGGAATTTAGACTAGGTTATAACCGATTAATGTTTAATAGAAAGGAATGGATTTAATTATGGCTGTAAGTAAAGAACAAATTGCATCTAGAGTTCAAGAATTTGCTAAAGATGCTAAAAATACTGGAGATACTTCAGTACAAATTGCTATCTTAACAGATAAGATTAACAATTTAACAGAACATTTAAAAGATAATAAACATGATTATCATTCAAAAAGAGGACTACACTTAATGATTGGTAAGAGAAGAAGTTTATTAGATTATTTAAAGAAAAATGATGTTGTTAAATATCGTGAAGTTATTAAAAAATTAAATATTAGAAAATAAGGGCACTATATTTTTTAGTGTCTTTTTATATTGAAAAAGAGAGAAGGATAAAATGAAAAAAGAATTTGTTTATGATTTTTTAGGGAGAAAATTAGTTGTTGAAACTGGAGAACTTGCTAAACAAGCTGATGGTGCTGTACTTGTTAGATACGGAGATACAGTTGTGTTATCTGCTGCTGTAATGAGTGATACAGTAGGAACTGGTGATTTCTTTCCTTTAACAGTTGTTTATAATGAAAAATTATATTCAGTTGGTAAAATACCAGGTGGGTTTATTAAAAGAGAAGGAAAACCTACTGATGCTGCAACCCTTGCTGCTCGTCAAATAGATAGACCAATTAGACCAATGTTTGATGAAAACTTTAGAAATGAAGTACAAGTTATTAATACAATATTATCTGTTGATCCTAATAACTCCCCAGAAATGACAGCATTATTTGGTTCAAGTTTAGCACTTGGAATATCAAAAATCCCATTTGATGGACCGGTTGCAGGAGTAGTAGTTGGTAAAATTGGTAAAGAATTTATAATTAATCCAACAAGTGAACAAATAGATAAATGTGAACTTACTGTAACAGTTGCTGGGACTAAAAATGATATTTGTATGATTGAAGCAGGAGCTCATGAAGCAAGTGAAGAAGATATGTTAGCTGCTTTAATGTTTGGACAAAAACATGTTAAGATGTTATGTGAATTCCAAGAAAGCATTATTGAAGCTGTTGGACAAGGAAAAGTAACTGTTGAACTTGCTAAGATTGATGAAAAATTAGAAAAAGAAGTTAAAGAATATGCTGAAGATAAAATGCTTGAAGCAGTTCAAATTAAGGATAAACTTGCAAGTTATGCTAAAATTGATGAAGTTAAAGAAGAAACTATTAATTATTTCTTAGAAAAATATCCTGATGTAGATACAATAGAAAAAGATGTTACTAAGATTGTTAATAATATTGAAGGAGAAGTTGTTAGAGATTTAATTACTAATAAACATGTAAGACCTGATGGAAGAGCGTTAGATGAAATTAGACCACTATCTGCATATATTGATTTACTTCCTAGAACTCATGGATCAGCTGTTTTTACTAGAGGACAAACTCAGGCTTTAGCAACAACAACACTTGGAGCTATTGGAGAACATCAAATTTTAGATGGTTTAGGACTTGAAGATACTAAGAGATTTATGCTTCATTATAATTTCCCTAATTTTAGTGTAGGTGAAACTGGAAGATATGGAGCTCCTGGTAGAAGAGAAATTGGTCATGGTGCATTAGGAGAAAGAGCCCTATTACAAGTTATTCCATCTGAAGAAGAATTCCCTTATACAATAAGAGTTGTTTCTGAAATATTAGAAAGTAATGGATCATCTTCTCAAGCAAGTATTTGTGCAGGATGTTTATCACTTATGGCTGCAGGAGTTCCAATTAAAGCACCAGTTGCGGGAATTGCAATGGGACTTATTACTAAAGGTAAAAAATATACTATTTTAACAGATATCCAAGGACTTGAAGATCATATGGGAGATATGGACTTTAAAGTTGCTGGTACTAGAAAAGGTATTACTGCACTACAAATGGATATCAAGATTAAAGGTGTTACTAAAGCAATCTTAAAAGAAGCATTAGAACAAGCTAAAAAAGCCAGAATGCAAATTCTTGATTTAATGGAAAGCGTTATTGCTGAGCCAAGAAAAGAATTATCACCATATGCTCCTAAGATTAAGATGATGAATATCGATCCAGAAAAGATTAAAGATGTTATTGGTAGAGGCGGAGAAATGATTACTAAGATTATTTTAGAATGTTCTCCAGAAGGTGTTAAGACTGTTTCTGATAAAGATGCTGTTAAAATTGATATTGAAGATGACGGAAGAGTTATTGTTTATCATACTAATCAAGAAGTTATTGAAAGAACTATGGAAAGAATTGAACAAATCGTTAGAGAAGTTGAAGACGGCAAAATTTATAATGGTAAAGTTACTAAAGTTGAAGATTTCGGATGTTTTGTTGAATTATGGCCTGGTTGTGAAGGTTTAGTACATGTTTCTCAATTAGACAAAGAAAGAGTAAATAAACCAAGTGATATAGTTAAAGTTGGAGATGAAATTGTTGTTAAATCATTAGGATATGATAATCGTGGAAGACTTAACTTATCAAGAAAAGAAGCCTTATTAAGTAGTGATAAAAAGAAATCTTCTAAAGAAGAAGTTAAAGAAAATAAAGAAGAAAAAACTGAAAAAAAATCAAGAAAAGGTTTATTTAGAAAAGGTGAGTAATCATCTTTTTTAATTTTTGTAATAATTTTTAACAAAATGTATAAAATTATGATGAAATATTGTTTAAGATACTTGACAATATTTATTAAAAATGTAATAATACAGTTGTTTGAAAAAGGAAAGCGATTGCAAGAGTCCACCTGATTGGCACAAAATTTAAAGTAGCTGATAGGTAAAAAGCCATAGAATAAAGTGAATTGGTTTTTATATGGATGAATGCATTTGGCATTCATTTTTTGATAATATGGAGGTGCTTTACAATAGCAAATGTCAAAAAAGATGACTTATTAATTAATGATCAAATTAAAGTCAATGAATTAATGGTAATTGGTCCTAATGGAGAGCAATTAGGTACTAAAGCTTTAAAAGATGCTCTAACGCTTGCATCTTATGCAGGGCTAGATTTAGTTTTAATGAATCCTGGTAATGAAAGACCTGTTGGAAAAATTATGGATTATAATAAACATAAATATGAAAAACAAAAAAGAGCTAAGGAAGCGTTAAAAAATCAAAGAGCAAATAATAAGGATATGAAAGAGTATCAATTATCAGTTACTATTGATATTGGTGACTTTAACACAAGAAAGAAAAATGCTGAAAATTATTTAATAAAAGGTCATAAAATTAAGACTTCAATTAGATTTAAAGGCCGTCAAATGGCACATACTGATTTAGGTAGAGATGTTCTAATTCGCTTTGCTGATGAATTATCAGAAGTAAGTGTAGTAGAAGCTAAACCAAGATTAGAAGGTCGTACAATGACTATGATATTGGCACCAAAAAAATAAGAAGGAGAGGATTTAGTTATGCCAAAACAAAAAACACATAAAGCTTCATCAAAGGTATTAAAAAAGAAAAAAAATGGAGCATTAGTTTATAAAGTATCTGGTGGAAATCATAAAACTGCTAAAGATTCTAGTAAACAAATTAGACAAAGAAGAAATAAGGGAATATTAGCGAAAGGAGAAGCTAGCAGATTAAAATCTGTTATCTAAGGTGGTATAAATGGCAAGAGTTAAAGGCGGAAACGTAGCTAAAAATAGAAGAAGAAAAGTTTTAAAACAAGCTAAAGGATATTTTGGATCTAAACATAGATTATTTAAAACTGCACAAGAACAAACTTTCCATAGTGGAGCTTATGCATTTAGAGATCGTAAACAAAATAAAAGAAACTTTAGAAAATTATGGATTACAAGAGTTAATGCTGCTTGTAGAGAAAATGAAATTTCATATTCACAATTTATTAATGGTTTAAATAAAGCAGAAATTGAAATTAATAGAAAAATGCTTTCTGAAGTAGCTATTGATAATCCAAAGTATTTTACTGAATTAGTTAAAATTGCTAAAGATGCTTTAAATGGTAAAATGCCTAAAGCAGCTGAAGTAAAAGCAGAAAAAAAGGAAGAAAAAGCTGAAGAAGTTAAAGAAGTTAAAAAAACTGCTACTAAAAAAACAACTACAGCTAAATCTACTGAAAAGAAGACTGCAACTAAAACTACAGCTAAAAAAACAACTTCTAAAAAAGAAGAAAAGTAGTTTAAATATAAAATCACTATTAGAAAATAATGGTGATTTTTTTAGTTAAATATAGGATTTTTGAATAAATTTGACTTTTTAAAATTAAATGCTATAATCAGTCTATACATTATTAATTTAATGTATATTTTTTTAGGAGGAAATAAAAAAATGGAAAATACAGGTGAGCTGAAACTAACATTAGATAACCTTATGGTTGAATCTGATGCAGTGTTTATAGTTCCACATAATAGACCTGACTATGATGCCCTTGGTGCATGTGTAGGAATGAGTCTAATAGCTGGTAAACATAAAAGAAAGAGCTATATTATTATTAACGATGATATAAAAGAGTTACCAGGTGAAATAAAAAAATTAATAGAAGAAATTAAAGTTAAACATAATATAATAAGAATAGCGGATTTAGATAGTTATCTTACTGATAATAGTTTACTAGTTTGTGTAGATGCTAATAAAGACTATTTAGTAAGTGTTAATGATTATTTAGAAAATTTTAAAAATATTCTAATTATTGATCATCATAAAACTGATGAATATACAATTAAAACACCTAATATATTTGTTGATACAACAATTTCTAGTACATGTGAAGAAATATCCAGATTATTATTTATGTCCAAGATTAAAATTACGCCAGATCAAGCTAATTATTTACTTGCTGGTATTGTACTAGATACCAATAGATTAACTAAAAACTTAACTTCAAAAACATTTAGTGTTTTATCTGAATTAACTAGTAGAGGTGCTAATCCGGAAGCAGTTAATAATTTATTCTTAGAAGAATTTGAACACGAAAGAGTAATGCAGAAACTTGTTGATAGTACTAAGTTTTTTACCTATTCAATAGGTATTGCTGCTGATACTAATGATAGTGGTATAATTTATTCAATAGAAGATATTGCCAAGTGTTCAGATTATATTTTAAGATATAAGGTAGATGCCTCATTTGCAATTGCTTATATTGATCAAGATACAATAAGTATTAGTGCTAGAAGTAAGGGAAATATTGATATATCTCAAATTATGAAAATGTTTGGTGGTGGAGGAAGCACTACATCAGGAGCTGCTAGAGTAAAAGGTACAACCATTAAATGTATCGTAGATGAGCTTACCCATATTTTAAATCCAACTGCAACCTTAAGTAATGAAAAAAGTGTTGGAAAAGTGTTAAAATTAACAAAGTAGATTTAGATTCTACTTTTAATTTTGGCTTGATTTAAAAAGCATTAAAGTAGTATAATAAACTTGTATTTTGAATTGCCCAGTCGCCAAGTGGTAAGGCATTAGGCTCTGACCCTAACATTTCGTTGGTTCGAATCCAACCTGGGCAGCCAAATTATTATTTAACAGATGATGTTAAGAGTAGTAACCAAAAAATATTTTATAGAGAGTTAATGATAGGTGGAAATTAACAAATATTGATAGTGAACTTACTTAACGGATGTTTAAGGTGAAGACCGTTAAAACTAAAAGTAAAAATTAAGGTGGTACCACGGCTTATTCGTCCTTTAGAATTAGTCGTTTTTTTGTTATAGAAAGGATATTTATGGAAAATTTATATTTATTTTTAATCTTATTTATTATATTTTTTATTGTATTTTTAGTAGACTATTTTATTAAAAGAAAGAAAAATAAGTTAAAAAAATTTATTGGAATGGAACTACTTAAAGTAAAAAAAGAGGATTATAATAAAATAGGTATTATTTTATCAATAATTAATGCATTTATAATAAGTTCTACAGGGGTACTATGTACAATGATAGAAATGGATAAAATATGGCAATTACTATATGGATTCGTTCTATTAGTAGCGCTCATATATGTTTTCTATGGAATTATGGGAAATATATTAGAAAGTATTTATAAGAGGAGGAAAAAATAATGGATTTTAAAAATATTGAAAAGAAATGGCAAGATAAATGGGATGAAGCAAAATGCTTTGAAGCAAGTAATAATAGTGATAAAGAAAAATATTATTTGTTAATTGAATTTCCTTATCCATCTGGTGCTGGTTTACATGTAGGTCATGTTAGAAGTTATACGGCGTTAGATGCAATGGCTAGAGTTAAAAGAATGCAAGGATATAATGTTTTGTATCCAATTGGTTGGGATGCTTTTGGTTCTCCTGCTGAACAATATGCAATTAAGAATCATGTATATCCATCAAAAATGGTTGAAGATTGTATTAAAACATTTAAACATCAAATTAAATCATTAGGTATATCATTTGATTGGAGTAGAGAAATTAATACAAGTGATCCAGAATATTACAAATGGACACAATGGCAATTCCTACAATTTTACAAAGCCGGAATGGCTTATAAAGCTGAAAAAGAAATTAATTGGTGTCCTAAATGTAAAACTGGACTATCAAATGAAGATGCAGCAGGTGGAGTATGTGAAAGATGTGGTTCTCTAACTACCAAGAAATTAAAAAATCAATGGATGCTTAAAATGAGTAGCTATGCTGATAGTTTAATAGATGGACTTAAAGATACTAATTTCGCAGAAAAAATTAAAACTGCTCAAATAAATTGGATAGGAAAAAGTATTGGAGCCGAAGTTAATTTTAAATTTAAAGAACTAGATGAAGAATTAAAGGTATTTACAACGAGATGTGATACTTTATATGGAGTAACATTTGTAGTAATGTCTCCTGAACATCAATTATTAAATAAGTATAGTGATAAAATTAAAAATATTGATGAACTAAAAGAATATCAAAGAATAAGTGCATTAAAAAATGAAATCGAAAGAACAGATGCTTCTAAAGAAAAAACAGGTATTAAGTTAGACGGTTTAAGTGTAATTAATCCAGTTAATGGTAAGGAAATACCTATTTATGTAAGTGATTATGTTCTTGCTAATTATGGAACTGGAGCAATTATGGCGGTTCCTGCACATGATACTAGAGATTATGCTTTTGCGAAAAAATTTGATATAGATATTATACCCGTAATTGATGGTGATGTTACAAGTGAAGCATATACTGGAGATGGTGTTCATATTAATTCAGGATTCTTAGATGGACTTGATAAAGAAACTGCTATTGATAAAATGCTTAATTATTTAGAAGAAAAACATATTGGTAAGAAAACTACTAATTATCGTTTACAAGATTGGATATTTAGTCGTCAAAGATTTTGGGGTGAACCTATTCCAATGATTGAGTGTCCTAATTGTGGTTGGGTACCAGTACCGGAAAATGAACTACCTTTAGTGCTTCCTGATGTTCCATCATATGAACCAACCGAAACTGGAGAAAGTCCTCTTGCTAATGTTGAGGAATGGGTTAATGTACCATGTCCTAAATGTGGAAAGATGGCTAAAAGAGAAACTGACACAATGCCTAACTGGGCTGGATCTAGTTGGTATTTCTTAAGATATATGGATGCTCATAATAAGGATGAATTTGTTTCTAAAGATGCATTAAAATATTGGGGACAAGTTGATTATTATAATGGTGGTATGGAACATGCTACAAGACATTTGTTATATGCAAGATTTTGGAATCAATTCTTGTATAATCAAGGCTTAGTTGTTAATAAAGAGCCATTTGCTAAAAGAGTTTCTCATGGTATGATTCTTGGTGAAAATAATGAAAAAATGAGTAAAAGTAAAGGCAATGTGGTTAATCCAGATGATATGATTAATGAATTTGGTGCAGATGCCCTTAGAACTTATGAAATGTTTATAGGTGATTATACTAAAGATGCTTCTTGGAGTTTAAATGGATTAAAAGGATGTAAAAAATTCTTAGATAGAGTTTATCGTTTATATGATAAAGTAGTACCAGGAAATAATTATAATGAAGTATTAGAAAAAAATATTCATAAAACTATTAAGAAAGTAACTAATGATTTATTATCTATGAATTATAATACTGCTGTATCTTCATTAATGATTCTTTTAAATGAATATGAAAAGTTAGATAAAATTACTACTGCTGATTATAAAGTATTTATTACTTTACTTAATCCGATAGCACCTCATATTACAGAAGAACTTAATGAAAAGTTAGGAAATAACACTATGTTAGCTATAGGTACTTGGCCAATATTTGATGAAGAAAAAACTGTTGATACAAGTATTCAAGTGGGTGTTCAAGTTAATGGAAAATTACGTGGAACAATTACGGTAAGTGATGATGATACTGAAGATATAATAAAAGAAAAAGCCTTAAACGAAGATAACGTTAAGAAAAATATTATAGATAAAGAAATTGTTAAAATAATTGTAGTACCTAAGAGAATTGTAAGCATTGTCGTAAGATAGTGCTTTTTTATATAAATATTAGTGTGAAACTTTTTGCTTAAATTTATACAAAAAAGTTTCACACTAATAAAAAAAGTAGTATAATGATATCAGAGGTGCTATATATGGATAACAAAATGCAAATACTAAATTTAATAAATCAAAAGGAATTGTTAGAATTTGAATTAAATAAACTTGTGTATGGAGCAGTAGAAATTAGAGAAAAAGATAATAAAAAATATATCTACACACATATTAAAGAAGATGGACTACAATCAACCAAATATATTGGAGAATACAATGAAACTCTTTATAATTTAATTTTAAATAATAACGTAAAAGCAAAAGATATAAAAAAAACAATTAGAACTATTGAGAAACAATTAAAAGAATTAAATTATGTTGATGAAGAACTATCAGTGGAAGTATCAAGAAATATTGATTTTGCAAAAAAACATTTAGCTGATACAATATATAAACAAGCAATTTTAGAAGGTGTTGCAACAACTTTATCAGATACTGAAAGTATTATCGAAGGCGGCAAAGTAAATGATATGTCATCTGAAGATATAATGAAAGTAGTAAATCTTAAACATGCATGGGAGTTTATTCTTAATAAAAATGTAATACTTAGTAAGTCAGATTATAACGTTTTATGTACAATAAATAAATTGATTGAAGAAGGGTTTTATTATAATGCGGGACAATTAAGAACTACGCCAGTAAAAATTGGTGGAACAAATTGGATTCCTGATATACCTATTGAATCACAAATAAAAGAAGAATTAAATAATATATTAGAAACTAAAGAAAATGATGTTGATAAAGCTATAAATCTACTCTTATATACAGTAAAAAAACAAATGTTTCTTGATGGAAATAAAAGAGCCTCTGTAATATTTGCTAATCATTATTTGATAGGCAAAGGAAAAGGAATAATAGTAATTCCTGTTGAAAAAATTGAGCAGTATAAAACTTTACTCATTAAATATTACGAAACAAATAATAATACCGAAATAAAAAGTTTTTTAATAAATGAATGTTACATTAATATTTATATAAAATAAACACTACCTTAACTCGTAGTGTTTATATTCGTTTAAGAAGTATTCATCGGTCATTCCAGCAATATAATCGATAACAACTCTTTCATTAGAAGTATTATTTTTGTAATCGTTATTCATTGGTAAATAAAATTTAGAATATATCTTGGAATTTAAGTCTTTTTCTTTTAAAGATATTAATAAATTATCAAATAGGTATTCAAATTTATGTTTAATCTCGTCTAATTCTTTGTTGGTATAAATTTTATCATAAATATTTTCATAATTAAATTTTTTTAGATTAACTATTGCGTTAAATATTTTATCATCCACACATATATAATCCTTGTCTAAACTATTTTGAACAACATTAGTTATAATTGAATTAACAATTTCACGATTAGTTGTTCCTAAAACATCAGATATCTCCTTAGGAATATCTTTTTTATTAAATAAACCTAATTTTTCAGCATCTTCAATATCTCTTCCTAAATAAGCAATAATATCAGATAATCTTACAATACAACCTTCTAAAGTCATTGGAACTAAAGATTTAACATATTTTGGAATATTATAACAATTATTATAATCATTTAGAAAATCATCAATACTTTTCTTTTTAGGCCTATATTCCCTAAGTTCCAATTCACCATTATGACATAAAATTCCATCTAATACCTGCACACTTAAATTTAATCCCTCACCATTATTTTCAAGAACCATTAAATTTCTAACACTTTGAACATTATGATTAAAATATTCCTCATTATGTTTTAAACTAATATCATTTAAAAATCTTTCACCAACATGTCCATAAGGAACATGTCCTAAATCATGTCCTAATGCAATAGCCTCAATTAAATCCTCATTTAATGATAAAGCCCTTCCAATAGAACGAGCAATTTTAGCAACTAATTGAACGTGTATGCTTCTTCTTGAAACATTGTCATTTGTTGGTAACGTAAAAACCTGAGTTTTACCAATATATCTAGTATATGAAGAAGAGTAGATAATACGATCAGTATCCCTAAAAAAATTAGGTCTAATATCAGGAATATAATCTTTAAATCTTATTGATTCTTTATCAAAAGTTGCATACTTAGAATAATTTTCTTCATGTTTAAGCATTATATCTTTTATTTCCATAGTTAACTCTCCTTATTAAATAATTTGCGATAATAATCAGTATCTAATATATTTTTAGAAATCACATATTTGTTATAAACTATTTGATTTATTGTTTCAACATAGTTATCATCTATATCATCACTATAAGCAGTAAACTTTTTAGTAGCAGCATTATATTTGCCTTTTTCAGTTATCCATGAACGATCATTAAATATTACTAATCCATCATTATCAGATAGTAAATCAGTTCCCATTAATAATCTTGAATCATATATAGTGCCAAAAAGATTTAACACAGTAGGTAAGATATCTAAACTTTCTCCCAATTTATCAACTTCGACAGTTTTGGTAAGTTTGCTATTATATATTATTAAATTATTTTTATGAATATCAAATTTTTCATCTTCAATATCCATTACTTCTTTCATTTGATTAGTAGTTAATCCATAAGGATAATGATCAGCCGATAGAACAATTACAGTATCATCTAAAATACCTTTTTCCTCTAACTTATTTAATAATTTCTCCAAAGCCTTATCAAGTTCAATTTGTGCAGCAATATAAGCTTTAATAGCATCACTATATGGTAAATCTTTAACAGCATCTTTATTTTTATAAGACATATTATTACCCATAAAGTTATATTCAAGGTGTCCACTAATAGTCATATAATAAGTCATAAAATGTTCATCACTTGAGTACATATCAAATGTTGCATTAATCATTTCTAAATCACTTTGAGGCCACTTCTTACAATTCATCCCTTTAATTTTTTCTAATCCATTACCACAAGCCATATAAGTTTGATATCCCATATTAGGATGAGATAAATGTCTATTATAGTATTTATAAGTTCCATCATGAAATGCATAAGTTTTATACCCTAAACTAGAGAAGACATTACCATAAGAATAAGGTAAATAATTTTTACTAGATTTAGAAAAAGACCAAACACTTTCTTTAGGAAGCAAACTATTTAAAGTAACATACTCTCCATCAGATGTTGATACATAATATACAGGAGTATAAAAGTTAGTGAATTTAAAACTAGAATTAACAAGTTTATATAAAGTAGGAGTTAAATCTTTATTAACAGCAATAGGACTAAAAGCTTCAGCTGTAATTGAAATTAAATTTTTACCCTTAAATATACCAGTATATTTATTCTTATTAGTTGGAGTAATGGTACTAAAATATTCTTCTATACTTTTAATATCTTTATTTGTTTCATTAGAAGCAAGTTCATTAAAATCAATATCAGTTATATTGTATTTCTTAGAATTATCTATTATAACTTCATCACTTGGTTTTATTGTAGTAACATTATCTTCATCAAAACCAAATAAAGATCTTTCTAAATCTAATCTTAAAGTTGTAAGTATTCCAAACTTTTGAGCAGTTTGATTTGGTACATGTTTATGAAAATATAAATTATTAGCGCTATAAATCTCATTACCATCAATATTCAATGATAATAAAGTTAAAATAAATAATATAACTAAAACTATTCCTTTAATAACTAATTCTTTAATATTTAAAACATTTGCCTCTCTATATTTATGTAATATAATATTTAAAGGAATAGGTATAAATAATAAAATAATACCAAATATATTTTCTTTAATAACCTTAATTATGGCACTTAAGAAACCAAATACTTGTCCACCATGAAAGATAGAGTAGATACTTAAAGTATTTCCATAAAACTTAAAATTAGTAAAATAAGCAATAAATAAAATACTTAAGAAAGAATTTATAAATATATTTAACCACTTATTTATATTTTTATTTTTTGTTATTGAACAAACTATATCTATAAAAAATGTATTTATTAAACTAAATAAAAGAATAAAAAATACCTCATTTATACTAAAACTTTTAAATATTAATATATGATAAATTATCTCTAAATATAAAATATTTAATAAATTCATCATATAATTCTTAATTATTAACTTCATAATTCCAATCACCTTATTTGTATTTTAACATTTTTTTCCTATTAAAGTATATGTTTATTTAGCAAAAAAATTTTGCTTACATTTTTTAAAAATTTATGTTATAAAATATAAGGCTAATTAAAAAGGAGAGGATGTTTATTATGAAAAAGAATGATTTAGCTACAGAAAAAATAAATAAATTAATAATCTCATTTGCGATTCCATGTGTAATTAGTATGATAATTAATTCTATTTATAATATTGTTGATCAAATATTTATTGGAAAGGGAGTTGGAACCTTAGGTAATGCGGCTACTAACGTTATATTTCCCTTAGTTATTTTAGCAAGTGCGATAGCAGGTTTAATTGGAAATGGTGCTGCTGCTAACTTTTCATTAAGACTTGGAGAAGGAAATAAAGATAATGCTAAGAAAAGTGTTGGAGAAGCAATAACTTTATCATTTATAATATCTCTTATTTTTACTTTAATAAGTTTTATTCTATTACCTAAATTATTATATTTCTTTGGTTGTACCGAAAATGTATATAGTTACGCTTATAATTACGGAAAAATTATTTTAATTGGTATGCCATTTATGATTGTATATTCTGCTTTTTCTAATATAATTAGAGCAGATGGTTCACCAAAGTATTCAATGATTATGCTTATTATAGGCGCTATTATTAATATTATCTTAGATCCTGTATTTATTTTTGGATTTAACTTAGGAGTTAAAGGAGGAGCTATTGCAACTGTTATAGGTCAAATAGTATCTTTCATAATTGCAATTATTTATTTAAAGAAGTTTAAAACTATTAAATTAGAACATGATGATTTTAAATTATCAAAAAATATCTTTAAGATATTATCACTTGGATTATCTTCATTTATTACTCAATTAACAATTTTAGTTTTATTCGTATTTATGAATAATATTATGACTAAATTTGGAGCAAAAAGTGTATATGGAGCAGATATTCCTTTATCAGTATATGGTGTTTTAAGTAAAATAAATAGTATTTATGTATCTATCATATTGGGTGTATCAATTGGAGTTCAACCAATTATTGGCTTTAATTTTGGTGCTGGAAACATAGATAGAGTTAAAGAAGTACTTAAAAAAGTAATAATTTTAAATTTCATAATAGGTATAGTATTTAATATTATTTTATATTGTTTTCCTAAAGAAATAGTAAGTATATTTATTACAAGTAGTGATGCTAATTATGACTTATTTATGGAATTTGCTGTCTTAATGTGTAAAACATTCTTTATGGTATGTGCATTAAATGCCGTAGAAATGACTACAAGCATAGTTATTCAAAGTTTAGGTCATGTAAAGAAAGCAACTGCTGTATCATTTATTAGACAAATAATTTTATTAATACCGATATCTCTATTACTATGTATTACTTTTAATAAAGGAATATATGGTGTCTTAGATGCCGGTAGAATTTCTGATAGTATAACTTTTGTAATTGCTTTAATATTATATATAAGTGAGTATAAAGGATTATCTAAACTTAAAGTTGATGTTATAAATGAAAACTCTAATAACGAAAGTAAATATGTTGGTAAGAAAATAATTATTACTATTGGTAGAGAGTATGGTTCTGGTGGACACTATGTTGGAAAGCTACTTGCTAAAAAATTAGGCGTTAACTTCTACGATAAAAATATTATTTCATTAGTTAGTAAAGAATCTGGTTTATCTAAAAATTATATTGCCAGTAATGAAGAAAGTTTAAATAACGCTAAATATGAAAGCAACAATGATAATTTAATATTTATTGCTGAATCAAAAGTAATTAAAAAGATTGCTAAAACAGAATCTTGTGTAATTGTTGGTAGATGTGCTGATTATATTTTAGATGGTAACAAAGATGTCTTAAAAGTATTCTTATATAGTGATGAAGCAAGTAAAATAAATAGATGTGTTAAATATTATGGAATTTCTAAAAATAAAGCTTTAAATGAAATTAAGAAAATAGATAAAGAAAGAAGTAAACATTATAATTTCTATACTAATAAAGAATGGGGTAATGTTTCTAATTATGACCTACTTATTAATGTTGATAAATATGGAGTAGAATCTACTGCCGATCTAATTTATAACTATATCATAAACAAAAAATAATAATTTATTATCAAAGGTAACTTAACGGTTATCTTTTTTAGTGCTTAAACAAAATATAATATAAATTCAAAAACTATGTAAACGAATGTTTGTATGCTTGACGGGGGGGCTTTTAGAGTTATAATTTCACTAGGATAAAGGTGAATTAAGGAAAATGAAAGAAGAAAAAATAAGAATGGTAGTTGTAGTAACTACTATATTTATGTTGGTACTTTTATTTGGAGGTGTAACGTTTGCATACTTTACAGCTGTAAATAATCAAGGCTCAACAGCAGTCGCAACAATTGATACAGGAAAAATGATTATAACTTATAATGATGGAACGGATAATATTGTACCAGTAACAGATATTCAACCAAGTGATAAAATTCTTGTTAATAAAACATTCTCATTAACAGGAACAAACACAGCAACAGGAATGGCTACAGGCGATGGATTAGTGATGCCTTATAGAGTAGGAGTACAATATACTTCAACATTTAGTGATGACATGATGCATTATTATATAAAAGAAGTAAATAGACCAACAAACTCAAATGTAACAGCAAATTATGTAATAAAACCAGAGGACGGAAAAACAGAAGATGATTATAAAAATCAAACAGTACCAGGAAATGATACAAAAACAGGCTATATACATGGAACATTTAAAAATGGTAAAAAATATACTGAGATGGTAACAGGAGAATTTCCAGCAAGTTTAAATGATCAAACTATAACGTTTAATTTAATAATTCAATTTCCTGATAATAATGAAAACCAAGACTCAGAAAAAGGAAAAACATTTAATGGTAAAGTAGTAGTAAACTATGAACGATCATTTGCAGATGATTCGTGGGATGAAATAGCAGCAACAGTAAAAGTAAACCCAGCAGCGTATGCAGTAGGATCAACAAAAACATTAAAAGTGTATGATAACCCAAACGGAGAAACAACAAATGGAACATATAAAGAATACACAGTAAGAGTAGCAAATAACACAACACCAGCAGAATGTAGTGGAACAGATTTTTCCCAGACAGCTTGTGGATTTGTAGTAGAGTTTGTTGATATAGTAGAAACAAGACAAATGAATAGTACTAATACAAATGTAGGTGGATGGCCTGCAACTGAGATGAGAACATATGCAAATGAAGAATTCTTAAAGAAATTACCAAGTGACTTGCAAAATGTTATAGCTAAAACAAAAGTAGTATCAGGACATGGTAGTGATGATAAAAATAATAAAAGAACAGATGGTAATTGGGAATCAGAAGATAAAATATATTTACTAAGTGCGCATGAAGTATGGGAAGATGGTACAAATAATCAGACATCCAGTGCAGTTACTGCATATGACAATACAAGACAATTAGATTATTATAAAAATATAGGAGTAACAACAATTAACTACTCAAGTATTATAAAGAAATATGCTGGTTCAGATTCCAAGTGGTGGCTTCGCGTGGCTCGTTCCAATACTGACAGTAATTTCCTAGTTGTCAATCAATCTGGCGACTGGTATATCAATGCTGCTAATAGTGTCGGTGGCTTCGCCCCAGCTTTCCACATCGGATAATCATGTAAACTAAGTGTAAAGAGGATGTAAAGCAAAACAGGAATAGGAATATCGGTTCCTAAAGGCCCGTCACAGAGGGGCATAAGCGAGTAAAAAAAGACGGCCCGAAAAATAAAAAGAAAAGAGATCCTCAATTGGTTCCGGTAAGGAAACATTGGAGGTGACTTAAAATGAAAGAAAGATATAATAAAAAAGTTCTAAAGCTTAATTTGCCTTAGAACTTTTCTTTCTATTAAATATAGGTACAAATATAAGTAATATAACTGAACTAGTTAAAGTTACTATAAAATTACTTGTAAGGGTGTTTAAAAATTCATTTAATATAATTTTATTAGTAAATAAATATGGAATATTATAAACTGTAGTAAATATCATTTGATCTAGTATAAATCCAATTAATGTTGATGTTAAAAATGCTACTAAATATCCTGCGTTCTCATAAGTTACTTCATAAGTTACAAAGAATATATAATGTGAAAAATAATAAACTATTAAATATACAACTAATTTATAAATATCAGGGTAATAAACATTAAAGTTATTAATTGAATACATATTAGGAGTAAATACATTTTTTATTGAATTAATTAAATCATTCGAACTATTAACTTGACACATAATTATTACTATTATAAAAAATAATATTAAATATTTAATAGAAGATAAAACATATTTTTTACAATCTCTTATTTTATTTCTTTCAATCATTATAGAACTAACTAAGAATGTTAAAGAATAAAGTAAAACTCCAATCGATATACTAGCGTTATTATATATATTTACATTTATATTATTAAATAAATAACTTAATAATACCAATATAAATAGTATTAGTGCATAATTATAATTTCTTTTCTTTTTCATTATATCCCTCATATTCTAAAAATATCTTATCATATTAATTAATAAAATTAAAGATAAAATGAATGTATCATAATTGAACTTAAAATAATTATTTGTTATAATGAATATGTAAGGAAAACTTACATAAAATAAAAAGGAACACCTAACCGGAGAATTGGGTGATTACCTTAATATTCATATCATCAAAACGCCCCTGAGCTTGTGGTGATTTTTTTTTATCAATTTATTTATAATAAATACAAATGATATGGATTTTAGTGATTAAAATATATGAATAATCATGATTAAAAATAATTAAAACTTATTGTTAAAATATTTTTAATGTGTTATATTTATAAAGAAAATAAGCAAAATAAAAAAGGAGTTGTTTTATGAAAAAAATATTAATAATCTTATTAGCTATAGGTGTTATGTTAATGCCACTTAATACATTAGCGTTAGATAATGAAAGTACTTTTAGTGTAGGAGACAGTGTTTCTGTATCATTTAATGGTCAAACTAATTCTCAAAATTTAATTGGTTTTCATGTTTTAAAAGCATCAAGTGCTGGTGAATCTACCGTAACATTAATTTATGATGGAATTATGGCAACTCATGATAGTGCTGGAAATATTAAAGAAGCTCAAGTACTATATCAAACTCCTGATACAGCAACTGGAAATGCTTCTGAATTTGCTGGAAGTAATGTTAAAAGATTCTTAGATGAAGCAGTAGCAGAATATGGATGGATTTTAGCATCATCTGCTAGGTTATTAGAAGCAAGTGATTTAACAAGTTTAGGTATTTCAAAAGATGCTGATGGAACTTATACTATTCCAACTAAATATGACTTTTTAAGACCAGCAGATTTTGATAGTGCTTATTCAACAACCGCAACTGATTATTGGACTCAAATAACAAGTGGAACAAGTAATGTATACGTTGTAACTAAAGAAGGAACTGATAAAACTAATAATATATCAGCTAAAATTGTTACTAAAAGTGTTGATCCTGTAACATCTAGTAACAATTATTCAGTTAAGCCAGTTGTAGTTGTTAATAAGCAATATATTGTATGTAATAATAGTAAAAAGTCTGAAAATGTACAAACTGGTATTGAAGATTATTTCTTACTATTTGGTGGAATTATTGTTTTATCTACAATAGGTTATGTTGCTTCTAAGAAAAAAGATGCATTTCAAAATATATAATTAATATTTAGACTTTATGATAAAACATAAAGTTTTTTTATTCGTTCATTTATGTTAAAATAAAAAAAGAAAAGAGTGGTATCATGGAAAGATTATATGGAGTAATTAAGGAAGTTTATATACCTTTAGAATATAATGAAAATAATAATTTATTAGATATTATGGATAGAAATAATATTGGTTTTAAAATAGATGTTGATGGTGAAGTAGAATCATATGAATTTGAACAAGATGAATTTAACTGTCAAATTCTTAAAAATGATTATGTAATGATTACTAAGCAAACAATAGATGGAACTAATTTTATAGATATAGAAAAAGTGGAAAGTGATTTAGATGAATAGAGGTTTAGAGTTATATAAACATAATGAAGAAGCATATAGAAAAATAGATAATGCTTATCAAAGTGGTGAAGATGTTGTCGGTATAGTTCATGCAACAGGTACTGGTAAAAGTTATCTTGCTTTAAATTTAGCATATCATCATCAAGATAAAAAAGTTGTATATATAGTTCCATCAAATGGGATTATAGAACATTTAGAAAACATTATTAAAGAATCTGGTTTAAGTAAAGAAAAAGATTTTGCTAATGTCGAATTTAGAACCTATCAAAGTTTGATTAATTTATCACTTGAAGAGATAGAGAATATTGATTGTGATTTATTAATTTTAGATGAATTCCATCATTTAGGTGCTCCTGTATGGGGTGCTCGTACTAAAACATTTATTGAAACTCATTCTAACATTAAAATATTTGGAATGACTGCTTATACTATAAGAGATAGAAATACTTCATATGAAAGAGATATGGCAAATCCAGAAACTGATGAATTATTTTCTAATAAAATAATAAGTAGATATGACTTATGTGATGCCATAATTGATGGTATCTTACCCCAAAATATAACTTATAAAACAAGTGTAATTGGTTTAGAAGAAATACTAAAAAAATTAGAGAATAAAACAAGTTCTTTAGGTCTAGAAGAAGAAAATCAAAAAGAGCTAGAGGCTGCTAAAAAAAGAATAGCTGAAGCACCAAGTATAGCTAAAATTATAAAAGAAACAATTCATTCAAATTCTAAACTAATATATTTTTGTCCACCATTTTCAGAAAAAGATGTAAACGATATTGAAACCATTAAAAAAGAAGCACTTGAATGGTTTAAACAAATAACATGTGAAGAAAATATTGCTTTTTATTCAACAACAAGTGAGATGGGAACTGATGGAAAGAAAAATAGAGAAGCATTTTACCAAGATGTAGATTTAAGTGGTAATAATGTAAGTAATAAATTAAGAGTCATGTTTGCTATAAATCAATATAATGAAGGAATTCATGCTCCAAATGTAGATGGAGTTATTATGGGAAGAGGAACATCATCAGATATTGTATTTTTTGAACAATTAGGTAGAGCTTTAGCCGTTAATCGAAATAATAATCCTGTAATTATTGATTTAGCCGGAAATTATACTTATATGAATGAGCTTAAAAATAACATTAAGGATAGAATTAAAGAACAAAGTGAAAAAACAGGAAGAACAAATGAAAGAAGAAATATCCCGGAAGTTAAATTTAATATTGAAATTCAAAACATAGATATATTTAATTTCTTGAGTGATTATTATAAAAGAATTAATCGAACATGGATGGATTATTATGAACTTGCTAAAAAATATTATGAAACATATGGAAATTTAGAAATAAAAGTTACATTTAAAACGAATGATGGAGTAACTTACGATCCAAATGGCAAGATAAATTTGGGCACTTGGATAATGCGTCAAAGGCAAAGATGTTTGACTAAAAGTGAACGAGGTAAATTACTTTCCCAAATTGGCATGCGATTTGAAAATATAAGATCTAAATTATCATGGAAAGAAATGTATGAGTATGCTAAAAAATATTATGAAGCATATGGAAATTTAGAAATACCTCGAAAATTTAAAACTAATAATGGAACAACTTATGATCCAAATGGTAAGATAAATTTAGGCTATTGGAAAGAAAATCAAAAACGTGTATGTCCACCGGAAAGTGAACGAGGTAAATTACTGACACAAATAGGCATGCGATTTGAAAATAAAATATCTACTTTATCATGGAAAGAAATGTATGAATATGCTAAAAAATACTATGAAACACATGGAAACCTAGAAGTTCCTGCAAGATTTAAAACAAATAATGGAATAACATATGATGCAACCGGCAAAATAAATTTAGGTCAATGGATAGCAACACAAAGAAAGAGATGCTTACCTGAAAGTGAACGAGGAAAATTATTATCTCAAATTGGAATGCGATTTGAAAATCAAAAATCTACTTTACCATGGAAAGAAATGTATGAATATGCCAAAAAATATTATGAATCACATGGCAATATAAAAATTCCTACAATATTTCAAACCAATAATGGAGTAACTTATGATTCAAATGGTAAAATAAACTTAGGCCAATGGATAGCAAAACAAAGACGGATATGTTCACCTGAAAGCAATCGTGGTAAATTATTGTTAAAAATCGGAATGCGATTTAATACATTAAGTGATAATAATAATATTAAAAAAATTTGTTTAAAATACGGAATAGATATAGAATCCAATAAACAAGTTATATTAGTTTGCAGTTTTACTGAATTCATGACTAAAATAAAATTAAGTATGGAATTAGGAATAAATCTTATAGATGAAAATGGTAAGCTAAATCAAATTTTTTATATGAATAATGAAGAATTTAAAGATAAATTTGGTTATAGTGTTGAAGAATTAATTAATAAATATTCATTAAAGATATCTACATCTAGCAAATCAAAATAAAATTTTAAAGGCAATAACATAAAAAATATTGTCTTTTTTTTCTCTAAAAAATATTATATAATTTATAATAGGATAGAGGAAGTTACATGATTAGAAAGCTTAAAATAAGAACATTTTTAGTAGCGATTATAACCTTATTTTTAGGTTCTTTAACGATGTCTTATTCTATAATAAATAGTGATGATTTTTTAAAAAGTTTTAAAATTATAAATGTTTCCAATATAAGTACTAAATATCATATTGAATTTGAAAAAACAAAATCAGCTGTAGATTATGAAATAATTGTTTATGATGAAGATAGTAATATAATTGCTAATGAAAAAACAAATGAAAACATAATTGATATTGATATGCCAAACTTAAAATATGATAATAAATATAAAATGTTAATATATGCCTATGATAAATTAGGAGCAAGCATTACAGTTAAAAATCCCTATGAATTTACTTATACTGAACCTACATTTAGTAAAGATAATAATTTAGTATTAGAAAATAATGAAGATTATACTTTATATATAGATGGCAATTTAGAAAGTAAAAATTATGAAATCGGATTATTTGATGGAGAAACATTAATTACCAAAGAAAGTATTAAAACTAATGAATACATTATTAAACAAAAATATTTTAATGGCTTAAATCAAGTATTAACAGTCAAATTATTTGATGGTGATAGTATTATTAATACAATTAATTTATATTCTAATTTATCTCCTATAAGTGATATTAAAATTGTTAGTCCTCAAAATGATGCCCTATTAGATTATCAAGACGTTCCTTTAACCTTTACAGGTGGAGATAACGCTAGTAATTATACTTTAGAAATCTATAAAGATGGAATTTTAATTAAAAGTGTATCCTTAACCCAAAATAGAGCTATAATAAGTTCTGAATTCTTTATGAAAGATAATAAATATACCTTCAAAATAAAAGCCGATTATTTAGATTATACATCTTATAGTAAAGAAACAGCTGTTAACTTCCAAATGAAAGAAAAAGCAACTCTTTTACCTGCTTATATAAATAGTAATCCAAATTACATAAAAGAAAATTCTTACCTAACAATATCTAATCCAAATAAAGGAGGAACTATCTATTATACCCTTGATGGAAGTGAGCCAAATGAGAATTCATCTATTTATAAAGAACCAGTTCAAATAAAAAACAATATGACACTAAAAACAATTGTTAAAGAAGATAAATATTATGATAGTGTTATTTCTACATATAATTTAAATGTAGAAAATAAAACTGAATATAAAGTATATTTAAGTCCATCTAATCAAACTGGTAATCTTGGAGTTAAATCTGTTGGATTTTCTAATGAAGAAAAAGAAATGAATGATTTATCTAATTATATTGAAAAAAGATTAAAAGAAAATAATGTTAAAGTATATCGTAATAATCCTAATGGTAATATTAATCTATGGGTTGCTGATTCAAAATATTATGGTGCTGACTTGCATATTGCTATTCACTCTAATGCTAGTACTGATCATACTTCTAAAGGCGTTGAAACTTGGATTAATGAACAAACTAGTGATACCTATAGTCTTGCCAACATGATTCAAAGTGATTTATTAAATATTTATTACGATAAAGAAAATGGTAACCGAGGAGTTAAATATTCTAATGGTGCTTTAGGTGAAACTAGAATGCCTAAATTTGGTATTTTAGTAGAAGTAGCCCATCATGATTATGAAGAAGATGCTAAATGGATAATGGATAATAAAGAGTTAATTGGTAAAACAATTGCTGATTCAATTCTTAAATATTTTGGTATAATTTGACGAATTTAAGATTTTTGTAAAATTATGTTGTATTATAATCTTGGTGATATTATGAGTAGCATTTTTAGACAAATGATTGAAAAAACTAAGGATTTAATAATTTATGAGGATATAATTAAAATTTTTGATGAACTTGACAAATTAAGTGATAAATAATAAAATTATTGGTAGTTAGAAGGTGTATAAGTGGAAGATAAATTATATCTTAATCCCGAAGAAATATTAAGACATGAATTTAAAATTGATGCAAGAGGTTATCGTATGCAAGAAGTAGATAGATACTTAGATATGGTAATTAGAGATTATACTGAACTAATTAAAACTGTAAAAGTACTAGAAAATGAAAATAAAAATTTAAGAGAAGATAATCGTAAAATAAGTGCTGAATATCGTCGCCTTAAAGAAGAAATTAGTGCTAGTGAAACAGGTGCTCCAAATGGTAATACTGACCTTCTAAGAAGATTATCTAATTTAGAAAAAATTGTTTATGGTAAAGAATAATATTTTAGGCAAACGCTGCATTTAATGTAGAGGAAAGTCCATGCTCACAAAGTCTGAGATGACTTTAAAGTTCACGCTAAGGGAAAAAATAACCTTAGGTAGCAAACTTGCTAACGGCTTCGAAATAACCTCAAATGGTTAAAATAGATGTAAAAGTGCCAAAGAGACGAATCTACTTGGAAACGAGTAGGGTGGAACGTGGTAAACCCCGTGAGTGAGAAACCCAAATTATGGTAGGGGAGTCTTGTAATTGTGAAATGAAATAATTACAGGAATCGAAAGATAGATAAATGTTTGCCACCCTTTAAGGGTACAGAACATGGCTTATTAAATGATATTTTTTATTTATAAAAAGAGGAAGTGAATTACTATAAATGAGATAAGTGAAGTACTTAAAAGTACAAGAGAATCATCAGGATTAAGTCTTAGTGAAGTATCAAAAGATTTAAACATTGATGAACTTATATTAACCCAAGTTGAAGAAGGAAATATAGGTGCATTTAAAGATTTATTTGAACTCAAGAAAATTCTTACTGAATATTCTAAATATTTAGGATTAAATCCAGTTGAAGTTATAGATGAATTTAATGAATATATGTTTGAAAAAACATCTAAATTACAAATAAAAAAGATTGAAGAAGCAGTTAAAGAAGATTTAAAAGAAGAACAAAATAATAAAAGAATAGCATCACCCTATACAAGACAAGCACCACTAAAAGATAATAAAACATTTGCTATATCAATTATTATCATTGTTATTTTGGTTGTACTTGCAATAATTTGGAGTATTAAACAAGTTACAATTGGAAGTGTAGGAACAAATATTATCAATTTCTTTTCAAAATAAGGAGGATTAAATGAATTTACCAAACAAAATAACTTTAGGAAGAATATTTTTATCTATATTAATAATAATTATTATGATGTTTCCATTTTATGAAATGGGAATCGATGAGACCAAATATCTAGTTATGGGAAAAGTAACAATAAGTTTAAAATACATTATATGTGGAATTTTATTTATAATAGCGTCATTAACTGATTTATTAGATGGAAATATTGCTAGAAAAAATAATCAAGTAACTGACTTTGGTAAAGTAATGGATGCCATAGCTGATAAAATACTTGTAAATGGCATTTTGATAATTATGGCATGTAATGGAAGGTTACCTGTAGTTGTTCCGGTTATAATTATTTTAAGAGATACAGCCGTTGATTCAATTAAAATGGTTGCGGGAAGTAAAAATGGTAAAGCTATTGGAGCAAGTATTTGGGGAAAAATGAAAACAGCATGTATGATGACTGGACTATCATTAATGTTCTTTTCTAATTTACCATTTGAATTATTTGGTTTTTCTCTAGGCTTTTATTTAGTGATTATTGCTTGTATACTTTCAATTTATTCAGGTATCCAATATTTTGTTGCTAATAAAAATATATTATTAAAAAACATTTAACCTATTAATTAGGTTATTTTTTTGATCTAATTTTTGAGATTTCCAAATTTCAAAATCTGTCGAACATTTTTTCGTAAAAATATATTGACAAATATATTTTCTTATAATAAAATTAAAGCATGAAGGAAAGAATAGGTGAATTATTTATGAAAACAATTGACGCAAAGGACAAAGATAAAGCATTAGAACAAGTACTAGCTGATATTGAAAAACAATTTGGTAAGGGCGCTATAATGAAACTAGGAAGTTCTGAACACATGGAAATAGATGTAACATCAACTGGTTCACTTTCCCTAGATATCGCTCTTGGCGTAGGAGGATTCCCAAAAGGAAGAATCATTGAAATATATGGACCTGAATCATCAGGTAAAACAACAATTGCACTTCATGCTATTGCAGAAGTACAAAAAGCTGGTGGCAGAGCCGCATTTATTGATGCAGAACATGCCCTAGATCCAGTTTATGCTCAAAAATTAGGAGTAAACATTAATGAGTTATTATTATCACAACCAGACACTGGAGAACAAGCATTAGAAATTTGCGATGCTTTAGTAAAAAGTGAAGCAGTAAGCATTGTAGTAATCGATTCAGTTGCTGCATTAGTTCCTCAAGCTGAAATAGAAGGCGAAATGGGAGATTCTCATGTTGGTTTACAAGCTAGATTAATGAGCCAAGCTCTAAGAAAATTATCAGGAACAATTTCTAAAACTAAAACAACAGCTATATTTATAAATCAGTTAAGAGAAAAAGTTGGAGTATTATTTGGTAACCCTGAAACAACACCAGGTGGTAGAGCTTTAAAATTCTATTCTACAATTAGATTAGATATTAGACGTGGTGAACAAATCAAAATGGGAGATAGTGTTATCGGTAATAAGACAAACATTAAAGTTGTTAAAAATAAAGTGGCCCCTCCATTTAGAACAGCAACAGTTGATATTATGTATGGAGAAGGAGTAAGTAAAACTGGTGAAATAGTAGATTTAGCTAGTGAAAATAACATTATTCAAAAATCAGGAGCATGGTTTAGTTATAATGGTGAAAAAATTGGTCAAGGTAGAGAAAATGTTAAACAATATTTAAAAATGAATCCTGATATTTTAGAAGAAATCGAAAATAAAGTAAGAGATATTTATAATATACCTTTAAATAAAAAAGGCAATAAAAATAAAAAAGAAGAAGCTTAATTAAAAGATATCTACCTTATATTTATTAAAAATATAAACTTATTTAGTATAAAAATATAAGGATTTAAGTTGTATTATATATAATTACTAAAAATGTGTTATAAAAATAGTAAAATACTTAACCTTTATATCTAAAATATTTGTTCAAACTTAGAGTTGAAGAACCAAATAATTTCTATTATAATATAGTAAGTTAAAGGAAGGAAATGGTGATAAAATATGAAAAGTTTTTATATAACAACACCAATATATTATCCTAGTGGTAAATTTCATATTGGAACTGCTTATACTACCATTTTAGCAGATGTACTAGCTAGATATCACAGACAAATAAATGAAGATGTTTATTTTGTAACTGGACTAGATGAACATGGACAAAAGATTCAAATCAAGTCAGAAGAAAAAGGAATTACACCGCAAGAATATGTTGATGAGATGGCAAATGATGCTAAAAAGTTATGGGAATTATTAAATATATCTAATAATGATTTTATAAGAACGACTGATAAAAGACATGTTGAGACTATAATTAAAGCTTTTAATATATTATATAATCAAGGTGATATATATAAAGGAAAATATAAAGGAAAATACTGTGTTCCATGTGAATCATTTTTTACAGATACTCAACTAGTAGATGGTAAATGTCCTAGTTGTGGAAGAGAAGTTAAAGAAGTAGAAGAAGAAACATATTTCTTCAATATGAAAAAATATGAAAATAAATTAAAAGAATTTTATAAAAACAATCCAAACTTTCTAATTCCTTTATCTAAAAAGAATGAAGTTATGAATAGTTTTTTAAATTCTGGAATTGAAGATTTATGTATTTCTAGAACTACTTTTGATTGGGGAATAAAAGTTCCACAAGATGAAAAACATGTTATGTATGTTTGGCTAGATGCTTTACTTAATTATATATCAGTTCTTGGTTATCTAAGAGAAGATGATTCATTAATGAAAAAGTATTGGCCTGCAGATATTCAAATTATTGGTAAGGATATTTTAAGATTTCATGCTATATACTGGCCTATATTTTTAATGGCTTTAGATTTACCTTTACCAAAAAATATATATGTTCATGATTTTATTATGATGAGAGACGGGAAAATGAGTAAATCTAAAGGAAATACGATTTATCCTGATGTACTTGCAAATGCTTACGGAGTAGATGCAGTTAGATATACTCTTTTAAAGAGTTTACCATATGGACAAGATGGTGAATTTACTCCTGAGTTATTTATAAATAAATATAATACAGAGTTATGTAATGATTTAGGTAATTTAGTTAATAGAACTATTGCTATGGTTAATAAATATCAAGATGGTATTGTTAATAATAAGGGATTATCAAGTGATTTAGAAAATGAATTAGATGATTATGTTAATAATAAAATAGATGAATATAATGAAGAAATGAAAGAGATAAATATTCCTAATGCGATGAATAGTATATTAGATATTGTTTCTAGAACTAATAAGTATATTGATGAAACAAGTCCATGGGTATTATATAAAGAAGGAAATATAGAAAGACTTACTAATGTAATGTATAATTTATATAATTCAATTAGAAAAATTAGTGTATTATTTTATCCTTTTATGCCTGATACTTGTAATAATATTTATAGACAGTTAGGTTTGAAGGAAGAAGAAATTAATTTTGATAAGTTAAAAGATAATTTAGATTATAATAATAAAGTTATTGAAAAAGGAGTTCCTTTATTTAATAGATTAGATGCAAATGTGGAAATTCCTAGATTGATAGATTTGATGAAAGTAAATTAATGTAAGTTCAAAATTGAATAAACCATTTATGTTTAATATTTATGAATAATATTTAAAAACAAAATCAATGAAATGAGTAGTTAAATAAAGACTACTTATTTTTTTACTAAAATTTTTAAAAATTTGCATCCGATAATTCCCTTGATTATTTCTTTCTAATTCTTTATAATAAAGTTATAGAGATTATTAAAATAATTTTTATATAGAAAGATATGGAGGAAACATTATGGACTTTATAAGTGTAGCTTCCATTTTATGTCTTTTAATTGGATTATTTGTAGGTGGAGCCATAGTTGCGTTCTCAGGATTCACCGCTGGCAAAAAATCAAATAAAATTTTAGATGACGCCAAAAAAGAGGCTGAAAAAACTAAACGTAACAGCCTTATGGAACTTAAAGAAGAAACTTTTAAATTACAACAAGCAACTGATCGCGAAATAAAAGAAAGAAAAAGCGAAATAAAAAATACTGAAGATAGACTTCTTCAAAGAGAAAAATCTTTAGATAAAAGAGAAGAATTATTACAAAATAGAGATAACTCTTTAGAAGAAAAAGATAAAAATTTAAGTACAATGCAAAAGAAAATTCAAGAAAAAGAAGTTAAAATGGATGAACTTCTTAGAGAAGAAATTGAAAAATTAGAAAGTATTGCTAAACTTTCTAGAGAAAAGGCTCATGATCTTATTATGCAAAGAGTAGAAGATTCAATGAGCAAAGAAATAGCTGAATATATCAAAGATAGAGAATCAGAAGCAAAATTAGAAGTTGATAAAAAAGCAAAAGAACTTCTTGTAAACTCAATGGAAAAATATGCTAATGACGTTACAACAATTCAAACAGTTACTACTATTAGTTTACCAAACGATGAAATGAAAGGTAGATTAATTGGTAGAGAAGGAAGAAACATTAGAACAATTGAAGCTGTTACAGGAGTCGATTTATTAATTGATGATACCCCTGAAGCAATTTCAATATCATCTTTCGATCCTTTCCGTAGAGAAATAGCTAAACAAACAATTGAAACCTTAGTTAAAGATGGTCGTATTCATCCAACCAGAATTGAAGAAATTTATGATAAAATATGTAAGGATATGAACGCAAGAATTACAGAAATTGGAAATGATACCATTAGAGAACTAGGATTAACTAGAATGGATTCAGAATTAGTTAAAACAATTGGAAAATTAAACTTTAGAACAAGTTATGGTCAAAATGCTTTACAACATTCAAAAGAGGTTTCATACCTTTGCGGAATAATGGCTGCTGAACTTGGCGAAAACGTTAACCTTGCTAAAAGAGCAGGACTTTTACATGATATTGGAAAAGCCATTGATTTTGAAATGGAAGGATCACATGTTGAAATAGGAGCTGATCTTGCTAAAAAGTATGGTGAAAATGAAGTAGTAATTAACGCTATTGAATCACATCATGGTGATAAAGAAGCTAAAAACATTATATCTGTTTTAGTATCAATTGCTGATACAATGTCTGCATCACGTCCTGGTGCTAGAAACGATACTATGGAAAACTATATCAAGAGACTAGAAGAACTAGAAACAATCGGTAATAGTTTTGAAGGTGTTGATAAAACATTCGCAATGCAAGCAGGTCGTGAACTTAGAGTTATTGTAAAACCAGATAAAGTTGATGATTTAACATCATTTAAGATTGCTAGAGAAATTAAGGAAAGAATTGAATCTGAAATGCAATATCCAGGTACAATTAAAATAACTGTAATTAGAGAAACAAGAGCTCAAGAAGAAGCAAAATAACCTGCTTCTTTTTTTATATTAAATTTTTGCAATAAAAAATATCCAAACACTGGATATCTTACTTAGCAGCTTTCTTAAAAACTCTAGCTTCTCTTGCTGTTAATCTAACCTTAACACCATTGATTGTATAAGTTTGTAAGTTAGGTTTTTGTTTACTATTAGTTTTATTATTAGCATGAGAGCTTAATTTAATAGATAAAGGTTTTTTGCTTGAAATATTTTTAGCCATTTTCTTTCCTCCTTAATTAAAATCTTCATTGATTTTATCATAATATCTTAAATAAAGTCAATGTTTTTAGGTTAATTTGTAAATTTTCATATAGTTTGCTGTTTTATTTTTATTCACTTAAAATTGTCTATAATAATGATATAATAATTTAATTAAAAAACTTAATCAAATCTTATAGTATTAATTTTTCAAATATACTTAGTTAAAGCTTAATTAATAAACAAAACTACATATTTCATCATTATTCTAGGCAAAAATCATATTTGTTTTCGGTATTTCATAGTGGTATTAATTAATTTGTTAAAGTAAATCACTATGGTCTCATATATTATTTTTTATATAAACTAAATATTTCTTTTAATTTTCCTTTTGGAGTCAACATTCTTGTAAGAAGTTCAACATCTTGCTCATTATAAGTTAAGTAATGTCTATTGGCATAATCTAATGCTTCAATTAATACATAGTTACTTGTTTTCATAAAATTTTCTTTTGATACATAATGTGTAACAAGACATGGTATTTCCGGTGTTAGTTCAATAAATTCAATTGCTTTTTGTAACATTTCTGGTGTATCAGAATAATATGATAAGAACATACTAGTATCAATATCTAATTTAGCTAATTCATCATCTGAAAAGATACTTGTAAGCAAATCAAAATCAACTAATATATTTGAATAATTCGTATTTTGAATTAAATGATTTAATCTTGCAATTGTAGTCTCATTATATTTATAACCACCGCAGAAATTTATAAGTTCTAATTGCTTATTATCTGCACATTTATATGTGTCATATTCAAATGTATCTAAATTATTTTTTACAAATAAATCTTTTAACTCATATCTTGAATATTTTTTATTTTTTTCTAGTATCTCACACATTTCTTTATATTTTAATTTAAATAAACTCAAAAATTTCTGTGAATATTTTTCCTTTTCTTCGTCAGATAGATTTTTAATGCTTGTAACAAAATTTGCAAATGTTTCTCCAAATTTTTTAATATTTTCTATGTAGTCCGTAGTATCAAATTTAGATGATATAAACTTATCTAAATATTGAAGTCTTAAAGAATTATTTAATTCAAATTGAACATTTGCAGATAGCATTTGTTGTAACAAATCCACATTATCATAATAAAGAGCAGTATAGTATAAAACAAATAAATTTCTTATTTTTTTATTTTCTCTTTCATCAACGATTGGTAATAAAGTATAAATTAGATTACCTTGTGGATCCATTTGTAAATTTTTGAAATTTGCATTAATTAAATCTTTTAATACAAGTTTCATTTTTTCATCAGTTTGTCTTTCTAAATCTGATTTTAATTCTATTTTTTGTTTTACTTCAAATTTAATTTCACTCAAAGTTTTTAACACATAAATATCAATAAAATCATTCTTATTTGTTATTTCCATAAAACCTCCTAATATCTTTTATAAAATAATAACTAAAGATTAATAGTTATTATAAATTAAAAGTCTTGATTTTTCAATAAACATAAAGAAATTTACTTGAATTAATTTAAATGATATAATACCCATAGAGGTACATATGAAAGAAATAATATCAATTAAAACTGACTATAATGTTTTATCTAGTATGATTAAATTACCAGATCTTTTTTCATATGCTGTAACAAACAATATTAACACATTAGGTATTGTTGATGATAATCTTTGCTATGTTGCTGAATTCTTAAAACTATGTCAAAAATACAATATTAAACCAGTTATTGGTTTAGAAGTTAATTATCAAAATCATAAAATATATTTATATGCTAAAAATGAACAAGGATATAAAGAACTTCTTAAAATTAACACATACATAATTGAAAATGAATTTAATAAAGATTTATTAACTAATGATATCTTAACAATTATCCCATTTAAATCAAAAGAATTATTAAAAGAAATACCTAATTCCTACATTGGTTATCAAACTGAAGAAGAAAAGAATGAAGCATTAAAATTAACTCCAAACATTGTTTACTTTAATTTAACATTATCTCTAACTAAAGAAAATACTAAATACTTGAATTATTTAAATATGATTAAAGAAAATAAAACATATGCGAGTTACAATGATATTGATTATAGTCCTTACTATTTAAAAATAGAGGATATTCATGATTTTACTTTCCAAATTGATATCAAAATAACTTATAGTAAAAATTTAATTCCTCATTACGATGATACAATCGAAAACAGTTACAATTTTTTAGAAGCCCTTGCCATCAAAGGATTAACAAAAAGATTAAATGGCAATATACCAGAAAATTACAAAAAAAGATTAATGTATGAATTAAAAGTTATTAAAAGTATGAATTATGTTGATTATTTTCTAATCGTCTATGACTACGTTAAATACGCTATCAAAAATAATATATATGTCGGTCCCGGAAGAGGCTCAGCCGTAGGCTCACTTGTTACTTATTGCTTAGGAATAACATCCATTGATCCTTTAAAATACAATCTTCTATTTGAAAGGTTTTTAAATCCTGAACGTATCACTATGCCCGATATTGATATTGACTTTGATGCTACTAAAAGAGAAGAAATAATTGCTTATGTAAAAGAAAGATATGGTAAAGAAAATGTTATGCCCGTAATGACTTATGGAACATTAACTACTAAAGCAGCCTTATTATCTGTAAGCAAAATATTAGATGTTGATATTTCCATCCTAAATAAATATATCGATCCTAAAAAAACATTAAAAGAAAATCTAACTAAGGATTTAATTAAAATTCTTAACAATAATAAAAATATTAAAGAAGTATATTATGTTGCTATGAAAATAGAAGGAATTAAAAGACATGTTAGTACTAATGCCGCCGGTGTAGTAATATGCAAAGAACATTTAGATAATGTAATTCCTATAATTAAAAATGGTGATAATTATTTAGCTGGATTTACCAAAGATTATCTAGAAGATATTGGCCTTTTAAAAATGGATTTTCTTGCTATTAAAAATTTAACAACAATTTCCGATATTTTAAATGATATACCTGAAAAATTAAACTTAAATAATATCGATTTAAATGATGAAGCAGTTTATAAAATGTTTAGTGAAGCTAAAACAGATGGTATCTTCCAGTTTGAAAGTTTAGGTATGAAAAATTTACTTCTTAAAATTAAACCAACCAATTTTAAAGATATAATTGTATCACTTGCGTTAATTCGTCCAGGCGCAAATGCCGAAATAGATTCTTATGCTAAAAGAAAAAATGGGAAAGAAGAAATAACTTATATTGATGGTTCATTATCTGATATTTTAAAAGATACATATGGAATAATTGTTTATCAAGAACAAATAATGCAAATTTTAAGATTAGTAGCATCTTACTCATTTAGTGAAGCCGACTTAATAAGAAGAGCAATTTCTAAAAAGAATGAACAAATTATTTTATCCGAAAAATCTAACTTCATAGAAAGAGCCATTAAAAACGGATATACCAAAGAAAAAAGTACTGAAATATTTGATTTAATAATAAAGTTTGCCGAATATGGATTTAATAAATCCCACTCCGTAGGATATGCTTTAATTGCTTACCAAATGATGTATTTAAAATGCCATTATATGCCATACTTTTATAAAACTCTTTTAAATGACAGCCTTTCTTCAAGTAAAAAAACTAAAGAATATATTGATATATTAAAAAACAATGATATAAAAGTAATTAAGCCATCAATTAATTTAAGTACGGATAAATATATATTTAATGATGGAGTTATAATGCCATTAACTTCTATTAAAGATATAACCAAAGATATCGCACTAGAAATATCAAAAAATGCTCCATACAATGACTTCTATGATTTCATAAGTTCTATTTATCACTTAAAATTAAAACAAGGAATAATCGAAAATTTAATATATGCTGGGGCTTTAGATTTTTTTCATGAAACCAAACAAACCTTAATTAACAATATAAGTTCAGCGTTAATCTATTCTGAATTAATAAATGAATTAGATAAAACATTAATTAATAAACCTGTTATAGAAACATTCCCTGAATATGATAAAACATTACTGATGCAAAAAGAGTACGAATTATATGGTTTTTATATTTCTAATCATCCATCTAGTAAGTATATTTGTCCCAAATCAAAAGATCTCCCAAAATATTTTGATAAATTTATTGAAGTTACTGTTCTAATAGAAAATATAAAATCAATTAAAACCAAAAAAGGAGAAAATATGGCCTTTTTAGATTTATCAGATGATACAGGAAAGATTTCATGTACCGTTTTTCCTAAAAAAACATCATACTTAAACGAACTAAAAATAGGGGATATAGTAAAAATTAAAGGTCAAGTTCAAAAAAGATTAGACAATTATCAAATAATTTTAGAAAAATTAACAAAAATTTCATAAAATGTATTGATAAATAAAAAAATATTGCATATAATAATAATATCTAGAAGATAGGAAGCATGTTCATAATTAATGATTTTGCATATTTTAATTAAAGTTTAAAATATGCATAAAAAATATTATTAATTATTTTTTACAAAGTAAGTTTGTGAAAGCTATAATAATTAATAAATATTAATTAATTCGGGGTGTGCTTTGGGTAGTAAAGAAATTGCAAGAAAGTAAGCAATCTTATCTACGCTAGATATAACTATAGTTAAGAAGAAAGAAAACTTCAAAAGATAAGTAATCGCCATGAATACTGATAATATTCTTGTAATAACTAAATAATGATTTTTAAAAGAAATTTATTATTCAAGTTTGTGATTATTCTAAAAACTAGGACTAATTATTTTATCAGAGTAATTAGTTTTTTATTTTGCTAAAATTATGTTATATTTATATTAGGGTGTGATTTTTATGAAAAAAGTAGTAGTTAATACCAAAAGAAATACTAATATTGAGATTTTAAGAATAATAGCGATATTATTAATAGTTATAAGTCATTATAGTGTTCATAATGTTACTAATGTTAAGGAATTATCTTTCGGAATAAATAAAATCTTATTACAAATGATGACATTAGGTAATATAGGTAGTGAATTATTTATATTAATTACTGGTTATTATTTAATAAATAGTTCCAAAGTTAAATTAAGCAAATTACTTAAATTATGGCTCCAAATAATTTTTTATTCAGTTGGAGTTTATATCTTATTTGTATTATTAAATTTAGAACCATTTTCTTATAAAACATTTATCAAAAGCTTTTTTCCAATCACTTTTGAAGAATATTGGTTTGCCAGCGTCTACTTTATCATTTATCTATTTCATCCATACATTAATGTGATGATAAATAATTTAAATAAAAAAGATCTTATAAAATTAATATCATTAAGTCTCATAGTGTTTTCGGTTCTAAATTTTATCACTGGTCAGCTATATAATTTCAATGAATTAATCCAATTAATAATTATATACTTAATTGGTGCTTACTATGGAAAATATAAAGACAATTATTTAAATAAAAATAAATCAGTAAAACTATTTATTATATCCCTGCTCATATTAATTCTATCAACTATTGGTTTAGAATATCTAAATAATAATATAGGTATTAGATTTATTGATTATTTATACAGTCGTAATTCTTTTATAGTAATCATGATTTCAGTATCACTATTTAATATCTTTAAGAGTAACAAAGAGTTTTCCAATAAAATTATCAATAATGTATCAAGCTGTGTTTTTGGAGTATATCTATTATCCGAAACACCAATTATGAGAAGCTACTTATGGAAAAATATTTTTAATAATTATAATTATGTTTCTTCATATTATTTAATCATCCATATGCTTATTTCAGTTTTATTAACTTTTATAGTTTGCCTAATTGTTGAAGAAATAAGAAAATTAACATTGGAGTTATTTTATAATAAATTTATATCTAAAAGGGTAGATAATATATCCGAAAAATTAAATAATTTTTATCTAAAGTTAGTTAATAATTTTGTTAAATAAAATTATTAATTTTTTGTCTTATTTTAGCACTCATACTTGACAAGTGCTAAAAAAGTGTTATAATACATAATGTATATGGAAAATATACATAATTAAAAAGGAGGGGTATATATGAATATGGAAAATTCATTTGGGGAAAGTTTACAAAATCCCTTAGAAAAATATGGTAGAGATATAACCAAAGCTGTTAAAGATGGTAAAGTTGATCCTGTTATCGGAAGAGATGAAGAAGTTCGAAGTATAACTAGAATTTTGTCTCGCAAAACAAAAAACAATCCAGTATTAATTGGTGAGCCAGGTGTTGGTAAAACTGCTATCGTTGAAGGACTTGCCCAAAGAATTGTAAAAGGCGATGTGCCAAACAGTTTAAAAAATAAAACAATATGGGAATTAGATATGGGAGCCTTAATTGCCGGTGCTAAATATCGTGGTGAATTTGAAGAAAGATTAAAAGCTGTCTTAAAAGAAATTAAAGATTCTAATGGTGAAATAATCTTATTTATCGATGAAATACACATGATTGTTGGAGCCGGTGCCCTAGAAGGAGCAATGGATGCTGGTAACATGCTAAAACCAATGCTTGCTAGAGGCGAAATATTATGTATAGGTGCTACAACCTTAAACGAATATCGTAAATATATTGAAAAAGATGGTGCCTTAGAAAGACGTTTCCAAAAAGTTATTGTACAAGAACCAAGCGTTTTAGATACAATTACCATCCTTCGTGGACTAAAAGAAAGATTTGAAGTTCATCATGGAGTTAATATTAAAGATAGAGCACTTATAGCTGCTGCTAATCTTTCAAATAGATATATAACGGATCGTTTCTTACCAGATAAAGCCATTGATTTAATTGATGAAGCCTGTGCTACAATTAAAGTTCAAATGGACTCTGTTCCAACTGAATTAGATACATTAACCAGAAAAATTATGCGTCTAGAAATTGAGAAACAAGCTTTAAAGAAAGAAAAAGATGAGTTAAGCAAAAAGAGAGTAGAAGAAATAGATAATGATTTAGTTAAATTAAAAGAAGATGAATCTCGTCTAAGAAATGATTGGGAAAGAGAAAAATCTATTAACGATCAAATTAAATCTAAAAAAGAAGAAATCTCTCGTGCTAACTTTAAACTAGAACAAGCCGAAAACACCTATGATTTAGAAACAGCCGCTAGATTAAGACATGGAACTATTCCTAAACTTGAAAAAGAATTAGAAGAATTAAATAAACAAAATAAGAATGAAATCTTATCAGATACAGTTGACGAAGAAGACATCGCTAAAATAATTTCTAATTGGACTAAAATTCCAATAAGTAAATTAGTTGGTGGAGAAAGAGAAAAAATAATTCATTTAGAAGAAAACATGAAAAAACGTGTTAAAGGTCAAGATGAAGCATTAAAATTAGTAAGTGAAGCAATAATCCGTTCAAGAGCTGGAATCAAAGATCCAAATAGACCAATAGGTTCATTTATTTTCTTAGGTCCAACTGGTGTTGGTAAAACTGAAGTTGCTAAAACACTTGCCTACGAATTATTTGATGATGAAAGACATATTATTCGTATCGATATGAGTGAATATATGGAAAGTCATTCAGTATCACGTTTAGTTGGAGCGCCTCCAGGATACGTTGGATACGATGAAGGTGGTCAATTAACTGAAGCAGTAAGACGTAATCCTTATAGTATTGTCCTATTTGATGAAATCGAAAAAGCTCATAAAGATGTCTTTAACATTCTATTACAAATCTTAGATGATGGACGAATCACTGATTCTCAAGGAAGAACCGTAGATTTTAAAAATACTATCATTATAATGACATCAAATTTAGGTAGTGAATTTATTTTAGAAAACGTTCCAGATAAAGATAAATTAGTAATGGATGAATTAAAGAGAACATTTAAACCTGAGTTTATCAACCGTATAGATGAAATAATTATGTTTAAATCACTTGATAAAAAGACTGTTTATGAAATATTGGATAAAATTATAATCGATATTGAAAAACGTTTAGATGATAAAAAAATAAAACTTAATTTAACAAGTACTGCTAAAGATTATATTATCAATAATTCTTATGATGAAAAATATGGTGCTAGACCAATAAAAAGATTTGTTTCAAGAAATTTAGAAACCTTGCTTGCTACCGAAATAATAAACGATAATATTAAATTTGGTGAGACAGTTAACATAGACGTTAAAGATGATCATTTAATAATAAAATAAAAAAATAAAACTAGTCATAAATTTAAATTTGACTAGTTTTTTTGCACCCAAATATCTTGAACTTATAAATCTTCTTTGTTATAATTTTTAATAGAATAGAAAGTAGTGATTTTGTGAATATTGATAATTATGAAGATTACTTTAAATATAAGATTAAAACTGTATATCAGTATTCAATCTTACTATCAAAAATACTAGGAATTGATAAAAACAAATTATGGCATAAGAAAAAAGATACTGAAGATAGTTTAAATTACATAATAAATGATTACTTTAATAAAATAACTATCCCAGTTGATAAAGATTTAGTTAGATGTTTTATTAATAACAAAGAAATATTAAAATATAACATCGACCGTGAACTTGATAGTGTAATAACTTATTTTATTGATAAAGAAAGAGCGTTTGAAATTAAAGCCTATGAAAAAGAAATAATTCTTTGTGCAATAGTTATATATATAGCTAATAACATAGATATTTCAACTAGTCCTTATACAATCAATAAAGTAAATTATAAAACAATCCTTGTAAATTATTTAGAAAAATTTAATAAAACAACCTTTGTACATATAATAGATGATGGTAAAAAGAATACTAATATATTATTAGAACTTATTAAAACTAATGTAAGAAAAGAAAGAAAAATATACGAACTATTAAATAGTAATATTTCCTTTAATAAATATATTGATATATCTAAAGAAAATAATTATTACATAACTCAGTATAATTATTCGGTTCCTGGACTAAAAGATATAAATAGTGGGGCAGTAAATTACATTTTTAATAAAGATGGTTATGATAATAAATTTACTATCATTAGTGCAGAATTAGTAGTTGTAACATTAATGAAATTATTATCAGTAAGAAAATTTAATAAAGTATTTTTTATACCTATAAAAAAGAAATTCTTACTAGATGATACATATTTTAATAAAATAAAAAATCTAAATAAAAATAAATATTTAAAAAATCGAATAATGTTATTAATTAATTATGATGATATTGATGAAATTATTTTATTTAAACTAAAAAAGAGCAAATTAAATTATTATATCTATGCTAGTAAAAATACTAAAGTAAAAGATATAGATAATAATGAAAGATACTTAATAAGTAAAGATTTCTATATAGAACATAAAGAATTAATTGATAAAAAGCAAAAAGAAAAGATTGAAATTATAATAGAAGCATTTGATGGTTTAGTGCTAGACCGTAATATTGCAGAAGAAAGTTAGGAGAATTAATATGAGCGTAAGTACAAATAGTGATTTTTTTCTTGAATTCATGGAACCTTTAATAGGTGGAATATGGGATTTATTTAAAGGAATAGGTAATGCATTAATAAGAATTTTTAATATAGCCAATTACATAGATATTATTAATAAATATAATGGGGTTAGTCCTTTTATTATAATTATTTCTATATTAAGTTTATTAGTTTTATTTGGTATAATTGGTTTCTTATTATATCGTTTAATTAAGAGATTAATTAAATTTAGACATAATGTTCATCATCAAGAAACATTAGTTGATGAAATTGAAAGTTTAAATAATGATGTTGCTAAACTTCGTGCTGAAAATGATCGATACAAAGAAATGGCAAATGCCGCTAATAACGATGAAGTAGAGTATGATGAAAATGGTAATGTTATTACTAAAGTAAGTGATAGCAGATTCTATAAGTTAACTAAAATTGATGAAGAATATGCAAATTATGTTAAACCAGATTGGCATGAAACAATTGAATTAGATGCTTTATGTGAACAATTTAGAAATTATGCTGCTAGTAAATTACATTTATATTATGATATTAATTTAATTAGATTATTCGTAAGTGCTTTTGCATCAAATAGATTAATTATCTTACAAGGTATTTCTGGTACAGGTAAAACAAGTTTAGCCTATGCTTGGGGATACTTTGTTAAAAATGAAAGTACAATCGCATCAGTTCAACCTTCATGGAGAGATAGTACTGAAATTTATGGTTATTTTAACGAATTTACCAAAAGATTTAATGAAACTCAAGTTCTTGCTAAAATGTATGAAGCAAGATACAATCCTCAAATTTATTTAACAGTGTTAGATGAAATGAATATCTCTCGTGTTGAATATTATTTTGCTGAAATGCTTTCAGTATTAGAACTTCCATCAACTGATGAATGGATTATAAGTTTAGTTCCAAATGCTTGGCCTAACGATCCAAAATTATTAGAAGAAGGAAGATTTAGAATTCCAAATAACATGTGGTATTGTGGTACTATCAATAACGATGACTCAACATTTATGGTAACTGATAAAGTTTACGACCGTGCCTTACCAATTAACATTGATAACAAGAGTGTACCATTTGAAGCACCTGATACAGAACCACTTGATATAACTGCTGATTACTTCATGAGCTTATTTAAAAAAGCTTGGGTAGATCATCCACTATCAGAAGATGTTCTAAATAAAATTGAAAAAATGGATAATTATGTAATTAATCATTTTAGAATGGCTTTTGGTAACCGTATTTTAAAACAAATTAAAGATTATGTACCCGTATTTGTTGCCTGTGGTGGCGATGAAATGGTTGCAGTTGATTATCTAATAGCTAATAAAATATTAAGAAAATTTAATCAATTAAACCTAGCTTATATTAGAGGCGAAATTGATGGATTTAAATCATTCTTAGATGAAACATTTGGACAAGATGTTATGAAGGAATGTAAAGAATTCTTAGATAGATTAAAGAAACAAATGTAAAAAATAGAAAGAAGGATAATTTATGAACAATGAAATTGGACTTTTAGTACAAGATTTACCTCAAGAGGATGCTGATAAATACATAAAAGAAACAACTTCAACATTTACAGCAAATCATAATATCCATAAAATTGAAATAGATTATTCTTGGGTAGATGTAATTGAAGAGGCAATTCCTGCTATTGATAATATCATCAGGAATCCTCGTAGATTTATCGTTTCCGAAGAAGATGTAGTTAGAATTGAAAAAACTAAAAAGATATCCCTAGAATCAATTAAAGATTTAGCAGTTCATACTAATTATATTCAAGAAGTAGATGATGATGGATTTGTTAAACCAATAAAATTACTTAATATCTTTAAAGAAGAAACTATCGATCTATACGAAAATAGATTTATTTATACCCTTATTACTACTTTAAATCGTTTTGTTGAAGAACAACTTACCTATAAAGAACAGTCAGAAGAAAATACTAATGAAAAAAAACTTAATTACGATTCTAAAACCAAATATAATAATCAAGATGTCGTAGTTAAATTAGAAATTACAGCTAAAGAAGAACAGGAAATGACAACAAGCGAGGAAGAGTTAAAATCTCGTGAAGAAAAAATTAAACATATTCAAGATGTTTTAGAAGATTTTATGTCTAGTAAATTTATGAAAATGATGAAAGGTGCAACAGTTGTTAGAAGTCCAATAAGAAAAACAAATGTTATTTTAAAAGATTACAACTTTGTAACTGCCCTACATTTATGGGAAACAATTGAAGATTTTGAAGTAAATAGTCCAGTTAAAGAAAAAAACGAACAAACAGATTTATCAACTCCTTCAATGAAACATAACCTAGATTTAACATCATTTCTAAACTATTGCATTTTAAATGATACAATTTCAAAAAGAGGAAGTGTAATGCCTCTTCAAAATATCGATATAGTAGAAACTGTATTTGAATATGCTAGTAAATTCGATATCGATGAAAAAGAATTAAGAAAAAAATTAGAAAATAAAATAAATGCAGCAACTGCGTTTAAAAATATTGAAAAAGATAATGCTAGAAAAGCTTATAAGAGCTTTATAGATAGTCATAATTCAAGATTTAGTAAAGCAACAAACTTATTTAAATAAAGGAGGTTAAAATGACAAAAGAAAATAAAAAAACAGAACCAAAAAATATAAACCCTATCAAAAATTTTCCAGGTAAAGAACTAGATTTAACCAAATTTAATTTATTAAGTGATAAAGAACAATATGATGAAATAAAAAAGATTTTAGAAGATATTTATAAAGATAGTTTAAAAGTAAATCGTAAACATGTAATGAAAGTTATATCTTTAACCTTAACAAGCGGTGATGATTATACTTATTTACCATATAGTTTGAAAGTGTCTAAAGAAAAATTAAAATTAAAATTTGAAGTTGTTCCTAAAAAAGGTGTTGGACTTGGAATTATAATAGTCGCATTTTGGGCCTTACTATTTTCAATAGTAGGTGCAACATATGCCGGAGTATATTACTGGAGTATTAAAGATTTAAATAAAGATATCGATGGCGATGGAATAGCTGATATTAATATTGATATTAATGGTGATAAAAAAGCCGATATAAATATTGATACCGATAGAGATAAAAAACCAAATTTAAATATTGATTATAAAGGTAATCGTAAAGGTGTATTTAATATTGACTATGATAATGATGGTAAACCGGATTATAATCTAATTAATGATGCAACTGATAAAAATACTGTATGTAAAATAAATTGTGATACCAATGGCGATGGATGGCCAGACTTAAATATCGATTTAGATGGAGATGGAACTCCTGATTTAGATATTGATACAGATAATGACGGAATACCTGATTTGAACCTAGACATCGATGGCGATGGTAAATGTGATGTTATGTGTGATACCGATGGAGATGGTAAAGCAGATACAAACATAATAGATTCACCAAATGGTGGAGGAAAACATAACGGTTCATCAACAACTACCGGAACCCCTGATACTAGTCAAGAAACAGCATCTTTAATTCTTAATTTTATAGATGGAGAAACATTAAGTATTGAAGGAATCATGCCTGATGATCAACCAAATTATAATTCGGATATTAAACCATATAAAACGTTTACCGTTGAAAACTTATCCAATGTTGATTTAACTTATTCTATTTTAATGATAGTTAGATATAATACATTTATAACTAATAACTTTAAATATAAAGTAGACGGAACAAATGGAGCACCAAGTCTAGGCTACCATGTTGCACCTAGAACAAATACATACATTGCTCAAAACGTTAGAATAGCAAAGAAAACAACTCAAAAATACCGTGTAACCTTTAATTTGGAAGGTACTAATTCTCCTCAAAATGAAGATCAAGGAAAAGAATTTAGTGCAACATTTAAAATTGAAGTACCAATAGAATTAGAACCATCATCTAACTAAAATGGTTCTTTTTTTCTTTATTTTTTATATATTATCTTGTAAAATCATATTATGGAGGATATAGAATATGAATGAAATTTATTATTACTTTCTATTATTTTTAATTTATTCTTTTATAGGATGGCTTATTGAAGTAATAGGAAAATTAATTGAAAAACATAAATTTATAAATAGAGGATTTTTAGTTGGCCCAATATGTCCTATTTATGGGCATGGTTGTCTTTTAATGATTTTAACATTAAGTAGATATAAAGATAATCCTTTAGTGCTATTTGTAAATGCAATATTTATTTGTTCACTACTTGAATATTTTACCAGTTATTTTATGGAAAAAATATTTAAAGCAAGATGGTGGGATTATTCAACTAGAAAATTTAATTTAAATGGTCGTATATGTGCTGAAACAATGATTCCTTTTGGAATATTAGGAACCTTAGTAATATGTGTAATTAATCCTATATTTGAATATTTACTAAATTTATTTAACTTTGAAACAATAAAAATAGTGGCAATTATCTTATTTGTAATTTATTTAATAGATAATATTATTTCTTTAACTATCATGTTTGGGTTTAAAGGAACTCTTAAAACAGTAGAAAAAGATGGAACAGAAGAAATAACTAAAAAAGTTAAAGATATACTTATTAATAAGAATATATTATATAAACGTTTAGTAGAAGCTTTCCCTAATTTCATGAATCCGAAAGAAAGACTTTTATTAATTAAAGCTAGAGTAGAAAAAGAACTAAAAAAATATATGAAAAAAGATCAAAAATAACTTGAAATAGAGATATTAATTTGATAATATATAAATGGCTAAAAAGCCGAAAAAATGTACTTAAACAGACTGAGTTATCTAGTGGCCATGGGTTGATAACAAAGGAAGAAGTTTGAGGGTAAATAACGAAAGGAATGATTTAAATGGCAGTAGTATCAATGAGCTACTTATTAGAAGCTGGTGTTCATTTTGGACATCAAACAAAAAGATGGAATCCTAAAATGAAGGAATACATTTTTACAGCAAGAGATGATATTTATATTATCGATTTAGAAAAAACAGCTGCATGTATTGAAAGTGCTTATGCTGAAATTAAGAAAATTGCTGAAAATGGTGGAACTTTCTTATTTGTAGGAACAAAAAAACAAGCAAATGAGGCTGCAAAAGAAGAAGCAGAAAGAAGTAATTCTTATTATGTAATTGAAAGATGGTTAGGTGGAACATTAACTAACTTTAGAACAATTAGAAAGAGAATTAAGAGATTAGAAGAAATCGAAAAAATGGAAGCTGATGGAACATTTGAAATGTTACCTAAGAAAGAAGTTATCGGTCTTAAAAAGGAATATGATAAATTAAATAAAGTATTATGTGGTATTCGTAATATGGAAAAATTACCAAGTGCTTTAATTATTGTAGATCCTAAGAAGGAAATTAATGCAATTCGTGAAGCAAGAAAATTAAATATTCCTGTATTTGGAGTTGTAGATACAAACTGTGATCCAGATGACGTTGATTATGTAATTCCAGGTAACGATGATGCTGTAAGAAGTGTAAAAGTTATGTTAGGAGTATTAACAAACGCTATTTGTGAAGCAAGAGGTTTAGAATTAGTTGACTATGTAACTGAAGAAGAAAAACCTAAAAAAGATGGAAAATCTGCTAAAACTGTAAAAGAAGTATTTGTTGAATCATTAGATAATGAAAAAACAAAAGCAGAAATCAAAGAAGAAAAACAAACTGAAGATGAAGATTTAACTATTAAAACTTTAACTGAATTAAAAGAGTTAGCTAAAAAAAGAGGAGTTAAAGGATATTCTTCAATGAAAAAAGAAGAATTATTACAAGCTTTAAAATAGGAGGAAATAATAATGGTAGATGCTAAAACTGTAGCTGAATTAAGAGCTAAAACAGGTGCTGGAATGATGGATTGTAAAAAAGCATTATCTGAAACAAATGGAGATATTAATGCTGCAATCGATTATTTAAGAGAAAAAGGAATTGCTAAAGCAGCTAAAAAAGAATCAAGAATTGCTGCTGAAGGACTTGCTAATGTATATATTAATGGTAACAAAGCTGTTATATTAGAAGTTAATAGTGAAACAGACTTTGTTAGTAAAAATGAAGAATTTACATCTATGTTAGATACAATTGGTAATGCTATTTTAAATAGTAATGCTAAAACTGTTGAAGAAGCCTTAGAACTTCCTTGTGAAGAAGGAACTATTAAAGATTTAATTATTGCTAAAACTGCTAAAATTGGTGAAAAATTATCTTTAAGAAGAATTGAAGTTGTAGAAAAAACAGATGATGAAACATTTGGAAGCTACTTACATATGGGTGGAAAAATTGCTGTACTTACTGTACTTACTGGAGCAAACGAAGAAGTTGCCAAAGACGTTGCAATGCAAGCAGCAGCTATGAAACCTGAATTTGTTAGAGAAGATGAAATCCCAACGGATAGAGTTGAAAAAGAAAGAGCAATTTTTAAAGAACAAGCTATGAACGAAGGAAAACCAGCAGAAATAGCTGAAAAAATGGTTGAAGGAAGATTAAAGAAATTCTTTAAAGAAATTTGTTTAGTATCTCAAAGCTTCATTAAAAATGGAGATATTGATGTAGCTACTTATGTTAAAAATAATGGTGGCGAAGTTAAATCTATGATTAGATACGAAGTAGGCGAAGGTATGGAAAAGAGAAACGATAACTTTGCTGAAGAAGTAATGAATCAAGTTAAGTAGTCAAAAGAATGTATAGAAGCATTCTTTTTTTATTCCTTAAATGTTAAAATAAAAATGAAAGTAGTTGAAGAATATGAAAGAAGCAATTGAAGAAGCAAGAAAGACAATGAATTTAAATTATGGTGGCCCATTTGGTGCAATGATTACCAAAGATAATAAAATTATCGCTATAGCATCTAATACTGTATTAAAAGATAATGATCCTACAGCACATGCTGAAATAAACGCTATTAGAAAAGCCAGTAAAGTACTTAATACTCATGATTTATCAGGGTGCATCTTGTATGCAACAGGTTATCCGTGTCCTATGTGTCTATCAGCAATAATTTGGTCTAATATTAAAGAAGTTTATTATGGAACAAATTTAAAAGAAGCAGCAGATATTGGTTTTAGAGATGAATTTATCTATGACTATATTAAAGGAAAAAACAAAGACATATTAACTCTGACAAATCTTGACCATGAAGAATGTCTAAAATTATTTAAAGAATATCAAGAAAAGAATAAAGAAATATATTAGGAGCAAATTTATGAATCACACATTAGAAGAATTAAGAGAAAGTTACTATATTGCAATTAGCCGCCTAGATAATGAAGAAGATATAAAAAGTTTGTTGCCATCAAGTACCTGTGATAGTTTTGAAGAATTAATAAATATGATTATATCTAAACTAGATGATGAAATTTGTGAGTGGGAACATGAAGATTTATTAGCTGAAACTGCATCAGACAAAGAATTAGTAAATAATGAATTAGCTATATTAAACTTAAAGAAAAGAATTTGTTTGGAAAAACTACAAGAATATAACCAAAAAAATGCATTAATAGAAGAATATGAAAAAACGCCACAAAAACATTTAATATTTGCAACAAGCAATCTAGGAAATGTATTCTTCTTAAGAGATTTAAAAGATGTATCAGAAGAGTATTTTGCAGAGATACATGACTTGTTAAATGATTTAGAAAATAACAATGTTGATGTCATGCAAGAATCAAAAGATAAAAAATTGAATGGTTTATTATCAGATATTTTTGAAAAGAAAGCATTTAAAATAAGAATTTCTTATCGTATGTTAAGTCCTGATACCTGTTATATAATGTCAGTGAAAATGAAAAAATCAACTAGAGATACAAAATATAACACTGAGATTGAAAATAGAAAGATAAATACCGAAAATGATTATCAAAGAGTAAAAAAAATATTACAAGATCCAAAAAGTAGAGAAGATTTAATAAATTCTAATGAAGAAATAAAGAAAGAAATTGAAAAATATATTAGAGAAAATGGAAGAGGAGGTCATCATTATGGAATCTAAATGCGATAATGAAGCTGGCTTAAAATTAATTAATAAAACAAAATTAATGTATATAAAAGAAATAATAGACGAATTAAAAAATGATCCAGAACTAACTTTATATTTAGCTAGTGAAGAAGATTTAACTCCTGAAGATTACATAACATATACAAGTCTGCCTGATAAAAATATTGGATATTATGATAGTACCTTAAAAAAGATATATACTCTAAAAAATAATCAAAATAAAAATCATTAGAAATTGTTTTAATGGAGTCTGTAAATAAATTTGTGTAAAGTGAAAATCCTTTCTATGGTAATATAGAAATATATAGAACCAAGGAAGGATT
>CAKOJQ010000007.1 GCA_934090795.1 uncultured Bacilli bacterium
CATATTCTTCCTCCAATTTTATTATAACAAAAAATGTAGACCGTTTTTATGTGTCTACATTTATTTTACAACTTCAATAGCTAACTACTTATGTTTAAATAATATATCAGTTTTATAAATCAAAAATAATATAAATGACATTAATAATAAATATAAAACTATAGCAGTTAAATTATAACCTAAAGCATATAAAACACTTATCACAGAACAAAGTATATCAATACCATACATAATTAATACTGTCTTAGTAGTACTCTTATTAAGTTTAAGTAATTGATGATGTAAATGTTCTTTATCAGGCTCACCTATATTTTCTCCTTTTAAGTATCTTCTAATCATTGCAAACACTGTATCAAGTATTGGTAAAAGTAATATAAATATTGGAATAATTAAACTAGTAAATGTAGCCGTTTTATAACCTAAAAGTGCTATTATAGCAATAATAAAACCTAAAAACGTACTACCCGTATCTCCTAAAAATATTGAAGCAGGCGGTTTATTATACATTAAAAATCCTAAACAAGCACCAAGCATAATTACACATAAAATAACATCTAAACCATAAATCCTATCTAGCAGAACAGCAATTATAGTTATAGTAACAAAAAATATTGCACTAGTACCTGTTGCTAATCCATCTATACCATCAATTAAATTTATTGCGTTAATAATAGCCAAAATAAAGAATATAGCTAAAGGATAACCCCATTTTCCAAAAGTTAGAGATAATCCAAGTGCACTTATATTAGGTAAATAAATATTACCATAAAATACAACAATAGAAGCAGCTACTATCTGAACTAAAAATTTATATCTTGCTCTAATTGGTTTAATATCATCACATATTCCAAGAATAATAATTATAAATCCTCCAATAAGAATTGAAATCATCTGTTCATTAATAGGTGCAAATAACATATAACCAATTAAAAATGTTAAATATATTGCTAAACCCCCTAATCTAGGCATTGGTTTTTTATGTACCTTTCTCTCATTAGGCATATCTATTGCTCCAATATGTTTTGCAACAACTTTAGCAAGAGGCACTAATAAAACACAACATATAAAAGTTACCAATAAAATTAAATAAATATTATGTCCATTAATTAATATATTCATTCTACATCACACCTAAATAATATCAAAATATTAATTTATTGTCTATTTATATTATAAACCTATTTAAAAAAATAATATCAGAAATAATAAATCTAACAAACGAAATAATTATTCTAATAAATCTTCTTCAATATTATAATAAATAAATTTATTTCTTTTTATAATCTAAAATTAATCTTTTTATAGAAGATTTTTTTAAATATTCTTTTACCACATCATTTTTAGGATAAGAAATACCAATACTTAAATCAAGTAAATAATTATATTCTTCTTCCGTTATCTTATAACCACACCAAACGCGTTCAAAAAAATTTTCATGAGCTAATTCAGCATCAGGAATTAATCTATCAAAATAGTCATATCCAAACTGTTTACAAGCATCACCAAATCTCTTTAATGGATACATATCATAGTCATAATTAATAAGTAATTCTTCAAAAAATAATTTCTTGAAAAAAAGTGATAGTTTATCGCCATAAACATGCTTAATTACCATATTAGCAATGTAATTTCCTCTTAAAAAGGCATTTCTTTCATCTGGAAAACAATCATAGTATATATCATAAAAAAGTGGCTCACTTTCAAAAACATTACTACAATAGGAATAAATCATTCCAGCAAATGAATAAGGATGATTATTTACAATATAATCCTGTCTAGCGTGAGACATTTCATGAATTAAAGTGCATATTACAGAATAATAAGAAAGCATATTATGATTGCCAAAATTATATGCACTTCCAAAATTATCTATCCGTTTATAAAAATTTCTTAAAGATAAAGACGAATATGTAATCATATCATCACAATAACAAGATTCATAATCATTTTCAATTTCTTTAGAGTTACCAACAATTATCAAACCATTTTTTAAATTAATTTCACTATTAATTAAACATACATCCACAACTTTATTAACGAATTTTCTATCAACAGGTTTATTTTTATCTTTATAACTTCTAACAATTTTACTAAGCTCTGTAACCAACTGATAATCATTTTTACTACTATCCAACAAATCTAATTCATTCATACCAAAACTTAATAGTAAACATTAACTAAATATAATCCACAAGCAGGTGCAGTATTATACTTACAATTTACTTTCTCCTTATCTAACATCATCTTTATGTCATTCTTATCAAGTTTATTATTACCAGACTGTATCAAAGCCCCAACCATATTTCTAACCATATACCTATAAAAACTTTTACCTACAAATGTAATAGTTAAAAAATCATCCTTCTTTTTAAATTTAATACTATAAATAACACTATTATAATTATCTCTTGCACCAGATGTAAAAGCTTTAAACGAATGAAAACCAATAAATGCTTTACTTGCTCTTCTCATCCTTCTTATATCTAATTTGTTATTATAATTATAAACATAATCATTAATTATCGGATCAAACTCACCTAAATTAATAACATATTCGTATTTCTTCTTTACAGCATCAAATCTAGGATGAAAATCATCTCTTACTTCTTCTACATAATTTATATGAACATAATCATTTAAAACTCTATTAATAACATTCGTTAACTTTGTTGCGGGAATACATCCATTCAGTTCAAAACTAACACCTTGACTATATGCATGAACACCTCTATCAGTTCTTCCAGCACCTTTTACAGCAACATAACTTTTATTTATAATACCAAGTGCTCTTTCTAATTCCTTCTGAACAGTATCATAATTATTTAATTTTTGAAATCCATAAAATTTAGAACCATCATAACTAACACTAGCAAAATACTTCATTAAAATACACTCCTATATATATCTTTTAATAAATCTTTACTATCCAATGTATATTCCAAATTAGCACCTTTATCATTAGCCAGTTTAATAAAATCATAAATAGGTGGTTCCTCTATATATCCTTCCTTAATAGCATCAAGAACCTTCCCTTGAAACTTAATAATCTTCTTATTACATACAACAACATGTTTAACAACCTTATTTACAAATACTACATCATTACTAATAACCACAAAATTTATCCCTAAAGAAGCCCTAATAAGTTTAATTAACTTTATAATTTTTCTTTTAAATTTACCATTAAATCCAACATCAAAATAATTAAGAACTATTAACATAGGTTCATCCTCTATTACCATAAGTAATAACATTAATTTATATTCACACATAGATAAATCATCTATCTTTTTATTTAAAAATTCTTTATCTAAATCTAAAATATCAAAATAATCTTTATTATAACTTAAATATTTCTTTACTTTATATTTTTTATTTATAACTTTTTTATCTAAATTATCAATCAATATTTCTAAATCACTTATCTCTCCATAAAACCCAACAAATTGCTTAATATCAAAAAACCCATTATTAGGATTATTACTAAACATTACTTCCATAATTTACCTATTAAAGAATTAATATCAAAATATTTTTCTTTTAATAAATCATAATAATTCAAATTATTTGATAATTCTGCAATAAAAGGCATATTCATACCAATCTTACTTAAAACTTTATCATTAGACAAAACCTCTAAAGTATCCTCATACATAACAGCATGAAAGTTATCAAGTACAACTATTTTAGTCCCTAATAAAAGTTCTTCACTATTACTTGTTACATTTAAAATCGAAATCTTATTCTCTTTACTATATTTAACAATTTTTAATTTATCTTTATTATCTAAATAAGTAAGCATATCATCAATTCCAATAACTCTTGGATTAATAATCAACAAAGATAATATTTTAATAAAAGCCTTTTCACTTCTACTAATTTCTCCAATTTCTTTATCTATAATATTATCTAATTTAAAAAATGTAACAAACTTTTTAATACTACTACTAATTACTTTATCATCATATCCTAAACATTTCTGATAATATTCAAGTTCACTTTTTACTCTATTAGTGTTAAATATAAAATTATTAAGCACTGCAGCAACATTCTTTCTTAAAAAATTTATATCATATTCATTAATATTTTTATCATCTATATAAACATCACTGCTATCACTTTGATTTATAAGTGTCTTTAATAAAAAAGTTTTACCTGAAGCTATTCCACCAATTATATTAGTAAACGGTACTAATTCTAGCTTTAAATCATAATTCTTAAAAGTTAATGTATTCATCTATAACCACCCTTGCTCTTGTTTGTTATTATATCACTTATGTTTTTATTTTAAAATATTCTAATGAATAAAATTTTATATTAATCACAAAAAAAGAACACAACCAAATGCATCCTTTTACTTTTGAATTTCTTCTATTGCTTTTTCAAGAACTAAATCTTTTAATAATTCATCCCCGTTAGAAATCTCTATATCCGGTTTTAAACCAACACCATCAATACATTCACCACTCGGAGTTAACCATTTAGCGCTCGTATATTTATACATAGTTCCATCAGATAATTTACTTGTTTTTTGTACTTTACCTTTACCATAAGTTGTTGTGCCAACTAATTTAGCACCATAACTATCTTTTAAAGCAGCAGCAAGTATCTCAGATGCAGAAGCCGAATTACCATTAACTAAAATATAAACCTTATAATTTCTTTCATCATCTGTTTCATCATAAGTTGTTTTAGTAGAAGACTGTTCATTTAAAGAATAAATAACCTTTCCTTTTTGTAAAAACATCTCACTTATTTTAGTAGCTGCTGATAAATATCCACCAGTATTATCTCTTAAATCAATTATTAAACTATTAATGCCATCCACTTCAATCTTATTTAATTTCTCATAAAATTGTTCATAAGCAGTTTCATTAAATTTACTTATTTTTAAATAACCAATCTTATTACCATTATCTCCATCAATAATTTTATCATCAACTGAAGGATTATTTAACTTAGCAGTATTAAGAGTAAAATTTAAATCATTACCATCTCTATTAACAACTAACTTTACCTCATCACTACTTTTAATTAATTTGGTTACTTCACCAGATTCCATATCAGCAACAACATTATCATTAACTTTTACAATGATATCTCCTATGGCAAGTCCAGCACTTTTTGCTGGTGTATTATCATAAACCTCCGAAATAATCATTTTATTTTCTTCATTATTAACACTTATTTTAACACCAATTCCTTGATAACTTCCACTTAAAGAATTATTTAAATTATCAGTTTGATCTTTATCTAAATAAGTAGTATAAGGATCTCCTAAATAACTAAACATTCCTTTAATACCAGCATCAACTAAAGCACCTAAATCTACAGTACTATAATAATTAGATTTAATCTCATCATATGCTTTATATAACTCAGCTAAATTATCATCCCTGTTACCAGTCGAAATCTGTGAGCAAGAACTCTTATAAACCAAATAACCAGTACAAAAACTCATAACTAAAGATGAAAATAATGTAATTGCCATTACTTCCCATAATTCAAATTTTGTTTTCTTTAAATACTCTTTCATATTATCATATCCTATACAATAACATAATATCACATTTTTATGAAAAACAAATAAAAAAACTTAAGTTTTTACACTAAGTTCTATTTTAAAGTATTTTTATAATCTTCTAAAGATTCATAATATTTTTCTACTTTACCATCTTTAATTAATATTAATGCTGATTCTTTAATTTTAATCTCATTAACATCAGTTGGTTTCTTGTTACTTGCTTCACTTAAATATGCTGCATTAAACTTATCATTCATATCAACATAATATATTTTTAAAGCATCATCTTTATCTTTGTATGATGTAATTAAACCTTTATATGTAGAAGCATTCTTATCAGTACTACTATATAAAAATACATAATATTCATTATAAGGTCTATTAAACATATTACCAACTATACAAGTATCATAATCAATTTTTGTATTATTACTTGTCTTCTTATTATTTAAATAATTAGTTAAGAAAAATAATCCAACAGCAATAACAACAACTACCACAGTAATAATAATTAAACTTTTTATTTCTTTAGTATCATTACTTTCATAATTAATAGATTTTAATTTTTTACTTTTCATTATTATCCCACCTTCAATATCAATACTATCATATAATTTAAATAAATTCTATTATTTTATTAAAAATGCAAGTTATCGACCAATTTTAACATACAAAGTACTAATTTTGGTCGATAACTATACTAATTCCTCATTATTATATATAAACTCAACTAAATTAATGTTTTTAATTCCATCAATATTTTCTTGAAAAATCAAATCTAAAACAAATAAATATCTAGGATACATCTCTTTAATTGCATAAAAAGGTTTATATTCTCTCTCTTTAGTTCTATCATCATCTATATTTTTAGATACCTGAACATAATAATAATTATCTATTCCTTTTCTTACAATAAAATCAATTTCTAATTTACCAATTTTACCAACACTTAATAAATATCCCTTACTTTTAAAATAAGAAAATAATATATTTTCCAAAACCGGTCCATAATTAATTCTATTATCTGTGTTAAGCATAAAATATAAACTTGTATCTGCCAAATAATACTTTTTTTCACCATCAAGTACATCTTTTGATTTTATATCAAACATATCACATGCATAAATTATTTTAGCCTGTTCTAACACATCAATATATCCCTTAATTGTTCTTCTATCAACCTTTATATTTTTATCTTTAGTTAAATAATTATATATACTACTAACACTCATTCTTGAACCAAAATTATTAATTACAAACTTTTGAACAACTTCAAATAATTGTTTATCTTTAATCTTTTTATTTCTTTTAATATCTTTTTCAAATATTTGATTAATAACATTTTTAGTATATAGCATTTTATCTTCATAATTATCATAATATAAAGATCCCGGAAAGCCACCACATCTTACGAATTCTTCAAATTCTTTATATATATTATCATTAACAACTTTATTTAAAAATTTCTTCATTAATACATACTCACGAAAATTTAAAGGTAACATTTCAAATTCAATATATCTTCCAGTAAGTTTAGTGATTAATTCGCCAGATAACAAGTAAGAATTTGATCCAGTTAAAAAGATTGAAAAATTTCCTTCTTCCCTATACGCATTAACAACAGTTTCAAATCCTTTAACATTTTGTACCTCATCTATAAATAAATACTTAAAATCACTATCGACTACTAAACTATCTATTATTTTTTCTAATTGTTTTGGATTCTTAATATTCTTATATTCTTTTTTATCAAGTTCAATATAAATAATATCTTTTTCTTTAATTCCATTCCCTTTTAACTCTTCAATAATAGATTTTAATAATGAAGACTTGCCACATCTTCTTATACCAGTTATAACTTTTATCATATTATCTTTATAAAAACTTCTAATTTTTTTTAAATAATCTTCTCTTTTATATATTAAATCCATTATATCACCTAATAAAAGAATACAATAAATAATTAAAAAATGCAAGTTATCGACCACTTTTAACATACAGAGTGCTAATTTTGGTCGATAACTATCAAAAAAGATGCACATTTAAATGTACATCTCAAATATTACTTTACAATATCGTTAGTACAACAATACTAGATTGATATCATAAAATATTTAATCGTGCACTAAGTAATATTCGTGTGCACATTCTTATTATGTCTTAAATTTAAAAATTTAACTTTCCACTTTTTGGTAAATCTTCATCTTTAACTTCAGTCGTAAGTGATATTCCAATAACTAATATATTACTTAGAAAATAAACCCATAAAAGTAAAACCATAACACTAGATAATCCTGCATAAAATATATCATACTTAGCAAAATGGCTAACATAATAACTATAGAAATGAGTTACAGCAATAAAACCAAGTGAAGTAAATATAGCTCCAACATTAATTCTAACAGGATCAATACTCTTATTAGGTGAAATAGTAAATATAACTTTAATAAAAATAAAGATTATCACCCATGAAATAGGTCCTTGCATAATTCCAAGTAAACTAGTTAACACTGACTTTATATTAAAATAATCTATTGCATCAATAATCTTACTACCAAAAACCGGTACAAGAAGAATAAATAAATAAAGTACAATAACTAAGAAAGTCATAACCATTGCTTTAATTCTTCTTTTAATCCAACTTGTTTGTTCAAATCCATAAATACTATTCGTAACAAAAATTATTGAATTAGGTCCATTTGATGCAAAATATAACATTGAACACAACATAATAATTAAATTTAAATCAATACTATCACCACTAATTATAGGAACAATCATCTTAACTATATTTTCCGAAAAATTACTTTTAACCATATTAATTATATTATCCATTGAAATATTAAAATAAGACGCTCCATAACCTATAAGTGTAATAATAGGAACAATAGATAATATTATAGAAAAAGCCAGTTGTCCCGGTAATACGGCCATCTCCGGCTTTTTTAATATCTTAATTACATTCATAATATAATGCTTAAATCTAGTTAAAGTATTATTAAATCCACTCTTAACTTTGTTTTTCATTTTCACTATACTCAATTTCTTTATTTTCCCTCATAAGAAGCGAAGCCTCATTAATAGCATCATCTATTAATTTCAAATCATCAACAATCATACTAAAACCAATTGCTGCTCCATATTCATAAGGTAAATTATTAAATTCTTTAACTAATTTTTTAATATAATTCACAACTTGTTTCTCATTATAACCAACTAAATAAATCATAAATTCATTACCATCAGTTCTCATAATTTCAGTATTATCTAATTGATTTTGATGTAAAACATTAGCAGCTGCCATTATTTGCTTATCTCCCTCTTCATGACCAAAAGTATCATTTAAATATTTAATATTATTTAAATCAATAACAATTATAGCCTGAGGATAAATAGTGTTTTGATTCCATATCTCAATTCTCTCATTTAAATAATTTCTATTTTTTAAAGATGTCAACATATCTACAAATTTTAATTTTTCATCCTTTTTAATCTTAGTAATTAATTTAACTTTTTTCTTAGAATAAATCATAACACCAACGACTAATATACCAACACCACTAAGTATTAATATGTACTTAGCAAGCATTGTAATAATACTAACAGTTCCACTAACACTTTTATATGAAGTAATACCTCTAATTTTCATTTTATTAAAACCTAATGTATTAATATATGAACTAAATACTTTAGAAAAAGCATCATCACTATTCTTATATTTAAAACTATAATTAACACTATTATAGCCACTATAAACTATATGATAATTTTTAACTTTACTATTATTAAAATAATCATAAGTGATAGCATCAACAGCAACTAATTTATTCTTATTTGCACATCTAGATAATTTACCTTCATTTTTAACTTTTTCTAATTTTAAATTAGTATAATTACCTAAATAACTAGCTAAATTACTATTATCAATAACACATATAGTTTTATCATTAATTAAATTTAAATTCGCATAAAGAAGTTCTTCCTTATCACTACCAATAATATAGAATTTTTCATTAATATTTGTCTTAATAACTCGATCATTATTACTACTATCATTAAATATTAAATCTAATTTTCCATTATTATAACCCTTATCCAAATCAGTAGCAGTTTTATATGATATAAAATTAAATTCACTATCAGTTAATTTACTAAATTCCTTTAAATATTCAGCCAATATACCTCCAACTTTATTCCCATTACCAGCAATAAATGGAGTTTTGTTTACAAATCCAAAGTTATAAACATTTTTTGTAAAGGAATCAATATCTAAATCAGTTAATGAAAGCTCATTCTTATATATATTAAACAAATGACTATAATAATTTTCTTCTAATTTATTTTCCCATTCTTTATAAAATTTAGTAATAACACTATTAAAAGTTTTATCTGTTCCTAAATGTAAATAATAATAAATTGGAATATTTTCAAATTGATAAACAACTTTATAATTATTACTTATAATTTCATCTATATATTCATTTAAAGGTATAAATATATAACTATAATTAGATGCATTAAAATCACTTAACAAAGAATCTTTATTGTTAGCAAGACTTATAGTTCCAACAAAATCAGTATTACTTGTTAATACAGTAGAATAATCATTTAACGTCCCTATCTTCTCAGATCTAATATTATTAATATTAGTAATAACCTTATCATCTTTACTTACTAAAACATAAAAATCTTTATAAAACAATAAATCATTAGCAGATTCTTTATTAGTTATATAAAAGCCTAAACTATTATCAAAAGTATTATAAGTATTATCATTAATATTTAACTTATATTCACTTTCTAAGTCACTAGTAAAATCATAAAAAACACCACTACCATTTTTACTAAAATTATTTATATTAGCAGGTATTCCAAATGATACAACCTTATTCGCGTTATTATTTATCCACTCTTTTTCTTTAATATTTAACTTATTGGAATCATACAAATAATTAAAATATATAAAACATCCAACACCAACTATTAATAAAAGAGATACAATAATAATTATAATTTTTTTAGCCTTTTTCATTACTCTTCACCATTAACTCTAGACCAAGAAATTATAGTAGCATCACTCTTTTTATATCCCATAATAGGAAAAGTATCATCATCATTTTTAGTAAAAGCAAAATTAATATCGTAAAATGCTTTTTCATCTTCGCTTAAAGAAGATAATGATTTAACTGCAATAGATTGAGCATCAGTAACTTTTCCATCTTTTAATGAAACAGTTATATAAATTATTTTTCCTTTTATACCAACACTAGCGTTATCTACTAATTCATTTTCTTTAATTAAATTAACCATCTCATTTGTCTTATCTTCAGTAATTTGAACTGATTCAATTCCATTTAATCTATCTCCATACTTATCATTTTTAGTTTGATTAACAAAATAAATTATACAAAGTACAGCTATAATAGCAAGACAAAATATACTTATTCCCATTAAAATACAATAAATACGGTTATTTTTATAAAACTTTTTTATATTATCCATATAACACCTCAAATTAATTATACTATATCTTATTATATATTTCTAGTTTACATAATTTACTAAGAATTTATAATTTTATCAAAATCTTCTTCAGTCCAAATTGGAATATTTAATTCCTTAGCTTTATCATATTTAGAACCAGGATTTTCTCCAACAATAACTGCATATGTTTTTTTAGTTACAGAAGTTGACCATAAACCACCATTTAGCTCAATTAAATTTTGAATTTCATCTCTTGTATATTTCTTTAAAGTACCAGTTACTACAATTCTTTTATTTAATAATTCTTCATTCTCTTTAATTTGAGCACCTAAATAATTCATATTCATTCCAATATTTTTTAAATCATTAATAAGTTTAATATTATCTGCATCCTTAAAGAAATTATAAATACTGTTTGCAAGTATCGGTCCAACATCACTGATATTAGTTAAATCCTCTAAACTAGCGTTCATTAAATTATCTATATTCATAAATTTCTTAGCTAGAATCTTCGCATTTTTTTCTCCAATACCACTAATACCGATTGCAAATAACAATTTTTCTAAAGAATTTTGCTTTGACTTTTCAATATTATCTAAAAGCTTATTAACACTTTTATCTCCAAATCCCTCAAGTTCAATTAATTCTTCTTTACGATCTTTAATATTATAAATATCAATTATACTAGTTATAAATTTCATGTTATAAAAGTCTTCTATAATTCTTTCACCCAAACCTTCAATATTCATCGCTTTTCTATCACAAAAATGAATTAAAGATTCGATATTTCTCGCCGGGCATAAATCATTTGGACATTTTAAATCAATACCAGACTCAGTTAAAACTAGACTTGTTCCACAAATCGGACATTTATCAGGCATTACAAATTCTCTCTCATTACCGGTTCTATCTTCTAAGCATGGCCCCACAACTTCTGGAATAACATCCCCAGCTTTATGAACAAATATATTATCGCCAATTTTTAAATTTTTTGAATTTATATAATCGCCATTATGTAAAGTTGCTCTCCTAATTGTAGACCCCATAACCTTAACCGGATCAAAAACCGCATTTGGTGTAATTTGACCAGTTCTACCAACAGTACATACAATGTCAGTTAATCTTGTCTTAACATCTTCTGCTGGAAATTTATAAGCAATTACCCATCTTGGATATTTAGCTGTAAAGCCAAGTTCTCTCTGCATATGAATATCGTTTACTTTTATAACAATACCATCAATATCATAAGGAAGTTCTCCTCTTCTAGCAGTCCATTCGTTAATATAATCTAATATTTCATCTATATTTTTAACCAATCTAATATTTGGATTAACAATAAATCCCAACTCTTTTAATTCCATAAGAGCTTCATAATGAGTCTTCTTATCAGTTTCCGGAACATGATATAAAAAAGCATCTAACTTTCTTGATTTAGCAACACTACTATCAAGTTGTCTAATTGATCCCGCTGCCGCATTTCTTGGATTTTGAAAAATAGCCTCACCATTTTTAAGTCTCTTCTCATTAAGTTCATTAAACGCTTTAAGAGGCATATATATTTCCCCACGAACTTCTATATCAACAGGTTTATTTAATCTTAAAGGAATAGTTCCAATCGTTTTTACATTATGAGTAATATCTTCACCAACTAATCCATTTCCACGTGTTGCAGCTCTTTTAAGTATTCCCTTTTCATATTGAAGTGATACTGCTAGCCCATCGATTTTAAGTTCACAAACATAACTTGGATTAGGAAATTCTTTTCTAATTCTTTCATCAAATGCAACTATTTCAGACTCATTAAAAACATCAGAAATAGAAAACATTCCAATTTTATGTTCAACCTTTTTAAACTCACTAATTACTTCTCCACCAATTTTTTCACTAGGAGAATCTTTTCTTTTAATTTCCGGATGTCTTTCTTCAATATCCAAAAGTTCACTCATCCAGTTATCATACTCTCTATCCGTAACTGTAGGATTATCTAAAGTATAATAATCATAATTAGCTTTTTCTATTAATTTAATTAATTCATCATATCTTTCTTTCATAATTAACCTCATAAATATTATAACAAAATATCTTCAAAAATAATAAAGAAAGTTAACTACAAATTTAGCTAACTTTCGTAATACTTTTATGATTCTTCATTAATTTTTTAACACCACACTTAAAAGCCACAGTTATTAAGCTACCACTAACATCAATTACAGCCCCAAGTCCATATTCAGTGTGATCAATAATACTACCTTTAACAATATCACTATTATCTTTAGTATACATTTCACCCTTTTTAATAATCTTTTCTTCTTTATTTATTTCATTCTTTTCCAGTAAATCATCTTTAATTTCTGCAATAAATCTAGAAGGTACATTCATTTGATCTTTACCATAAAGCATTCTTCTCTTAGCGTTTGTTAAATAAAGTTTTTCCTTTGCTCTAGTTATTCCTACGTAGCAAAGTCTTCTTTCTTCTTCAATATTATCTTCCATAATAGACATATTATGAGGAAAAATACCTTCTTCCATTCCAACCATAAACACAACTGGAAATTCAAGTCCCTTCGCACTATGTAAAGTCATTAAAGTAACTACATTACCATCTTCCGTATGATTAGCTTGATCAGAAACTAAAGATATTTCTTCTAAAAAATCTCCTAAATTAACAGAACCAGTTCTCTCTTCATATGAAGCAGTAATACTTTTAAATTCCATTAAGTTTTCTAATCTAGTTTCATCTTCAATTAAATGACTATCTTCAAGTTCTTTCTTCATTCCTGATTTATCAAGAACTTCATCAATCAACTCTGTTAACGATAAATTTTCACTAGTTTTCTTAATAGATTCAATTATATCTTTAAACTCCAATTCTTTCTTACTTTCAAGTGCATCATACATACTACACTGATTTAAATTAGCTCTAAGTTCAATATCTTTAATAGCACTATCTCCAATACCTCTTTTAGGTACATTAATAATTCTTCTTAAACTAATTTCATCTTTATCGTTATATATTAACTTTAAATAAGATATTAAATCTTTAATTTCTTTTCTATTATAGAAATAATAACTACCATAAATTTTATAAGGAATACCTTTAGAAGCAAACACCTCTTCAATAGCTCTTGATTGAGCATTAGTTCTATATAGTATAGCTACATCTTTAGGTTCATACCCATCTAAATATAATTTATTAATTTCATCTATAACTAAAGATATTTCATGCTTTTCATCATAACTTCTTAAATAAGTGATTTTAGGACCATCACCTTTATCAGAATATAACTTCAAATCTTTTCTTTCCTTATTATGACTTATTACATCATTAGCCGCATTTAAAATATTATTTGTACTTCTATAATTATGTTCTAACTTAATTGTTTTCGCATTAGCATAATCTTTTTCAAAATTAACTATGTTATGATAATCTGCTTGTCTAAATGCATAAATACTTTGATTCATATCACCAACAACAAATATATTTTTATATTTACTTGCAAGTAATTTAGATAACTTATACTGAACTGGATTTGTATCCTGATACTCATCAATTAATATATATTTATATCTTTCTTGATAATGTTCAAGTATCTCTTTATTACGTTCAAATAACCTAACAGGCATTAATAATAAATCATCAAAGTCAACTGCCGCACTAGCAATAAGTCTTTCGTTATATTTATAGTATACATCTACAACTATTTTATCTATAGGCGTATTAAAAAACTTATCAAGTTCCATTTCACTAAGCATTTGATTCTTAATAAAAGATATTCTATTTCTAATATAAGAAGGACTATACTGTTTTGTATCTAAATTCATATCTTTAAGAATCTTCTTAATAACAGTCAACACATCATCACTATCAATAATACTAAAATTAGAAGGTAAATTTAAATATCCACAATTTTCTCTAATAATTCTCAATCCTAATGAGTGAAAAGTTCCAATAAAAGAAGAAACATCTCCAACTAAGTTATATACCCTATCTCTCATTTCTTTTGCAGCTTTATTTGTAAATGTAATAGCTAAAATATTATAATCCCTTACTCCATTTTCTATTAAATAAGCAATACGATTAGTTAAAACTTTTGTCTTACCAGATCCTGCCCCAGCTAGTACTAAGCAGGGACCTTCATTATGTTTAACAGCCTCTATTTGTTCATCATTTAAATTTTTAAGTAAATCATTCATAACACAATACCTCCAAGTATTTTCACTAACATCAATTTTAACAAATATTAAATTTTGTGTCTATCGAACAAACAAAAATTTCACAAAAAATATAAAGTGAACAATTTTACAAAAGTAAACATTTTTGTTCACTTGACTGAACAATTTTACATAAATCCTAAAAATTGTTCACTGTAAAATCAAAAGAAAAACAACCTATTTTAGATTGTTTAATCTCTTCATAACTCTATCTTTACCTAATAATTTCATTATTTCATATAAATCAGGTGTAGTTGTTTTAGTAGTTAACGCTACTCTTATAATATTTGAAATATCAGCTATGCTTCCTTTATATGCATCAGGATTTTCCTTATATGCTTTCATATCAGTTATATAACCAAATTCATCACATAATAATTTAATTTTATTAAACCATTCTTCCTTAGAATCATTTTCATCATAATATTTATTAACATAAGAGTTTAAAATATCACCAATTTCATCTATGTTTTTAACTTCAAACTTAACCATACTAGAATCAAATAATTCATCATACATATACCAAATATTTTCTTTTATTTCACTATAACAAGCAAAATCCTTTCTTGGTTTCTTTTGTTCTCTTTCAATATTCAAAACATTAATTGTATATTCTCTATATTTATTAATTAATTCATTAAAATCTTTATCAAACTCTTTAGACCAATTATCTAAATTATCAAATACCTCTTTAGCACTTAATCTACTTAAATAATTTTTAGATATATTAATTAATTTTTCAATATCAAATAATGATCCACCACTTGTACACATCTTATTAAATGTAAACATAAAATCATTATAATTCTTATCTTGATTTTGCATAAACCATCCATCAAAATTAGAATTTAACAAAGTTGCAAAATACAATTTAACAGCTTCAACTGGAATTCCTCTTTCATGATAAAAGGCAACAGCAGCTTCAGGATCTTTTCTCTTACTTAGTTTTCTAACAGTATCGCCATCTTTTTTATTAAGTGGTAACAAATGAGCGAACTTAGGAGCATCAAATCCACAAGCCTTCCATAATTCTAAATGGTAAGGTACTGATGAAATATAAGAATCATCTCTTGTAACAGTTGTAACTCTCATAAAATGGTCATCACAAACATGAGCAAAAGCATAAGGTGGAACTCCATCAGACTTAATTAATACTTGATCTAAATCATTTTCAGGTAATTCAATAGTACCTTTAATCAAATCTTTAAAAGTAAATTTCTTATTAAAATCACCCATAGATTTTAACCTAAGCACCCATTTATCACCATTAACAATATGTTCTTTTACTTCATCATAACTTAAATTACGACACTTAGCATATTTTCCATAATAACCAATTCTATCTTTACAAGCTTCTTGTTCTTCTCTCATATGACTTAAATCATCCTCAGAACAAAAACAAGGATAAGCTCTTCCAATAGAAACCAAATATTTAGCTACTGTATGATAAATATCTTTTCTCTGGCTTTGAATATATGGTCCATACTCTCCACCATTAATAGGTCCTTCATCAACTCTATAATTATATTCTTTTAAATCACTTATTATTAAATTAACACCATCATCAATAGCACGTTTATCATCAGTATCTTCAATTCTTAGTATAAATACACCCTTAGTTTGATGAGCAAATCTTTCTGGTACAAATGACGCAAATAAATTTCCCATATGCATTCTACCAGTTGGACTTGGTGCAAATCTACATACTTCAGCTTTTTCATCTAAATCTCTTTTAGGATATCTTTTTTCTAAATCTTCAATAGTTAAATTAACATCAGGATATAATAAATTAGCAAGTTTTTCATAATCCATAATACAATTCCTCCTTAATAAACAAGTTAATTATATTACACAAAAATACTATAATCAAGGCATAACAAGCGTAAATTTAATGTAAAAACTTTTATATTTTAAGTGATTATTACTTATAAAAATAGTAAAATATGTTTAAAGGAGAAAAAACAAATGAATGAAAAAGAATATAGAATAGAACTAATAAAAAAATATATGGACATAAGAAATAAACTTGCTTTAGAATACAAAGAAGCACTAAATAAAGAAGATAAGCAAAAAGAAGAAGAATTATGGAAATTAATTACTGATATCAATAATCATATCATAACAGAATCAAATCATTTTGCTTATCATGAACAAAGACCTATATCTGAAGATGAAATAAACCATACAGATCATTTAAACATAATTAAACACAAATAATATTTAAGTACCTACTAAAGGTACTTTTTATATCAAAAATTACCATAAATTTTAAATTAAAAAACTTAAAAAAGCCTTAAATTAAGGCTTTTTATCAACTTTATTGGTGACCTGTATGGGGTTCGAACCCATAAATGTAGCCTTGAGAGGGCTATGTGTTAACCATTTCACCAACAGGCCATTAATAATGTTAAAAATATAACACCATTAATATATCACAACCATAATAATAGATACAACCAAAATTTTTAAAAATTTCAAAACTTAACTACATTTCCGTACTTAAATCATAATTTAAATCATTTAAAAATTAATTAAATTATTACTATCATTCTTTAATAAAGTATATTTACTAATTGTTTTAACAAATAAAACTTTAGGTGAATTATTAAATTTGTAAAAAATATAACAACCAACACCAAACCCAATCATCAATAAAAATAAAATGATAAATACTATAAGTTTACCAAAATTACACCCTTTTCTATTAATAATTTCTTTAAAATCATTATTATTTTCTAATAATTATCTGTGTTAACATACAGCCTAATCATTCATTATTATTAATACCAAATCTATATCAATATTAATAAAATACTTCACTAAAAAAAGCACTCTTTCGAGCACTTTCATAATTATTTAATTTCAATAGTTTTCTTAGTTTCAACTTTTTCATCTTTAGGAATAGTAATATTTAAGATACCATTTTCAAATTTAGCATCTATTTTATCAACATCAATATCACCTAAAGCAAAGGATCTACTAAATGAACCGATTGTTCTTTCTTTTCTAATATAATTTTTCTTAGTTTCTTTTTCTTTTTTCTCCTTAGAAGCACTAACAGTCAAATAACCATCTTTAACTTCTAATTTAATATCTTTCTTATCGTATCCCGGTACATCCATTTCCACATGGTACATACCATCCTCCTCATAGATATCACATTTTACATCATTTTTTCTTACAACTGGTTTAAAGAAATCATCTAAATCATCATCGAAGAAAAAACCTCTTGGGATTATATTCATAATCTAATCACTCTTCCTTTCACAATTATAGTTATACCACTCTAATTAGCACTTGTCAAGTAAAAGTGCTAAAATATTTTTAAATATTTAAATTTATTAAATTAGAAATATCGTTATTAAATAAATAAACCATTAAATTCTTATTTATCTTATTAATCTCATCTTTAAGAATATCTAAATTCTTTAAACAAATATCTTTTCTATATAATAAAATATCCTTAAAATTAACAACTCCAATACTCTTCAAATAATCTAGCACTTCTCTAATATTTTGCTCATAATAATTAAAATTATTCTTATCTTGACTACTAAAATTATATTTTACAACTTTTAATTCTTCTAAAGTAATATATTCTTCTAAATAATCTATCATAATGTACTAACCTCATTATCTCTATAAACAACTTTTTTTAAGCTTTCATATTCAGCCATATTTAAATCCATATTATATGATAAAGCATAAAGTAAGGCTTCCTGCTCATTTACTCCATTTGTTATTAAACATTTAAATATACTATACGTTTTAATTCTTGAAACAATCTTATTATCAAAAACAAACTCTGTTTTTCTTCTAATACTTCCAAAATAAGGATCATTAAAAGTCGTAATACGCATACCAGAATCAAGTAAAGACAAAATAGGATACTCTTTAATTAATAAATCTATTTCTTTTTCGTCAAGAACATCCTTATTCTTAATCATTTCTTCATACTTATCATTCTTTTTATAAGGACAATTTTCACTATAATTATCCCACATATCTAAACCATTCTTATAAGCAAACAATATTCTTTTAATAATCAAAGATTTAATATTTCTAAGTGTTAATTCTGGTTTATCATGAATATACTCACTATATCCCATTTCTATAAACATATCTATTGCTTTAGCTAAATCCAAAATTAGTAATACACTAAAGCTTTTAAAATCTTCTTCATCTCTTAAATCAAAGCCATATGAATCAAGTACTTTTATATTTTTACATAATAAATCAAAATCAGTACTAAATACATTTAAAGCATCTTTTAAAATAGCATCAGCGTTAATTCCCAATTCCTTAAGAATTACATAATTTTTATAATTATCATCATAATTATTATTAAAAAACACAACATTATTTAGAACTTCTGCAGCTATTTCTTTTACACCACATGATGTCAATAGTTCAGCATTTTTCTTAAAATTATCTAATCCACCATCTAAATAAATAGCAGTATATCTTTTTAATACATCATCTAAATCTTTTATGCTAAAACTATAGTTGTTTATCAAAACATTATTAACATATTCGAAAGCTTCTTTACTTGATTCTGTTAAAAGAAGTCCTAAAATACGACTATTATTATTAATACCACTCAATTTAGTATTATCATTTAAATATTTTAAAAATGATTCAAGTTTTTCTATATCACAACTATTTAATTTATTTTTATAATTGGTTTGTAATTCATCATAATTAAAATTATATTTACTAAATAGACTATTAAAATCTACTCCTTCATCTTCTTTTAACTTATCATTTTTTTTCTTACGATTGACTCTAGATTTTTCTTTAGGAACATATTCAAAACTAACCATATTTTCAAATGGATTTGCCTTATTATCTTCATTAACCTTATCCTCATTTGAGTTAGATTCCCCAACTTTAGTATACTTAACAGGAGTCTTTGCTTTCTTACTAAACTTTCTAATTAAAGAAATATTATATCTATTTAAATAATCCATAGCCTCTTCAAATAATGCATCTGTACTATCTTTTTCATATAAATATATTAATTTTTCAACCAAGTCATAATCACTTTCTAACAAACTAGAATTATTATTCAATCTTAAAATAAAATCTTTAACAGTATCAGAATCACTACTACTTGAATTTACATATCTAACTATTAACTCTTTAAATCTATCTATAATTTTATTTTCATCAGAAGTTAATTTAATACTCGAATTATCACCATTAAAAGACATAATCTTACTCTTTAAATCATTAAACCCTAATATAAACTCTTTTTTATCTTCATCATCTTTAAACAATTCCAAAATTAAATTTTCACTAATACCTATTATAAAATCATACATATAAGAAGAATTTTCATTAATTTGATGTAATACATCCTTAAAATAAGATACATTTTTATTATTATCATTATTATCTAAATCTTCTATATATTTATTGCATAACGAAATAATAAATTCTTTCTCACTCATATATATTCCCCTTTCTATTTAATTTACCTTTTATTCTTCTTTTAATTTTTCATAAGCATTAATATATTCGTTTATAAGTTTAATACTATAGTTATATAATGAACTATTTCCTAAATTATTTTTAGCTTTATTCATTTCACTATACATTCCTGTAATTAATGTAACCATTCTTAAATCAGGATTATCTTCTTCCAAATTACCATTTATATAATCCTCTATCATATCTTTTGAAACGACTCTTAATAAATTAGATTCATCTTTAATTATTTTCTCTATCTTTTCAAATAACTTTTTATCTTCTTCACTTATCTTTGTATTAGTAATTGCCAGTCTTACATTTGACTTACCAACTTCCTGTTTAATCTTTCCTTTTTCATATAAAGTAATATTTAAAGAATCTAATAAAGAATCTAACTCATCTAAATTAGCAATTGTATCATTTATTCCATCTTTAGTTATAATTTTATTATATTTATCTTTTATCTCATTAGATATATCACTATTTATCTTAGAAAAATAAGCATTAATATTAATAACTAAATTATTTATATAAAGAATTGCTTGTTCATATTTTTCTTTAAAAAACATACTAGATGGATTACTATTATACATTTTAATAACAGTCATATTCATATTAAAAGCATCTAATAATTCATTGTAATTATCTTGATCATATTCTTTTAATATATTACTAATATCTGATCTATCAATTTTAATAAAATCATCCATACTAAAAGGAAATTCAATACTATATTTATTACATATATTATTAATTATTTCAGTTTTAACACTATTATTGCTTGATAATAAATTACTAAATTTTTCTAATATATTCATATCAACACCTACTATCTAAACTTTACCATATTTTTTATAACATATCAATTTATAAAATGTAAACTTTTTGTATATTTACAATAATTTTTACATTAAATAATATTTGAAAAATATAAAATAGCAATATATAATTAACTTAAGGAGAAAAGTTATGGATAATAATAGATTAAATAAAAAATTAGAAATAGTTCCAGGAGAAAATAAACCTTACCAAGGAAATACATTCGTTGGTTTTCTAGTTTGCACCCTAATTTTAGCAATTATCGGAGGCATAATCTATTATCTACAAACAAAAGGAATAATAGACATAACTAAGTTATTTGAATGAAAGAATATAACATAAATGAATTATTAAATGATATAGATTTTAATAAAAATAAGTTAGTTAAAGTTAATGAAAAATTATATTTAACAAATTATCAAATTGAAGTTCTTAATAAATATGAAATAGATTTTCAAAATTTAAACCTATCATCAATTATCTTTCTAGGAGAAGAAATATTAGAAGAAGATGACTATGATGATTTAGATGAAGTTATAAGAGAACTAGCTGAACGTAACTATTATGAGAACACTAATAAGTAGAGTTCTTTTTTAATGGTTCTTTATAAATACCATATTTTTTTGGATAAAAACTATAATATGCAAAATAAATTATCATTATCAAATAAATTATTATACCAACTAGATTTAAGTTACAAGTAATATTATTTTTAATAATAAATATATTACTAATACATCCTAGAAAAACTGAAACAAAAAATATTAATATATTAATAAATCCAATATTTTTCTTAAAAACAAATAAACTTATATAATATAAAACAGGAATTAAAAATATTGAAACAAGTAATCCAACACTACAAGAAAAAATAATATTATTATAATTAAAAAATATCATTGAAAAAAACATACCTAATATACTTGGATAAAGCACTAATTTCATATGTTCAAATATACTTTCACTAGAAGCAAAAAATAACTTTAATATCTTTAATTTACCAAACCAAGCATACAAAAAATGATTTAATGTTCCCAATGTCGAAATTATTAAAAAATTTAATATAAAATAATTTAAAACCATAAAAATCACCTAATATAAGTATATGTAATATTTAATCAAAAATTAATTTTACAAATTTAAAAAATTGACGAAAACTTAATAATTAACTATACAAACTAAGCTTCCTAATGATATAATTTACTAAGGTGGGGAAAATGAAAAGAAAAATGCCAATTGGTTTAATTAGAATATTTGAAGGTTTAATAGGTTTACTAATAACTTTATTTATAAATAAATATGTAGATATAAGTGATATTTATATCATTATTTTAATGGTCTTATCTATTTTATTAGAACTTTACGGATTAGTTCTAATAATTAAAGATAAAAATTATTAACAGGTTAATTATGTACAAAAAAGCTTGTAAAGAGGCCTTAAATTTTATTAGACCAATGATAATTGGTAAGAAATATTATGGCGTAAACGATATTTTAAATGATATAGGAACCATTATAGTTGTAAATCAAAATGGAGACATGATTACAACTAAAGAAATAGCTGAAAATATTATCTTATCAGTTGATACAAAAGATGTTTTTACCCCTATATTTGCCGAAATGCAAAATAAAAATTCTAAACAAATTAAAAAGATAGAAAAGAAATATGATTTAAATGATAAAACCATCACAAATATCTGTATACAAATTGTCGATGTAGCTGAAAGTATAACAAATATTGAAATCGTTTTTCACAAATACTTAAATTTAGCATTAATAAAAAATACAAATAATAATTTATTAATTAGTAAATTTCCTAAATTTGAAAATAGTAAAATTGTGCAAGGCCAAGATTTTGTTGGAATCGGATTTGCTTTCCCAGAATATGAAACTTTTATTTATAACAAAGAAAATAATGACATAGAGTTAACCTATAAGAAAATGAATTTTCCATCATATCCAATAACAGGAATAGTAACAAGAAATTTAATAGATGAAAATGGAAATATTTCTGAATTTGAAATAAGTAATGAAATATACATTGGAATGAATGGTGGTCCAGTTTTAAATAAAGAAGGAAAAATTCTAGGAATGCTATCATCAAATAAAAACATTTATGTTAATAATGAATTAATTAAAAGAGTTGGAATAGTTATAAATAGTACCGATATTATTAATTTTCTTAAAGAAAATAATGTGGAATATGGAGAATAAAAATGGATATAAAATTAGTTATGTTTTTTATAATCTTGCTTATTTTATTAGTGTTAAATTACTACTTTATAAAAAATAGAAAAAAAGTAAAGAAAAAATATCGTAAGAGTGTATTAATAATAATTTTACTAATTGATATTTTGCTTATTGGCATAAGCACTTACTTATGCTGTAATAACAAAAATGATAATAATAAACAAGAAGAAAAAAATAAGGAACCATTTGAAGATAAAAATGAAGAAAAGACAGAATCTACTACCACAATCACAAGTACAACAACTTCTTCATCGACAACTACAAAAACAAGTGCAACAACTACAACTACTACGATTAAAACAACAAGTAAACAAAATCAAAATAGCAGCATTTCAAATAAAACATCTAAAGGATACACAATTGAATACCGAAATGGTGCATATTATATAAATAATGTTTTAGTAGTAAATAAAACATACAAATTAACTAAAGATTGGAAACCAGTTAATCCATACAAAACAGTACCAACAGATGGTTTTGATCGAAACCCACTTGATAAAGACGCATATGAAGCATGGAAACTAATGAAAAGTGATGCAGCTAGTCTAGGTTTAAATTTATGGGCCCAAAGTGGTTATCGTTCTTACGATTATCAAAATGATTTATATAACGGCTATATTAAAAGAAATGGTAAAAAAGCAGCAGATACATTTTCTGCAAGACCAGGAGCATCAGAACATCAAACCGGACTTGCTTTTGACTTAAATACTATATCAAATTCATTTAAAGATACAGCAGAAGGAAAATGGGTAGCTAAAAACGCATACATTTATGGATACATATTAAGATATCCAGAAGGCAAAACAAACGAAACAGGATACATTTATGAACCATGGCACATTAGATATGTTGGAAAAGAATTAGCAAAAGAACTTTACAATAATGGTAACTGGATTACTATGGAAAGTTATTTTGGTATAGATTCAAAATATAATGATTAGGAGAAAAACAATATGAATATAGACGACATTAAATTAGAAATAAATGCATTACAAAAGCTTGATACCCAAAACGCAATTAATAGTGGAATCGAAGATAAAAAAGAATGGTTTAAATTACAAGTTACAAGTAATGCAGATGATGTAATAGCTGAGTCATTATTAGATTTATCATCAAGATCCGAAGTTAACCCAGAAATCTTAGCAAGGCATTTTGATGATACAATGATTTTGAGAGTCGCTAAACAAATGCAAAGACAAACATTAAAACAAGGAAAAAGTATTTAAAATTCATATAATTAGATTAAACGAATAATACTTGACATAATTTCGTAAAATATAATAGAAGGTAATTGTAATTACATTTGAGGCTTTTCCCATTCCATTTGGAGGGGACGGCCTCATTTTTTATTTTTTTATAAAAACTTTAATTAGATTAAAATTTTTAACGATTAGTACATGCTTAATCAACTCTCTTCCACTAGTACTATATAATCTTTTAATTTATTGTAAAATTATATTTTCATTTAATATTGAATTTGTTATATCAAAAATTATATTTTCAGTTTGAAATTTTGATTTTTTTACAACATTATCTACTGCTCTCTTCTCACTTATCACATTACAACTCATCTTTTTTAAATCACAATATTCATTACGGAATAAATAATCAACTGTTTTTACACCTTTAAGCTCATTTACTTTAGGTAATAAATATATTTCTCCACCAAATGAATTTTCAAGACATACAGCAATATCTTTCTCATAATTTGTATAATCAAATACAACTTTTTTACCACCAACAAAATATCTAATCCCATCATGTTCATAATAATTTCTTGTTTTTAACTGATAAGAATTAGGACAAGAATTTTTTAGCCATTCCCTTGTTACATCTCTATAATTTAATTTCATAAAAGTCCTTTCTAAGTAGTAGTAATTAAAATTAATTATTATTTAGATTCCAAATAAGCTTTCATTATTGCTAAAAAAAATTCATCTTTTTCACTTTGAGTTAATTCATTACTTTCAAATAACAATTTAACTTTAGAAGCAATGTTCAAACATGAATCACTATTTTCCAATAAAAAGAAATACGATAAATCAATATTAAAATATTCACAAATTTTTTCCAATTGTCCTAAACTAAAATTTCTTTTACCACTTTCCAAATTACACATTTGCCCTTTACTAAGCCCAAAAAATTTTGCTAATACTTCTTGTTTAACACCATTATTTTTTCTTAGAATTTTAACTTTAACACCTAATTCAGTTACCATAATTCACCTTTTCTACTTCCTCTATAATTTTCTTAAAGCAAACTAAATAACTAAAATTATTAAAAAAATAAATAGTTAATATTTAATAAACAAATTACTATCAATATAAATGTATGATAAAATATAATTAAGACATGAAAGGAATAATATGAACATAAACATTGATTTAAATAATAAAATTTTAATAATACCAAATAATATCAAAACAAAAGTAGTTAAATATATTAATAATTTGCCAAAATTATCTAACGTTAAAATATTAACAGATCAAGAATTTATTACTAATCTAACTATCGATTATAATGAAAAATCAATAATATATTTAATGAACAACAAAAACTTAAGCTATCAAAATGCAAAAGAAATATTAAAAAATTTAAAATATACTACCAATGATAATAATGATTCTTCTAAAGTACAAGAATTAATAAATATCAAAAAAGATTTATTAGAAAAAAAATTACTAATAATAAATAATCGCTTTTTACCTTTTATTAAAGATAAAGAAATAATATTTTATGGTTTTGATTATATTAATAAATTTATAAAAAAGCTTATTGAAGACAACAAATTAAAAGTAAATATTATAGAAAAAGAATATCAAAATATAAACCCAAAAGTTTACTTATTTGATAATGTTTCATGTGAAATAGAATATATAGCAGAAGATATAGTATCCAAAAATTTAGATTTATCTAAAACTTATATTTACGGAATTAACAACGATAATAAATTAATAATAGACCGCATATTTAAAAGTTATGGTATACCTATTAACTTAAATTACGATAATACCCTTTATAATACATTTATAGGAAAAGAATTATTAAATAACTTAAATAATATTGATGAATTTTTATCTAAAATAAAAGATGATAAAATTAAAAAAGCAATTATCAACATATTAAATAAATATTATTTTGTGGATAACTATCAAGATATTAACAATGTTATCAAGGAAGAATTAAAACAAACTAAAATTAACAATACTAAAATACGTAACGCAATAAATGAAATTGATATCATAAATAATATAGTCGAAAAAGATGATAATGTTTATATAATAAATTTTAATAGTGAATATATTCCTGTAATTAATAAAGATGTTGATTATATCTCAGATAATGAAAAACCAGCATTTTTAGAAACATCAACTGAATTAAATAACATTAATAAAGAAATAATAAATAAAGTAATTCGAAATATTAATAATCTAACAATTACAGCAAGTCAAAATAATTATAATGGACCACTAAATATTTCAACTATTGCAACTGATTATGATTATGAAATTATTTACAAAGAAAACGAAATAAGTAAATATTCTAACAAAATTAATAAATATAATCTTACTAATATGCTAGATAACTATTTAAAATACAATAATAAAAACGATAATCAAGATATTCTTTTAAATACTTATCCAGATATAAGATACAAAGATTATAATAATACTTACACCAAAGTTGAAGCAACTGAAGAATTTAATTTGTCTTATTCAAAAATGAATAGTTTCTATGAATGCCCATTTAAATACTATTGTGACAACGTGTTAAAACTAAATTCATACGAAGATACATTTGATACTTATATTGGATCATTATGTCATTATATATTATCAAAAATATATGAAGATAACTTTGACTTTGATGCAGCAAAACAAGAATTTTTAGAAACAAATAGTTATCAAGTAACAAATGAAAATTTATTATTTCAAAATAAAATTTTAGAAGAATTAAAAACTGCAATATCTTATATTTTAAGTATGCAAAATGTTACAAAATTTAATGAAATAGAATGTGAAAGAAAAATTGAAACAATCATAAATGAAACTAAATTTGTAGGAATCATCGATAAAATTCAAAAATACCAGAATAAAATTATCTTAATAGATTATAAAACAGGAAATCCCAAAATTAATCTAAAAGAATGTGAATACGGTTTTAATTTACAATTACCAACTTATATTTATTTAGTAAAAACCATTTATCCAGATTCTCAAATAGTAGGTGTTTATCTAGAACATATTCTAAAACCAAAATATAATTTTAATATGGATAAAAGTGATAACGAATCATTTGAAAATTCACTAAAACTAGAAGGATACTCCACATCTAATGAAGAAATATTAGAAGAAATAGATAGTACCTACGAAAACAGTATGTATATTAAAGGAATTAAAAAGAAAAGTGATGGATTTTATAAGTATGCTAAAATATTGTCTAATGAGGAATTTGAAGAATTAGAAAAATTAGTAACTGAAAAAATAAATAATTGTATAACTGAAATAAAGAATAACAACTTTGATATAAAACCAGTTATACTAAACCAAACAAATAAAAGCTGTCCAAATTGTAAATATGCATCTATTTGTTTTCATACTGAAAAAGATAATGTTTACATAGATACAAAAGGAGATGACGAAAATGCCGAATTGGACTAAAGAACAATTATCAGCAATTACAACTAGAGGCAAAAATATTATAGTTTCCGCTGGTGCCGGTTCTGGTAAAACCGAAGTTTTATCTGAAAGAGTTATTCATAATTTAATGAACAACAACATGCATATTGATGAAATGCTTATTCTAACATTTACTAAAAATGCTGCTTTTGAAATGAAAGAAAGAATTAAAAAGAAAATCAAAATGCATGATGAAATAAAAGACGAATTAAAACTTATCGATTCTGCTGATATTACTAACTTTGATGCTTATACCCTTGCATTAGTAAAAAAATATCACTACATGCTTAATTTAGACGCAAATCTAACTATTATCGATTCTAGTATAATTAACAAATTAAAAAAAGATATTCTAAATGATATATTTGATCATAAATATCAAGAAAATAATGAAAAATTTAATAATTTAATAACCTCTTTCTGTAATAAAAATGACAAACAAATTAAAAATATAATTCTTTCATTAGACAGCAAATTAGAACTATTATCTAATAAAGAAGAATATCTAAAAAGCTATGTTAATAACTATTATAGCAAAGAAAATTTAAATAAATTATTTAATGAGTATACAAATAACTTATTAGATAAAATAAACACTATTAAAGGCTTATTAGAAGATATTCAGTATGAAACAGACTCATCATTCTATGAAAAATATTATAATGGATTACTACCACTTTTAAATGCAAAAACTTATGAAGAAATCAAGTCATCTTTAGATATACCCAAAACTATAAATCGTAATTCTACTCCCCTTGGAAAAGAATTAAAAGCAAATATTTCAAGCATCATCAAAGAAATAAAAGAAGGTACAATATTTTCTAAAGAAGTTCTAATAAATCAAGTGATTAACACTAAAGACAATATCGGAATAATTATCAATATCATTATCGAACTAACAAACAAAATAAATAATTTCAAAAACGAAAATTCTTCGTATGAATTTAATGATATAAGCAAATTTGCAATTAATCTAATTAAAAAAAATGAAAATATTAAAAATGAATTAAAATATCACTACAAAGAAATAATGATTGATGAATATCAAGATACTTCTGATATAGAAGAAGAATTTATTAATTTAATTGAGAATGACAATGTTTACATGGTTGGAGATATTAAACAATCTATCTATCGCTTTAGAAACGCCAATCCAAATATTTTTAAAGATAAATACGATTTATATAAAGATGGCACCAAAGGAATAAGAATTGACTTAAATAAAAACTTTAGATCTCGTGAAGAAGTACTATCAAGTATTAACAATATCTTTAATTATATTATGGATAATAAAATAGGTAACGCCAATTATAAAGATGAACATAACCTTATTTTTGGAAATCAAACATTCAATATTGAAGGAAAAAATAACAACAATAATGATTTAGAAATCTATAATTATGAAAAAAATAATACTAATACTAGAGAAGAAATTGAAGCCTTTATTATTGGAAATGACATAAAAAACAAAATAAATAATCATTATGAAGTATTTGATAAACAAATAAGAAACTGTAAATATAGTGACTTTTGTATTCTTTTAGACCGTGGATCAGCTTTTAACACTTATAAAAAAGTATTTGATTATCTTGGAATACCACTTCACATTTATCAAGATGAAGATATTCTATTTTCTTCAGAAACTTTATTAATAAATAATATAATCGGTTTTCTAATTAAAATAAAAAACAATATATTTGATACAGAAACTAACTTTTATTATGCAAGTATTGCTCGTAGTTATTTATTTGAACAAAAAGATAATGAAATATATAAGACTATAAAAAATCATAATATTAAATCAAACATTATCTATGAAACACTTTTACCTATAGCCAAAGATTTAGACTATTTATCAAATAAAGATGTTTTAATAAAAATTATTGATAAATTAAATATTTACGAAAAATTAACATTAGTTGGAGACATTAATGAAAAAAGTATTATCCTAAATAATTTAATTACTAAATTTGAAGAACTAAATAATATAGGTATTGATATTTATGGAGTTAATGATTATCTTAACAATCTAATTGAAAATAAAGATAAAATAAAAATAAGTGCCAGTCACATTGCTATCGATTCCGTAACATTAACAAATATTCACAAATCTAAAGGTTTAGAATATAAAATATGCTACTTTGCTGGATATTACAAAAAATTTAGTACCGAAGATATCAAACCAAAAATAAGATATGATAATAAATATGGAATAATATTTCCCGATTATGATGGAACATTTATTGAAACTTTTATCTCAAAATTAAGTAAAGACAATTTTAAAATCGAAGATATATCTGAAAAAATTAGATTATTATATGTTGCCTTAACAAGATGTAAAGAAAAAATGATTATTGTTGATTCTCTTAAGGAAGATGAAGGAATAGGTTCAAGTGAAATAGTTGTAAATAACTACAAAAGAAGTAAATATAATAGTTTTGAAGATATATTAAATTCAATATATCCTCATATAACTAATTACATTACCAATATTGAAACACCTATTATAGATAACTCCTACAAAATAAACAAAAATATAAGTATTGCACCAGAAACATCAGATAAAATTGAAATTATAGAACATAACTATAATATAGAAGAAATTGAAGAAAATCATTTTTCTAAAACTACAAATAAATTATTTACTAAAGAAGAAAAAAATAATATGGAGTATGGTACTAACATCCACTATCTTTTAGAAATAACTGATTTTATTAATCCAAATTATGATAATCTAACAAATAATGAAATTGATATAATCAAAAGTTTACTTAATAATGAGTTATTTAAAAATATCAAAGAAGCTAATATCTTTAAAGAATACGAATTTATTGAAGAAACTGATAACGAAACTAAAACTGGTATAATAGATTTAATGCTTGAATACCAAGATCATATTGATATTATTGATTATAAATTAAAACATATAGATGATAAAGCCTATACAAATCAGTTAAATGGTTATAAAAATTACATCTATAATTTAACTAATAAACCTGTTAATACCTATTTATACTCAATTTTAGATAAAAAATTATTCAAATTAGATTAAAAAAGAACTTGAAATTTTCTTATCAAAGTTCTTTTTTTATTTATTAAAATAATTATTTTTTATCAATAAGTTTTTTTAAATATCTTTGAAATGCTAAGTTATCGACATAAAATGGCACTATAACAATCAAATAATCTCGATAACTAAGGTTTTTACACTATTACCAATTAAATTTTATACAAAATATATATTCCAGCATATTTAAAACCATTGACAATCATCTAATAATTATATATTCTATTTAACATGAACGAAAAACAATTAGAAGCAGTAAAATCATTAGAAAATACATTAGTAGTTGCCGGTGCAGGCTCAGGAAAAACATTTACCATAGTAAATAAAATCAAATATCTACTTGATAATAACATATACAAAGAAAATGAACTTTTAGTAATCTCCTTTACCAACGAATCAGTTAATGATCTAAAAAGAAAAATAGACTACAATCTTGATATCATGACATTCCATAAACTAGCAATAACCTTAATAAATAATCCAAATATAAAAATATCAAATGAATATTATCTAAAATTTATTATCAATGAATACTTTAGTTCCTATGGTAAATATAACAAAAAAAATAACAAATTAATAAAAAGAATCCTGAATGAAATAGATATAGATAACTTAAAAAAACTAATCTTTACCTTTATTAATCTCTATAAATCTAATTACAACAATATCAATTACTTATTTAACCTATATCAAAAAAGCCACTTTATAAACAAAATTTATTTTAAAATAATCCTAGAAATATATCATATATATAATCAAGAATTAGAATCAAGTAATCTATATGACTTTAACGATATGATTAAAATTGCAACTGATAACATAAATAATAATCAAATTAGAACAAATTACAAATACATAATTATTGATGAATTTCAAGATACATCTCTAAATAGATTTAAACTTATAGATGCAATCATTAAACAAAATAACGCCAAAATATTTGTTGTTGGAGATGACTATCAATCTATATATCGTTTTTCAGGTTGTAATCTAGATATCTTTTTAAATTTCAACAAAATAGTAAATAATCTTAATATTATAAATTTAGATTATAATTATCGTAACCCCAAAGAAATCATAGATGTAGCTAACTCATTTATTATGCAAAATAAAAGTCAAATAAAAAAAGAAACAATCTGTTTAAAAAATATCAATAAACCAATTAAAATATGCTTTTACAAAAATGAAAAAACTGCTATCGAAAAAGTTGTAAAATTTATAGACACAAAATATCTAATTCTAGGTCGTAACAACAAAGATAAAGATATTTTTAGTGTACAAGATAAACCATTTCTAACCATTCATAAATCCAAAGGCTTAGAAGAAGATAACATTATTTTAATAAATTTAACAAACAACAACAATTCTTTACCATCTAAACTTAAAAATCATAAAATAATTAACAAAATAGTTAAAACAGATTATTATCCATATGAAGAAGAAAGAAGATTATTCTATGTTGCCTTAACTAGAACAAGAAATAATATCTACCTCCTAGTCCCCACAACAAATTATTCAATATTCGTTAAAGAATTAATGAGAAACTATAAAAAATATATTGAATATCTAAACTTATAATAAATTATTTACACAAATTAACTCCTATACTAGTAACATTATATCCATTAACATTAGTAAACAACTTATCATCCTCATTAGTAGTTTTATCTAATATTTTAGTTAAATTATTAACAATATCATCTTTATCACCATTTTTAACATTATAGCAACAATCATAAGAACAAACATAATAAATTTCCTTATATTCAAAGTTATTTAAATAATTCTTTAAATTAAGAGTTGTTACTCCTTCTGGCTTAACAATCACATTAGTACAATCAACATATGCATAACTTCTTTTATTAAATAAAACAATAAAAAAAACAAAAAACAATAATATAATAATTAAATACTTCTTCATCATACACCTTATTTATATTATTGCCTAAATTAATTTTTTTATTTAGTTATTTGCTCAATTAATATATTTTCTATCTTATCTTCATCAAGATGCATAACAATTGATAACTCAAGCAATAGTTTTTTACTTGCTTCTTCATAGTAATGAGTATCAACAGAACCTAACTTTCTACCTGAATCATTTCTTTTTTTATTTCTTAAAAAAGCAGTTTTAACAATTGTAAATAAATCTATGGTTTCATCTGATAATAATAGTTTTCGATAACTTTGTTCTAAAGCCTTATCATTAGTCATATTAAGTACATTTAGATTAGGTAAATCATCTATCATCTTAATTGCATCCTCATATCCAATTAATGGTTTAACTAAATTAGTATCTACAGGCAAATTAACTGTTAATGAAGTATCTTGAATTGGAGCGAGTGTATAATAATTAAAGCCTCTAATTTCCTTTATATTTGATATCACACACACATCATTCTTATATTTAACATAATCATTAACTTTAAACATAATATTACTCCCTTCATCTTTTAAACCTATGTTATTATAACATTTTTTCTAAAAAATTTCTAACGATTTAAGAGATAAATTGATAAATTTAAATATCCAGCAAATAAAATCCAAATTATATAAGGTATTTGTAAATAACCTGCAATTCTGTTATTTTTGTAAAATTTTAAACTCATAATTACAACTAAAACTAATAAAAATATTAACCATATAAACGCTAATAATCGTAATTTTAAACCAAAAAATATTAAAATCCAAAAAGAATTAACAACTACTTGTAAAAAATAAATAATATATACATTGTCATCTTCTTTAGATGCCAAATAAACGCCAATTGTCATTAATACATACAATATAGGAAATAATATATTAGGTGGATATAAAGTCGGTTTAACAAGCATACTAGCATCATTACCTACAATCAAAGATATTCCAAGTGGGAATAAGAAAGTAAAAAATAACAAAATAACAAATTTTTTAAAATTCATTTAATATCACCTATATTAATATAAAATAAATGATATGAAAATATTTCCTAATTAAGTCGAAAAAACATAGAAATTAATCTATGTTTATAAGTTCGTATTCTCTATTACCTACATTTAAATTAGCAGCAGCTTCTAAAATATGTGTACCATTTTGTCTTTCTACTCTTTCTACAAAATGGTCTCTTCCCTCATCTTTTGAATTATATATTAGATCAATACAAGCCTGATCAATAGCAACAGGATCCAAACTAGCTAGCATCCCTATATCTTTCATACATGGATCTTCTGCAACACGACAACAATCACAATCTACTGATAAATTTACCATCATATTAATATAAGCAATTTTATCTTTAAATAAGTTTGTAACACTTGAAGCAGCATCAGCCATTGATTCTATAAATTTATCTTGTTGAGCATTAAACATATCCTCATAACTACCATTTTCTTTACCTACACAGTGAATATATCTTTTACCATTACTTGAAGCACAACCAATAGATAACTGTTTTAATGCTCCACCAAATCCACCCATAGGATGTCCCTTAAAATGAGATAAAACAAGCATAGAATCATAATTTTTTATATTTCTACCAACATAATTTTTCTTAATTATATGTCCATTTGGAACTTCCAATGTTATTTCACCATCAGCATCCATAATATCAACATCAAAATATTTACTCCATCCATGTCTTTCCATTAATTCTTTATGTTTTTCCGTCGAATTTCTTGCTCCATCATATGCTGTATTACACTCAACAACTGTACCATTAACAAATTCAATTATTGGCTTAACAAATTCTGGTTTAACATAATTTTGATTACCCTCTTCTCCAGAATGTAATTTAACAGCAACCTTTCCATCTAGTTTAATACCTAACTTTTTATATAATTTAATTAATCCTTCAGGACTAATATCTTTTGTAAAATATACTACTGATTTTTCCATAATTTTTATCATCTCCAAAATAATCATAACATGAAATATCAAAAAATTAATAATAAAAAGAAATATATTTACCATAATTTGGTATATAAAGTGAATAAATAAAATCATCATAATAAACAACACCTAAAATTAGAACAATAGTTAAATCTATATTTAAAAAAATTGAGTTTATTAAAGAATTGCCCCATAAACAAATAATAGTACCCATTAGTCCAAAAAACAATAAACTTACTAAACAAACTCGTCCATTAATATTAAATAATTTTTTAGAATAATCCCACCATCTATTATTCCATATTTTTTCTTCTAAAAAAGAAACAAAATATTCGACAAACCCACAAACTATTAAATTTATAAAAAACAATAATAATACATTATTAGTAATATTTCTAATAAAATAACAAATTATTAATCCACCAAAACCATAAACAGGTAACCATGGTCCATGTAATTGTCCTTTATTAATAAATCTATGACATTTAATAAAATACAAAAACACCTCCCAAACATAACCTAACATAGAAAATAAAAGAAAAATATAAATAAAATATAAAATAATATCACCTATTTATATATTGTGTAATTTTTTTATTAATATAATTTAAATATATGATAAAATAGTATTTGTAAAGGAAGTATCAAAAATGGAAAAATTACAAGAAATATTAGAAAAAATATATGATAAAAGCATTTATCTTTTAATAGCAATCATATTCATGTATATAGGATTTAAATTAACAAATTTATATATTAAGCATCTTAAAAAAGATAAATTATTAAAACTAGAACCTACTGCAAAAAACTTTATAATAAACATTATTAATGTAATCATTAAATCTACAATATTTGTTATTGCAGCATCAATTATAGGTATACCGACAACAACATTTTTTACAATATTAGGTTCTTGTGGAATAGCAGTAGGCCTAGCACTTCAAGGTGGTTTGTCAAACTTTGCTGGTGGAATAATGCTAATAATATTTAAACCATTTAAACAAGGTGATTATATTGAAGTATTAAATAATGAAGGAACAGTTAAAAGTATAAATATATTCTATACAACACTACAAACACCAGATAATAAATTAATTGAAGTGCCAAACGGAAGTTTATCAAATAGTTCAATTATAAATTATACCGCTAATGAAAAAAGAAGATTAGATTTAGAATTTTCAACTTCATATAATGACGATATTAAAAAAGTAAAAAAAGTAATTTCTGATATTATAGAAAAGTCAGATTATGTCATCGATAAGGAAAATGTAATTATTGCTCTTAATCAAATGAGTGATAGTTCATTAATTTATACTGTTAAAGTTTGGGTAAATACAAATGATTATTGGAATGCAAAATGGTATTTTATGGAAAATATTAAATCAGAGTTTGATAAGAATCACATTGAAATACCTTATCCACAATTAGATATACATCAAAAATAATAGAAAAAACTGATATTATAAAATGTGATATTGATATGAACCCCGTTTCTTGGACACAAGAAGCGAGGTTTTTATATGAGCAAATTAACTTATGAAGATAAAATAAATTTATATGTCGACAGAAAATCAGGGATGGCAGTACATTCAGTTTCAAAAAAATATAATATAACTATTAATGGAGTAAATTATTTAGTTAGACTAATAGATAGGCATGGTTATGATATATTAAGAAAAAGTAAAAATAGAGAATATCCTAGATACATTAAGGAACAAGCAATAAATAGAGTTCTAATAAATAATGAGTCAGTTTGGTCTGTAGCAATAGATATAGGATTACCAAGTAATGGAATGTTAGTAAATTGGGTTAAAAAATATAAAGAAAACGGTTATAATATAGTTGAACGGAAGCGAGGTCGTCCAACTATGAATAAAAAAGAAATAAAGTCTAAAAAGAACGAAACACTTGAAGAAGAAAATGAGCGTTTAAAAAAAGAAAACTTATATTTAAAAGCGGAGCTAGAATACTCAAAAAAATTGAGAGCCGTTGTTCAAGCAAGGAAGAATCAACAACAGAAGAAAAAGTAAGTGTTGTAAGTGAACTTCGGCTAACATACCCATTAATGATTCTTCTAAAAGTATCTGGTTTGGCCAAATCAGTATATTATTATACTTTATCTAAAATAGATAAAGATGATAAAAACAAAGAAATAATGAAAAAAATAAAAGAAATATTTATTAATAATAAGGAAAGATATGGTTATCGTAGAATTACATTAGAACTTAGAAATCAAGGTTATAATGTTAATCATAAAAAAGTTTATAGAATAATGGTTAAATTAGGTTTAAAACCACTAAAAAGAAACAAAAGAAAATATTCTTCTTATAAGGGAACTGTTGGTAAGATAGCTGATAATTTAATTGAAAGAAATTTTAATGCAGAAAAGCCTAATCAAAAATGGTATACTGATGTTACTGAATTTAATCTTCGAGGAGAAAAATGTTATTTATCACCAATATTAGATGGATTTAACGGTGAAGTTATTTCTTATAATACTTCTAAATCACCAAATCTAGAGCAGATAAATGATATGCTTAATAAAGCATTTGACGGTAAAAATCTAGAAGGATTAATATTTCATTCAGATCAGGGATGGCAGTATCAACACCAATCTTATCAGCAAAGATTAAAGAATAAAGGAATAAAACAAAGTATGTCTAGAAAGGGAAATAGTATGGATAATGGAATGATGGAAAACTTTTTTGGACTGCTTAAAACTGAAATGTTCTACGACCAAGAAGATAAATATAAAACACTAGATGAATTAATTATAGCTATAGATGACTATATTAATTATTATAATTATGATAGAATTAAAGTGAAATTAAAAGGACTGTCTCCTGTAAATTACAGGTTACAATCCTCTAATTAGAAACTATTTATAAACTGTCCAACTTTTGGGGTTCAGTTCGTCAGTTCAATGTTTATATCAGTTTTTGTTTGTTAAATTATAATAGTATAGCCATATAAATTGGTAAATACAAAATACCATTTTCACTTTTTAAATCATTAGTATGTATAATTATAGGTTCAGCTATAAAATCTTTATACTTATTAATCAATTTATTTAAAGAATTATAAGTATATCTATTTCCAGATTTAACCTCAATAGGGATTATATTATGTTTTGAAGTAATATTATCTTTAGTAATAAGAAAATCAATTTCCAATGTATCACTTGAATTATCATGATCATATTTGGAGAAAAAATATAGCTTTCTTCCAACTGATGTTAAACTTTGAGCAATAATATTTTCAATAATCATACCTTCATTAAAGGATAACTTATCAAATAATATTTTTTTATAAATTTCTTCTTTAATAATATTTTTTTCATTAAACACTAAAGCAAGCAATAATCCAGTATCAAAAAAATAACATTTCAATGAATTATCGTCGATTCTTTGTCCTAAACCTATATTTGGCTCTGTCGTATTATACGCAATATTAACTAAACCAGCATCATTTAACCAATAAAAAGCACCTTCATAATTTCTATATCTAGCATTCTCATCCAATGAAGAAAGATTAAATTTTTTTTCGTGTTTTTGCAATTGTGATGGAATAGTATCATAAATTTGTTCAACTTTTAAATTTAATTCATCAGCATGTTTTCTAATATCATTTCTATATAAATTTAATATATTCCTTTTGATAACATCACACTTTGAAAAATCATTTGTCTTAACATATTCATTAACTACTTGGGGCATTCCTCCAACAATTAAATATTTTTTAAAATAATCCATTATTTTTCTATGCATTAAATCACCAACAGGTTTTCTATTCGTATAACAATCTCTTATAAAATCCATCAACGAATCATTTCCCATTGCCCATAAAAATTCTTCAAAATCCATTGGATTCATCTTTATTGGATATTCCTCTGACGGTATAAGAATATTTTTTACATTTTTTTTAATAGAAATCAAAGAGCCCGTTTCAATGTAATCATATCTCCCATCATCAACTAAAAATTTAATTGCACTTCTTGCTTTAGGACAAAATTGAACTTCATCAAAAATAATAAGTGACTCTCTATTATATAAATTCACTCCATAAAATTCCTTTAAATATAAAAATAATGTATCAAGATCATTTAAATAATTATCAAACAATTCCAAAATACTTTTTGGGGCTTTTGAGAAATCAATTAATAAATATGATTTATAATTTTCTTTCGCAAATTTGGAAACAATATAACTTTTTCCAACACGTCTAGCTCCCTCAATTAATAGAGCACTTTTTCCATTGCTTTCTTTTTTCCATTTTAGTAACTCATTATATATTTTTCTTTTCATAATATATTTCTCCTGTAAGTATATAAAAATTATATCATAGTTTTAAAAAAAATCAACTAACTTGCACGAAACCAAGATTAATTTTATATGTATTTAACACGAAACCAAGATTAATATTGTACTTATATCGCACAAAACCAAGATTACTAATCTTAAATTAAAACAAAAAAGACCATTTTTGGTCTTAATTCCTAAAATTTTATTCTTTCATGAACATATTTGATTGCTTCATCAACTGTTAAAGAAATTTGTTCCATAGTATCCCTATTTCTTAAAGTTACAACGTCATTTTCTAAAGTATTATCATCAATAGTTAAACACCAAGGAGTACCCATAATATCTTCTCTTCTATATCTTTTACCAATAGAACCGGCTTCATCATAATCACAATTAAATTCTTTTCTTAAAGTTTTATAAATTTCTTTAGCTTTTTCACTATGATATTTTTTAATTAAAGGTAACACAGCAACTTTATAAGGAGCAATAGCAGGATGTAAACTCATAACCTCTCTTACATCACCATCTTCTAAAGTTTCTCTCTTATAACCATTAAATAGTAATGCAAGAACTAATCTATCAGCACCAACAGTTGATTCAATAATGTAAGGAATAAATTTCTCATTAGTTACAGGATCAACATATTCCATTTTTTCGCCACTATATTCTTGATGTCTAGATAAATCATAATTAGTTCGGTTATGAGTACCATTTATTTCTCCCCAACCAAATGGGAATTTATATTCAATATCACAAGCCTCTTTAGCATAATGAGCAAGCTTTTCATGATCATGAAATCTAAGCATATCACTTGGAATGCCTAAATCTACAAAATAATTTTTTGCATAATCTTTAAAATATAAATATAAATCATGATCATCTTTCGGATTACAAAAGGTTTGATACTCCATTTGTTCAAATTCAATAGTTCTAAAAGTAAAATTACCCGGAGTTATCTCATTTCTAAAAGCTTTACCAACTTGACCTATACTAAAAGGTAATGTACATCTACTTGTTCTCTTAACATTTAAATAATTAACATATTCTCCTTGAGCATTTTCAGGTCTTAAATAAATTAAACTTTGATTATCTACAACTACACCTCTATTAGTCTTAAACATCAAATTAAAATCTCTTAAATCAGTAAAATCACATTTTCCACATTTAGGACATGGAACTTTATTAGATTTAATATAATCCATCATTTCTTGTTCCGTCATTGCATCAACATCAACATTTGAATCATAATCAGCAATTAAATTATCAACTCTATATCTACTCTTACACCCCTTACAATCGATTAAAGGATCACTAAATGATTGAACATGACCAGAAGCTTCCCAAACTCTAGGATGCATTAAAATTGATGCATCAACCTGATAAGCATTATCTCTTTCCTCAATAAATCTTTTTTTCCAAGTTGCTTTAACATTATCCTTTAAAACACTTCCTAATGGACCATAATCCCACGTATTTGCAAGACCTCCATAAATTTCACTACCTTGGTAAATATAACCATATTGTTTACATAAGTTAACAATATCTTTCATTGTAATTTCTTCCATAAATCCTCCTAACAAAAAAAGAATTCTAATATAGCATAGAGACGAGTAATTCCCGCGGTTCCACTCTATTTATCCTTATATAAGAATCCCTTTTAATTTCATAACTGATAGGCTTTCCGAACCCGTCTTCGTTTAACAATTTAAATTATACAATATTTATTACTGTTTTTCAATTATTCTTTTAAATTTGACATCACTATTTTTAATATATTCATCAATTAACTTACTTTGTTCCTTTGTTTCTGCATAAGCAGTTATTGCAAGCGTCTTCTTCCAATCTTTTGTATATCCATCTGTTGTTAAATTTGTAATCTTATTATCTTTAAGCCAATCTCTAAATTCCATCATAACATTTTTATCATCGTTAAGTATAATATTAACAAATACTCGATCTTTAGAAAATCTATTACTAATATGTAACGCAAGTAAAGTACCAATTCCACTAGCAACAGCAATAACGTAAATCATTAATTCTCCACCATTACTATCAACTACATTAATTAATTTGTAAAATATTATCTGACTTATAATTACCATAATAGACGCAATAAAAGACTTATTTTTTTGAATTAAAATAGTCTTGCTAGTTCCTAAAATATTATCTATAACCTTAACAATAAATATTATTACTAAATTAATTATAAATTCTTTCATTTCTATCATTCCTTTCACAAAACAGAATTTAAAATATACCACATATATACTTTATATGCAAGGATAATTTTTTTAAGTTACACATTCATTACACTTTTTTAAAATAATTATAAAAGAAAAAAAACAGTAATTTGGAATAAAATTTACACGTTGAAATAAAGTATATTTGAGATAATAATATCGTGCTGAAGCACAAAGGGAAGGAATGAAATATGAAAAGTAGAGTTAAGTGGTTTAATAATGAAAGAGGTTTTGGATTCTTAGAATATAATGATACAGAGGATATCTTTGTCCATTATTCAGCAATTAATATGAAAGGCTATAAAACACTAGCTGAAGGAGAAAGTGTCGAATTTGAATTAATAAGAACTAATAAAGGATTACAAGCAAAAAACGTAGTATCATTAAGCAGTGTTGAGCCTACACATGAACATATAATCATTTAAATTAAATCTTCAATATAGAGGATTTTCTTTTTTATTTTTATTACACTTTTTCTACAGTAATAAAAATAATAAGTTTGATATGATATTTAAGTAATTTAAAAAAGGAGTATATAAAATGATGTTAAATTATAAAAATACAAAATATTATTTGAAAATCAACGTAACTAATAATGATATAGGATTAACTAACAATGACGTATGGTGCAATGTTGATATAACCATTAAAAATGATGAATTTGAATATCACGTAAATAGACAGTCATTTAGCAAAAATGAATTATCTAAAATAGTAAATAATTTAAAAACAAGTTACTATAAAAATGAAAAACCGCCAAAATTATATTTTATAAAAAATTATTTTACAATAAATTGTTATTTTATAAAAAATGATAAATATCTGGATTTAAATTTAATAAATCCAGAAAATACTAAATATAAAAACTATACTATTACCTTTAAAAATACAGAAATCTTAGAATTTCTAAATATAATTGAAAAACCTATTATTTAAAATTCTATGTATTTAAAATATAAAGTTTTCGTCCATCTATTATTTAAAATTATTGAAAAAATATTTATTACATAGTAAAATTAAATTTAGGTGATTAAATGACTAAACAAGTTTTTTGGACAAAAGCTGTTGTTGAGGCATTTATTGATGAAGGAAATTTAAACGAAAGACAAATATATATAGTTAAAACACGTGCAGCAGGTTACACAATAGTAAAACAAGCAGAAGAATTACATCTAAGTGTTGATCAAGTAAATAAATCTATTGCCGATTTAAAAAAACTTTATGATGCAACACAAAAAACTAGCAAGGTATTGCCAGTTAGAAAGCGTAATAAAGCACATTTATTTGAAGAAAAGTCAGGAAACTGATTTTTTATTTTTACAATTTATTAGCAACATTTATATAAACATCAACTGGTATTTCTTCAGCTCTATTTGATAACGAATAACCATATTTTCCTAATAAAGAATCAACTAAATTCAAATCATAACCAAGCAAATTATTTTTTAAAGTTTTTCTTTTAAATCTAAAAGCATTTTTAATTAACTTATTGAATTTTTCAAAATTTAATAAATTGCATTCTTTACTATCTAATTTAATAATAGCACTATCCACATTAGGTACCGGATAAAAAGAATTTCTATTAACATTAAATAACTTATTAATATTATAAAAAGCATTTAGTAAAACAGTTATATAACCATATTCTCTATTGCCATTAGTACTTGATAATCTATCAGCAACCTCTTTTTGAACCATTAATAAAAGAGATTTAACCTTAATATTAGAAAAAGTAATTTTTTCAATTATAGGTGTAGTTATATAATACGGAATATTAGCAATAACATAAATATTTTCATAATTATAATTTTTTACAAATTCTTCCAAATTAACATTTATAAAATCTTCATAAACAACTTTTGTCTTATCATCTTCTAATAAATTTAAATATTTATCTAAAGATTTATCAATTTCAAAACATACCATACTTGCCTTGTATTCTTTTAACCTTTTAGTTAAGTTACCACTACCAGGACCAATTTCAATAATCAAATCATTTTGACCTGGACAAATACTACTACTTATCTTATCCAATATATTTTTGTCCATCAAAAAATTTTGACCATATTGTTTTTTAAATTTATGATCAATCATAAAAACCTCCTAAAAGTTATCTGTTATAACCATTTCTAAGTACACTATAAGAAATTAATCTTCCACCAACATATCTAATGGCTGCATCTTCGCTTTCCATTAATAAATCTAAATTAGTTCCAGTTACACCTCTATCAAGCACAATTGCCGTGATTGGTTTATTAGAAACAGTATCTAAATTAAATTGAACAATTGAACCACATTTTAAATTGCTAGAAGATGCAACAATTCTAACTTCACCATAATCTGCATCATTATAATATATTGTACCATCTAAAACATTTTGACCATTACATCCAAGTGTTCCACCACACAAAGGACAGTTAGCAGCATAACCTGTTAAAAATCCATTAAAATAATCAATTGGAGTATAAATATCATTTTGAATAAACTCCTCTTCTTTTTTTGCTTTCGCAATTAAATCTATATTTTTATTAATACTTTCATTATCAATTTTAGTTTCTTTTTTACCAGTCGAAACACTAGAAGCTAAAAGAACTATAATAATCAAAGTGTAAATTTCAAAAATTACTAAAAATCTATTTTTCAAATTATATCACTACCTTAAATAAATAATAACAAAATAATTAAAAAAAGTCCATAAAATAGGACTATATATTAAAAACATCATTAAAATTATCTTCCAGTATATTTGCAAGTTCTTCTAACGAAACATTATAAATTGTACATAAATAATCAGCAATTATATTAAGATTTATCGGTTCATTGGGTAATCCTCTAAGCGGAACAGGAGCTAAATAAGGGCTATCTGTTTCAAGTAAAATATTGTTTAAATCAATTTCTTTTAAAACATCTTTTAAATTGCAATTTTTAAAAGTTAATACACCACCAATTCCAAGCTTATATCCAAGTTTGATATATTCTCTTGCCGTTTCCAAACTTCCAGAAAAACAATGTATAATTCCTTTACATTTATGTTTCTTTAATAAATCAAGTAAATCTCCAGTAGATTCTCTAGAATGTATTATCACCGGCAAATTATTATTTTCAGCCAACCCTAGAAAATAATCAAGCATTTCTAATTGTTCCTTTTTATTTTCCTTATTATGAAAATAATCTAATCCAATTTCTCCAATCGCAATTATCTTTTTATTATTAATATTTTCGTTAATAAAGTCCTTAGCTTCATCATTAAAATCAGATATATTATCAGGATGAATTCCAAGTGCTCCATAAACATTTTTATTATTAATTAAATCCATTACTTCACAATTAGATCTAATATTAAATCCATTAATAATAATTCTCCTGATATTATCTCTTTCTAAATTATTAATCACATTCATAGGATCATAAAATTTATCAGATAAAATATGACAATGAGTATCAGTAAACATAAGAACATCTCCCTACAAGATAATAACACAAAAGAAAAGGTAAACACAAACATTTACCTAACCTTTAGCATTTATATATGTAAAATAAATCGATATTATACCAGAAATAAGTTTCACATCAGTCAAAGTGACATTATCTCCATAAATAGAAATAACACCAATATTTACCGAATTAACAATAATAGGACTATCTAAACTAATTTTAATAATATTCTTATAATTAGAATATATAACATTATCCTTATCTTTAATAACAAATTCATAGCCATAAACTAAATTAAAAAGAGTACATATATCATTTAAAAATTTACTATAATTTTCCAAATAAGAATATTTAGATATACAAATATTATCATCTTTCTGCATTATAAGTACATTCTCATTATCTTGTATTTTAAGATTATTTCTTAATTCTTTAGGCACAACAATTCTACCTAACTCATCTATTTTTCTTACATATTCATTATTCACATAAACCACTAATACTAGTTTGCAATAAATTCAAAATTTTATTCTATTTCATTAATTATTTCTTCTAAAACTGGCACTAAATAATAAACATAATGCTTATCCAAATTAATTAAATTTAATTTAATAATTATTTCTTTATTAAAATATCTTAAACTTAACTTAGGATTAATACTATATAAAACCATAAATAGTTTTTCACCATTAACTTTATTAGATATATCACTAGGAATATATAATTCAACAAAATTTTTATTTTGAACAACTTTATTAATATTTAATTTCATAGCTAGTTTTTCAAACCATTCCTCATACATATAAACAATTATTTTCTCGTCCAATTTACCAAAACGATCTTCCAATTCACTCTTAACCCTTAACAAACTTTCCTTATCCGAAATTGAATTAATTAATTGGTGAATCTCAATTCTAACACTTTCATCTTGAACATAATCTTCATCAATATGAGTATTTACATCAATCAATGATTTATCACTGTCATCTTCTTTAATCGGATTACCATTTATTTCCGATACAGCCTCTTCCACCATCTTAGTAAATAAATCAATACCAACAGTTTCTATGAATCCTGCCTGTTCACTGCCAAGTAAATCTCCAGCACCTCTAATAGATAAATCTCTCATAGCGATTTTATAACCACTACCAAGTTCAGTAAACTCTTTAATCGCATTCAATCTCTTCTCAGCAACCTCACTTATAATTTTGCTGTTATTATAAAGTAAATAAGCATAAGCAATCTTATTTGTTCTTCCAACTCTTCCACGAATCTGATATAACTGACTTAACCCAAAATTTTGAGCATCTTTTATTATCAATGTATTAACGTTCGATATATCTATACCTGTTTCAATTATTGTCGTACAAACTAAAATATCGAATTTATAGTTAACAAAATCATCAATTATCTTTTCCAAATGAGATTTATCCATCTTACCATGAGCAAAACAAATACGTGCTTCCGGAACCATTCCCTGTAATTTATTTACTTCATCCTCTATCTTTTCAACATTATTAAATAAGTAGTAAACTTGTCCCTTACGACTTAACTCTTTATAAATAGCCTCTTTAACCAAGAAATCATTATCTTGAGCCACATAAGTTTGAATTGGATATCTATCCACAGGTGCAGTATCCAAAATTGATAAATCTCTAAGTCCACTCATTGCCATTTTTAAAGTTCTCGGAATAGGCGTAGCAGATAAAGTTAATACATTAATGTTTGTACACATTTCCTTAATTTTTTCTTTTTGACTAACACCAAATCGTTGTTCCTCATCAACAACAAGAAGACCTAATTTTTTAAATTTTATATTTTCATTAAATAATTTATGAGTTCCAAATAAAATATCTACTTTACCATCTTCCAAATCTTTAGTAATTCTTTTAAAATCATTAACACTAGTAAATCTATTAACAATTTCAATTCTAACCGGAAAATTTCTAAATCTTTTTAAAGCATTCTCATATTGTTGTTTAGACAAAATAGTAGTCGGACATAAATAAGCTGCTTGATATCCATTAATAACAGTTCTAAAAATTCCTCTAAATGCAACTTCAGTCTTACCAAAACCTACATCACCACAAAGCAATCTATCCATTGGTTTCTTACTAGCTAAATCATTTAATACCTCATTAATACATCTTAACTGATCAGAAGTCTCTACATATTCAAAATCACTAGCAAACATGACTTCTTCAGGCATCTCTTTAAATACCGGACTAGTAATCTTCTTTCTTTCCGAATAAAGTTTAATTAACTCATCAGAAATATCTTTAATTTTACTTTGAACCTTTCTTTTAGCTTTAGCCCATGACAAAGAATTTAAAGAATTAATTTTTTGATTTCCACTACCGGCATCAGCATATTTATAAATAGAACTAATCTTTTCGACAGGAATATATACCTTGTCATTACCAGCATACTTTATAACAATATAGTCTTTATTAAAACCATTTTTAACTAAATTAACTACACCACCATAAATACCAATACCATGTGCCCTATGAACAACATAATCTCCCGGCTTAATATCACTAAAATCCTTAATCTTACGACCTATCTTAATCGGATTGTAATAAGAAGCACTAAAATTACTACCAATTATATCATTTTCCGAAATAACGATATATTTATCAAATACAAAACCATGATTTATCTTATAATCTAAAAAATAAATATTTCCCGGGAAATAATTTTTATCAATTCTTACATCAAATAAATTACTTAAAGTTTCTTTTAATCCCTTAGATCTTATTGCCAGAAACGTAATCATACTATTTTTACGATGATTAATAAAAAATTGTAAATTCTCTAAATTAGAATTAAAATTATCTATTGATTGAGAATTAACCTTCAAACTTTTACTATTATCAAAATTATTAAGTTCATATTCATCTTTAATGTAAATATCTTCTAAATTTGCCATGTATTTATGATTAATATCAATATTATTAGATTCTTTATACTCAAGAATTTGGTTTTGTAATTCAAGATAAGATTTCTTAATATTATCAGAATCTATCTTAACAACTATCGGATTATCTAAAATATCATATAAGGTTGAGTCAGATTCTAAATCATTTTCCTTATAAGGCTTAATAGTAACACTACTAATATTTTCGGTAGATAGCTGAGATTCTTCATCAAACTTTTTAATACTATCAATCTCATCACCAAAAAATTCAATTCTTATTGGTTTATCATAATTATACGGAAATAAATCAATTATAAATCCTCTAACAGAATACTCACCAGTTGAAGTAACTATACTTGTCTTATTATAACCATATTGAAATAATTTATCTTCTAAATCAATACGTTTAAAATTATCATTTATTTTAATAACAATATCTTGATTAACAATATTATCTTTTTTAGGAACAAACTTTAAAAAGCCTTCTAAATTAGTAACAACAATCTTATTTTCATTATTATTACTTATTAAAGACAAAGTTTCTAATCTTTTAACCATTAAATCAGGTGAAGAAGTAGTAAGAACTGTAGTTATAAAATCATCCATAGGAAAAAAGTAACTGTTTTCAGAATAGTTATTAATTAAATTATAATAATTAGTTGCTTGATATAAAGAATTAGTTACAACTATTACATTTTTCTTAAATTTATTACATAAATATTTAATATATAATCCTTTTAATTCATCAGTTAATCCCGAAATAGAATTATTATTAAATTCATCAAATATTTTATCTAAAAAATCCATTTTAATTATACCTACATTTTAATTTTTCTATATCAACATCATTAATAAAATCTTTTATAACACTATTAATCACATTACAAGAATTATTTAAAACTTCCCTTTCCTCCTTAGAAAATTTTCCTAAGACATAATCTACAATATCTTTACTATTTTTAGAAATACCAACTTTTAATCTTAAAAATTCATTACTACCAATTTCATTAATAATACTTTTAATCCCATTATGACCACCAGCAGAACTATTATTTTTAACTCTTATTTTTCCTAAAGGCAAATCAAGATCATCTTGAATAACTAATAAATCCTTTTTATCTATTTTAAAATAATTCATATAATATTTAACAGCTTCTCCAGATAAATTCATAAAGGTATTTGGTTTAATATATATAACTGAATTATCTTTATATACATCTGCTAATTTATCATGCTTAAAAGAAACATTATCTAAATAATTGTCTAATGCCCAAAAGCCAATATTATGTCTAGTATTTTCATATTCTTTTCCAGGATTACCAAGTCCAACAATTAATTTCATTACTACCTCCTATAATTTTCTGTATAAAGTGGTGCCAATATTTTTAAATCATCTTGTCCATTTTTCATCGCTTCAATTAAAATCATTGAAGATGAACTTTCACTATTATTATAACAACATTGCAATTTCTTAACCCCAAACTTATATTTATCAAATAACTTAAGAAGTTCCATTAATCTATCCGGTCGATAAACAATATAAAGTTTACCTTTATCTCTTAAAAATTTATAAGCAAGAGAAACAATATCTTCTAATTTAATAAGTATTTCATGTCTAGCAATTGCTTTAACATTATTATCGTTTATTCTAGAAGAATCAATCACTTTAAAATAAGGTGGATTGCAAGTAATAATATCAAAATATCCATCTTCATAATAATTGTCAATATTTTTAATATCATCATTAATTAATTTCACATTATTTATGTTATTTAACTTTAAAGATTCATCCCCTAATTCATATATTTCCTTTTGAACTTCAAAAGCTACTATATTTTTAATTGAATTAGACAAAATAATAGGTATTGGGCAATTACCAGTACAAAAATCAAGTAATTTACTATCTGCCATATTAATATTGACAAAATTGGCAAGTAACATCGAATCTAAAGAAAATTTAAAATAATCTGATTTTTGAACTATCTTATAACCATAATCATATAAATCATTAATTTCTTTCATAATTATCAACTACAATTTCTTTTAAATCACCATCAACATTTATCACATATGACATTTTTAAAACATTAATAGTTAAAACTTTATATTTCTTTCCCTCATAAATAACTTCACTACCAATTTTTGGAAGCAAACTTCTATAATAACTATAATTTTCATCTTCATATGCTAAACAACATAATAATCTTCCACAAGCACCATTTATTTTAGAAGGATTTAAAGCAATATTTTGATTCTTAGCCATATTAATACCAACTGTTTCTAGTTCATTTAAAAAACTACCACAACACAAAGGTCTACCGCAAGGCCCTAAACCAGATATTTTTTTAGCTTTATCTCTAATACCAATTTGATGTAATTCAATTCTAGTTTTATATTTACCAGCAAGTATTTTAACTAATTCCCTAAAATCAATTCTTTCATCAGATACAAAATTAATTAATAACTGAGATCGTTCAAAATTAAAACTTGAATCTACAAATTGCATTTTTAATCCTAAATTTTTAGCCGAAGCCTTGGCAAAATCAAGTGCTTCTTTAGCGTTTGCTAAATTCTTTAAATATATATCATAATCTTTTTTACTAGCTACTCTAACAACATTTTTTATTTCATTATTAATTTCCTCGTTATTAATACTAAATACTTTTCCAAATAATGGCCCATTATCAGATGGAACAATTACATAATCATCTTTTTTTAATTCAATACCATTCGAATTAAAATAAACACATTTATCAGTATCCTTAAATTTTACACCAACAACCATTTTAATCACTCCTTTCAAAATAAAAAATTATTCTATACTCTCAAAATATAGTTTATCAAGTGCCAAATCAATATTAACATTATATCTAATATTATTTAAAAAATCATTTACCTTCAAATAAAAAATATCATTTTCGCTATTCAAATAAGCTAAATATTTTATAAATAAGTTATTTATTACCACCTTATCTAATTTTGAAACAACAACTTTAAACTTTATATAATCCTCAAAATTAAAATTTTTAAATTTACATAAATTATTAAAAATATCTTCATCAACAGTAACATTACTAGCATCTATATCATTTTTTAATACCTGACATCTACTGATTAAAGTTGGCAATAACTCATTTGCATTATCACTAATTAAAAATCCCACAACTTTCTCATTAGGTTCTTCTAAAACTTTTAATAATTTATTAACAGATTGTTCATTCATTAAACCAGCATTCAAAATAAAAAATAATTTATAGTACCCATCAAAAGACATAGTAGCTAAAAATTCTTGTAAATTTAAAATTTGATCTTTGTCAATTAAATTATCAATAGGTTTCAAAATTCTAACTGAAATATTATTCTCTATATCATCAATATTAAATATCATTTTCTTTTGTAAAAACAATTTAAAAACACTATTCATAACATCTTCATAATTATTTGATTCAACTAAAAAAGCATGAGAAAGTTTATTCTCATCTATTACATTTGATAAATATTTTATGTTTTCTTCCTTCATACTCAAAATCTACATTAAAAGTAGAAAAGATAAAGCAATCATAATTAACCCCGGATATCCTAAACAAAAGACAACCAAGACAGTAATTAAATTAATAGGTACCACAACATTAAAACCACTAAGAATTATATCAAAACTATAAATCAACAAAAATGAATAACAAATTTTTTTCAGTAATTTTAATAACATGATTATCACAATAAATTATATTATTATTATTTAATTTTATGCAATATTTTTTCTATCTTCAAATGCCCTTTCTAATGTCAATGAATCCAAATAATCAAGTTCTGTACCAACTGGTAATCCATAAGATAATCTTGAAATTTTCGTATTCATCTTTTCTAGTAATTTTTTAATATATTGTGTTGTAGTTTCGCCTTCGATTGTAGGCTTTAATGCAATTACAAGTTCAACATCATCATTACCACAACGATCAATTAAACTATCAATATTAAGTTCATCAGGACCAATGCCATCAATAGGAGAAATTAATCCTCCTAAAACATGATATACACCTTGATACTTTCCCATCTTTTCAAAAGCAAATATACTTTTAAAATCTTCAACAACACATATTAAATTTTTATTTCTATAATCATTATCACAAACTGAGCATATATCACCAGAAGTTATATTTCCGCATATACGACAAGGATGTAAATTCTTTTTGCCATCCATTATACATTTTGTAAATAAATTTATATCATCATCTGAAAAATCAAGTAATGAAATTGCAAGTCTTTCAGCAGACTTTTCACCAATTCCTGGTAACTTTTTAAAATACTCAATTAATTCTTCTAACTCCTTAGGATAAATCATTACATCAAACCATTTAAACCTTTAGCATAAGCACCAAGTTTAACTTCTACGTCCTTATCAATTTTAGAAACTGCTTCATTATGAGCAATTTTAATCATATCTTGTAAAGCATCGATATCCTCAGCATCAGTTAATGATGGAGTATCTATTTTTATAGAAACCATTTCTTTCTTACCACTTAATACAACAGTAACAAATCCAGATTTACCTTCATAATTTGTTTTAAAAATTTCTTCCTGTTTTTCAGTTATAACTCTTTGCATTTTTTGTGCTTCTTGCATTAATTTTTGCATATTCATAATATCATTCCTCTTTCTTATTTAACTTCTAATAGCGAATCACCAAATAAATCATTTGCAATTGAAACTGATTTATTTACATCATCATCACTAATTATATCATTTTTTTCCTCAATATACACAAAATTATTTTGTTTATTTTTAAGTAATTCCATATATTTATTTTTTTCAATATTCCAATCATTAAGTGTTAAGCAAATAAAACTTTTTTTATTATTACTAGCTTTATTAAAAGCGTTTTCTATCAAATCTAAACTTTCATTAAATAATAAAACGGTCGAATGAGACTTGTTGGCAAAAATAACATTTGTTGGTGAAACAACTTCAATACTTACATTTTCAATCAAATTTAATAAATCATGATTATTTTCAAATTCAATATCATTTAAAAATTTATTCCATAATTCAGTAAATTCTTTTTTACAATCACGACTAGCATTTACATAAGAATTATTTATTCTTATTTTAACAAATTCATCAGTTATTTTATTTTTAGAACTATTAACACAATTAACAACATTTGAAGTTTCTTTAATATTATTTAAATTATCATCTACATCAATTTTAGTTTCATTCTTATTTTCTATTTTTTGTTCTGAATTATTGACTATTTTGTCAATTGACAAATTGTCAACTTTGCTGATTTTTTTGTCAATTATCTCATTATTGCTGGACTTGCAAGTAATTTTTATTTTATCACTATTATCAACTTTACATTTTTGATAATAACTAAATAATATAATTTTAATTAAATCTAAAGAATTCTTTTTGCCAAAAACATTTGATAAATCAAAAGCCATATTTTTTAAATCACATACAGCAATTGAATAATTCATACCATTAACAATTTTCATTTCTAAATCAAAAATATAAGCAATAATTTTATTGACAAATAAATTAATATTCAAACCTTTATCACCATATTCATTAAATATAGCGTTAACATCATCATAACAAGCATCATTTAATAATTCAAAAATCTTCTCTACATCCTTTGATCCAACAAAACCAAAAGTATCACCAATAAGTTTATCATCAATTAAAACATTCTCTTTAGATAATTGATCAAGCATACTTAAAGCATCTCTCATTGCACCATCAGCAAGTTCAGCAATTAAATTAGCTGCAGAGTCAGTAATCTCAATATTTTCTAATTTAGAAATTCTTAAAATATTGCTTACAATAATATCAGGAGTTAATTTTTTAAAAGAAAATCGTTGACATCTAGATAAAATAGTAAGAGGAATCTTTTGCAATTCAGTTGTAGCTAAAATAAATATAACATGACTAGGAGGTTCCTCGAGAGTTTTTAAAAAAGCATTCCAAGCATTACCAGATAACATATGAACCTCATCAATAATATAAATCTTATATTTTGAAAAAGTAGGCAATATTTTAGCACTATCACGCAAATTTCTTATTTCATCAACACCATTATTACTTGCAGCATCTATTTCAATAATATCAGGTGATTCACTAAAATTAATACAACTATTGCACTTATTGCAAGGATTACCACCTACATTATTTTCACAATTAATTGCTTTAGCAAATATCTTAGCAGTACTAGTTTTTCCTGTACCTCTAGGACCATGAAATAAATATGCATGAGATACCTTATTTAAAACAATTGATTCCGAAAGTAATTTTTTTATAGCCTCTTGTCCATATAAGTTTTCAAAAGAATCAGGTCGATATTTTCTATATAAAACCTTGTATGCCATTAAGATCACCATCCACTACTAATTATACCATTTATCTCTTATTTTTCCAAAATAAATCACTTATTTTTTTATATTCATTTCTAAAACTATCATTATCAATTTTAAAAAAATCAGTTTTAGAAAACATCTTCTTATTCAAACTTTTTTCAAATAAATAATACACGTTACTTATTCTACTTTCGCGAATAAAAAGCTTACACATTTCACATGGTTCAATCGTAACATACAACGAACATTTGTTTAATCGCCATTCATTAATTTTTTTAGAATACTTTGAAATGGCAATAATTTCCGCATGATCAAACACACAATTACTTTTATGACGTTTATTATATGCATATGAAACAATTTTACCATCAGCAACTAAAACAGCAGCTACGGGAACCTCATTATGTTTAATAGCCTTTCTAGATAACTTTAATAATAACTTATATACTTTATCCGGCATAAATAACTACCTCTTTTCAAATAAAAAAAGTGCACATGCGTAGAGGTAAATATGGCTGCTTTATTCCTAATCTGACCAGGTTATTACATACACATTGCACAAATATAATATACCACAACAATTAATAGATAACAAGAAAATAATGTGGAAAACTTTTAAAATATTTAAAATAATAATAAAATCATATTAATTACTACACAATATATAAGAATTAATAATTAAATATCGAACAAATTATTTCCCGGGAAATAATTTTACTAAACAGATAAAATAATTTATATTATATAAAACAATATTCATTAATGTTTCACGTGAAACTTATAAAAATAAAGATAATGTTAATAACTTTAAGAATATAAACAAAATTGTATATAAAATAATATAAGTCATATTTAAATACTATGAATAACAAATCAATCAATAAAATTAAATATTATGTTTCACGTGAAACATTACAAAATATATAAAATTAATTAATTAATTAATATATTAAAAAAATAAATTAATATCTAGTAAATAATATTTTAAAATTGTTAAATCAAACAAAAATAATTTTTTTATAAATAAGCTCTCAAATTATTTCCCGGGAAATAATTTCACTAAATAAATAAAATAATTTATATTATATAAAATAATAATCATTGATGTTTCACGTGAAACATAACAAGAACATATACAAGCAAATTTTATTGTCAGTATAAATTGTTATTAAATTAACCTAAAAAATAGTATATAAACATTTATATAAATAAATTTAAATATCTGAATCATAAATAATTACCAAAAATTATATACAAAATACATAAGTTTCACATGAAACATTACAAAATATATAATTATGATTTAAAAAAAATAATTAAATATTAAAATTAATTAATATATAAAAAAAAGATAAATTAATATTTAGTAAATAATATTTTAAAATTGTTGAATAAAATAAAAATGATTTTTTTATAAATAAGCTCTCAAATTATTTCCCGGGAAATAATTTTACTAAATAGATAAAATAATTTACATTATATTAAAAACAATAATCATTGATGTTTCACGTGAAACTTATAAAAAATTAAAGATAATGTTAATAACAATAAAAATATAAAACAAAATTGCATATAAAATAATATAAGTTATATTTAATTACATATTATGTTTCACGTGAAACATAACAAGAACATATACAAGCAAAATTTTTTTAATATAATTCATAAATAATTTAACTTAAGAAAATAATATATTATAAACAAATTTAACTATCTAAATCATAAAAAATAAAAAAAATACTCATAAGTTTCACGTGAAACTTATTTATAAATTAAAAAATAATATTTATAAAATATTATATAAATTTAAAATAAATATATTTTTAGTTAATAAAAGTACTATTAATAAAGAAATAACATTAATAGATCTAAACAAAATAAAGTTTCACGTGAAACATAACAATAGAATTTATAGCTAGCATTTCAAAAATACAAATAATATATAAAAAAATTAATTAATCAATATATAAAAATTTATAATGTAATAATAAATTAAAAAGAATAAAATTAAGAGTCTTAATCAAAATAAAATCGAACAAATTATTTCCCGGGAAATAATTTTACAATAAATACTATAAAAATCATATATGTTTCACGTGAAACTTAATAAGTATATTTATTACTACATATCTATAACAAAAGTTTCACGTGAAACATAAATAATTAAAATAATGTTAATAACTTTTAAAAAATAATAAAGGACAATAAAATTATTCAAAATAATAAAAAGTCATTATTAAATTATAAAAAAATTATTTCCCGGGAAATAATTTTATAAAATATATAAATAAAATGTTAATAAAAAAATAACTAAAATTTAAATAATGAAACAAAAAGAAATGTGGAAAACTTTTTAAATCAAAAGAAAAACGATATAAATTACTCATTTATATCGATATTTTCATCATTATTCTTTAAAATTAAGCTTATAGCTGCTACTTTTTGTTCATTTTTTAGATTAATAAGTCTAGTTCCTTGAGTAACTCTACCTAATTGGCTTAATTGATCAAGAGGAATTCTAATAATAATACCCTCATTTGTAATAATCATTAAATCACAATTATCTTCTACACGTTTAATTGCAGCAATACCACCATTCTTATCAGTAATATTTAAAGCCTTAACTCCTTTGCTGCCTCTACTAGTTTTTCTAAATTCACTAACTAATGTTAATTTACCATAACCTTTTTCAGTAACAATTACAATATTATCAGATTCCTTAGTAGTTTCAACTCCAACACATAACTCATCACCAAGATTAATTCCTTTAACTCCAGAAGCAGTTCTACCCATCATTCTAATATCAGATTCATTGAATAATACAACTCTACCAGCTGATGAAGCAAGAACAACATCACATTCACCATCAGTTTTCTTAACGCCAATCAATTCATCATTATCTTTTAAACTAATACAAATCTTACCAGATTTTCTAATATTATCAAATTCCTCAATAGCAGTCTTCTTAACAATACCTTTTTTAGTAGCAAATAATAAATATTTAGCACTATCAGTTCTAGAATAAGTAAGCATTGAAGTTACATACTCATCTTTATCTATTTGTAATAAATTAATAATTGGTAATCCCTTAGAAGTTCTACTAAATTCAGGAACTTCATATCCTTTAATCTTATAAACCTTACCTTTGTTAGTAAATAATAATACATAATCATGAGACATTAAATTTGACATATACTCGACATAATCTTCTTCATTGGTTGACATTCCCTTTACACCTACACCACCTCTATTTTGAATCTTATAAGTTTCAGAAATAGTTCTCTTAATATATCCTTTAGATGTTAAAGAAATAACTATATTTTCATTTGGAATCAAAGATTCATCTTCAATATAATCAATAGCAGTCATATCTATAGAAGTACGTCTATCATCAGAATATCTATTCTTAATATCTAATAATTCTTGTTTTATAATGTTTAAAACTTTTTCTTCACTAGCTAAAATTGATTTCAATTCCTCAATTAGTTCTAATAATGACTTTAATTCCTCTTCAATCTTACTTCTTTCTAAACCAGTTAAACGTCTTAACTTTAATTCTAGAATACTTTCAGCTTGAATTTGAGATAAGAAAAATCTATCCATTAAAGTCTTTTTAGCAATTTCATCAGTTTCAGATGTCTTAATAACCTTAATAACCTCATCAATATTATCAAGAGCAATCTTATAACCTTCTAAAATATGAACTCTAGCCTCACTCTTTTTCAAATCAAACTTAGTTCTTCTAATAATAACTTCTTTTTGATGATCTATATATTTCGAAATAATAGATTTTAATCCCAAAGTACGTGGAACACCCTGATCAAGCATTAAAAAGATAATACTATAATTAACTTGAAATTGAGTATGCTTAAATAATTTATTTAAAACAACCTGTGCATTAGCATCCTTCTTTAAAGTAATAGTAATTTTAACTCCATCTTTTAAATCAGTGTGATAATCAGTTATACCATCAATAATCTTGTTATGAACAAGTTCAGCAACTTTATTTTTAAGTTCACTAGTATTAACACCATAAGGAACTTCAGTAATAACAATATTAGAATGAGATCCATTTTCCTCAATTTCCGCTCTACTTCTAATAGTAATCGTTCCCCTACCAGTTTCATAAGCTTGTTTTATACCAGAATTTCCTAAAATAATACCACCAGTTGGAAAATCAGGTCCTTTAATATATTGCATTAAACCTAAAGTATCAATTTCAGGATTATCAATATAAGCAACACATCCATCAATTACTTCCCCTAAATTATGAGGAGGAATATTAGTTGCCATACCAACAGCAATACCCATTGTTCCATTTACAAGTACATTTGGAAATTTACTAGGTAAAACCTTAGGTTCTTTTAAAGTTTCATCAAAGTTAGGCATAAAATCAACGGTATCTTTATTAATATCTCTTAATAATTCAAGAGATAATTTTGATAATCTAGCCTCAGTATAACGGTAAGCTGCAGCTCCATCACCATCAATATTACCAAAGTTTCCGTGTCCATCAACCAAAGTATATCTTTGACTAAAATCCTGTGCAAGTCTTACCATTGCTTCATAAATTGAAGAGTCACCATGTGGATGATAATGTCCCATAACATTACCAACAGTTGTAGCTGATTTTCTATGAGGTTTATCAGGAGTATTACCTTCCTCATACATAGACCATAAAATACGTCTGTGAACAGGCTTTAAACCATCTCTTAAGTCTGGTAGAGCTCGAGATGTAATAACACTCATAGAGTATCTTAAAAACGAATCCTTGACCTCAGTAACAATATTATTAACATCTCTAGAATCTCTTTCATGAAATACACCACTAAAATCATCAGTTGAATCATTATTTACCTTAATATTATCATCAACTATTTCTTCATGAGTAACTAAATCTTCATTAGTATCTACGTTTGTAGTATCAATTATATTTTCATTTTCTTCATTATTCATATCAAAACACCTCCTAAATATCTAAATTATCTACATATTTTGCATTTTCTTCTATAAATTGACGTCTAGGTTCAACCTCATCACCCATTAATTGAGTAAAAATTTGATCAGCCAAAATAGCATCATCTAAAGAAATTTGTCTTAAAACTCTTTGATTAATATCCATTGTTGTTTCATTTAATTCTTCAGCATCCATCTCTCCTAAACCTTTCATACGAGTAATTTGTGCTTTATCTCTAACATTTTCAGGTAAAGTACTTAAATATTTTTCTTTTTCTTCTTCAGTTAAAACATATTTTCTAATTTTACCATGTTGAATTCTAAAAAGAGGGGGTTGAGCAGCATAAACATGTCCAGCTTCAATAATAGGCTTAAAGAAACGATAAAATAAAGTTAATAAAAGTACACGAATATGATCACCGTCGACATCGGCATCGGTCATTATAATGATTTTATGATATCTTAATTTTTCTAAATTAAATTCTTGACCAATACCAGTACCAAATGCAGTAATAATAGTTCTAATTTCTTCATTACCTAGTGCTCTATCAAGTCTAGCCTTTTCTACATTTAAAATTTTACCTCTAAGTGGAAGAATTGCTTGAGTCATTGAATCTCTACCCTTTTTAGCAGAACCACCGGCACTATCTCCCTCGACTATAAAAATTTCTGAAATACTAGGATCTTTACTCTTACAATCAGATAATTTACCAAAGAAATTTGTAATTGCTAAATCACTTTTTCTAGTTGTTTCTCTAGCCCTCTTAGCAGCAAGTCTTGCACGAGATGCTAAAATACATTTATCAATAATAATCTTTGCATCTTGTGGATTTTCCATTAAAAATCTTTCAAAACCTTTAGAGAAAACACTATCAGCAAGTTTTCTTACCTCAGAGTTACCAAGTCTACCTTTAGTTTGTCCTTCAAACTGTGGATTTGGATGTTTACAAGAAACGATCATAGTTAATCCCTCTTTAACATCATCACCAGTTAAAGAATCATCCTTTTCCTTTAAAGCATTAATCTTTCTAGCATAATTATTAATTACCCTTGTTAATGCTCTTCTTACACCTTCTTCATGAGTTCCGCCATCATGAGTATTAATATTATTTACAAAAGAGTAAATATTGTCAGTGTACCCATCGTTATATTGCATTGCAACCTCAAAGAATACACCATCCTCTTCACCTTGTAAATGAATTATATCTTCATGAATAGGAGTTTTATTTTGATTTAAGAATCTAACATACTCACTAATTCCACCTTCGTAATGGAAAGAATCACCAGTAGTATCTTCATCATCTCTATCATCTCTTAAAGTAATTTTTAAACCTCTATTTAAAAATGCAAGTTCTCTAACTCTTACTTTTAAAGTTTCATAATCATATACATCAGTATCAAAAATATCTGGATCTGGTTTAAAACTAACAGTTGTACCTGTTCTATTAGGTTCACATTCACCAATTACAGTTAATTTTTGTGCTATTTTTCCACCATTTACAAATTTTGCCTCATAAATCTTACAATCTTTATAAACAGTAACAGTAACCCATTTTGATAGCGCATTTACAACAGATGCACCTACACCATGTAAACCACCAGATACCTTGTATCCTCCGCCACCAAATTTACCACCAGCATGTAATACTGTATAAACTGTTTCAACCGTTGAAATACCAGTTTTTGGATGAATTCCAACTGGAATACCACGACCATCATCTTTAACAGTTATTGAATTATCTTTGTTGATAATAATTTCAATATTTTTACAATAACCTGCAAGGGCTTCATCTATTGAGTTATCCACTATTTCCCATACTAAATGATGTAATCCTTTAATATCAGTAGTACCAATATACATTCCTGGTCTTTTTCTAACGGCCTCTAACCCTTCTAAAACCTGAATATCACTTTCATTATATTCTTCATTACTATTCATAATCTATAACCTCTACTTTCTTTTCTGTTAACTTAATTAATGTACAATCAGTAAGCAATTTCTTATTTAAATGCTTAATATCTGTTGTCGTTATAAAAATTTGAAAATTCTTATTAAATGAACCAATAATTTTATTAATCTTTTTCTCATCAAGTTCACTAAATAAATCATCCAAAATTAATATTGGTGTTGTATTCATCTTATTCATACAATACTTCACCTCTGATAATTTAAATGCAATTACTGCACTCTTTTGCTCTCCCTCAGATAAATATTCTTTAGCCAGTTTTCCATCTAGTTCAAAAATATAATCATCCAAATGAACGCCTATATTAGTAACACCATAATTTACATCTCTATTAAAAGATTTTTTATAATCATTTAACAAATCTTCATAACTCTTTTCATTATAATTAGACACATATTTTAAATAAAGATCACCTTTTTTAACTGATTTATTAAAAATATGGTTCAAATATAAATTAATTTCACTAATATAATCAAATCTTATCTTATTAATTTGGAGTCCTACTTCAATTAACTTATTAGTTATAATATCTAAATAATCATCATAATCTGCCATTTTAGGTTTCATAATTTTTAAATAACTATTTCTTTGTTTAAGAATCTTATTATATAAACTAAGCAGTCGTAAATAATTATTATTAAAACCAGACAAATCCATATTAATAAGTTTTCGATGTACTGAAGGATTATCTTTAATTAACTTCATATCCTCTCTATTAAAAAGAACTACGTTAACTTTAGATATATAATCTGATAATTTAGTTATTTCTTGATTATCAATTTTAATCTTCTTTCCATCCTTTGTTATAACTACCCTATATTTATTCTTTATTTTGTTAAGTACAGTTGCTTCAATTACGGCAAAATCACTATTTTCTCTTATTAATACCTCTTGATTATTAGTTCTAAATGATTTAGTTATTGATAAATAATATATAGCTTCAACTATATTTGTTTTACCTAATCCATTATTTCCAATTATAATATTTTTATAATTCGAAAAATGTAAATTTAATTTTTCATAATTTCTAAAATTTGTTAATTTTAAATTAGTGATTTTCATTTTAAACCCTCTTTAAAGCCATATAGAACAAAATAGGTATATTCTAAAGTACCTATACCTATTTCATTATACCACATTTTAAGGTTGCTTAAAACAATTATTTATCTTTTTTTCTATTTTTTAATGCATTATCTAGCGATAAAGATTTAAAGTACTGATTTCTTATTACATTATAAGTTGCATCTATATTTATTTGTTCATCGTTTAAAAACTGAATAGTTGTTTTTTCATCATCCGGAACTATTTTTTTTATATTTCCTAAATTAATCCAAGAACATTCTTTTAATCTAGGAGAACATGTTGGAAAAAATATCATATTATCTTGTTCAGACATAACAATTGGAGCCTTATAACCAAAACCAAGCATAGCATAAGTTCCTTTTAATCTTCCATCAATACTACTTCCATAATATTCGCAATTTTCATTAATAACTGATGATACATTCTTATCCAAAATAAAATAATCATGATTTTCATATACAACTGTTTTCTTTTTACTTAATGGTACAATCGCTAATGTATTTTCTGTAATCTTATAACTTTTCAAACTACTCACCCCCCTCTTTAGTCGTATATTAAATCACAACATTTTGTCGAAATATGCCGAAATTTGTCGAAAAATTTAAAAAATTAAAAAAAGCGAATTATTTAAAATCCACTTTTCTATAAATATCAAATTTTAATAAGTTTTAATTGGTAAAATCAACTGAATTAAACTCTCATCCTTAGCATTTTTTAAAATTATTGGTTTAGAATCACCATTCATTAATATAATTAACTCATCATCTTTTAAAGTCTTTAATGCATCAAGCATATATTTAGCACTATAAGAAATGGCAATATCGTTATCATTATTTTTAGAAATAGCAACACTTTCTTCAGATTTACCAATTTCACTAGCAAATGAAGTAATAACAAGTTCATTTCCTACTGTTTTCATATTAATTAAATTTTTATCTTTATTTTGTGTAAGTAACGCTGCTCTATCAATTGCGCTATAAAAATTATCTAAATTAGTAGTTAATATATACTCAAAATCTGTTGGTATTAAGTTAGATGTATTAGGATATTGTCCACTAAGCAAACTAGTTTGAAATAAATAACCATTATATTCAAATAATAACTTATTATTAAATAAATTAATCTTTACCTCCTCTTCATCAGTTAATATCTTATCAAATTCTTGAATATTTTTTCCCGGAACTACAATATCATGAGTTCCATAATCAGCATCTAAAACTATAGTCTTCTTAGCAAGTCTATAGCTATCAGTCGTAACACATTCCATCATATTACCATTAATTCTAATATTTAAACCAGTTAATAATGGACGAGATTCCTGAGTTGAAATAGCAAATAAAGTTTGTGAAAACAACTCTTTTAAAATAGAACTGTTCAAAACTATTGGGTTATTAACAGTTTCTAAATTTATATTAGGATAATCTTCAGTACTTAAACAATTTAAATTATATACTGTATTCTCTGTACTAATTATTATCTTTAATCCATCTATTACTTCAATATTAATATCTGAATTAGGCATCTTCTTAATTATATCTAATAAATATTTACTTTGAATAATAATTTTACCTGTCTCTTCAATTGATTTAATCTTATCACTAGGAATAAACTTTCTTATAACAAGATCACTATCACTAGCAGTTAAATATAAACCTTCTTCTTTTAAATCAAACATAACTCCATTTAATATAGGAATAATATTTCTTGGAGATACTGCTCTAATAACATTACTTAAACTTTCTAATAAAATATTTTTTTCAATTATTAATTTCATTTTATTTCCTTCTTTCTAATTTAATAATAATAATGGTGTTCATATTGTGGAAAACTCTAAAACTTCCCTATTTTAAAGGCTTTATTTAAAATTTTTATTTTAAAACTTTTCCACATTAATTAACAATTTTATTTTTTATGTTCTCAATATCATCTTTTAACTTCGCATTTGTGTTAATATCCTCTTCTATTTTATCACATGCATGTATAACTGTTGAATGGTCTCTATTTCCAAATTCAAGTCCTATTTTAACAAGAGTCTCATCAGTAGTAGTTTGGCTTAAATATATTGCAATTTGTCTTGCATAATTTATGTTAGCATTTCTCTTCTTACTTTTTAAATCCTCAACACTTAAGTTAAAATATTCAGCAACAGCTCTTTGAATCCTTTGAATATTATTTGTTATATAAATTGATTTGCCCAAAAATTCTTTAAGTGCTTCTGTTGCAAATTCAACATTTATTTCTGGTGGTCTCATCATTGCAGCGTAAGCATACAATCTAGTTATTGCTCCCTCTAATTGTCTAACATCATTATCACAATTAGAAGCAATATATTCAATTACTTTATCACTAACCATTTCCGCCACCTCATGCCCCATCATCTTATTTCTAAGAATTTGACATCTAAGTTCAAAATCTGGTGGATAAATATTCGCTGTTAAACCCCATCTAAATCTAGTTAATAGACGTTCTTCTAATAATTTTAAATCATCTGGCGATCTATCTGAACTTATAATTATTTGTTTATTTGAATCGTATAATTCAGTAAATGTATGGAAAAATTCATCTTGTGATTTATCAGCTCCCGATAAAAATTGAATATCATCTATAATAAGTACATCAATGTTACGATATTTATCTTTAAAATTGTTCATAACCTCATAATTATCAACATTCTTATCTTTTCTAAGCATTCCAGTAAAGTCTGCAATAAATTCACTACTAGTTACATACAAAACAACTTTCCCAGAATTTTTAACAATCTGATTTCCTATCGCATGCATTAAATGGGTTTTACCAAGACCACTCTTTCCATATATAAATAAAGGATTATATATTTTCCCCGGATTTTCTGCTACCGCTTGAGCTGAAACAGTCGCAAATCTATTAGTATCTCCAACAATAAAATTATCAAAAGTATACTCTGGTTTTAAATTCGAATTTAACTTTTTATGCTCTATTTCTAGGGATTTGCCAAGATTTTTTGTTTCAACGCTTTTCTCTTCTTTAATAATTTCTTCATTATGTTTTTCACTTTTAAGAACAAATTCAAAATCATAATTAACATTAGTTATTCCATATAAAACTTCACTCATTAAGTCAGTATAGTTCTTAGAAAGAAATGTTTTTTGAAACTCACTCTCAACCTCTACAATACAAGAATTTTCATTTATCCCTAGTAATTTCGTGGGTTTTAACCAACTATTAAAAGAAAATGGTTGTATCTTAATTTGAATTTCTTTTAAAAATTTATTCCATAATTGTTCATTGTCCATACCATCACCCCGATGCTTCGTTTTTGCTACCCCTATTGTAAACCACGATTGTGGAAAAATAAAGAAAAAAATACAAAAATTTTTTTTAAACATAGTTATACACATACTTTTCCACAAAAATAAGTCCATTTTATCGGAATGTAAACAACTTATCCACAATTTCAACAATTTTAAATTCACATTGTTAAAAAGTTTTCCACTTTTCCACACATTATTGTGGAAAACTATTTTTCTTTACTTTTTTTCTAACTTATATTATACTATGATTACGAATGAAGCGGAGGTGCAAACGATGAAAAGAACATATCAACCAAACAATAGAAAAATGAAAAAGAAACATGGATTCTTTGCTAGAAAAAATTCTAACATATTAAAATCTCGTAGACGTAAAGGTCGTAAAGTATTATGTAAGTAGCCACGTAAGTGGTTTTTATTCTAATCAATAGGAGGAATAACGATGAATACTAAAATGCGAATTAAGTCCGCTGATGAATTTAACGATATTATTAAAACCGGAACTAAGATCTATTCTCCATTCTTTATAATTTATTATAAGGAAAAAAAATTAGATAATCCTAGGTTTGGAATTACCCAAGCTAAAAAGTTTGGCAAAGCTTATAAAAGAAATCGTTATCGTAGAATATTAAGAGAAATTATTAGAACTAATATAAAAGTATTTAAAAATGAATATGACTATATTATAATAATAATGAAAAAGTGTGATACTTTAGATTTTAAACAAATCGAAGATAATTTGCTTAAAGTAATAAAGGAGAAACTATGAAAAAAAAGTACATCATAATTTTAGTCAGCTTATGTTTCTTATTAACAGGTTGTACTAAATACTTATCAGATAATGATAACAAAAGAGTTATAAACGAAGAAACAGGTCAAAGTTTACCATCAAATATATTATGTAAACCAACAGACGATAATTTAAATTCTATTTATAAACAATATGAAGATAAATTAGAATTTAAATTAGAAGATTTGCCTGATTGTGAAAATATCAAAATTTATGATTCTAAAACATATAGTGGTTTATGGGTTCAATTAATTGTAATGCCACTTGCCTACTTAATTATTAAAATTGGAAATTTTGTTGGTAACTATGGTTTATCAGTAATGATTGTCGGCTTATTAATTAGACTTATCTTAGTTCCATTTTCAGCTAAAACAATGAAACAATCTGAAAACATGAAAAAAGCAAGTCCAGAACTAGCTAGACTAGAAAAGAAATATGAAAACAAAAATGATCAACAATCATTAACAATGAAAAGTACCGAAATGTTACAAATTTACAAAAAATATAATATTAACCCAATGGGAAGTTGTTTAATCTCATTAATTCAATTTCCATTATTCTTCGGATTCCTAGAAGCAATAAATCGTATTCCGGCAATCTTTGAAGGAACCTTAGGTGCATACCACTTAGGTATAACTCCTTTAATCGGATTAAGAACTGGAAATTATTACTATATCGTGTTACTATTATTAATAATGTTAACAACATATTTGTCATTCAAAAACACTATGACTCAAACAAGTGGTAATCCCGAACAAGATAAACAAATGAAAATGATGACATACTTCATGTTAGTGTTCATAACAATTGCCTCATTTAGTTTACCAACTGCCATTGCCTTATACTGGGTTGTAACAAATGGATTTAACGTTATTCAAAATTTAATAATAATGAAGGGAAGAAAATAAAGTGGAAGTATATTCATATGAAGGAAAAAAAGCAAATGAGGTTTTTGAAAAAGCCTTATCAGATTTAAATGTAACAGAAGATGAAATATTATATCATAAACAACTTAACAAAGGTGGTTTCTTAAAAAGTGATACAGTTAAATATACAATTGTAAAACTAACTGAAGTTCAAAACGCTATTAAATCATTTTTAGAAGAGACTATTAAAAACATGGGATTAGAAGTTAAATTTGAAACTAATATTAGAGAAAAACAAATTAATATCAAAATATTTTCTAACAATAATTCAATATTAATTGGAAGAGATGGTAAAAATTTAACCGCCTTATCAACAATTTGCAAACAATATATATATAATCAAATTGGAGTATATCCATATTTAAATCTTGATGTTGAAAATTACAAAGATAAACAAATAACTCACATTGAAAGATTAGCTAAAAATTTAGCTAGAGAAGTTAAAAATACTAAACAAGAGATAGTAATGGAAAATATGAATTCATATGAAAGAAGAATTGTTCATAATTGCTTAACAAATATGAAAGGAATTACTACAATTTCCGAAGGTGAAGAACCTAATAGACACGTTATTATCAAACCAACAGAGGATTAGTTTAAATAGACCTTATCGTAACATGATAATGGTCTTTTTTCTTATTCCAATATAAAAATCATAATTTTACATTAAATATACATAAATAATTTTAAAATTCTTTAAAAAAGTCGTAAACAATGATAAATTATAATTATGGAAGGAAGATTCTAAGTTGACTAAAAAAGAAATAATATTAAATGGTGAAAAATGGATTGTTGATTTTGAAACCGAAACAATTTATAAAAATTTAGAAATGATACCTAATGGCACGGGCACTTTACCTATGTTAGGCAGATATGGAGATTATCCATTTAAAGTTTTTAGAAATGCATTATATTTTGAAACAAATGACAAGTATTACAAAGTTTATGCTGATGAAGTAATGGAAATTACTAAAGAAGAATATCAAGAAAGTAGAAATTATATAAAACTAAATAAAAATGATCCTTCTACATTAAGATTTGTATCTAAATATGTTACGTCAGTAATACTTGATGAGGTCATGGAAAAACAATTTGGTTTAAAAGTATCAATACCAGTTGAAAATTCAAATAATGTAAATTTGTTATCAAGAAATTTTACTCCTGAAATAGAAAATTATATTAAAAATATTTCAAAATCAATTCTTGCAATAATGCCTAATCAAGTAAATAGAAAAACTATAAAACAGCAAATTAAAGATATTTATAAGAATGATATTTCAAAAAATGATGAATTACATAATACTATAATAAATAGTATTTATTTAAGCAATAAAGAAAGATTTGATTATTTATCAGAAAATATAATAAGAAGTCGTAATGCAAGAAAAAATAGCAGAAAATAGTGATTAATAAATTGCTATTTTTTATATTATTAAAATTAGAAAGATATGAAATATCACTTTTCTTACCCAAAAATGTTATAATGAATCTATAGGGAAGGACCATATTATGAAATTAATTCTAAAACCAATCACTTTAAAAGAAGATACATTAAATGAAATTAATAGCGGTAATTATGATGTAAACCTTTTTATATCATCAATCAAATCTCATCTTGAAAAAGCAAATGATTTAATTTATACCAAAATAGAAAGTCTAAACGAATTAGAACTATACCAAAAATTAAAACCAATTTATAATATTAAACTAAATACAAATGATTACTTAAAGGCTCTATCAAAAAAATATAACAAACATTATACTAATTTTATAACCATAAGAGTTAATGAAGACAATTATTTTGTATTATCAACTAATAAATATGCTTATTTAGATGAAAGTACCATTGATTTAAATAAATTTAGAAATTTAATAAATAGAGAAGAACTAATCATATTAAATAAAGAACTAATAAGAAATGAATATCTTGATGAAACAAATGAATTATTTTCATATTTTCTTGAAATATTAAAAAAAGAACTTTTAGTAAAAAACATTCTATTTGACTTAAAATGGTACACCAAAGAAGTAATGCATCAAGCAAGAACAGTTGCAGATTTAGCAAATAATGAAAAAAATCCCGAATTATTCGAAATAGGTAAGATGTATAAAAAAGCATTAGCTAATTGTTATAACGAAGGAATCATTTCCAAAACTAAAAAAATATCAGTTCCTAAACATCGAAAAAATAAAAGAAATTAATTTTTGTTATTATGTAAAATAATTGAAAAAATACATATATAAATTGTTTAATTAACTAAATATATGATATATTTAAAATGAAAGTAGGTATAATATGACAAAAAAAGATGCAATAAAATTATTAGAACTTCCAGATGCCGAAATGTATTCAGTAGTAGAAATTAGAAAAGCATATCGTAAAGCAATGCAAAAAAATCATCCGGATCATGGCGGAAGTACTGAAATGGCTCAAAATATAAATGAAGCCAGAGAATATTTGATTAAAAATTATGTAACATATATAGATCCTAATAAAGAGCCAATTTTAACAAAGGAACAAAAATTAGAAAGAATAAAGTTTAATATAGAGCAAGTATTCAAAATATTTCTTGTTAAAAGAACTTTTTTTACTAAGTCTGAAGAATTATACACTCAATTAAAACTTTTGATGCGTGATGATCAAATCATAAAAGAAGTATCACAAGTTAATAATCCTGGTATTGAATATATTTTTTCCGTCGTAAAACCAAAAGCAAAAAAAATTATAACAACATATGTTGAAAATTATTGTGCTTTAAGAGGAATAAAGGCATCAGATTTAAGTAGTTTTGATGTACACAATATAGAATTTCCATTTGATCCAGATGACTATGTTAGCAAATTACAGAATGCTTATATAGTTTATTCAAAAAAATTTATGGAAAACTATGCAAAAGAAATTGAAAATTATGATTTAATTAAAAATGAAATAAATAAAATAATAAAAAATCTTCCATATGACGAAAGTAGGCCAATTTCAGAATTAACTAGTATATTTGTAAAAAAATACTATGATATTTATAAAATGAAAACAGATTATAATTATCTTCAAATGAAATACAAAGCTAATTTAACAAATATAAATTCAACATTTATCGATATTGTTAAAAGAATGTCGACTAGTACATATTGGGACACGATGGATTTAAAAAGACAAATAAATGATTTAAAAAAATCAACTGACACTCTAGGAAATTATTTAAATATAAATGAGGAAGATATTATTAAAAGTGAAATAATATTGCAAAAAGCATTATCATTATTAGGCAAATGTCATATGTTTAATAAATCAGATTTGAATATGGACAAATTAAAATCATATTTAAATATAAATATTTTAGAAATAAAATTCCCATTTATGATTGATTATTTTATTAGTGTAATTGTAAAAATTGAAGAAAAAGCCATAGATAACTTTGATAAATTAGTAGAAGCTTATTGTGGAATTGAAACAGAATTTAGCAAAAATTATGGAATACCTATTGATAAATTACAAAGGTTTATGTATGAACCAATAGATAAAACAAAATTAGATTTTTCTAGTCCACTTGATTTTAATAAAATTGATAAAAAACTAGCGATAGCATATAAAAGATATATAGTTAAATATGTTAAAACTATACTTAATAATGATGATTCAAAATTTACTGAAGAAGAAAAACATGCCATAGTAGAAAAAATATTTTCAAATTTATACATTTATAGTAAAGAAGATATTAATGATATAATTTATGAACAAATCATAAACACTTTTGAATCAGGAAAACATTTATAGAAAATAAAGGCTCTAGAATTTCTAGTGGGGAGCAAAAATATCCGCTGTAGAATTTCTAGTGGGGAGTTTTTATAAGAAAACT
>CAKOJQ010000008.1 GCA_934090795.1 uncultured Bacilli bacterium
TCAAAAAAATAAGGCTCTAGACCTTTTAAATAGAGGAAAAAGTTAAAAATAACTCCCCACTAGAAATTCTAGAGCCTAAATAATACTAGGTTGTAATAAACTTAGTTTTTTCTTGCATAAATATTTCCTACATTCATACATTTTAATTGAAAGGAAAATAAGAATGGAAAAGAAAGAGATAATAAGTAGCATCTCAACTTGGGGAAATGGAGAAATATATTTAGGTGTTGTTGGAGCAGTTAGAACTGGTAAATCTACATTTATTAAAAAAGTAATAGAGAATTTTATTGTACCCAATATTGAAGATGAAGATTTAAAGAAAAGATGCATAGATGAATCCCCACAATCAGCTCCCGGTAAAACAATTATGACCATGGAACCTAAGTTTATTCCATCATCAGGAGCAAATATTAAAATAGATGAATTTACTACCAATGTTAAACTAATAGATTGTGTTGGTTATGTAGTTAAAAGTGCAAATGGTTACGAGGATGAGTTAGGAAACCCTAGGATGGTTAAAACACCTTGGTATGAAGAAGAAATCCCATTTATGGAGGCCGCTGAAATTGGTACTGAAAAAGTAATAAAAGATCATGCTACCATCGGAATCGTTATGACAACAGATGGATCATTTGGCGAGTTTACTAGAGGAGAAATAACAAGTACTGAAGAAAAAGTTATAACCGAGCTTAAAATGATTAACAAACCATTTATCGTTATTTTAAATACAACTCATCCAGAAAAAGAAGAAACAAGAAATCTAGCTAAAAGTTTAACTGATAATTATGATGTTCCTGTTCTTCCTGTAAACGTAGATAAAATGAATGAAAAGGATATGTATGAAATTTTAAAAACTGCCCTATATGAATTTCCAATTTTAGATATTGAAATTAATATTCCATCATGGGTTCATATGTTAAATAATGATCATCCAATAAAAGAAGAATATATAACTAAATTAAGAGAAAGCGTAGATGGTATAAGCAAACTTAAAGATGCTGATAAAATAATTAGTTATTATAAAGATAGTAAATATATAAATAAAGCCTATATTTCTAATGTTAATACTAAAACAGGCGTAGTTACATTAAATTTAGATTCATCAAATGAATTATATAATGAAACTTTAAAAGAATTACTTGGAGGTATTACTTTAAACAAAGGAAATCTTCTTAAAATATTTATGGATTATTCTAGTGGTAAAGATGAAATATCAAGTGTTAAAGATGCCTTAAAAATGGCTAAAGCAACAGGCTATGGTATTGTTTATCCAAGCTTATCAGATATGAAGCTATCTACTCCTGAAATTATTAAACAAGGCTCTAAATATGGGGTTAAGTTAAAAGCTTTAGCAAGTTCAATTCACTTAATGAAAGTTGATGTAGAAAGCACATTCGAGCCTATTATTGGAACTGAAATGCAAAGTAAAGAATTAATAAACTATATAATGAAGGATTATGAAAAAGATCCATCAAGCATTTGGAAAAGTGAAATATTTGGTCGTAGTTTAGATGTCATTGTTAAAGAGGGAATAGAAGCTAAATTATCTATGATGCCAGAAGCAACAAGATATAAATTATCTAACACAGTTACTAAAATTGTTAATAAAGGATCAAATAACTTAATAGCAATAGTTTTATAAAGATGTTACTACCCACAGCCTAGAAAATAATCTAAGTAATGTTGATAACTATAAAAATACCCTAAACAGGTATTTTTATGTGGATAAGTGAATGAAAGTTGATGATAAACCACCTAGATTTATGGTCTTTTTTCGGTATAATTGTTATTGTACCGGGAGTTGTAAGATATAACTAAAAATGAAAAATTATTTGAAAAAAATAAAATCCTCGATAAAAAAGATAAAATAATTGATAATAAGGATAAAAAAATAAGTGAACTTGAAGAAGAAATCGTGAGACTTAAAAGTCTACTTTCAACAGATGTAATTAAATCAGGACTACCTACAAGTCAAACTTCAATCAATAAAATAGTTACATTTTATCCTGTAATTTTCTTTGAACCTATTGAAAAGTCAAGACATTTAGTATATAATAAATATCGCTTCTATAAGGGATTACTTTATTTCAAAAAAACTAAAAAGAAGGAAATTATGCAAGAATATACTTATACTGAAACAAAAATAGCTAAATTTATAGATTATCAAGTAAAAGTAGAAAAAGATTATTTAGATTTATTATTACTAACGCTAATGATGATTCTTATGTTTCAAAATTCAAAAGCGATTTTGTAATATGTGATTGTTCAATCAGCAATGTTTCAACAATATAAAGAAAAAGATGTTATAGATAGCGTTTGTTTAGGTTTTAAAGGTTCTGCATAATGGGCTCAATATTTTTACGAAAGATATCGTAACAAACTGTGGAAAGAACAAGAAACAAAATTTTTATTTATGATTAAAGATGAATTATCTATTAATGAATATAAAATAGAAGAAGAATCATCTATCAATATTCAAGAACAAAGTAGACTTAGATTGGTGGAAAAACTAACACCACCAAGAAATACAGGTAATAAATAAGGTGATATAAAATGGAAAAAAAAGATTTAGAATTATTTTATGTTTTGCCATATACAAAAAAATACATTGCTGGTTATCATTATTATAATGATGACATATGCTGTAATGATTATAAAAATGCTTCTTTCAACACGTGGTATGGAAATTCCTTGTTTTTTGATACAGAAAAAGATTTATTAAATTATTTTTATCAAAATCCACATACACCAATTCCTATAGTTTATAAAATTAGATATGTAGGAAATTTTAAAGGATTAGATGATGTAATTCAAATAACTAATTTATTGAATAATGCAACATTGTTTTATACCATTCTCAATCCAAAAAGTTATGCATACTTTGATTTTAATAGTAGTGAATTTTGTGGAAAATATGTATGGCGAGATAATATTTTAAAACAGATTGAAGAAAGCAAATTTAGACTTAAAGATATGTATGAAGAATTTAGTAAACGAGGTATTAAATTAAAATGTAATGTATTAAATAAACATTTAGATAAAACAAATTTTTTTGAATTTATTGGAGATCCATATTACATAGTTGATGCAATCAAAATGAAAGATAAACAACTAATTTTATATAGAGATAATTATAATAAACTAAGACCATATGAAATCGAAAAATTTTTAAAACAGCATTTATCGGCTGAAGAAGTAAACAGACTATTATGTGAATCAGAAAATCCATTACAAGAAATATTTTTTGGTTCAATTGATTCTGTTAAGGAACAAAGTGGACCTGTTTTGCTAAAGAGAAAAAATCCACCGAAACATAAATAATAATAAAAAGATGATAAAGAGTGTGATTATTTCTCGGAATCATCTTTTGAGTTTGTAAATAAATTTTCTTAAATAAGAAATTTTTTCATGACACAATAAAAGAAATAAAGATAACATTTAAAAGTGTTGTCTTTTCTATTTTTTTAGGAAATATATATGATATATTATACTAGATAATTAAGGGAGAAAAAATGATAAAATTAAATGGAGGTGATACTCTTGCTATTAAGATTGAAAATTATAATAAAGAATTTGATGGAAAATATTTTCTTTTTATAAAAACTGAAGATTTTAGTGAAAAATATGATAATACTACCTCTAAAAAATTGTTTAGAGCCAAACTAATTGATTCCATCAATTATGTAGATTTTAACACTATAAATAATTTAGAGTATATAAAAAAAGAACTTATCTTATGGGAAAGAAGATTTTATCCATATATTGGACTTGAAACATATGATGATGCTGAGAAAAATCGAAAAACAATATTTTACCCGGATGAATATAATTATTTATACTCTTATATATTTGAACTAAATATTACCAAAAAAGATTTAGATAAATTTATATACTTAGGTAATTACAAAGTTGATTTACCAAAAGAACTAATACCTTCATTACCAACATTAACATTTATACATATTGAAAAACCAAGGGACTTTATATCAGAGTTAATAGATAATTATTGCTGGTTTAATTTAAGAAAAAGTATTTTTTTCACTGAAGAAGGAATAGAAAAATATAAAAAACTGGGTAAATTGATTAAAGATATATCTAACAATAAACCAAAAGAATTTAAAAGAGATTAATATTTGTTTAATTTAATTATATTCTTAGATAAAATCGTATGTTTTTTTTAAAAAATAGCCCTTTTTTATTGCATTTTGTCCCTAGTTTTGGTAAATTTTATTTGTAGGGTAATTTACCTTATAAAATTAATAATAGGAGGAAGTCAAAATGACTAAACAAGAATTAGTAGAATTTATTGCTACTGAAGCAAATATGAGTAAAGCTGAAGCTCTAAGAGCATTAGATGCAACACTTGCTGGTATCACTGAAGCACTTAAAAAAGGTGGCAAAGTTTCATTAGTTGGATTTGGAACATTTGCTGCTAAAGAAAGAGCTGCTAGAGAAGGAATTAATCCTTTAACTAAAGAAAAGATTTCAATCCCTGCTAAAGTTGCTCCAACATTTAAAGCTGGAAACAAATTAAAAGACGCTTTAAATTAATTTGTTAAAGAAGCATATAGCTTCTTTTTATTTTGCACCATTTATCGAACAAAAGTGTTATTTTTTTTATAAAGCACTTGAAAAAAACAAAAAAAAGTGCTACTATATATGCAATTTCGAAAAAGGAAAGGGGATATTTTATGAAAAATGAAAAAATGGAAAAAATTAATAATTTTATTAACGAAAACTTTATTGACAGTGATACAGAGGCATATAATAATCTAGAAAAATTAATTAATTTTGTAACCTCTAAAAATTATAATTTTGCAACTGCAGATGATTCATATGATTTAGAATTACTTATAGATAACAATAAATTATTTAAAAATATGCTAGACATTCTATGCGTAAAAGAGAATATTAAGAAATTAAAAACATTAAAATTAGATTTTATAGCTAAGTTAATTGAAGCATACGAAACATATAGTGTTACTAATAAATTAGATGATGAAGATTTAGAAGAGTTAGAGTTATATTCATCAGTTGATGAAATGGATCCTGTTGCGTTATATATTAAAAGTCTTCCATCAAAATTATTATCAAGAGAAGAAGTAAATGAACTATACAAAAAAATTGAAAATGGCGATCATGAAGCATTTAATGAAATAATTACTCACAATTTAAGATTAGTAATTTCTGTAGCGAAAAAATATCAAAATCGCGGGTCAGAATTACTAGATTTAATACAAGCTGGAAACGAAGGTTTAATAAGAGCAGCTGAAAAATACGATTATAAATTAGGTTGGACATTTTCAACATATGCAAGATGGTGGATAAGACAAGCAATAGCTAGATCTATTGCTAATGAATCTAGAAATATTAGAATACCTGTTCATACTTTTGATTTATTTCTTAAAATAAAAAAATATAATTATGACTTTTTTAAATTATATAATAGATATCCTAATGAAGAAGATATAGCAGCTGGATTAAACATAAAAGAAAGTATAGTTGTAGAATGTTTGAACAATATGAATGATACTTTATCCTTAAATCAAAAAGTAGTTGGTGCAGGTGTAGATGATAGCGAAACAGAGCTTCAAGAATTTATAACAGATGATAGCACTATTGAAAATGATCCGGATAAAGTAATCTTTGAACAAGAATTTAACTTTGCTTTAAATAATTTAACAAATTTAACCAAAAGAGAATTAGAAGTAATTAAATATCGTTTTGGTTTTTGGGGTAAAGTTTACAAACTTGAAGAAATTGGTCAGATTTATGGTGTAACAAGAGAAAGAATTAGACAAATAGAATCTAAAGCAACAAGAAAATTAAAGAAAAATAGATATATTCAAAAATTTCGTTAGTATATAAGATAACCAAAAGGTTATCTTTTTTCAAATAACTGTTTGTATTTTTTTTCTAAAACACTTGTAAATCCAACATATGTATGGTATAATACAGGCACTTAATGGGGGATATGTAAAATGAATAATATAGATTTTTTAAAAATAGAAAAAATAACAAATTATATAAGTAATAATTTTAAAGACGAAAATAATTATCAAAACAATGTAAATTTATTAAAATTTATAAAAAAGGAAAATATAGTACTTAATGGTGAGGAAATGATATATTTAATTAATAGTAATGCTTCTTTTAAATTAACTATAAAAGAGCTAATTGAATCAGGCAAAATTTCTAAGTTAAATGATGTAAAGTTTGTGAAATTAGCCATAAAAAGTATAAGATTTTTAGATGCAATGGATACTGAAGAACGTGAAGAAGAAATACTTGATGATACTAATTTAAATTTAGTTAATCTAGGTGAAACATATTTCGAAGAAGCAATTCAACAATATATAAAACAATTACCACAAAAAATTTTAACATATAAAGAAACAATCGAATTATTTAAAAGATACGAAAATGGAGATAATGAAGCGTTTGACCAATTAATATATTATAACCTAAGATTATCAGTGGCTATTGCTAAAAAATTTCTAAATTCTGGCGTTGACATTTTGGATTTAATTCAAGCAGGAAATGAAGGATTAATAAAAGCAGTAAATAGATACAATTATAGAATGGGAGTAAAATTCTCAACTTATGCAACTTATTGGCTTAGACAATATATCAGTAGGTCAATTGATAATGAATCTAGAATCATTAGAATACCAGTTAATGTAAGTCAAGATATAGTAAAAGTAAGAAAAGTATTATCATATTATTACAATGAATGTGGTATTGAACCAACAATAGAACAAATATCTTTAGAAACAAAATTATCACCATCAAGCATTCAAGATGCTTTAGAAAATATGGATGATGCTATTTCTTATAATAATAAAGTAAATAATGATGGAGATTCTTGCGATGAAGTAGAACTAATTGATTTAATTTCCGATGATTACAAGTCAGTAAACTATACCGAAGATAAAATATTTAACAGTCAAGTAAGAACTGCTTTAAGTAATATTCAAAACTTAACTCTCAACGAAAGAAAAGTAATTTATTATCGTTTTGGTTTTAAAGATGGAGTTACTTACACTTTAGAATCAACTGGAAATATTTTAGGAATAACAAGAGAAAGAGTTAGACAAATTGAAAAAAATGCAATAAAAAAATTAAAAATTAGTTCTGAATTTCAAAAATTATGTCAAGATGAAACTTATCGTGAAAGAAGACATGGCTTACATAGATGATAAATCATTAAATAAAGCATATAAGAAGTAATATTTTTATTAAATTCAAGTGAAAAACTATACGAAATAGTTGGAAATTATTGTGATAACTTAGATTATAAAAATATTAATAATAAAATAGTAATGAAATTTTATAAATATTATAATTTTATAAAAAATTTGAACTTAGCAGCAAAAATATCAAATATTGATGTGAATAGCAAAGTATATGATGAAGAACAAATTAATGGTTTAACCGTTTATTATGATAGCTTACCATTTATCATACGAAATATGGAGTTATGCCATCACTAAATGATATATCAATAAATTTAAACATGAACGTTGATAAAGTAAAGAAATGTCTACTATTACTTATAGAAAGTGAAGTATCTTTAAATGCTCTTATATCGAATAGTAAAAATTTTGAAGGATTCTCATATGAAAATGAGTTAATGGATATTATTAGTGAATCAAGTGATAAGATAGAAGAATTTGAAAAAAAGTACTTAGAACGACTATTAAAAGAAAAAGTAATAAAAGCTCCATATATTAGTAAAAGAGATAAAGAAATAATATTATATCGTTTCGGATTTATTACAGGTGAAGAAGAAAAATTAGAAACAATTGGAGATATTTATGGAATCACTAAAGAAAGAGTAAGAATAGTCATAAAGAATTCTCTAGAGCTATTAAAAAATGATCAAAATATTAAAGCGTTAAAATCAAGCATATTATAAAAAATAGAAAATAGTTAAAATTTATAGACATTATAGAAAATATTTGATATATTAATTATGTTTGTAATTAATTTATAAACCGCACTGAAAAGGTAAAAAGTTGCATTGGCACACCTTAAAGGCGAGTCCTAAAAGATGGGAGGAAAATTAATGAAAGCTATATTTGTTACAGGTGGTAAACAATATTATGTTGCTGAAGGTGACGAAATCTTTGTAGAAAAATTAGATGCTGAAGTTGGTTCTACAATTGATTTTACTGATGTGTTAGCTGTTGGCGAAAAAACTGGAACTCCATACGTTAAAGGAGCTAAAGTTATTTGCGAAGTTGTAAAACATGGTAAACAAAAGAAAATTTTAGTGTTTAAATATAGACCTAAAAAGAAATATCGTCTAACTAAAGGACATAGACAACCATATACTAAATTAGTAGTTAAATCTATAGTTGGTTAATATGATAAAAGTTATTTATAGTAATAATTGGATGAAAATATCGGGGCATGCTAATTATGCTGAATATGGTAAAGATATAGTTTGTGCTAGCGTATCTAGCTTGATAACATGCACGGTTAATAATATAAGTGTTGTTGACTCTTCATCAGTTAAATATGAAGATGATGGAAATAAAATTTATATTGAAATAATTAACAATAATGATATTTCATTAAGATTATTTAATAACTTAATATTAATGCTAAAAGATTTAGCAAAAGATTATCCAAAAAATATTAAAATAGAAAGTGAGAAATAAAAATGTTATTAATTAAATTAAACATTCAACGTTTCGCTCATGTTAAGGCTCAAGGTTCTACTCAAAATGGTAGAGATTCTGTTGGTCGTAGATTAGGTGCTAAATTAGGAGATGGACAAGCTTGCGTAGCAGGTAATATTATTTATCGTCAAAGAGGTACTAAAATCTATCCAGGAACAAATGTTGGAATGGGTAAAGATCATACTTTATATGCACTAATTGATGGTGTAGTAAAATATGAAAGATTAGGAAAAGATAAGAAAAAAGTAAGTGTTTATGCTAAGTAATACTTACTTTTTTAATTATTTTCTAAAAGATTAATGTTTTATCAAAAATACCACTTGATTTATATTTAAAAATATTATACAATTATCTTGTTCATTTGAAATATGTCCCCGTAGCTCAGCTGGATAGAGCATACGCCTTCTAAGCGTACGGTCGCGCGTTCGAATCGCGCCGGAGACACCATATTTGAAATTTATGCCCAATTTATGGGCTTTTTTAATGAAATATATCTTTGAAACACACTTCCAAACACACATTATGAAAAAAATAAGAAAATCTAAAAATTGTTCTTTAATTTAAACTTAGTTTATGATAAGATATTAGTATAGTACGAGGAGGAATTATTTATGGGCTTGAAAATAAGTAATTTATTTAAGGAAGAAACTGAAAGAGATAATAATGTAGAAGAAGAGTTTTATTCTATAAGTGAAAAAAATTATAAAGAAGAAGAGGCAAATAGTGGCAGTAAAATGATTCTAGTAGAACCTAGAGCATATTCAGAAAGTCAAACAATTGCCGATCATTTAAAGAAACGCAATAGTGTAGTTGTTAATTTAAAAAGAGTAACTAGTGAACAAGCTAAAAGAATCATTGATTTTTTAACAGGCTGTATTTACGCTATTGGAGGAGATTTACAAAAGCTTGGTAATGGCATATATTTATGTACTCCTAAAAATGTTTCAGTTCAAGGAAAAATGAGTGAAAATGAAAAAGCTAAAAAAGTAGAGGATGAAATAGATTTCTAGTAATAAGGATGTGAAAAAAGTGGAAAAGTTTAGCACATCAAAAGATGGATATAATAAAGAAGAGGTTAATAAATTTGTTAATGAAGTAGTAACTGAATATGAATCAATGCTTACTAAACTAAAACAAAAAGATAGTGAAATAAATGAACTTTCAAAGTCACTTGATAAATATAATAATTTAGAATTAGCCTTAAACAAAACAATTTTAATGGCTGAAGAAAGTGCTAATCAAATGAAAAAATTAGCTAAAGATGAAGCAGATAGCCTAATTAGTGATGCTAAGAAAAATGCATCACGCATTGTTAACGAAGCATTAATGCAAGCTGAAAAAACGGAACTTGAAAGTATAAGACTAAAAAGAAATATAATTATGTTTAAGAAAAAACTTAAAATTTTATTAGAAAATCAAATGGATTTAGCAGATGAAATCGATAAAATAGATATGGAAGATAATTAATAAACCTTTATAAGAGGTTTTTTCTTTTTGCTTCGCATATAATTTATTGGTGATTTAGTTGTTAAGTTATTTATTATTAATTTTAAAAAGTTGTATGTTTTTTACTGGGTCCTATTCAATTAATGTCTTTCCTAGTACTTTAAATAAAAGGGACGAAGAGAAATATTTAGATCAAATGGCTATGGGAAATAAAGAAGCAAGAAACAAACTTATAGAACATAATCTAAGATTAGTTGCTCATATAGTTAAAAAATATGAAAATTCTACTTATGATCCTGATGATTTAATTTCAATCGGTACCATTGGACTAGTTAAAGCGATAGATTCATATAAATTAAACAAAAAAGTAAAATTAACTACATATGCAGCCCGCTGTATTGAAAATGAAATATTAATGCATTTAAGAAGTAATAAAAAGCATTTAAACAATGTTTCTTTAAATGATTCTGTTGGCTTTGACAAAGATGGCAATGAGATAAATTTAATTGATGTTATCAAAATTGAAAATAATGATATAAATGAAGAATTAAATACGAAAGATAATATAGAACTATTATATAAATATATTAATGAATTAACTAAACGTGAAAAAGAAATTATTATTAGAAGATATGGATTATTTAATAATAAAGAAATGACTCAAAAAGAAATAGCTAAAAAAATGAAAATATCTAGAAGTTATGTTTCTAGAATTGAAAAAAGAGCCATAAGTAAAATATTAAAAGAATTTTTAAAAAGCAAAAAAACATTGTAAAATTAATTATATAATGTTATATTATAGTTTCTTAGAAAGGAGATTTTTAAATGGAAATAAGAAAAGAGTTTGTTGATAAAAATGGTATATTATATCCTAATATAAGTGAAGTTGCTTATACATCAACTAATATTTTTGGTAATCTAGGTACACTTGTAAATGAAACTAATAGAGAAGTAAAAGATAATTTTAAACGTAGTAGTATGGACTTAAATGATGAAGGAGTCTATATTTATAAATCTCCTTTTAATCCATGCATAGCCTTTAGAATTTATAAATGTTTTTATGATTCCAATTTTAATGGATATCAAGATGAAAAGCTTATCTCAAAATTACAACACTTTCAAGATGGAATTAAGAAAACCTCATTCCCTCTAGGCGTGGTTACTTTAGATGGAAAAATTATTGGTCAAAAAATACCTTATTACGAAACTTCTAGCCAGTTATATCAAATAAAAAATGAAGTAACCATTAAGGAACTATTAGAACTATATCGTAAATGTCTAATTATATTATCGGAACTTTATAGTAAAGGAATCGCTTATATTGATATTCATGCTAAAAATTTCTTAGTTGATGATTCTCTAAATGTTCAATTGATTGATTTTGAACCTGATTTAGTTAAATTTCATGATAAAAATGCTCTTGCTAAGTCACTATATAATTTTTATAAAATGATTAATCTTGTAAATGAAAGAATCGGTTTAAATTCTTATTATACTAAACCAAATAATTTAGAAGAAGCCTTTGCAAATTTAGACAAGTTAGAAAAAAAATTAAAATAGAAATTATCCAATAACTGGATGTTTTTTTATATCTTTTAAGTGCAAAATAATATTGGTGATATAGATGAAAAAATACATGGTTTTATTATTATTAATGCTTTTGCCTTTAAATATTTTAGCATATTCAGATAAAATCATACCAGGAGGTCAAACACTTGGAATTGAAATTAAAAATGATGGTATAATTGTTGTTGGATTCTATAGAGTAAATGGAAAACTAAATGCAAGCAACTTAAAAGTAGGCGATATAATAACCAAAATAAATAATATAAATGTAACTAGTATTGATGAAATGGTAGATACAATTTCTAAAAATATTAGTGATAATAAAGTTAATATGACAATAAAAAGAGATAATAAAGAAATAAATAAAGAATTTACTTTAGAAAATATTGATGGAAATTATAAAACTGGTTTATATGTTAAAGATCGTATTACCGGTATAGGCACTCTTTCCTTTATTGATCCAGAAACTAAAATATATGGTGCATTAGGACACGAAATTATTGAAACTACCACTAATAAATTAATTGAAGTTAAAACAGGCTCTATCTTTAAAACATCCATAACAACTATAGATAAATCAGTTAAGGGAATGGCTGGAACTAAAAACGCTAAATTTTATCCAAATATTAATTATGGAACTGTAACAAGCAACACTAATAAAGGAATTTATGGAATGTATAAATCTGATATAAGTGATAAAAAAGTCTTAGAAGTAGGTAAGTACCATGATATCAAAGCAGGAAAAGCCTATATTAGAACAGTTATTAATGGAAATAAAGAAGAAGATTTTGAAATAGATATAGATAGAGTAAATAATAATGATATTAAAAATATTCATTTTAAAATTACTAGTACAGAACTTTTAAATAAAACCGGTGGAGTCGTTCAAGGAATGAGTGGTTCCCCTATAATTCAAGATAACAAAATAATAGGAGCAGTAACTCATGTTATAATAGATAATCCTTCTACTGGCTATGGAATATTAATTACTAATATGTTAGAAGAAGGAGAAAAACTTTTAAAAAATTATAACAGTTAACTTTATCTTTATTATTTATTATGATAAAATATTTAATAGTAGAAGAGGAGTAGAAAATATATGAACGTTTATAAAATGAATGAAGAAGAAATTGAGAAGTTAGCATCAGAATTTAATAATACTGTTATAGGCAAAAGAATTTGGTTATTTTCCATGACGCCCCAAGTAGTTGGATTTTTAGCTCTTATGCTTTATTTAATCTTAATGTTATATGGAATAAGTAATCCTTTAGCTAAAGACGTAATCGTAAATTATATTATGGCTGATATTGTAGTTTTAGGACTTGCCCTTATTTTGTATGGACTTGCAAAAATGTTTTATTGGAAAGAAGTAATTAATTACGGAAATGAACTTACTAAAATTGAAGCTATGAAAAAAGAACTAGAAGTAAAAGTTAAAAAGACAAAAGATAAAGTAACAAAAGATATTAAAAAGAAAACAACTAATGTTAAAAAAGTAGTTAAAGCTGTTAAAGATAAGAAGTAGAATATTACTTCTTTTTTTGATATACTTAATATGTGATGAAATGTGGAATATAAAGTTAAAGATCGATTAAATAATCAAATTATTATTAAAGAAAACAAAATAAATATATTTTTATATACAACTAAATTAGGACGAATTATTCTTAAAATAATCGTACTACCTTTTATAAGTAAAATAGTTGGTTTATACCAAAATTCTATTTTTTCTAAGTGTGAGATTCCAAAATTCATTAAAACTAATCATATTAATATGAATGATTATGAAAAGAAAGATTATAAATCTTTTAATGAATTTTTTACTAGAAAAATAAAAGAAGATAAAAGAAAAATAGATGATGATAAATATAATTTAATAAGTCCTTGCGATGCTAAATTAAAAGTATATAAACTTACTAAAGATTTAGTGTTTAATATTAAAAATTCAAAATATAAATTAAACGATCTTATAGATTCTAATATGAAATTAGATATGGATAATGCTTATGCTCTCGTGTTTCGTTTATGTGTTGATGACTATCATAGATATTCATATATAGACTCAGGCTATCAAGAAGAAAATAATCACATAAAAGGAGTTTTACATACAGTAAGACCAATTGCTACCAATAATCTAAATGTCTTTACTCAAAATGAAAAAGAGTGGGTAGTGCTTCATACCAAGAATTTTGGAGATGTAATTGAAATTGAAATAGGTGCTTTAATGGTAGGTAAAATAGTTAATGAACATAGTAATTATGAATTTAGAAAAGGCGAAGAAAAAGGTTATTTTAAGTTTGGAGCATCAACTATAATTTTAATAATTAATAATATTGATATTGATGATGATATCTTGCTTAATAGTGCAAATGACATTGAAACAATTGTTAAATTAGGTGAGAAAATTGGTAGAAAATGTTAAAACAATAAAAAAGCATAGAAAAATAGTTTGAATTAGTATAATTCGTGTGTTATAATACTTTCGTTAGGTGAAAAAAAGGAGGAATAAAAATGGCAAAGAAAAATGAAAATCGTGAACCAATTGCGTTAAAATGTACAGTTTGTGGTCATTATACTAGACCATCTGAAAAGAATAAAGCAAACACTCCAGATAAATTAGAAATTAAAAAATTCTGTAATAATTGTCGTAAAATACAAGTTTTTAAAGAAAGCAAATAATTAAAAAGGTAAGGAAATAAAGTTATGAATGTAAATATTAATGATATTAAAAATGGTATGACTTTAATATTAGAAGGTAAGTTAGTAACTGTTGTTGATTTTCAACATGTTAAACCAGGAAAAGGCCCTGCTTTTGTTAGAATTAAATATCGTGATTTAAGAACAGGATCTACTATTGAAGATACTTTCAATACTAACTTAAAATTAGAAAAAGCTCATGTTGAAAAAATGCAAATGCAATTCTTATATAAAGAAAATGATAACTATGTATTTATGAATACTAATGATTATTCTCAAATGGAAGTATCATCATCAATAATTGGCGATGATGCTAAATTCTTAAAAGAAGGATTAATTATTGAAATTCAAATGTATGAAGGAGAAATTCTTGGAATTGTTCTTCCAGAAAAAATTGATTACAAAGTTACTGAAACAACTGATGCTGTTAAAGGAAATACAACTAATAATGCTATGAAAGATGCTACAATTGAATCTGGTTATATAATTAAGGTTCCTATGTTCATTTCTGAAGGAGAAACTATAATTGTATCAACTAAAGATGGAAAGTATGTATCTCGTGCATAAATAAAATTATTCTCACTATATGTGAGTTTTTTTGTTTTATTTATCAAAACAGTATGTTATTATAAATTCAAAAGGAATAGTGAGTATAAATTGATCATTTTAAAGCAAAAGAAAATAATTCTATAAAAATTTATATAAAACTATAAAATATTATATTTGTTAAAGAGGTGTATTCAAAATGTTATTAAATATTTTAATATTTATATTAAAAACTAACTTATATATTTCGGTTGTATGTAATATAATTACAAACTGTATTATTTATCCTTATGCTGAATATAAGTTAGAAAAAGAAGGATATACTATTTCGGAAAATGACAATATCTTTATAAATTTTTTGAATTTAGTAATTAGAGGTTTAATATTTTTTATACCAATTATTAATTTAACTACTACAATTAACTATCTTTTTAATTTTGATTGGTTTTATAAAGAATTGAAATCTATATATAGTGATAAACATATTGATAATAGCAAAATAATTGCGGATGAAAATGAAAAAGAAGATAATAAAGATGTTGAAAATAAAAATATTGAAATTATAAAAATACCTGATTTAAATATAGATCAATCTGAATTTGATAAGATGTCTGAAAAGGAACAATTAGAATTTCTTAAAAAATTTTTTAATGATAATCGCGAAATAATAGAATCTGAATTGTTAATAGATAATAACGAGAAAAAAGAGGATGTTAAAAAGTTAATAAACAAACAGAAAAAATAATTTAATTTTACTAAATTTAAATATATTCTATAAAATAATTAAAGATTTATAATTTAACAGCAAATTTTGTAAATAATATAGAAAATAATAAAATATTTTGGTTGTACCATTTAAATTTAAGTGATATAATATATTTGACTTTGAAGGGAGGGAATAATAATGACAAAGGTAGTAGCTAGAAATGGTGAAGATATTGATAAATTAATCAAAAGATTCACAGTTGGTGTAAATCGTAGCGGTGTCCCTTCTGAAATGAAAAAACATAGAGCTTACGAAAAACCAGGAGTACGTAGAAGAAACAACGAAAAGGAAATGCTTAAAAATTTCCGTAAGAAAAATCGTAAAAAAAGAAATGCTTAAGAATTAAAAATAGAAACTAGGTAATGAAAATGTTTGAAAAAATAACAAAAGATTTAACTGAGGCTATGAAAAATAAAGATGCTTTTAGACTTTCAGTATTAAGAATGCTTAAAAGTGCTTTAAAAAATGAAGAAATTAATAAAAAAAGTCCTTTAACTGATGATGAGGTTTTAGCAATAATTAAAAAACAAGTTAAAACAAGAAAAGATTCAATGAATGAATATGCTAGTTACAATCGTATGGATCTAGCTGATTCATTACAAAAAGAAATAGATATTTTAAATGCTTATTTACCAGAAGAATTATCTGATGAAGAATTAGAAAAAGTAATTACTGAAACAATTGCTAAATTAAATGCAGATAGTGTTAAACAAATGGGATTAGTAATTAAAACTATATCTAGTGAATATGGTGCTAGATGTGATATGGCTAAAGTAAGTAAAATAGTTAAGGAAAAATTATCATAAGTTGCAAAAATGCAACTTTTTTTAATGGAAAAACAAGTAAAAGTATTATCTTTGTGTAATATATATTTATAGAGGAATTAAAACATTTAACGACAAATTATTTAGAAAATAAGTCGTATATTATTCTTGGTGATAATAAATGAAAAAAATAATTCCTTACATACTAGCAGTTATACTTGGTTATTTAATCTCAAATCTTATCTTTGATTATCAAAATATTAAGATGACTGGCTTTCAATTAGGTGTATATAATAATATTACACTGGCCAAAGAATATAGTAAAAAATATCCATCATCAATCATTATTAAAGACGATGATGTTTATAGACTTTACTACAGTATTCTATCTAATAATGAGACAATATCTAAAATGGAAGATTACCTTAATAAAAATAATATTGCCTTTTATAAAAAAGAAATATTAGTAAAAGATAATGGTTTAATTAAAGCCTTAAATAAATATGAAAAAAGTATGATTGAAGTAAGTGACGATGCTTTTAAAGCAATTAATGAAGTTATTATGGAAAGTTATGGAGGTGAAGTATGAAAATAAAAGACATTCCTAAAAGTGAGCGTCCTAGAGAAAGATTGTTAAAATATGGAGTAGATAATTTATCTAATGAAGATTTAATTTCAATAATATTAGGAACTGGAACTAAAAATCTAAATGTTAGAGAATTAAGTATTAATGTTTTAAAAGAAATTAAAAATTTAAATGATCTAAGTGATTTAAACGTTCAAGAACTAACCAGAATTAAAGGAATAGGAATAGTTAAGGCAATAAATCTAGTTGCCGCTATTGAACTAGGTAAAAGAGTATGCAATCTAACAATTGAAAATAAGTTATCATTAAAAAATAGTACCTTAGTTAACAAATATTTTTCTAATCTTATTGCTAGCCTAAAACAAGAAAATTTACTTGTTATATTGGTTAATAATGCTAAAAAATTAATTGACTATAAAATCATGTTTAAAGGTACTGATATGGCTAGTTTAGTAAGTATTAAAGAAATACTTAATTATGCCCTTAAATTAAGAGCATCAGGCATTATCATAATGCATAATCATCCATCAGGTAATTTAAGTCCATCAGATGCAGATAAAATTCTAACCAATAAACTAATAGTGGCTGCAAATGCGGTTGAAATCCCATTATTAGATCATATTATAACTAGTGGCAAATCATTTTATAGTTTTTTTGAAGGTGAAATAATCTATGAAAAATAAATCAATCTTTTTTCTTATTTTATTAATAATAATTATATCTCGTAATTCTATCTTAAATCTAATTAATAATACACTTAAAATATTTCTAAACAAAGATAATACCTTAGAAATAAACTATTTAAATAATGAAATAACTCGCTTAAAGGAAGAATATAATAAATTATTAGATTTTAAAAATAACATTAATATCGATGAAACATACATAATCACAAACGTATATAAAAATAATTATGGATTCGATAAATTAATAATTAATGGTGATAACTATAATTTATATGATGAAGTATTAACAAATGAAGGATTAATAGGCTATATTTCTAAAATAAATAATAAGTATTCAGAAATAAGTTACATCTATAATACTAAAGTACCAGTAAGAATAAATAATAACTATGGTAAAATTATTTCTAGCGATAAAGATAATAATATAATTATAAGTGAAATAGATGACGCTAACTTAAATGATTCCGTTTATAGTGTTAACAATTCTTATATTGGGAAAGTAATAAAAATAAATAATATGGATTTAAATACAACAATAACCGTAAAACCAATTGATTTAAAAAATATTGATTATGTTCTAGTAAGAAGTGTTTAATATGTTATTAGATTTTCTATCAGTTAATTATTTTAATATCTATTTAGTATCTATAATTATTTTTATATTTATTATAAATGATAAATTAATGTACTATATCTTATTATTAGACTTAATTATTAATGGTATTCCTTTTATATCTATGATTATAATTATTTTATATTATTTAAATAAGTCTATTTTAAAAAGAATAAACGCTAGTTTTATAAATAAATACATATTATCAATAATATATTATTTCTTATTTAGCATTATTCTATATAGTATCTTTAATAAATTCAATTTATATATAATCAAATATTTAATTAATAATTTACCATTAAATCTAATATATTATTATATAAGTTTAAAAATAGTAGATAGAAAGAATGAAAATTATGAATAAGAAAAAATATGTTAAATCTTTATTTATAAGAGTATTAATAAGTATTGTTTTATTTCTAATTGTTGGTATATCTATAAATCGAAGTGATAAATTTCTTTTATTTTATAAAAACAATGTTTATGATAAAAACTTAAATTTTAGTAAAATAAGTAATTTTATTAATAAACACTTTGGTAAAACCTTTTATGTTGATGAAAATGTAACCTCAGTTAATAAAGAAATAAAGTATACTTCTTTTAATACATACAAAGATGGTGCCGTCTTGAATGATATTAACAGCGTATATCCTTTTAAAAGTGGCATAGTAGTTTTTATAGGTGAAAAAGAAGATTATGGTAGCACTATAATTATCCAAGGAATGGATGGAGTAGATTATTGGTATAGCAATATTACTGATATAGGAGTTAAGTTATATGACTATGTTGAAGATAAAAATATTATAGGCCATGCTAAAGATAATAAATTATATGTCTTATTTATGAAAGATAATAAATTTTTAGATTATAATGATTATTTATAATTTAGAAATATTATCTTTTTATTTAGAATAAATTATTATATGAAAATAAATATCCATCCTTTAACAATTATTTTAACCTTAATTACTTTCTTATGTGGTCATTTTAATTATTTTTTAATTATCTTAACAATTATATTATTTCATGATTTAGGTCATTTAAGTACTATGAAATTATTTAAAATAAAAGTATCTAAATTAACAATCTTACCATTTGGAAGTATTATTGATAGTGATTTAAAATATAATGAAAATACTTTAAAAAAAATATTAATTGCGACTGCTGGTGTATTATTTCAAATTATTTTATATTTAATATTTATTTTTTTATCTAAACAAGGATTTATAACCTATTTAACATATCAAATTTTTCTTAAATATAACAAATACATTATCTTATTTAATTTATTACCTATTATTCCTTTAGATGGATCTCAGTTATTATCTTATATATTAGAAACCTTCCTACCATTTAAATTAAGTATATATTTAAAATGTATTATAAGTATAATTTTTTTAATTTTATTAGTGCTAATTAGTAATCCATCCCTAGATTTATTAAATATAATTATTTTAAGTTTTTATAAAACTTATGAAGAACTTTTAAATATTAAAATAATTTATTATAAATTTTTACTAGAAAGATATCTTGAAAGACCTAATTTTAAAAAAGTAAAATATGTACATAATATTGATCAAATTTTTAAAAATCGTCTAAATTTTATTGGAAATATCAAAGAAATTACACTTTTAACAAAAAAGTTTGAAAAAAAACAAGTAAATTAGGTATCTTTGTACTAAATATATATATAGAGGAGGTAAAAAATGGAAAAGATATCATATTATAAAAAATATTTAATCTTAGCATCATGTCTTGTTCTTTTTGCCGTGGCAGGAATTGGTTATTTTATGTTAAATAATAATGATTCAGTTATAACTGACGTTTTAGCAGAAACAACAAGTACAACATCAGCGGTTAAAGAAGAAAGTATTAAGCTATATTTTGATATCAAAGGTAGTGTTAAAAAGCCAGGCGTATATGAATTTACCCAAGGTGATAAAATTATCGACGCTATTAATAAAGCTGGCGGTTTAACTAAAAATGCAACTACAAATAATTTAAATCTTAGTAAAAAATTAACTAATGAAATGGTTATTTATGTATTTAGCAAAAATGAGTTAACAACTACAAAAGCTTTAGAGCCAGTAAGTAATGCTTCAGAGTGCAAATGTGAAACTATTGAAATTAATAATTGTGTTGATAAAAATACTACTAATGAATCAAATAAGGATACTGTTCCTGCTAAAATAAATATCAATACTGATAATAAAGAAAAGCTTATGACTATCAGTGGTATTGGTTCTAGTAAAGCAGATGCTATAATTGAATATCGTACTAAAAATGGTAATTTTAAAACCACTGAAGATATTATGAACGTGAGTGGAATTAGTAAAACAATCTATGACAAGATTAAAGATACTATTACAGTCTAATATAATATTTTATTGTCTATTAATAGTTACCATTTTATATGTTGGTATTAAAGTAAAGATAGGCTATACCAGTAAGATTAATGTAAATGAAGAATTTACTGGTATAGTAACTACCATAATTAAAAAAGAAAACTCCTTTAAATTAACTATTAAAGGTAAAGAAAAATTAATAGTTTATATAAATAATATTGATAATCTCGAATTAGGCGATAAAGCAACAGTAAGCGGAGAATATGTTTTACCTAAAAAAGCAACTATTCCTAACAATTTTGACTATCAAAAATATTTATATAACAATCATATATTTTATATTATGTATGCAAAAGAATTAAAAATACTAAAAAAGAATCAAAATATTATATATGAGACAAAAAAACATATTTTAAATAAAACAAATAATTATAAAAATAGAGGTTATTTAAATGCTTTTATAATTGGCGATAAAACTGATTTAGAATTTTATGAAACCTATCAAAATAATGGGATAAGTCATCTATTTGCCTTAAGTGGTATGCATATTAGTATGCTTTCATTAATAATTTATAAATTAGTAAATAAATTTAAACATAAAGATCTAATAGTTGTTATGTTTCTATTATTTTATGTAACTTTAACTAACTTTTCAGCAAGTATCTTAAGAACGATAATCTTTTTTATTATTCTTAAATTAAATAAGAAACTAGATTTAAATATAAGTACCAAAAATTCTTTATTATTAACGTTATCTATAATGATGATTTATAATCCCTTAATTATTTTTGATATAGGTTTTCAATATTCGAGTTTAGTTACGATTGGCTTAATAGTAAGCACTAAATATTATAAAAAGAATTATTTTTACAATTTATTTATAACTTCATTTATAGCTATTTTGTTTAGTTTACCAATAACACTTTATAATAATTATGAATTAAACTTATTGTCTATTATAAATAACCTAATAAATGTTCCCTTAATAACATTTATTATTTATCCATTAAGCTTATTAACATTTATTTTAAAGTTTTTAGAACCTATCTATAATTTAACTATAAATTTACTTGAGTTTATTAACAATCTAAGTAGCATATTTTCTTTAACCATAATTGTACCTAAAGTTAATATTATCTTTTATTTAATTTATTATATTCTTATTTATTTATACATTGAATCTAACAATAAGAAATATATTTTAATAGCTTGTTTATATCTTCTATCATTTAAATTAAAACCATTTATAGATCTCAATAATTATGTTTATTATCTAGATGTTGGGCAGGGCGATTCATCTTTAATTATATACAATGATGAGGTAGTAATGATTGATACTGGCGGTATAAGTAATTTTTTCGTTAGTTCAGGAAGTATTAAACTTTTGAAGTCATTAGGTTATTCTCATATAGATTATCTAATTCTAACGCATGGAGACTCTGATCATATGGGAGATAGTATTTATTTAATAAATAATTATAATATAAAAAATGTTGTTTTAAATAATGATAGTTTTAATGAACTAGAAATAAATTTAATAAACGAATTAAAAAATAAAAAGATAAAATATTATCAGAATGTTAAGAAGATACCAATAAGTAATAACATAATTACGATATTAAATACTAAAGAATATGATAATGAGAACGATAATAGTAATGTGATTTATATAGAATTAAATAATTATAAATTTATGTTTATGGGTGATGCCGGAGTAGATAAAGAAAAGGATATATTAGAAAGATATAATATATCGAATATAGATGTATTAAAAGTAGGGCATCATGGAAGTAAGACAAGTAGTAGTAAAAGTTTTATTAATAAGATAAAACCAAAATACTCTATTATTAGTGTTGGAAAGAATAATAGGTATGGTCATCCAAATAAGGAAGTATTAAATAATCTAGATCATTCAAAAATATATAGAACAGATGAGGACGGAAGCATTATGTTTAAGATTAAAAATAATAAATTAAAAATTGAGACTTGTAGTCCGTAGAAAGGAGTAATATGAACTATTATAATGAAATAAAAAGTGAACTTTTAAATAATGAGATAAATAGAAAAGTAAAAAATTATTCAATTAATAAGAGTGATTTAATTACTTATTATAATGTAGGTAAAATGTTAAGTGAAGCTGGTAAACATTATGGCGAAGGAATTATAAATGAATATTCAAGTAAATTGAGTATAGATATTGGTAAGGGGTATGGCCCATCAAATTTAAAAAGAATGAGACAATTTTATTATATGATAGAAAAAGGTGTGGCAATGCCACACCAATTAAGTTGGTCACATGTTCTTATGATACTTCCATTAGATGATATAAATGAAATAAATTATTATATTGATGTTACTATTAATAATAATATTGGATATAGAGAATTAGGAAAAAAGATTAAAAATAATGAATATCAAAGATTAGACATTAAAACAAAAAATAAATTGGTAAATAAATTAGAAACTAATGTGATAGATTTTGTTAAAAATCCTATATTAATTAAGAACGGTTATAAATATGAAAATATATCAGAAAAGCTATTACAAAAACTAATATTTGAAGATATTACATCATTTATGAAAGAGTTAGGGACAGGATTTAGTTTTATAGATAATGAATTTAAAATTAAAGTAGGTAATAGTTATAATTATATAGATTTACTTTTATATAATATAAGATTTAAGTGTTATGTTGTTATTGAATTAAAAGTAACTAGATTAAATTCAAATCATACAGGACAAATTCAAAATTATATGAATTATATTGATAAAAATATTAAAGGAATGGATGATAATAAAACTGTTGGAATAATAATTTGTAAGCAAGACAATGAATATGTAATTAAATATTGCTCTGATGATAGAATAATTGCTAGAGAATATGAATTAATATGATTTAATGTATAAGATATGATAATATGTTTAAAATGTTGAAAAGTTGAAAGATTTAATTAAGCAAAGAAAAAACAAACGAATAAATCATAAAAAGTCAAAAAATAATTAATTTAAAACATTAAAATTTTAAATACTCTATTATTAGTGTTGGTAAAAACAATAGATATGGACATCCTAAACAATCAGTACTAGATATACTTGAAAGTTCTAAAATATATCGTACTGATTTAGAAGGCACAATTGAAATTAAATTAAATAAAAAGGGATATAAGATAAATACTTATGAAATTTAAAATACATACACGAAAGAAGGAAAAATGAATTATTATGAAGAGATAAAAAACGAATTAATAAATAATGAAATAAATAAAAAAGTAAAAAATTATTTAGTAAACAGTAAAGACTTAGAAACAAGATATAATGTTGGAAAGTTATTAAGTGAAGCCGGTAAAAAATACGGAGAAGGTATAATAAATGAGTATTCTAAAAAGTTAACATTTGAACTTGGAAAAGGTTATAATGTAACAAATTTAAAAAGATACAGACAATTTTATCTATTGATTCAAAAAGGTGCCCGAATGGGGCACCAATTAAGTTGGAGTCATTATCGAGAATTATTATATTGAACTTTGCGATAGTCAAATAATTACAAGAGATGAATTAAAAAATCGAATTAAATCCAAAGAATATGAAAGATTAAGTGAAAGAACCAAAGAAAAACTTATTGCAAATGAACAACCTCTATTGCCTGATTTAGTAAAGAATCCAATATTAATTAAAAACACAAATAAATATAATGAAATATCTGAAAAGATCTTACAGCAAATTATATTAGAAGATATTAAAAATTTTATGAAAGAATTAGGGAATGGATTTAGTTATATTAGCAATGAGTATCCTATTAAGATAGGAAATAATTATAATTACATAGATTTACTGTTATACAACATAGAGTTTAATTGTTATGTTGTAGTAGAACTTAAAGTAACCAGATTAAAGAAAGAACATATCGGACAGATAGAAGTTTATATGAATTATGTAGACAAAGATTTAAAGAAATTCAATCAAGATAAAACAATTGGAATAATTGTGTGTAGAGAAAATAATGAATATATTATTGAATATTGTAGCGATAAAAGAATTATAGCTAGAAATTATGAATTAATATAGAAAGAGGGAAGATAAATGAATTATTATGAAGAAATAAAAAAATAAAATAATAGATAATGAAATATATTGTAAAGTAAAAGATTATTTAAAAGAAAGAAATACTGTAAATACTTATTTTGAAATAGGAAGATTATTAACCGAAGCAGGTGGTAAATATGGTGATAATATTATTGACGAATGTTTTAAAAGATTAGTTGTAGAAGTAGGCAAAAATATAATCGTCGTACATTATTTAAAATGAAATAGTTTTATAAAGTGTTTAGCAATGAAAAAGTGTCGCCAATGCCGACGCAATTAACGTGGAGTAATTATTCCGAATTATTATCAATAAAAGATAAAATTAAATTACTATATTAACAAACAAATATTAATGTTATAATTGTTTTAAGAAAAAGATTATTTATGCTAAAAATTAATGATATTTAATATCAAAACTCGATTATTGAACCATGTAGGAGGAGTTGCCGAGGCACTTTACAGGATGAATGATGAAAAAATCACTGCCGCTAGATCAAATCTGACAAATAATTATCTAAAAATATTAACTAAAATTTATTTTCAAAATTTGAAATAGTGGGGGGGTAAGTATGAAAAATGATTTTCAAGAAATAAAGAAAATAATAAATGAAATAATTGAAATATCTAGTAAACAATTAGATATTTTTAGTGAAGAAATTGAAGAAATTATCAAATATCATGTAACTAGCGAATATACTCTAAGTAAACTATTTGATTCCATCTTAAGTTTACCATTTGCAAATGATGAAGAAATTAAAAGTTTATTTTATAAATTATTAAATTACTGTTATGCATTTAATAACAATTTAGCGTTAGATTATGAAAATATCTATAAAGAATATTATTGTGACGAAGATATCAAAATTATAAGTAAAAATAAAGAGAATTATTATAAATAGCAATGTAAAGTTTTGTTAACTATTTAAAAAAATATTAAATTTCAAAATTTATTTGTTTTAATTTAATAAAAGAGGAGAATGAAATATGCAGAAAATAACAATAAGTATAGAGGAAATAAACAACAATCCAAATTTAGATATAAGTCAAAGATTAGCAAAATTAAAAAATAAATACAAGGATAAATATTCTGAAGATGATCTTAAAAGTTTAGCGATTGCATCAATTAAACAAGAATACGAATTATTCGCTAATAATCGTATAAACTTTACCAAAGAAGCTGACGATTTGTTAGAAAAAATAAAAAATGGTGGTGAATTAAGTGATAGAGACGCATTTATTTTAAATTGTGATGATCCTCAAAAAATTTTAGAATATTCTAAATTTGATGATATTAAAAACCGAATACAAGATAATAATGCAATCACATTAAATGATTTTAATTTTTTATGTGAAGCAATGAAGTTGGATCCGCATACGAAAAGGCTTTTAGAGATAGGATATAAAAGTAAAGGATTAATATCTGAATTTAAACCCGAAAATAGTGAAAACATTACAAATAAAACTACAAATATTAAAACTATATTTGTAGTTTTTATTAGATTATTGTAAAATAATTTAGGAGGTATTTATCATGCTAACAATTAAAAATTTAAGTGTATCAGTTGGAGAAAAAGAAATATTAAAAGATTTTAATTTAACTATCAATGAAAAAGAAGTTCATGCCATTATGGGGCCTAATGGAATAGGTAAAAGTACTATATGTAAAACTATTATGGGAGATCCTAATTACATTGTAACAAGTGGTAGTATTATCTATAATGATACTGACTTATTAAAATTAAATGTAAGCGAGCGTGCAAGATTAGGAATCTATCTTTTAAATCAAAGCCCAATTGAAATACCTGGCGTATCAAATGCGGAAATGTTAAGACTAAGATTAAATGAAAATAATCCTACTCCAATATCAATATTTGATTTTAATAAAAAAATGATATCTATTTGTGAAAAATTAGATATTCCTAAAAGTTTTATTCATCGTGGAATTAATGAAGGAATGAGTGGTGGAGAAAGAAAGAAAAACGAACTTCTACACTTATGGATGTTAGAGCCTAGCTTAATTATTTTAGATGAATTAGATAGTGGTTTAGATATTGACTCATTAAAAACAGTAACAAATAGTTTAAACGAATATTTAGAAACTTATCCCAAAGCATCAATTCTATTAGTAACTCATCATGAACCACTTCTTAATATGTTAAACGCGAGTAACATTCATATTATGAAAGATGGACATATCATTAAATCAGGTGATTTATCCCTAGCAAAGGAAATAGAAAACCAAGGATATAAAAATATCTAGGTTAATTAAGTAGATGCAAATGAAAAAAGATAATATAATATTAGTAGATAATGATGTAGTTAAAGAGATAAATTATTTTAATAAATCATTAGGAAATAAAACAATAGAAATAAAAGATAATTCATCCTTAACTATAAATTATTTTATAGATGCTATAGATGATAATAATGAAATAAATATTTATATTGGAACTAATTCAAGTCTAATCCTTAATCATTCATATATTAATAATACCAATTATAACTTAAAAATAAACATTAATTATGCAGGAGAAAAATCAAATGTATTAGTAAATGTAAGAGGAGTTAATAATGAAGGGACATCTAAAGTAGACATAGATGGTACATTACTAAAAAATAATAATAACAATATATTGGATGAGAAAATTAAAATTATAAATATTAATAATGGTAAAGTTATTTGTAAGCCAAACATGTATATTAAAACAAGTCAAATCATTGCTAATCATGAAAATGCTATTGGAAATATTAATAAAGATGAAGTGTTTTATTTAATGAGCAAAGGAATAAATAAAGAAAACGCCGAAAAACTAATAATTCAAGGATATTTATTAAGTGTTATTGATAATGAAGAATTAAAAACTAAAATAAGAGAATATTTAAATTCAAGGAGGTGAAATATTTATGCATCGTGATGATTTTCCTAAAGAACTTATGAATAATGTTATTTATTTAGATAACGGAGCAACAACTTTTAAACCAAAAGTAGTATTAGATAAAATGAATGAATACTATACTAAATATTGTGCAAATGCCCATAGAGGAGATTATAGTTTAAGCTATAAAGTTGATGTTGAATATGAAAATGCTAGAATTAAAGTAGCCAAATTTATTAATGCAAATCCAGATGAAGTAGTCTTTACTAGTGGAGCAACCGAAAGTTTAAATCTAATTGTAAAAGGATTCTTTGAAAATAACTTAGAAGCCGGCGATGAAGTTATAATTTCTGATGCCGAACATGCTAGCAACGTTATGCCATGGTTTAGATTAGCAACAAAATATGGAGTAGTAATAAAAAGAGTTAAATTAGATGGAAACCTTCATGTTACATTAGAAAATCTAAAAGAGGCAATTACACCTAAAACTAAAGTAATCTCACTTGCTGAAATAACAAACGTGGTTGGTGATATAAGACCAATGAAAGAAATATGTAAACTTGCCCATGAAAACAATATATTTGTAGTTTGTGATGGAGCTCAAAGCGTTCCTCATCGTAAATGTGATGTTAAAGATAGTGATGTTGATTTTCTTGCTTTTTCCGGCCATAAAATGTGTGGACCTACTGGAGTAGGTGTTTTATATGGCAAAAAAGAATTATTAGAAGAAGTTGAGCCTATCCTTTTAGGTGGTGGAATGAATGAATCTTTTGATAACGAAAATGAAGTATATTTAAAAGATTTACCCCAAAGATTAGAAGCAGGTACTCCTAATATTGCTGGAGTTATTGGACTAGGTGCAGCAGTTGATTACCTGGAAAAAATTGGAATGGATACCATCAGTATTTATGAGCAAAAATTAAAATCTTATTTAATAACCAAATTAGAAAAATTACCATATATTCAAATTATTAATGAAGAGGCCGACAGTGGAATAGTTGCATTTAATGTAGAAGATGTATTTAGTCAAGATGTTGCCTATTATTTAAATAAATACAATATCTGTGTTAGAGCAGGTAATCATTGTGCTAAAATATTAAAACATTCAACTGGTGTAAAAAATACCGTAAGAGTAAGTTTATATTTTTATAATACTAAAGAAGAAATAGATAATTTAGTTGAACTATTATCAAATAAAGAAAAAATAATAAAGGAAATGATTTAATGGAACCAGAAGTTAGAAGAGAAATAATATTAGATAATTATAGTAATCCTTTTCATAAAGAAACCAAAGGAGAAGATTTTGAAACTGCCAACGCTAATAATTCATCATGCATTGATAATATAAATATATTTATTAAATTTGATGGAAATATCATTAAAGATGCTTACTTTGATGGAGAAGCCTGCGCTATATCAACTGCTAGTACATCTATTATGTTAAAAGAAATTATTGGTAAAACTAAAGAAGAAGCTTTAGCTATAATAGATAACTTTAACAATATGATAAATGAGAAAGATTATGATAAAGATAAAATGAATGAATCACTCGCTTTTGATGAAATGTATAAACAAGAAAGCCGAAAAACATGTGCAACCCTTCCATATAAAGCATTATATAAATTAGTTTCAAAATAAAATTAAAATTTTAAAATGGAGTAAAATCCATTTTCTTTTTTGTAAAAAGCACAAATATATTTTGCATAAATAATAATTTAATTATATAATCTTTATAGGATGTGAAAAAATGGAAAATAAAATAACTCACGTTGGTATCATTATGGATGGAAATCGTAGATGGGCCAAAGAAAAAAATTTAAAATCATTAGAAGGACATAGAGCTGGAGCAGATCGTATATGTTCACTTGCTAAATATGTATTTGATAAAGGAATTAAATATTTAAGTATTTATGCTTTTTCTACTGAAAACTTTAATCGTTCTGTAGAAGAAGTAGGTTATTTAATGGATTTACTTATAGCAACATTTAATAATAAATTAAAGAACTTAGCTAAAGATAATATTAGGGTCGTATTTTCTGGGCGAAGAGAAAATTTATCTGATAAAGTTTTAGCTTGCATTGATAAAGTAACTGAATTAACAAAAAACAATACTGGAGGCACTTTAAATGTTTGCTTTAATTATGGATCAAAACCAGAAATAGTTGACGCCTGCAATAAATTAATTAAAGATAACAAAGAAATAACCGAAGAAAATATTAGCAAATATTTATATCAAGATATTCCTCCTCTAGATTTAGTAATTAGAACAAGTGGAGAATATAGATTATCAAACTTTATGTTATGGCAAGCTAGCTATGCCGAATTATATTTCACTAAAGTCTATTTTCCTGATTTTGATGAACATGAGTTTGATTTAGCTCTAGACGAATATAATCATCGCCATAGAAGATTTGGAGGAAACTGATGAAAAAAAGAATAATAAGTGCAATTGTAATGCTTGTTATCGTTATACCTCTAGTTTTTTTAGGTAACAAACCATTCATATTAGGCGTAGGAATAGTAGGTTTAATGTCATACTATGAAATAATGAAATTAAATAAATATCCTAATCTTGTTAAAATATTTTCATTTATTGCCTTATTAATTATTATTTACAACAATTATGATATTAATTTATTTATAAATGGTTTTGACTTTAGATTAATAGCAGCAACATTATTATTAATTTTAACACCTGCTATTTTCTATCAAGTAGATGGTAAATATACAACCATGGATGCATTTAGACTTTTTACCTTCATAATATTAATAGGTTTAGGGTTAAATTTCTTTATATTAATTAGAAATTATTCCCTACAATACTTTATTTTAATGCTATTAATTCCAATATTTACCGATACATTTGCATATTTTGGTGGAACATTTATTGGCAAACATAAAGTAACTAAATTATCACCTAAAAAGACATGGGAAGGATATTTTACAGGATCAATAGTTGCAACTATTTTAACAACTATTTTCTACATCTATTTTATTGGTAATCCATCAAATACATTTTTATTAATTATTATGATTTTACTAATGACTATATTTGCTCAAATTGGTGATTTATTCTTTAGTGCCATCAAAAGAAGTTATGGCATAAAAGATTTCAGCAATTTAATACCTGGACATGGTGGAATCATGGATAGATTAGATAGTATAATATTTGTGTCATTTATGTTTATAATATTTATAGAATATTTATAGGAGGATTTAATGTTATCAACAATATTATCAATTATATATTTAGTACTTATTTTAGGAGTTTTGGTCTTTGTTCATGAATTTGGACATTTCATCGCAGCAAAAAAAATTGGTGTTTATGTTAGTGAATTTGCTATTGGAATGGGACCTAAAATTTATTCATTCAAAAGAAAAAAGAAAAATGATCCCACTGAATATTCAATTAGATTACTACCTATCGGTGGATTTTGTGCTATGGCTGGAGAAGTAATTGAAGATGAAAATTCTAAAAAATTAAAAAAGAACGAATATATGTGTAATCGTTCAAAATGGGAAAGATTCTTAATTCTTATTGCGGGTGTATCCATGAATATAATAACCGCATTTATTTTGTTATTTGCTCAATCACTTATTTGGGGACATACCGAGCAAAAATCGATAGTTGGAAATGTTCCAGCAGGATATCCGGTTGCCGAAGCAGGTATTGAAGTAGGAGACAAAATTCAAAAAGTTAATGGTTATAAAGTTAATACATGGGATAAAATGACTTTAATAATGAGTTTAAAAAATGATAAAAGATATACTGAATTTGAAGTTAAAAAACAAGATGGAACAATTAAAACTTATAAAGTTACTCCTGTAACTAAAATAAATGAAGATGGAACTGAGACAAAAGTCTATGGTATCGGTGCCAGTAGTGAAGAAATAAGAGGTTTCTTTTCAAGCATAAAATATGCCTTTGTTAAACTAGGTAGTATCGTATCTACTATGTTATTAATAATTTTAAATTTAATAAAAGGTAAATTATCATTATCTGCGTTATCTGGACCTGTTGGAATGTATACAGTAGTAAAAAGTGCTGGAACATTTAGACAATTATTATATTTAACATCTTACTTAAGTATAAATCTAGCTGTAATTAATGCAATCCCATTTCCAGCCTTTGATGGTGGTAGAATCTTATTTGTTGTTATAGAAGCAATTAAGGGAAGTAAAGTTAAACCGGAGGTAGAAAACATATTCCATTCAATCGGATTTATGTTATTAATGTTACTAATGATTTATATAACAATTCAAGATATTATAAGATTAAAATAAATTAAAAGATCTAATAAGAGTTTAAATTTCTCTCATTAGATCTTTATTTTTATAAGGATTCTTTTTATCAATTTTATCAACGAACAAGATACCATCTAAATGATCAATTTCATGTTGGAACGCAACTGATATATCTTCACGAACTCTCATTGTAAAAGGCTTACCATTTTCATCAAATGCTGAAACAGTAATTCTAGCATATCTTGGAACAATTCCTTCAACCTCACGATTAACAGATAAACATCCTTCACCTTCACCAACATAAATTAATTCTTCACTTTTACTAATAATTTTTGGATTAATTACAACATATCTCTTAAATTTTCCATCATCTAATTCTTCAGATATAACAAAAATTCTTTTTAAAATACCTATTTGAACAAAAGATAACCCCATTCCCGGTCTTAAATCAAACTTTTCAGAATATTCTGGGATTTGACTCATTTCTAAATAAGTTAAAGAATCATCAATTAATTTTTTGGTTTCATCATCAAGTGGAAATATAGCATCCGCTGATTTTTGTCTTAATATTTTGTTTGATTCATCTAATATTTTAATATTTGGTAATTTCATAAAACTACACGCCCCATTTCATAACACGATTATTTTAGCAAAAAAAACTAAAAAAATAAAGTAAAACTCCTAAAATCTTACTTTCTCATTTTTGGATAATTTGTAATTACTACTACTTGGAATCTCTAAAGCATGTTTAGAGTTCTTTAAAAATACAATTTTCCAAGGTTTTACATTAAAACAAATATCTTTAACAACATAATCACCATCTAATCCATATATATCAATACATTCCCTCATAAAGAAAGTGTGTATCTTATTAGTGTTAGAAAAAAACATTCCATATTCTATATTTTTTTTAAACATTAATCCCTTGAATTTTTTAATAAAACTATTTGCCTTTACAATTTTCATCAAATACCTCAAAGTTATTATATATAATAATTGACAAAAAATCAAAAAAATAAGATAATTTAGGTAGATAGAGTAAAGGTGATTATGATTGAAAAAGTTAAATAAAAATGGTCAAGCCTTAGTAGAATACGTTGTTATAATTGGATTAGTTACTGTACTAGTAGTAGGTCTTGTTTCTTACTTTGGCGGATACTTAAAAGATGCCATGACTAAAACAGGATGTCAATTAATGGGTGAAGATTATGAAGCTGGTGAAAAAGTAGGTGAAGGTAAGTGCGTAAGTAGTGGTGACAGCCTAGAAGATATGTTTAAATAATATCAATTTCTGGATTAGCGTTCTTATATACTTCAACGTATAAATAGATAGCGCCACCAATTAAAATACATATACTTGCAAGAAGTAAAAGTTTCCTATAAGTTGGGGAATTCTTTTTCACGCTTTTATAAGTTACATAAGTAGTATAAATATATATACATAACGCAATAAAAAGAACTAGAATATTGATATATCTGAATATTTTACGATATTTTTCATCAACTGTAAAAAGATATTTTTCTTCAAAATAATTACTAATAAAATTTGCTCCAATTATAAAAAGATATATTAACCAAATAATATTTTCCTTTTCAATATCAAATAGTTGACCACTTATACTTTTATTCATATTAATTAATATGATAATTATTTAATAATAATTAATGAATAAGCAAAAATCAAAAATATGTTTGCATAAATTTTACTTTTATGCTATAATAACCCCTAATAAAAGGGGAATGTATATGTTTTGGAATAATTTATTTAAAAAGAAAGATAAATGTACAATTATAAGTAATCCTAATTATAGTGATATACCATCTTTTGATGATTTATCTAAAGAAGAAAAAGAATATGTAGATAAGTTAAAAGAAGAATATATTAAGTTTTATGATGAAAGTATTAATTTTACTGATTTAGATAATGATCTATTTACCAATATTAAAATGAATCAGGATTTAGCCCTGGATATTATGCATAAAGATCATTTAGGAAATATCTTAGATTCTTTAATTGATAGTAAAAAATTAGTTTATTATGCCCATAAAATCAAAGAAGAAAATAGCGTTCTAAAATATAAATACATTGCTTTAAAAGAACTTAGAAAAAATAAAAAGTATCTTGCTAAATATATGAGTTTATATATACTTGGTAAAAAGAAAATAAATATATTAAAAGCTATAGATCATCAAATGAATATAATAAATAATTTGTTAGCTGTAACTAATTCTGATATATATAACTATAATGCATGTGCAATGGCTAGTTATCCTAATATTAATAATCAAAATGTAGATGAAGAACTTGATATAAGATATAAAGATGTTTCTAAAGATTATAATGATTTATTTTGTAAGACATTAAACATTAATGAAGAATTATTAGTTTCAGATAAAATAACATATACTGAGTTATTAATAGATAAATTTGTTTATGAAAATAAAGATTTAATAGATAAATTAAAAGAACAATTAGATGTAATTGCAAATAGTGAAATAGAAAATATGGTTGTACAAATAAATGTAATTGATAATTTAAAGAAAATAAAAATGTATTACAATATCTTTAATAAGTATGGCAGAAACAAATTAACCAAAGAAGACTTTGAAGATTTATATCAAATAATATTCAATGCTTATACTTATTTTCCCTCATTTAGTTATTTTAATTTTAGTAGATATTATAATTCTATTACGGATAATAATGAAAAAGAATTTTATAGGTCAATAATTGATTTCAAATTAGTCTTATTAAAATTGAAACAATCGCCAATATTTAAAGGAAATAAACAATATTCAGAAGATATAGTTAATATTTTAATGACTATATTTGAAAAATATGATAAAGATTATTGGAATTTATCAAACTCTTCTAACATTAGTTTTTTTTCTAATTATTTTGATAACCTTCCAATTACCGAAAAGATAATAAATTTTAATTTAAAGTTATTATTATCATTAGATTATGAAAGCGGATTTAATGATTATTTTGCTGATAAAAAATCTATTTATGTAAGTTACTTGAAACGTAATTTAGCGGTAAAAGATTTTTACAAGCTGTTAATAGGAGTAAATAACTATTTATCCAAAAATGATATAACTGAAGAACAACTTAAAAATGAATTACTTAATATTTCAAACAGATCTAATAATGATGCATCTATTGATTCTGATACTAACAAGAAAGAAACTTATACTTTATTAATTAATATAATTAATGATTATAAAGCATATGAGCCAATTCTTAAATTATATTCATCTTTATATGATATTGATTTAAATATTTTTCCAGAACATATTTTAAGTAAGCATATAAATATTTTAATAAATTATTATGATCATGATAAACCCTTATTAATTATTACTAATAATAATATGGCAAAGATAGATATCAGATGTTCTCAAAAAAACGATTTAATACTGATTGTTAATGGTAATATTGAAACAATGAATATACAAGTTTCTTCTAATCTTGCTAAAAAGGATAATGTAATGCATACCAAAGTATTGTTGCCTATTAAGCCATTAAAAATGAATTTTTATAATGACAAATATGACATAGATTCTGATATAAGTTTCATTGTAAAAAAATATCAAGTGAAATATGCAACACTTGACGAAGAAACTGGAATTATGAGTTATGATTACATTAAAAAAATATTTGCGAAAATAGGCGAAATGTTCATCTTAAGAGAGGAAATATTAGATTATAGTGAAGCTGAAATGTGTATTTATTTTAAAAAAATATTTAGGCCAATTATAGATATTATAGACGATGAAGATAGTAGATTAGCAACACTTGGATATTCTCGTAAAATGAATTTTATGACTGTTTGGCTTGAATTATTTAGCAATATGTCAATTTTATTTCAAAATGGAACTATTGTGCATTTAGATCGTTCAAAAATTGAAAACTATGATAATGGTAATAATATTGGAATACTTTCATACGTCATGATATCTTATGACGAAGCAATAAAATTTTTTGTAAAAGCTTTAAAAAAATATAAAACAGACATAATAAGAACAGAAAAAATAATGATTAACCGAAAATAGTTAAGAAATAGCATCAATTTGCGAACAAATGATTTGACATTTATTAAAATATATGCTAAAATACAAGTACAAATAAGGGATATGGGGGGTTTTAGAAATGAAAGGATATATCTTAGATTATATAAATGAAAATGAATATAAGAAATTAGAAAGAGCATTAAAGAAATATAATATGCTTGCTTTTAAAGAATTAAACTTTTCATTTTATCCAGAATTAAGAAAAGGTAATTTTTTAGGAGAATTAGTTTCTAAAAATAAAGCTAAAGGAACAGAAACATACGAATTAAAACTTAAAAGTGATCATATGTTTAGTCAAGTTCATGGTGATATTAAATTACATTATATTGTTTATAAAAAAGAAAACGTTATTATGTTAGATACTATAACACCTTCGGATATATTATTAGAAGGACATATGGCCGAATTAACAACTTATAAAGGTGTAATGATTAGTAAAGCTAACGCTGAAAAAGATATGTTTAAAATTGATTTATTAAATATGTTACAAGATAAACATTAATTTGTTTATCTTTTTCTATTTATAGAAAATAAAAAAGTTACTCATTCAAGCAACTTTAATTATTATAAATGGTGCAGGTAACAGGACTTGAACCTGCACGGATGTATCCACTAGATCCTAAGTCTAGCGCGTCTGCCAATTCCGCCATACCTGCAAAAAAAATGGTGGATCTTGTAGGACTCGAACCTACGACCGCCCGGTTATGAGCCGGATGCTCTAACCAACTGAGCTAAAGATCCTTAACACTCCTTAAATATATCATAAATATTTTTATAGTGCAATTATTTTTTGCTAGTTTTTTAAAAAAATCAAATTTTAAATTATTAATACTATTCATTATGTATAAATATAATGTAATATGACAAATATAATAAAAATAATAATTAGCTTATTTTTAATTAGTTATAGCATGATGTTTTACATTATTTATTTAAATGAATTATTTATCGATGGCATATTACATTATTTATTTATCATTGTAAGCCATATAGAAACTCTTATCTTATTTCCCGGTATTTATTTACTTGTTCGCTCTTTACATCATAAAACATAAATGATAGAATTAACTACGTAAGGTGGTAAAAATGAAAAAGATAATTATATTTTTAATAATGTTGTTATTCCCATTATCCGTATTTGCTGATAATTTAGAAGTATCAACACATATTATTGATACAGAAGTGGAAATAGCAGGAGCTATTAAGGTAAAAGAATTAATCCTAGTAAAGGGTAGTGCTGAATACTTAAATAGAAAACTTAATTATTATAGCTTTGGAACAAGTAGTTGGGATGGAAAATCAAAAGTAGATTATGAAGGATCATCATTTTACAATGCCCATAGTATTAGCATCAATAAAGTATCTGCATTTAAATTAACTGACAAAATTGATATAAATAATTTAAATAGAGACGAAACAAGCACTTTAAAAGAATTTGATTTGAAAAATCCGTCAAAAGAAGGTTACTCTTATTTTGATAATAAAGATGGAACTGGTGATTTAAAAATATTATATCCAATTACTGATGATGAAATTGCTTTCTATATTGAATATACAGTAAATAACGCGGTTGTTAAACATAATGATGTAAAAGAACTTAACTATACATTTAAAAATTTAAATCTAAACGCTGATAAAACAATTGTTAGAGTTATAACTCCATATCCGGTAGATGAAAAAGATTTAGACTTATATAACATCTGGATTCATGGTCCAAGAAAAAATAGTGTTTTTCAAGAATTAACCAATAAAAATGAAGAAAAAGTCGGATTATATGGTGAATTTAATGATGTATCTGAGTTTAACATAAGAATGACTTTACCCCAAACCTACGTTGGAATAGATATGAATTTAAATAATTCAAAAGAAGATGCTTTAGAGCAAATAAAAGCAGTTGAAGATAGTCGCAAAACTAAGACAGATAATAATGAAACAATTTTAAATAATATAATCTATGTATTTTATGCTTTAGCAGCAATTCTTTTAATAGGTACAATTTTAATTGCAGCAATGAATTTATTTGATAAAAAAATATTTATTCTTTTAATCATATTCGCCGGCATATTATGTGGATTTAATTATTTATTCTACAATTTTAAATATTCATATATGTACTCAATAATCTTATTTCCATTTATTGGGCTATTAATAAATAAAATTAAAAATAAGTAGTCTAAACTGTTAGAAAAAATCTAGCAGTTTTTTTAAATAAAAAAACAAACTCTACATAAAATAGAGCAACAATTAAAATAACCTATGATAAAATGTAAATGAAGGGAAGATAACATGGAAAGTTTAGGAGAAAAACTAAAAAACATTAGAATATCAAATAATTTAAAACAAAGTGAACTTGCTGATATTTTGCATATTTCTGAAAAAACAATATCTAGTTGGGAAAACGATCGTACAATGCCAGATTTAAATATGATTTATAAAATTTCAAATTACTTTAAGAAAAGTTTCTATTATCTAATTAGTGATGATTATAATGATTTAAATAATAATGAAATAGAAATAAAACTAAAAGTAGATAAAAGCGAATATGAAAGACTATTAAATTTAGTAAAAAACACTGCAAAATACAAAAATACTGCCAAACAAGTAGATACTTATTTTAGTTTAAAAGATAAGAATAGTTGGTTAAGAACTAGAAACGAAAATGGAAAGTGTATCTTTAATTTAAAAAAGAAAATAAATAATTCTTATTATGAAAAATATGATGTTTTAATTGATAACTTAAATAATCTAAATAAAATATTACAGGAATTAAATGTTAATAAAATAGGAACGATTATTAAAGAAAGAACAGTATATGTATATGAAAATAAGTATGAATTTTCTTTTGATAATGTTGAAACCATTGGTTTATTTATAGAAATAGAAGTCATTAATCAAATTGGCAATTATGAAGAAGATACCTACGACTTATTGAATTTAATGAAAGAATTAAAAATTGATTTAAATATGATTGAAAGAAGAAAATATATTGATTATTTGGTAAAGGAAAAGTAATGAAAAGAGAAGAATTAGTCAAATTAAAGAAAATGTATAATCAAGAATTAGAAAGAAGAACAAGAATCAATCAATTATTACAAGAAGATAATGTTTTAGAATATCTAAAACTTAATGGAATATTTCCTGATAGATTACAAATCGAAGATAAGTGGTCCATAATAAAGGAATTATTAAAAAATATTGAAATTACCGAAAACAACGGAATATTAGTACATACAAGCAATTATATGTTAGAATGTAAAATGTGTTATGAAGAAACTGATTATTATCGCATTACTGTCCCATTTAATGATAATAAAACTGAATATCAAACTTTTAGAAATATAGAAACAGGAAAAATTTATACAAGTTGTTCTGATGATTATGTAAAAAATGAATTTGATAATAATAACTATTCATATTATTTTCCTGATAAAAATGAATCAAATATTACCTTAAGTGAATTTTGTCATAAATTCTATAATCGTGTTTTAACAAGTGAATTAATGCAAAAATACACAATATTAAATCCTTATAACAGTAGTAAAAATCAAAATGGTTATGAAGAAGTAAGAAAAGATTTCTTTGAAACAGCCATAACTAAAGGTCAAACTAGTGCTAAGAAGTTAATACTTTCTAAATATCCGTTAATGAAATAAAGAGGTGATGAAATTGATTAATGAAAACATAAAACAATATATAGATAAATTTATTAAACAAGAACAAATCAATAATTATATAGGCATAATCGTTTATGGAAGTTATGTAAGAAATATGAATAATAATTTATCTGATTTAGATTTGATGATTATTAAAGATAATTATGATACACAAGACTGTGGAAGTTGCATAATAGATGGAATAAGAATAGAATATTTTGTTGAAAGTTTAAAAACAATATATCAAAAAATTAAAGAAGAAATCCAAAATAATGATCCGTCCCATTTAACTAAATTTGCAACATGTTTAATTTATTATGATAAAGAAGGAAAAGTTCAAGAATTAATTAATTTTGCAAAAGAAGCCTATGATACAAAAATAGAACATACTTTATCTGATAATGATAGATTTGGCATATTTGGTATTAATAACAGGATTGAAGATTTAGAATCCTTAATAAATAGCAATAGTTTTTATGCAGTATATTTCATCGTTTTAGAAAAAATTAGAAACTTATATGCTAAAATAAATGGAATAATTGACTTACCTGTTATGAAGATAGAAAGAATATATAATGATAAGGAATATGCAAAAAATTATATCAATTCAAATGTCCATAATATTCCTGATAGTGAATTTATCACTTTATATAACAATTGTTTAAACATTAAAAAGAAGGAACAAATGCTATCAGATTTAAAAATTCTATATAATTATTCATTTAAAAATATTAATTTTTCTCCTAATAATTTTATCTTAAGATTTAAGCAAAATGCACCATTTAAAGTATAAAATGATAATTCAAGTAAATTATATTATAAAATATAGAAAGTATATTGAAAATTAATAGAAATTTTGATAATATGAATATGTAAGTAAGACTTACATAAAATAAAAAAGGAACACTTAATTTCGGAAATGTTAAGTGATTACCTTAAAATTTTTAAGTTCACCAAAACCTCCTGTGTTTATGGTGTTTTTATTTTAACACGATCATTTTAATAATAATGTAGAATAAAATAAAAATAATTATAAATAAATTAATTAAAATAAAATATAATAACTTTTTATTCACAATCATCACCTCTTTCTATTGCTAGAGTAGAGGTAATCACCTAAACAATTAAATGTTCCTTAAGGAATAGAATATCAGATTATCATTATCATAGTCAATATAAAATACGAAATTTCATCTAAAAATAATTTTGTGTTTTTTCTTTATATGTGATAGAGTAAATCTTACTTAAGGGGAATGCATATGTTTTGGAGTAATTTATTTAAAAAGAACAATTATAGCACAATTATAGTTAATAATATCTATCATAAACTGCCTTTGTTTGAAGAATTAACGACTGAAGAACAAGAATTTGTTAATAAACTAAAAAATGAATATATAAGCTTTTATGATACTGAAAATAGCTATATTAACTTAGATAAAGAATTATTTGAAGAAATTGAGATGTATCAAGCATTATCATTAGATATTATGCATAATGATCATTTTGGTAATATCGCGAGTTCAATAATAGATAGTAAAAAATTAGTATATTATTCTCATCAAATAACCGAAATAAATAATACTTTAAAATATAAATATATTGCCTTAAATGAACTAAGAAAAGATAAAAAATACCTAACTAAACATATGGGACTGTATGTCTTAGGAAAAAGAAAAATAAACATATTAAAAGCCCTAGACCATCAAATTAATATTATAAATAATATGTTTGTTATAGCAAATCAAAAAGTAACTGATTACTGTGCTTGTGCCATTGCAAATTATCCAAAATCTCTTGATGAGTACAAAAAAATAAAATTGTTAAAAGGAAGATTAGATAGAGTTGTGAGTGACTATCAAGATTTATTTAATAAGTCAATTAATTTAGACAAATATTTACCAATAGACGATAGATTAACTTACGCGGAAATATTATTAAACAAATTTGTTTATGAAAATAAATGTTTAATAAGTAAGTTAAAAGAAAAACTTGATCTAATTGCTAATAGCGAAATAAAAGATAAAAATAAACAGCAAGAAATAATTGACAATTTAATGAAAATCAAAATGTACTATCAAATATTTTATAAATATGGTAGAAACAAATTAACTCAACAAGATATTGAAGATTTATATCAAATAGTATTTAATGCATATACATATTTTTCATCAAGTTGCAATTTTAGTAAATATTATAATTCATTAGAAAACGATGAAGAAAAAGATTTTTATTTAAAAATAATTAAATCTAAATTAAATATATTAAAATTTGATAGGCCTATTGCATTACTTTCAATCAATGAAAATGAAGAAAAAGTATATAATCATTTAATAAACACTTTTAAAATAAATGAAAATTTTAAACTAATTTTCGTTAAAAACGCTAATTTGGAAGACATTATTAATCGTAAATTAGATTTATTGCTTTGTTTAGATTATATTGATGGATTCGAAAAATATTTCAAATTAAAAGAATCTGAAAATAAGAATAATAATAAAATACGTATTAAATTATTTAGTGGATATTTATATTCTGAACATTTCATAAATAGAGAAGAATACTATAAATTCTTTATAGGCATGTGGAACTATTATATTAAGCATAAGGACTATAAAGAATTAGAAGCATTGTCAGATTTTAAAAAAATTTTTTTAAATGAAATAATCTATTCTTATAAAATCGATTATGCTGAAATCGAATTATATAAAATACTTAACAAAGATAAAATTAGCTTTAATAAATTACCAGAAGGATTAAAAAACACTGATATTTATATAAAAATGTATTGTGAAACACTTAAAGAAAAAGTAGTTTATTTGCCTCAAAGCATGACTGAATTTATTTATTCGGAAGAAATAAATAAAACAAATTGTTTGTTCATACCAAGTGATGCTTGCACAGAAATTACAATTAATATTGGTTCATACGATATAAATGAAAATTATTATAATGGAAAAATTTTAATGCCAATAAGAAATAATATAAAAATTCGTAAAAAAGAAAGTCTTTTTACACATAACTTTGGCGAAATTGAAAAATATTTTGAAAATCTAGCAAATCATTTTGTTATAGATAGCAAATTATTATCTTTTGATCAAGAATACATTATAAATTATTTAGCCCAAATTTTTTCTTTTTTAAAAGATTGTCTTGGAGGGGATGCCATCTTAACTGTTTCTAATAAATATAGAGTGAGTTTATATAAAGATTTATGGAAAAATTATGTATATATATGGCGTCATTTTTTTGAAAATTTATTAATTTTAAACAAAAATGGAAACATTCAAAAGATAAAACTAGTTAAAAATAAACAATTAGATGTTAATTTTAAATCCGGTATGAGTATAATAGGCACTGCTTACAAATATGTAATTGAAGAATTAGCAACATCACTTGAAAATTATAAAAAAGAAGTTAATTTTAAAGAGATAACTGGAGAACCCAAAACATTAATTAAAAAATAATTCTTGTTAATAAAATCAATGTATATTATAATATTCATAGAAAGTAAAGGGATATAAATGAATGTTATTGTGATAGGAAAGCCAAGAATAGATGTTACTGAAATAGTGGATAATTTCCCATTAGAAGGAAAAGATAAAAAAATAACAAAAAGAATTATTTCTAACGGAGGAATAAGCGTATATGTTGCTTGTATGCTTGCCAAGTGGGGAATAAATGTTTATTATTCAGGTGTTGTTGGCGGTGAAGAAGAAGGAATTAAATTAAAATCTAAACTAGAAGAATATCATATTGATACTAAATTTGTTGAAGTAAATTATGAAACTAAAACTAATAAAAATTACAGTGTTCTTAATGAATCTAATGGTACAAGAACTAATATCATATTTGATAATGAACAATTTCTAACAAAACATAAATTTGATTTTGATCCAGATTATATAATTGTTGATGGAACAGATATGGCTGGTGCAATTGGAGCATCAAATAACTATCCAAACGCTAAAATGATTATGCTTGCTAATGTAGTATCTAAAGAATATTATAATCTTTCTAAAAGATGTACCTATGTTGTTGCCAGTGAAAATTTTGCTAGTGCCTTAACTAAAATAGCAATTAACTACAATAAATCTAAAACTTTAGTAGATATAATGCAAAAAATTCAAGACTTAGAAAATGCTAAATATACTTTAAACTTACTTAATCATGGGACACTTTATGTTAAAGATCGTCAAGTAAAATATATTCCTAAAATCGAAGTAAAACCAGTTGATAATTTAATGATGGAAGCAGCATTCTTAGGTGCGTTCTGTTACGGAATAATTAGCAATTTAGATATGGATGTTATCGGCAAAATATGCAATATGGCTTGTTATAAAGCGTCCGAAAAACTAGGAACAATTGATAACATTTTAGATAAACAAGAAATATTTGATGCTTGTTCAATTAAAGTAGATACAAAACCTGAATCAATGGAAACAATAGAAAGTAAACAAGCCATAGAATCTAATAATAATGTAAATACAGAGGCTTCCAATGTATAAAGGTAGCCCTTTTTAAATATCTTACCAAGTCTTGACTTGCACGGATACACTAGAGAAATGATATACGTTCCTGTCGATGAATTTATTAACGATAACCTAAAGTTAAATCATAAAAAAATCCTAATTGTGCATGGTAAAGGAGAAGGTATATTAAAACAAGAATTACATCTAAGATTTAAAAATGATAAAAGAATCTTAAAAATGTATATTTCTAATGAAAATGAAGGCTGTACTATCATTGAATTAAAGTAATAAATATGTTAATATATATAGCCAAGCAAAGAAATAAAAATAAATTAATAACAAATAATATAAAAAGGATGTGATATAAATGTTTGTAGATGAAGTAACAGTTAAATTAATAGCCGGTAAAGGTGGCGATGGTTGTACCTCATTTAGAAGAGAAAAATTTGTTGAAATGGGTGGACCAAATGGTGGTAACGGTGGAAAAGGAGCCGATATCATTTTTACTACTGATAAATCATTAAAAACCTTAATTGATCTAAAGGTTCAAAAAACAATAAAAGCCGATAAAGGAGTTAATGGTAAAGGTCGCGATCAAAATGGCGCTAATGCTGAAGATGTCATTATTAAAGTACCTGAAGGAACAGTTGTAACCAATCTTGAGACAAATGAAGTAATATGTGATCTAATTTCTGGAACAAAAATAATTGCTCACGGTGGTCGTGGGGGAAGAGGAAATCGTTCTTTAGCAACTCATGATAATCCAGCCCCTCGTATGAGTGAGTTAGGCGCTCCCGGTGAAGAACTTCTTGTTAAATGTGAACTTAAAGTTTTAGCAGACGTTGGTTTAGTTGGCTTTCCGTCTGCCGGAAAAAGCACTCTTTTAAGTGTTATAACAAATGCCTCTCCTAAAATTGCTGCTTACCATTTTACAACTTTATCTCCTAATTTAGGAGTTGTAAAAACTTATGGTAAAGAATTTATAATTGCTGATTTACCAGGATTAATTGAAGGAGCATCAGAAGGAGTAGGACTAGGCTTTAAATTTTTAAAACATGCTATGCGTACTAAAGTAATTGCTCACATTATTGATATGTCAGGAGAAAACTCATTTAGTCCTTTAGAAAGTTATGAAACAATTTACAATGAACTTGCTAAGTACGATGAATCATTAATAAAGAAACCAAGTGTTGTAATTGCTAGCAAAATGGATTTACCAGAATCTAAAGAAAACTTAGCTAAATTTAAAGAAAAATATCCTAACCTAGAAGTATATCCTATTAGTTCAGTTTATAATGAAGGATTAGATGCTTTAATTAAAAGATTAGGTGAAATAGTTGAAGAAAGTGATAATCAATCACCAACTATTACAACAACTGAAAAAATATATAAATATGAAGAAGAAGTCCCATTTGAAATTCATAGAGAAAATAATATTTGGGTATTAACTGGGCCTAAAATAGAAGAATTATTTAAAATGACTAGATTCACTGAAGATGAATCCGTTATGCATTTTGCCTATAAGCTTAAAAAAATGGGCGTTGATGAAAAACTGGAAGAATTAGGTGCTAAACGTGGCGATGAAGTTAAAATAATGGATTATATCTTTAATTTTAAAGAATAATATAGTACTATTAACTTAGGAGGTTAAATAATAATGAAAAAAACAAGTATATTAACATTAGTGGTTTCTATCATTTTAACATTGTTATTCATTTACTCATTATTCTTTGTAAAAACAACATTTACAGTCACATTTACAAACAATAATGAAACAGTTGAAACAATAAAAGTTGTTAAAGGAGAAACAATCAAATTACCTGAAAATCCAACAGAAGAAGATAAAAAATTTATTGGATGGTACTCTAATGGTAAAGAAGTAACAAATAAAACAGTTGTCGAAAGCAATATGAAAGTAGAAGCAAAATTTGAAGAAATTACTACAACTACTAAAAAAGCTTCTAAGAAAAAATAAGAAAATAACTTAAAGACTGACAATATTCGACAAAATAATAAATAAAAAATTGATATATTAAGTTCGGTGATAACAAATGCGAACTTTTTATATTTTTAAAATTAATAATGATTATTATAAATTAACTAAAAATATGCCATATAATCTTTACAAGGCATTACTTAATATTAAACTAGGTACCAAAGAAAACATTACCTATTTAAAAAATGAATATAACAGTTTAGTTGATAAATATAATAAAAGAGAATTAAATAAATATATTTATGGTAAAATGAGCAAGTTAGATGGCTACAATCTTTTTAACAGTGTTCATACATTTAATAGTTATTACACTAATGAAGCAAGCAAACTAATTGTTAATAATAGTTATATGATCTTAAAAACTAATACCATAACTCCATATTTTTTAGACTATTTAGAAGATATACCTAACTTATTTTTAATTGATTTTGAAAAAGGAGACTATTTTTATCTATCTAATTTAGTTAATATATAGTATAATTAAAAACGTAAGGAGTGATTTACAAATGTTACATGATATTTTACTTGTAGTTGTAGGACTTTTAATTGGTGCTGTAATTGGTTTCTTCTTAGCAAGATATTTTATGCAAAAATATTTAAAGAAAAATCCCCCAATTAACGAAAAAATGATTGAAACTATGATGAGTAGTATGGGTAGAAAACCTAGTCAAAAACAAGTTAAAGAAGTTATGCGTCAAATGAATCAAATGATGTAATGAAACTAGATTTAAGAAAATTATATGCATTTAAAAAATTAGAAATAGATACTGATTTAGATTTATCTAAAGTAGATTATCAAAAATTAAATATTAGAAAAATAAATAGAATGCATGTTAAAGGTTTAGTTAAAGTAAATTATGAAGATAATATTGAATTAGACTTAGACATTGATGGAGAAATAGTAATGCCTTGTGCAATAACTTTAGAAGATGTTTTAGTTCCAATTAATACCCATATAGAAGAAGAAATTCTAGAAAATACGCTAAAAGATGATTTTTATCTTGATTTATTAGACATTTTGTGGGAAAATGTTATCTTGGAAGTCCCCATTAGAGTTACTAAAGAGGGAGCAAAATTAGAAAGCCAAAAAGGAAATGGCTGGGAAATTGTAAGTGAATAATTAAAGAATAGGAGTGATACCATGGCTGTTCCATTTCGTAGAACAAGTAAAACTAAAAAAAGAATGCGTCGTACACATTTAAAGAAAACTGCTGCTAACGTAGTAAGTTGTCCAAATTGTGGAGAAGCAATTAGACCTCATAGAGCATGCACTAAATGTGGTTTTTATAAGGGAAAAGAAGTTATAAAAGTTAATAAAGAAGATTAACTTTTATTTTTTTGCTTTAATTTATTGATTTAAAAAAATATTTATTATAAAGTAATAAATAAGAAAGGTTTACTTATGAAAAACGATTTGGAAAATAAAATTAAATCTTTAGAAGATCTAGAAATAGAAAGATTATATTTTAAAAAGTTAATTAATGAATATATTACTTTAAAAAATAATCACAAAATTTTATCTGATAAAGATATAAATCAGGAATTAATCATTTTAAATAAATATTTATATAAAATTGAAGAATTAATTGATAATTATGGTAAAGAAACTATAACATTAAATTTATATGATCTATTAAGCATTATTTCATCTAATGATAATTTTACTGAAAAATTACCATCTATATTAGTAAACGTGATTGAATCACAAAATAGTCAAAACAATACTTTTGAAAAATTAATGGAAAATTTAATAAAAAATAACTTTAATTTTGACAATTATGAATTTGAGGATTCAATTATAAATTTAAATCCATTTTATAATCAAGAAATTTATAATATTTTTAATGTATTATGTGCTAGAATAGATATTTTGCCAGAAACAAATTTAGATTTCCAAAGTGATATTAGTAAGCAAGTCAAAATAATATTTCATCATAATGAGGATGATAACACATTAGTGCTTCCTTTCAAGCTAAAAGATATAAATATAACTTTTGATATAAAACAATTAATAACTATAAATAAAGATATAAAGAAATCAATAATAGATTGTTATCAAAATAAATTAAATTATAAGAAAATAAAGAAAAGAGGAATATAAAAATGAAAGAATTAGAACTAATTAAAACCTATGAAGAATACAATGGACAAATAGCGTTAAAACAAATTGAAAAAAGAGAAAGAGAAAAATCATTTAAAGCATATATTGCTAAACTAACCAAAGATTTTGATGAATCTCAAGCAATAATAACAAATGAAATAGCAGAATTGAGAAATCAAAAACATGATTATACAAAAAATAAAACATTAATAATTAATTTAGCTGATTTACTAAGTGAATTAGCAAAGTTAACTAAAATTAAACCTGAAGTTAACCTTATAGTTGAAACGCCTATTGCTGATTTTAGAAAATATAGTGAAGAAAATATTGAAAGAACATTTGATCAATTTGACAGATTAGATTGTAACATAACAATAAAATTAGATAATTATAGAACATATTTTAATTCAGATGTCGATTTTGTTTTTTATTCTTCATATATTCGTTTAATAACAAGAGATGGAAACCATAAAAACGATTGTTTACTAAGGTTATTTGAGAAAAATAATTTATTAGGTAAGTCCATTCAAATTAATTACGATCTAGATAAAGCACTTATTGAATTACCACTATACTATGTATGTCAATATGATATAGTTAAACAAGCTATTATTAATTGCTTAAAGAAACAAGAAATAAAAGATAAACCAAAATTATTAGAGTTATAAAAAAATTATAGGAGAAATAATGGAAAATATTGAAAAAATAAATAAAATCACAGCAAAAGAAATTGAAATTCAAAATAAAACATCTGAAATTATAGAAAGAAAAACAAGATTTAAAATGCAAATTGCTAAATTAATGGAGGAATTTGAGCAATCCCAAAATAAACTAAAAGAAGAACTTAATACATTAGTCCAAGAACATGATAGTATGTTAGAAGATACCTTAACAGTTAATTTATATGATTTTGTTAAAGAACTTTCTAAACAATACGGTATTGTTGATGCTAAGGTGGTGCTAAATATTTGGATGAATAGATCATCAAATATTACAAAGCAACAACTTATCGAAAGTATTAACAATGAAGAAAGATTATCAGCTAGTCTAAGAATTGTATTACCATCTATATCAAAACAATTAGAGTTTAGATATTTAAATGTTTATATTTTACAAAGAATTGTTACTAATATTAATGATGTTGACATGAACATTTATATTAGAGATGAAAGCGAACAATTAGCTTCATCTAAAGTGATGAATATAAATTATGATTTAGAAAATGTTATGGTAGTGGTACCAATTAAAGAAGTTATTATTGAGGATGAAAGATCAAAGAATGCTTTATTCAATTGTGTTAAAAATATAGATAAACCAAAAACTTTTATTAAATAAAATGAAATATTTAAATTATAACAAAAACATGTTAAAATAATATACATGGAAGAAATATTAAATAAAGCAGAAATTATATATAACTATTTAAATACTAAAGATAGTATTAGTAAAAGTGATGTTATCTTAGGATGCGGATCTATCGATACGACCATTGTTGAAGTAGTAAAAGAATTAGATGATAAATATAACTTTAAAACAATAATTTTTAGTGGTTATAAAGGAAAAGGCTCTCTTGGCAAAATAAAAACAAGTGAAGCAAAAAGGTTTAAAGAATATGCTCTTAAATTAGGTATTAACGATTCTAAGATAGTATTAGAAGAGCATGCTAAGACAACTAAACAAAACATTAGAAAATCATTAAAAAAGGTTGATTGTAATAACTTAATAATTGTTCATAAGCCATATGCTTTAAAAAGAACTAAGTTAATCTGTCAAAAATATAATATTGATTGCAAAGTAACATCAGTTAATCTTTCATTAAGAAAGTATATAAATAAAGTAGTTAAAGAAAATAATATGTCTGAATCAGATGTTATAAATGAAATAGTTGGTGAAATATTTATGTTAAAGCACTATAAATTATTTGGTTTACCTAAAATAGAAATAGATGATAATGTATTAGAAGCTTATAAATATTTAAAAAAGAAAGGATATCGTAAATATACAATTTAAGATATAAAAGGTTAGATATGCAATATTTTGATAATAATGAAAATTTAAGAAGTGAACTTAGAGATGTTTACTATACTTATAATAATGAAACATTCAAATTTAAAAGTGATCTAGGAATATTTTCTAAAGATAAAATAGACGAAGGAAGTAAAGTGTTAGTAGAAACATATATAAAATATGGTAAAGATAATGTTAAAGGTTTAGATATGGGTTGTGGAGTAGGCTTTATTGGTATAATGTTATCTAAGTTAAAAAATATAACTTTTGATATGGTTGATGTTAATAATAGAGCTATTCACTTAACAAATATGAATGTAAAATCAAATAAGGTAAAAGCAAATGTTTTTGTAAGTGATATGTATGATAAAATTAATGATAAATATGATTTAATTATAACCAATCCACCTATCAGAGCCGGTAAAGGAGTATACCTAACAATCCTTAATTCTTCTTTTAATTATCTTACTGAAAATGGAGAATTATGGTTTGTAATGCGTAACAATCATGGTGTTAAAACAGTTGTATCTGATTTAAATAAAGAACATCATGCTGAAATATTAAAAAGAGATAAGGGCTATTATGTAGTAAGGGTAACAAGATGAAAGCAATATTTTTAGATATCGATGGTGTATTAAATTCTAATGAACATACCGCATTTATTAAATCATTTGTAACTTATAGTGATAACATAATTGAACCATTTGATGATGAATGTTTATATAACTTAAAATATATAGTAGATGAAACAGACGCTAAGATAATAATAACATCTATTTGGCGTTTATTTCCTGACTATTTATATATATTAATGAATAAACTAGAAGAATATGGTTTAGATAAGAATGTTATAAGTCTAACAACTAGTAATAAATATAAAGATAAACTTCAAGAAATAGCAGTAAAACTAAAAAAATTAGGTATAACTGAATATGTAGTTTTAGATAATGACGATACATTAAACTTAGATCGCCATGTCATTACGAATAATGCAACTGGTTTAACTGAAGTAGATGCTAAACAAGCAGTTAAAATTCTTTCATTTAATGAAAATATACAAAAGGAGAACAAAAGAGAACAAATAAGAAATAAACTTTACAAGTAGCAATTTTTATTATAGATATATAATATCGAATGGAGGAATACTAATGTCAAATATATGGAAAATACTTGTTCAAGAAATGTCTAAATCAAATGGTAGTGCTAAAACAGTAACAAAAGATTATAAAGAATGGATTGCTTGGCTAAATTATGAGCCAGAATTTGAAAAACAAAGAAAAAATTATTTAATGTCTAGAAAATTTGAAGAACTAAATGAATCTGAACAAATTGAGTTAAGCCATTATATTAAATATCAAACATATGCCGATTTATTTAATAAGTATGAAACAAATACTTGTACACAAGAGGAATATATAAAAGTATGTAATTTTATGAAAATAGAGTCTTTGGAAGACTTAATAATAAGTAAATTAACAGCTGAAGAACTTAATTATGTAAAGAGTGAAATTAATAGAATAGAAAATTTATCATTAACAGATTTCGAGAGCGAATATCGTAAATTGAGAGATTCATATTTTAATGAGCAATTAACAATGACTGAAAGATATGTTTATTATTTAAGTTCAAGGATAGCAGCATATAGAAATAATATAAGAGTAGAAAATGAAATAAGTGTTCAATTAAAAGAAAATGAGAATATGCGTTACAGAAGTTATATTTATTCTCAAAATCCTTATAGAAAATAAAAATAAAATATAAAATTTTCCTAAAAAATTACAATTGTACAAATTATTAAAATTTGATATTATGAGTGTGTAAGGAAAACTTACATAAAATAAAAAAGGAACGCCTAATTTTGGAATGTTGGGCGATTACCTTTTATGGGAAATGCACCAAAACCCCGTGTTTATGGTGTTTTTATTTTAATACTATCATTTTAATAATAATATAGAATAAAATAAAAATAATTATAAATAAATTAATTAAAATAAAATATAATAATCTTTTATTCACATTAATCACCTAAACAATTAAATGTTCCTTAAGTAATAGAATATCAGAATATTAATTATCAAGTCAATATAAAACACGAATTTTCATTTAAAGAATAATTTTCTTAAAAAATAAATTTGTGTTTTTTCATTGTATATGATAGAGTATATCCTACTTGGAGAAATTGATATGTTTTGGAGTAATTTATTTAAAAAGAAAGCTAAAAGTACAATTATAAGTAATACTAATTATAGTGATATACCATCTTTTGATGATTTATCTATTGAAGAAAAAGAATATGTAGATAAGTTAAAAGAAGAATATATTAAGTTTTATGATCAAAGTATTAATTTTACTGATTTAGATGATGATCTATTTACTAATATTAAAATGAATCAAGATTTAGCCCTGGATATTATGCATAAAGATCATTTAGGAAATATCTTAGATTCTTTAATTGATAGTAAAAAATTAGTTTATTATGCCCATAAAATCAAAGAAGAAAATAGCGTTCTAAAATATAAATACATTGCTTTAAAAGAACTTAGAAAAAATAAAAAGTATCTTGCTAAATATATGAGTTTATATATACTTGGTAAAAAGAAAATAAATATATTAAAAGCTATAGATCATCAAATGAATATAATAAATAATTTGTTAGCTGTAACTAATTCTGATATATATAACTATAATGCATGTGCAATGGCTAGTTATCCTAATATTAATAATCAAAATGTAGATGAAGAACTTGATATAAGATATAAAGATGTTTCTAAAGATTATAATGATTTATTTTGTAAGACATTAAACATTAATGAAGAATTATTAGTTTCAGATAAAATAACATATACTGAGTTATTAATAGATAAATTTGTTTATGAAAATAAAGATTTAATAGATAAATTAAAAGAACAATTAGATGTAATTGCAAATAGTGAAATTAAAGATGATAAAGAACAATCTAAAATAATAGATAATTTAATGAAAATTAAAATGTACTATAATATCTTTAATAAATATGGTAGATTTAAAGTAACCAAAGACGATTTTAATGACCTATATCAAATAATATTTAATGTTTATACTTATTTTATTTTTAAATCAGATTTTATTTCTTATTATCAAACATTGAATGAAGGCAATGAAAAAAATTTTTATACCAGTATAGTTAATTCAAAAGTCGAATTATTTAAAATGAAAAAATCACCTATATTTAACGCTAATTATTTATATTCAAATGATGTATATAAGTGTTTAACTCAAATATTAGAAAACAGTAGTGTAATATTAAATGATGAATTTAATTTCAGTTTATTGTTATCACTTGATTATGAAAAAGGAATTAATAATTTTTTTGATTTTAGAGCCAAGAATAAAAAACCTAACATTTTTAGCGATTCAAATAAATATCTAAGTAATGAAGATTATTATAAATTAGTAATTGGTGTATATAAATACGTTGAAACAAAGAAAATAAAATTAATAAAATATAATAAAGAAGATAGTAAGAGTTATTTCTTAGATAAATATTTAACAGATAAGGAAATAATTTCGTATTTAGTCAAGAAATATGATGAATCAAAATTTAAATTTGAACTATATGAATTAGTTAATAATATTAATTTTAATGAATTTCCTAAAGGAATTCCTAATTTTTGCTTAGATTCCATTATAAATTATTATAATTTTAATGATAGAAAACCATTAATTATTTCTGATAATTATATAGATTTATATATAAAATATTACCAGGCAAGAGTGAAAAATTTTATATTTAATGGAAGTATATCTAATTTTCATATTATTCTTGATCAAGATTTCGAAAAATCTAACATGAATACTAAATTTATAATTCCTGTTAAAACTCGAAAAATAATATTTGAATCTGACACAAGAATTGTGAGTAAAAATATACCATATTTGTTTGATAATCCTTTTTATAATATAAATGAAATGCTATCAAGGAAATCAAAAAATAGTAGATTTTCTAAATTGGGTTCAATGATTGTTTTAAAAAAAGATTTATTAGAATATAGGGGAGATAGATTGTTTACTCATTTATTTACTTTATTTATTGATTTAGAAAAAAGTTTTATTGTTGCATATAAACTAGATAGAAATGTAAAAGATTCTACCACGATAAGGCTATTTCATGAATATATGGTTAATGTTTGGAGAGATTTTTTTGAGAATATTACTTTTATAGATGATAATGGAAATATCTTTAAAACAAATTATTTTAATTATAGTGATAACAATTATAATGATATTCTTTCTATCATAGAAGATACATATTATTATGCGATACATTTTTATGTAAAATCGATAAAAACTCAATTGTCTTTAGATAATTATTATGAAAAAGCAAATAAGAAATCTGTGAAATATCTTAAATTGTATTAAATTTAAGCATAATTATGAATTAATAAGAGTAATTTCCTTAAAAAATAAATTTGTGTTTTTTCATTGTATATGATAGAGTATATCCTACTTGGAGAAATTAATATGTTTTGGAGTAAATTATTTAAAAAGAAAAATAAACTATCAAATGTTGATATTGTAGTAAATAGTTCTTATATTAAAATGCCTTTGCTTGAAGAATTATCTGCTGAAGAACAAGGATACGTTAATAAACTTAAAGAAGAGTACTTAAATTTTTATGATACCGAAGATAATTATATTGATTTAGATAAAGAACTATTTAATGAAATAAAAATGTGTCAAGATTTAGCTCTAGATATTATGCATAATGATCATTTTGGACACATTGCAAGTTCAATAATAGATAGTAAAAAACTAGTATATTATTCACATGAAATAACCGAAATAAATAACATTTTAAAATATAAATATATTGCCTTAAACGAACTAAGAAAAGATAAAAAATATCTAGCTAAATACATGAGTTTATATGTTCTAGGAAGAAGAAAAATAAACATATTACAAGCCCTAGATCATCAAATGAATCTTATTAATAATTTAATAGTTATTGCTGATCAAAGAATATATGATTATAGTACTAAAGCAGTTGCCAATTATCCCAAAAATATAAATGAAGATATAGATTATGAATTAGAAAAAAGATATGATATTGTATTAAAAGATTATTTAAATTTATTCAATGATTCAAACATACTAAATAAGAAGATAAATAATACCGATAAAATCACATATATGGAGATAATGCTAAACAAATTTGTTTATGAAAATAAAAACTTAATAGGCAAATTAAAAGAACGTTTAAATGCAATTGCAAATACTGAAATAGAAGAGATAGAAAATCAAAATGATATCATAAGAGATTTAAGAAATATAAAGATGTATTTCAATATTTTCGATAAATATGGAAGAAGTATTATAAAAAAAGAAGATTTAGAAGAAATATATCAAGCAATTTTTAATACGATTAATTACTATCCGTTTACATATGGCATTAGAAGTTATTGTAGAAATGAAGCAACTAAGGAAGAATTAATATTTTATAGCAAAATTATTAAAAGAAAAGCAGAATTATTTATAAATAAAAAATCAAAAATATTTGAAACAGGAATTATTAATGGTAATATTTATCAAATCCTTTTAAAATTATTTGAATTGGATTCCACAGGAATTATATATAATGAAATGTTTATAAAAAATAATTTTGAAGTTTTTGATATGAAATACATAGACTTACTGCTATGTTTAGATAATCTAAATGGATTTTATTTATACTTTAATCAAACTAATTTTGAATTATTTGATTATATTATGAGCGCTTTACCAGTTGATCACGACACAATTAAAAGAAATTTATTTAAATATATTATCGGATTATGTGACAAAACAAAATTTGAAGATATTGATATAGATAGAGAATATTTTATCCATAAACGTTGTTTTAATGTTTCCAATATTTATGAAATGAAATTATATTATCAATTATATAAAGAAAATATTAACTTTAGTAATTTACCATTACTAAATGAAACATGTGATATGGATAAATTTATTAATTATATCAATAAAAGTTGTCACGATAAAACAGTACTCTTGCCAGAAGGAACTAAAGAATTAGAGATATATGTTGATAAATCATACAATGGTATAAAAATATATTTAAATAACGATATTTCTGACGTAAGATTTTATGGCAATGATATTGATTATAAAAAGTTAAAACACATTAAAATTTATCTGCCATTAGACTTTAATAAAATAAATATTAATTTTATCGTAGAAAATGAATTAAATTATAATGCAAATTCTCCTAAAGCAAGAATTTTAAATAAACAAGCATTGTTAGCAATCATTGAAAAAATTGGTTCAACATTGGTCTTACCAAAAAAGATATTTAGTGTATCTAATTCGTCAGAAGATAATCAAAAATTGTATAACGATCTATATTCACTATTTTATGGTTTTTATAAAAGTGTTAAATATTTTATTGAAAAGTCAAATTCAATTAAAGAATCTGATAGTAGCGAGTTATTTAACACATTGTTTAACAACATAATAATTTTCGAAGAAAATTCTAATGAATATAAAATTAATAATGATTTATTTGATAAAGAATCAATAAATGAAGAAATACATAGTGATTGTAATAATAATATTCTTAAGAGCTATGAAAAAGCCTTAAAAGATTTTGTCATCAAATTAATAAAATATAAAAATTATAGAAATTTAAAAATAGAACAATACATTAGCTCATTAAAAAGAAAAACTAAATAAAATTATAAAATGTAATATATGATAACACAAACATTTGCTTGTGTTTTTTCTTTACGTGTGATAGAGTATAACTTACTTAAGGGGAATAAATATGTTTTGGAGTAATTTATTTAAAAAGAAAAATAAAATATTTAATACAGAAATAGTTAATAATACATCTTCTAAAATACCTTCATTTGAAGAATTAACTACTAAAGAACAAGAATATGTTAGTAACTTAAAAGAAGATTATCTAAAATTTTATGAAAATGAAGATAATTATATTAACTTAGATAATGAACTATTTAATGAAATAAAAATGTATCAAGATTTAGCCCTAGATATTATGCATAAAGATCATTTCGGTAATATCGTTAACTCAATTATAGACAGCAAAAAACTAGTATATTATTCTCAAAAAATAACGGAAATAAATAACACTTTAAAATATAAATATATTGTCTTAAACGAACTAAGAAAAGATAAAAAATATTTAACTAAACATATGGGACTATATGTTTTAGGAAGAAGAAAAATAAACATATTAAAAGCTTTAGATCATCAAATGAATATTATAAACAATATGTTTGTTATCGCCGACCAAAAAATAATTGATTACTGTACCTGTGCAATCGCAAACTATCCAAAAAAAATCGATAAAACCACTGAAAAAGCATTAAATGACAGATACATCGAAGTAGAGAAAGATTATAAAGATTTATTTAATTCATCAATTGAATTAGATGAAAGTATATCTATTGCTGATGAAATAACATACATGGAAATACTTATAGATAAATTTATATATGAAAATAAAGACTTAATAAATAAATTGAAAGAACAGTTAGATCTAATTGCGAATAGCGAAATAAATGATAAAAAAATGCAGCAGGAAATAATAGATAATTTAATGAAAATCAAAATGTATTACAACATATTTTATAAATACGGTAGAAATTTAATCAAAGAAGAAGATTTAGAAGACCTATATCAAATAATATTTAATGTATATACTTATTTCCCTATTAGTAGTGGTTTCACAGAGTATTTTAATAAGGAAACAAATAAAGACGAATTAATATTATATAGCAAAATAATAAAAGGCAAATCTGAAGCATTCATACTAAAACAATCAAAAGTATTTGAAGCAAATAAAGTTAATGATAAAGCTTATAGCTTGTTACTGAAAATTTTCAATTTAACCGAAAGTGACGAAATTTATAAAAATATGTTTATATATGATGATTTTAATATTAAATATTTTCCAAATGTAGAATTGCTTTTATCGTTAGATTTTGTAGATGGTATAGATAAGTATTTTGATAAAAAAGCATTTGACCATCCTCTTAAATTAATTGGTAAAGAGCCTTGGATTAGCAAAAATGCTTTAAAAAAAGATTATTATAAATATGTTTTTGGTTTATGTATCAATCCTGGTTCAAAACAAGATATTACCTCACAAAATCAATATTCAATAGATTTAATAAAATTGAGACAGTATTATGAATCAGAAGAGATCGTGCTTTATTATATATTATATAAAGATAAAATAAATTTCAATATCTTACCCTTTTTGTCAGAAACCTGCTATATAAATAAGTTTAAAGATTACATTTTTAACAGTTGTGATATAAATGAAAACAATAAAGCAAACATATATCTACCAGATAAAACGAAAAAACTTTATATAAACGATTTAGAATTAAATGTCGTTTTAACAAAAGTATATCTTAATAATGGATTAAATGAATTAATCTTCGAAAAGGAATCATGTGATTCACCTTATGCAGGTGAAAATGTTTTAATCATATTGCCCGAAGAATTTAATGGGTTAAGAATTAACTTTAAATCCCGCACTATTTATAACTATGAATTTGTTAGAAATTATCGTAGAATTGTAAAAATTTGTGGATCAATAATGTTACCACCAAAAGTATTTTATATGGAAGATAATGAAGAAAATAATAAAATACTTTTTAAATATTTGTATAATTTATTTTATGGTTTATTTAAAGATTGGAAATTCAACGAAGGTTTAAGTTTTAGCAATATATTAAATGAACTGGTGATTTCAGAAAAATATGATTTTCTTCAAACAGAGTATTTAAGCCTAATTGAAAATGATGATTGGCAAAAAGAAGAAGATAATATTGATACCAATGAATCATATATAAAAGCTATTAAAGATTATATAAAAACTATTAATGATTATAAAAAATATGTAAAATCGCAATATATTTATGAAAAAATAACAAAATCACCAGAACCAAAGAAATTAATCAAAAAGGCATAGAAACAAGTGAAAGAAAGTAGTCAAATAATAACAAAATCATCTTAAAAACTCAAAAAATGTTAACCATGTGTAAATATTTTAAATAAAATATACCTAAATGTTAAATTTATTGATATAATTAAAAGAATTTGTTTGACAAACTCTTTTTTTACTTGATATAATTTAGATTGGAACTGTGCCGGTTTTTGTCCGGTTATAGCTGAAAAAATATATTGTTTGGGGTGAAAATGAGTGGCGTACAAAAAAGCTAAATTTGGCGATCATGCCGAGAGAATTACATTCTCAAAAACATCTAATAATTACGAATTAACCGATTTATTAGATATTCAAAAGAAATCATTTGATTGGTTTCTAACAGAAGGAATAAAAGAGGTATTTGAAGATTTATTCCCAGTAGAAAGTTTCACCGGAAATATTTCCCTAGAATTTGGAGATTATTCCTTTGATGAACCTAGATACTCAATTAAAGAGTGCAAAGAAAGAATGCTTACATTCGCAGCACCTTTAAAAGTAGAAGCAAGAGTTTTCATTAATGAAACAGGTGAAGTAAAAGAACAAGAGGTTTTCTTAGGTGACATGCCTATGATGACTGAAGCTGGAACATTCATTATTAATGGTGTAGAAAGAGTTATTCAATCACAATTAGTAAGAAGTCCATCTATTTACTTTAAACGTGAAATTGATAAAAACGGTCGTCCAGTTGTTTCTGGAGAAGTTATTCCAAATAAAGGAACATGGTTAGAATTCGAGTTAGATGCAAGAGATGTTATCTACGTAAGAATTGATCGTACTAGAAAAGTAACAATCACAACACTTTTAAGAGCACTTGGATTATCAAGTGATGAAGCAATCAAAGAAGTATTTGGTGAAGATAATTACTTTATCAATAATACATTAGAAAAAGATAGTACTAAAAATACTGATGAGGCTTTAATTGAAATTTATGAAAAATTAAAACCAGGTGAACCAGCTACCCTTGATAGTGCTAAGAACCAATTAGTAGTAAGATTCTTCGATAAATTTAGATATGACCTAGCAAAAGTAGGACGTTATAAATTTAATCGTAAATTAAATGTACTAGACAGGCTATTAGGTTGTACACTTGCTGAAAACTTAAAAAATGGTAAAGAAATTATCGCTAAAGAAGGCGAAGTAATTGATAAAAAACGTTTAGAAGAATTAAGACCATACTTTGCTGATGGATTAAACGTTAAAGAAGTTACAATAAATGAAGATTTAGATACATATAACAAGATTCAAGAAGTTGTTGTATATGATAAAAAAGATCCAACTAAGAAAGTCAATATTATTGGAAATGACCAAAATATTACCAAAAGAAGATTAACTATTTCTGATGTGTATGCAGCAGTAAGTTATTATTTAAATTTACTTGCAAATATTGGTAATATTGATGAAATAGATAACTTAGGAAATCGTCGTGTAAGACAAGTTGGAGAATTAGTTCAAACTCAATTTAAAGTTGGTATGGCTCGTATGGAAAGAGTTATTCGTGAAAGAATGACTACTCAGGAATTAGATACAGTTACACCAAAAACATTAATAAATATTAGACCAGTAACAGCTGCACTTAAAGAATTCTTTGGTTCATCTCAGTTGTCAAAATTCATGGATCAAATTAACCCAATTGCTGAGTTAACAGATAAGAGACGTCTATCATCTTTAGGACCAGGTGGTTTATCAAGAGACCGTGCTGGAATGGATGTACGTGATGTTAACGAATCACACTATGGTCGTATTTGTCCAATTGAATCACCAGAAGGTGCAAACATCGGACTTATTACATCACTAGCAAGTTATGCAAAAATTAATGAATATGGATTTATTACAACTCCATATCGTAAAGTAGAAAATAAACATATTTTAGATGAAGTAGTTTATTTAACAGCAGATGAAGAAGCAGATTATTACATAAGCCAATCAACAATCCATATTGATGAAAACAATAATATTGTTGATGAACAAGTAGTTGCCAGACTTAATGGTGAATCAGTTATGGTTAAATCAGATTTAGTTAACTATATTGATGTATCACCATCACAAATCGTTTCAATTACAACAAGTTGTATTCCATTCTTAGATCACGATGATGCAAGACGTGCCCTAATGGGTTCAAACATGCAAAGACAAGCAGTACCTGTATTAAGACCAGAATCACCAATTGTTGGAACTGGTGTTGAATACGTTGCTGCTAGAGATTCAGGATCAACAATTGTTGCTAAAGCAGACGGTGTTGTAGAATACGCTGATGGCAAAAAAATTATTATTAAAAACGCTAAAGGAAAAGATGAATATTATTTAGCATCATTCGAAAGAAGTAATGCCGAAAGTAATATTTCTCATAATCCAATTGTTAAAAAGGGTGAAAAAGTTCATCGTGGAGAAGTTATCGCTGATGGACCAGCTACTCAAAATGGAGAACTTGCACTAGGTAGAAACATGGTAGTAGCGTTCATGACATGTAATGGTTATAACTATGAAGATGCCGTTGTATTAAATGAAAAATTAGTTAAAGATGATGTTTATACAACTTTACATATCGAACATTATGATATTGACTGTCGTGATACAAAATTAGGACCAGAAGAAATAACAAGAGATATTCCAAACGTTGGAGAAGATGCTCGTAAGAATTTAGATGCTAATGGTATCGTAAAAATTGGTACTGAAGTTCATGAAGGCGATATTCTAGTTGGTAAAGTTACTCCAAAAGGAATGCAAGAATTAACTAGTGAAGAAAAATTATTACATGCAATCTTTGGTGAAAAAACTAGAGAAGTAAGAGATACTTCACTTAGAGTTGCTCACGGTGCTGACGGAATTGTTCATGACGTAAAAGTTTATACAAAAGAAAATTCCGATGAATTAGCTCCTGGAGTTTCAAAAATAGTTCGTGTTTATATAATTCAAAAACGTAAGATTCAAGTCGGAGATAAAATGTCAGGACGTCACGGTAATAAAGGTGTTATTTCCCTTATTTTACCAGAAGAAGATATGCCATATTTACCAGATGGTACTCCAGTTGATATTGTTCTTAACCCACAAGGTGTTCCATCTCGTATGAACTTAGGACAAATCTTAGAGTTACACTTAGGAATGGCTGGTAAAAAATTAGGCGTTAAATATGCAACTCCAGTATTCGATGGTGCAACAGTTGATGAAATTAAAGAAGAAATGGCTAAAGCAGGTATGGACTTAGATGGTAAAACAGATCTATATAATGGACGTACTGGAGAAAAATTCGAAAACCGTGTTGCCGTAGGTGTTATGTACATGATCAAATTACATCACATGGTAGATGATAAGATTCATGCTCGTTCAACTGGACCTTACAGTTTAGTAACACAACAACCATTAGGTGGTAAAGCACAATTTGGTGGTCAAAGATTCGGAGAAATGGAAGTTTGGGCATTATATGCATATGGTGCTGCTCATGTATTACAAGAAATCATGACAATTAAATCAGATGATGTAGTTGGACGTGTTAAAGTATATGAAGCCTTAGTTAAAGGACAAACTCCAAAAGGTGCTGGAATGCCTGAATCATTCAGAGTATTAATTAAAGAATTCCAAGCATTAGGACTTAATGTTGAAATGATCGACCAAGATGGTGTTGCTCATGAATTAAAAGAATTAGAAGCCGAAGAAGATGCTGCATCAGATGCGATTACTATTGATGAAATAGATGCAAAAACTGGTGATATAGTCCATAAAAAAGATGCACCACTTCCTGAAAACTTTAGAAGACCTGAAGTAAATGCAGATTTAAAAGATAATCTAGAAGATGATTATTCAGATGATGATGAAGAAGATGAAGATTTCGATGACGAAGAACCTGATTTTGAAGAATTAGAAGACATCGAAAACGGAAATCTAGAAGTGGAGGAATAAAAATGTTGGAAGTTAATAATATTAAAGGTATTCGTATTAGTATTGCTAGCCCTGAAAAGATAAGAAGTTGGTCATTTGGTGAAGTTAAAAAACCAGAGACAATTAATTATCGTACATTAAAACCAGAAAGAGATGGATTATTCTGTGAAAAAATCTTTGGACCTACAAAAGATTTTGAATGTTCATGTGGTAAATATAAAAGATTAAGATATAAAAACGTAGTTTGTGATAGATGTGGTGTAGAAGTTACTCGTTCTAAAGTACGTCGTGAACGTATGGGACACATAGAGCTTGCTGCACCTTGCTCTCACATCTGGTTCTTCAAAGGTGTTCCATCAAAAATGGGATTAGTACTAGATATGTCTCCAAGAGAACTTGAAGAAGTATTATATTTCGTATCATACGTAGTAATTAATCCGGGAACAGCTCCACTAGAGAAAAAGCAAACCCTATCAGATAAAGAATATCGTGCATATTACGAAAAATATGGTAATTCATTTGAAGTAGGTATGGGTGCTGAAGCAATCCAAAAATTATTAAAAGAAGTAGACGTTGATAAAGAAATTGAAAAATTACGTGCTGAATTAGATGGAGCAACTGGTCAAAAACGTATCCGTTTAGTTAAGAGATTAGACTGTTTAGTAGCATTCCAAACTTCAGGAAATAAACCTGAATGGATGGTATTAGACGTAATTCCTGTAATTCCACCAGATTTAAGACCAATGATTCAATTAGATGGTGGTAGATTTGCAACATCTGATTTAAACGATTTATATCGTCGTATCATTAATCGTAACAATCGTTTAAAGAAATTGTTAGAGCTTGGTGCTCCATCAATAATTGTTCAAAATGAAAAACGTATGTTACAAGAAGCAGTAGATACATTATTTGATAACGGTAGACGTGGAAGAAGTGTAAGCGGTGCTGGTAATCGTGCATTAAAATCACTATCTTCTATGTTAAAAGGTAAACAAGGACGTTTCCGTCAAAACTTATTAGGTAAACGTGTTGATTACTCTGGTCGTTCAGTTATCGTAGTAGGACCAAATTTAAAAATGTATGAATGTGGTCTTCCAAAAGATATGGCTTTAGAACTATTTAAACCACATGTAATTAATGGTTTAGTTGAAAGAGGCTTAGCTCATAACATTAAAGGAGCTAAAAAATTAATAGATAATAAAGATGACTGTGTTTGGGATGTAGTTGAAGATGTAATTACAGAGCATCCAGTTATGCTTAACCGTGCACCAACATTACATAGACTTGGTATTCAAGCATTTGAACCAAAATTAGTTGGTGGTAAAGCTATTAGATTACACCCACTAGTATGTGCTGCATTTAATGCCGATTTCGATGGTGACCAAATGGCAGTTCACGTACCAATTAGTGAAGAAGCTAAAGCAGAAGCAAGAATCTTAATGTTAGGTGCTAATAACATCTTAAAACCATCAGATGGTAAACCAATTGTTACTCCATCACAAGATATGGTATTAGGAAACTATTACATTACATTAGAATATGCTGGAGAACCAAACGAAGGTAAAGTTTATAAAAATTCAAATGAAGCATTAATGGCATATGAAAGAAGAGAGATAACTTTACATACAAGAATTGCTCTTCCAGTTAGATCATTCAAATATAAATTATTTGCAGATGATGTTAAAGATAAATATTTAGTTACAACAGCTGGTAAATTATTATTTAACGAAATATTACCGGATACTTATCCATTTATTAATGAACCTACTAAAGACAATATTGAAGGATTAACACCAAGCAAGTATTTCTTAGAAATGGGAACAAATATTCCTGAAGCAATTAAAGCTATGCCTTTAACACCAGCGTTTGCTAAAAAGACATTACAACAAATAATTGCTCAAATATTTAAACGTTACAAAACAACTGAAACATCTATGATGCTAGATAGATTAAAAGACTTAGGATTTAAATATTCTACAATTTCAGGTATTACATTCAGCATTATGGATATTATGACTAGTCAACATAAACAAGAATATATTGCTGCTGGTCAAGAAAAGGTTAATAAAATAAATAAACAATTCCAAAGAGGTTTAATTACTGATTTAGAAAGACATAATTCAGTATGTGCTGTATGGAATGAAGTAAGAAGTCAAGTAGAAGCAGAATTAAAAGATATAGCTGCAAATAATCCGACTAACCCAATATTCATCATGATGTCATCTGGTGCCCGTGGTTCATTAAACCAATTTACCCAAATGGCAGGTATGCGTGGATTAATGGCTAAACCAAACGGTGATGCAGTAGAAATTCCAATTTTAACATCACTTTATGAAGGACACTCAGTTAACGAATTCTTCGTTAATACTCACGGTGCTCGTAAAGGATCTGCCGATACAGCTCTTAAGACAGCCGATTCAGGTTACTTAACAAGAAGACTTGTAGATGTTGGTCAAGATATAATTATTAAAGAAGAAGATTGTGGTTGTACATCTGGCTTAGTAGTATCAGACTTTATCAACGACAGTGATGGCTCAGTTATTGAATCAATGGCTGAAAGAATTGTTGGTAGATATGCTGCTAAAAAAGTTATCAATCCTGAAACTAAAGAAGTTATTGTTGATAAAGGTGAAGCAATTACTGAAAGTATTGCAAGTAAGATTGTTAAAGCAGGTATTACAAAAGTTGAAATCAGAAGCGTATTAACTTGTAAGAGTGAACACGGAATTTGTCAAAAATGTTATGGTTACAACCTAGCAACTGGTAACCTAGTTGAAACAGGTGAGGCTGTAGGTATTATGGCCGCTCAATCAATTGGTGAACCAGGTACACAGTTAACACTTCGTACATTCCATGCCGGTGGTGTAGCATCAGAAGAAGATATCACTCAAGGTTTACCAAGAGTTGAAGAAGTATTCGAAGCACGTCGTCCAAAAGGAAAAGCAACAATTGCTGAAATTACTGGTAAAGTTTCTAAAATAGAAGAATCTTCTGGTAAATGGAAAGTAACTGTTATGAACGATAATGAAGCTAGAGAACATACAACAAGTTATGGTGCCAAATTAAGAGTAGAAGTAGGATCAGAAGTTAATGCTGGTGATAGATTAACTGAAGGAATTATTGCACCTAAAGAATTACTTGCAGTTACCGATCCAATTACTACTCAAGAATATATCTTAAAAGAAATTCAAAAGGTATATAAATCACAAGGTGTTGATATTGCTGATAAACACGTCGAAGTTATTGCATCAAGAATGATTAATAAGATTAGAATAACTGATGCTGGAGATACTGATATGGTAGCAGGTTTAACAGTTAGTATTAGAGAATTTGCTAAAAAGAATAAACCAATTATTCTTGAAGGTAAAGTTCCTGCTAAAGGTTATCCAATTATTTTAGGTATTACAAAATCAAGTTTAGAAACTGATTCATTCTTATCAGCTGCATCATTCCAAGAAACAACAAGAGTATTAACAGATGCTGCTATTAAAGGAAAAGTTGATGAATTAAGAGGCTTAAAAGAAAACGTAATTTTAGGTAAATTAATTCCAGCTGGTACTGGTGCAAGACAATATGCTGATGTAGATATAACATTAGAAAAAGAATTTTTATCAGATGAACCAAGTGAGGTATTAGAAGAAGAATTCTTAGATAATGAAGAACAACCAAATATTGAAGTTAATGAAGTAGAAGAAAACGTCGAGGAAAATAACGAAGAAACTACTGAAACTAACGATAACGAATAATATTAAAAGCTGAGATAGAAATATCTTAGTTTTTTTATGAAAATATTTAAAAAACAACACAAATAAAAAATTGTTGATTGGTAAGAAGAAGCAAACAACCATATAATATAAACATATTAAATCTATTAAAAAGGAGTAGCTATGTTAAGTGTAATAGTGTCAGTATATAATTCAGCCGAAAATTTAGAAACATGTTTGCTATCATTAGTAAATCAAACAATAAAAGATATTGAAATCATTGTAATTGACGATGCATCTACCGATAATTCAAAGGAAATAATAGAAAGATTTGCAATTAAATATAAAAATGTTAAAGCATATTACAATAATAAAAATTTAGGAGCAGGAAGAACTAGAAATATCGGGTTAAGTCTAGCAACAGGAAAATATATCGGATTCGTAGACAGCGATGATTATGTAAATAGTACCATGTATGAATATATGTTAGAAGAAGCAGCAAAAGAAGGATTTCCAGATATGGTAATTACCGGCTTAAGATTTGTTAAAATAAAGATTATGCATTAATAGACTTGTCATTTGCAACTCAAAAAGTATCTCATAAAATTAATGATAAAGTTAATCACATATATGATATTAGCCCATCAGTTTGTAATAAAATATTTAAAAGAGAGTTAATAAGAAATTATCGTTTCTTAGAAGAATGTAAATGGGAAGATATTACTTTTACATTTGCAATATATATATTAGCAAATAAAGTTATTGAATTAAATAATCCTGATTATTTTTATCGAAGAGATATAAGTAAAGGCATATCAAGCATAAATTATCAACAAAATGAGAGTATAATGGAAATATTTAAAGTTACTGACACATTAATTCAAGATGTAATTAATACTGTAAAATATGAAGAATATGAGGAAACACTAAATCTAATATGTATTTCCTATATATTAAAAAGAGTAGAAGAATTAGAAAATTGGAGTTGTAGTCAAGAAGAAAAACAAAATATTAAAGAAATAATATTTAAAAACATTTATGCAAGATATGGAAAATTAAATTGTTATGATACAACGCAATTATATTCGAAAGTTTCATTTAAAATTATTGAAGAATATACAACGTATTGTAATAATTTAAAACAAACAAAATTAATTAAATAAAAATAATATCATCTTTTATAAAGAAATAACTATAACTTGTGCTTTTTAAATGATTATGATAGAGTATAACTTACTTAAAGGGGAATAAATATGTTTTGGAGTAAATTATTTAAAAAGAAAAATAAAATATTTAATACAGAATTAGTTAACAATGTCTATTCTAAAATGCCATCATTTGAAGAATTAACAAGTGAAGAGCAAGAATATGTTAGTAAATTAAAAGAAGAATATCTAAAATTTTATGAAAATGAAAATAATTATATTAACTTAGATTGTGAACTATTTAATGAAATAAAAATGTATCAAGATTTAGCCCTAGATATTATGCATAAAGATCATTTCGGTAATATCGTTAACTCAATTATAGACAGCAAAAAACTAGTATATTATTCTCAAAAAATAACGGAAATAAATAACACTTTAAAATATAAATATATTGTCTTAAACGAACTAAGAAAAGATAAAAAATATTTAACTAAACATATGGGACTATATGTTTTAGGAAGAAGAAAAATAAACATATTAAAAGCTTTAGATCATCAAATGAATATTATAAACAATATGTTTGTTATCGCCGACCAAAAAATAATTGATTACTGTACCTGTGCAATCGCAAACTATCCAAAAAAAATCGATAAAACCACTGAAAAAGCATTAAATGACAGATACATCGAAGTAGAGAAAGATTATAAAGATTTATTTAATTCATCAATTGAATTAGATGAAAGTATATCTATTGCTGATGAAATAACATACATGGAAATACTTATAGATAAATTTATATATGAAAATAAAGACTTAATAAATAAATTGAAAGAACAGTTAGATCTAATTGCGAATAGCGAAATAAATGATAAAAAAATGCAGCAGGAAATAATAGATAATTTAATGAAAATCAAAATGTATTACAACATATTTTATAAATACGGTAGAAATTTAATCAAAGAAGAAGATTTAGAAGACCTATATCAAATAATATTTAATGTATATACTTATTTTCCTCTGAACTGTTCATCATTTACTGTTTATTACGTGGATGGACCTGTAACAAAATATGAAGCCAAATTTTATAGGCAAATTATTGAATCAAAAGTAGAAGTACTTAAAATGAAGCAATCACCAATATTTAAAAGTAATAAAACATATCCTGATAGTATTGTTGATAGTATTCTATATGCAATTGATTATAAGTCAGCAACTAAAGACTATGATATGTTTTCTAATCCATATTTAGCTGCTGCTACTCGAAATGCAAGGATTATACACTTTTATTTAGAACTGTTATTGTCTTTAGATTACGAAGATGGATTAGTAAATTATTTCAATAAATTAAAAGACTACTTTTTAACTGATACAGAATTAATAAAAAATAAAATTAATAGGCTTGATTATTTAAAATTGGTTTTAGGCATAAAAAAATTGTATGATATTAATACCAAAAATAGCAAAAATGATGATGATATTTTAAATCCAAAAATTAAATATTATATTGATTATTATAATCGTAACAAAGGTTTATTTGATTTATACGAATTAATATGTAAACCAGATTTTAATATAATACCTAATATATTATTTGATTTCGAACAAGGAATGCTAAATAAAAATATTATAGAATTATATTACTATGATAAAAATAGACCAATATATTTTAATCCCAAAAACAAAGATTTTCATTTCTTAATGAATGAAAACGAAAATATAACATTCGCAATTCCTGATGATGCTGAATCAATAAATTTATTATTTAAAATAACAAGTAAAGAATTAAAAAATTTATCAGATAAGTGTAAAGTAATAGTTCCTTGTAATTTTAAAGATTTAAAAATTAATGTCATTGAAGAAAAAGATATATTCAATTATACCAAACAAAAAACAGAAAATTTATATGATTTTTTTGTTCAAATAGGTCAAAGTATAATTTTAAAAGAAGATTCGTTTTTGTTTATTGATGAAAAAGTTAAAATTAATTATGCTTTTGAAAGTATTTTTCATAATTTAATAGAAATAATTGAAAAATATAGACTAATAATAGAACAAGAATGTAATTTTTCGTATTTATGGCTTGATATTTTTAAGGATATATCTTTAATTGATAATGATAATAAAATTCATAAATTAGAAGATTATTTTCCTTATAATGCATGGGTAGATTTGGAATTAAATTCAAAAACTAGTGAATACTATTATAAAAAAGCTTATAAATCATTTGAAACAGCAATTCATAATTATTTCTTTAGTAAATATGCTAATAATGTTGTGAAAAGTTATTTAAAGAAATGATAATATATGACTTTGAATAGTTCTATAAATAATAAACATTTTACATTTTATAGTCAATTTGATAGAATATAGTTGTGATTTTATGAAGAAATATCAAAGATGGACATATATTATATGTGCTATTATAATTTTTATTTTAATTATAGCAATGCTAATAATTCACACATTTAGTTATTAAAAGGAAATTATAAAAATGAAAATATTGAAGAATTTAATGATAACACATATACTTGTACATATATGATTGTAAATATAGCTAATTTAATTAGACCGTTCTTAAGTGAAACTTCCGATAAAATTCTTAATATGTTAGACATATCTAAAGAAAGTAACTGGCTAGAAAAAGAAATAACTGGAAACATTAAAATAGTAAATAATGAACTATTATTTAATCGTATAGATGATGAAGAAACTAAAAGTATTATGGATAAATTAAATAACAAATAGTTTAAAATAAAGTCTTACAAAGCCAAAAGTAAGGCGTTAGTGTAGAATATGTTGGGGATTAGTACCTAAAAAAGTACAATATAATTAAGTTAATTTAATAATAAATAAATCA
>CAKOJQ010000009.1 GCA_934090795.1 uncultured Bacilli bacterium
CGTAGTTTTCTTATAAAAACTCCCCACTAGAAATTCTACAGCGGATATTTTTGCTCCCCACTAGAAATTCTAGAGCCGATAATATATTTTTTCAATAAATCACCTATTAATTATTATGTATATAATTAGCTATTAATGTTAATTTTTGATATAATTTGTTCTATTATATTTACTGTATCTTCGGCTGTTTCGTTTGACAAATCTACTCTAAAATTAGTGATACCTAGTTCTTGATAGGTTGGTATTTTATCAATTAAGTTAGTGGTATGACAATTTAGAATATAGGAAGTATGATTTTGAGGTGATGTTAATATTTCGTATTCTTCCTTATTACGATCTATCAATTTATATGTTTTTTTATCTTTACAAATGTGACAGTTTTTGGATTTAAATGTGTTTTTTAGAAGACAGGCTTTCATCATCATAAGTTCTATTTTACCATAAACTAATAATCCTGTATTTGAAGTTGGATAGTTATTCATTATGTTTTTTAACTCATTAAAATCATTTTCAAATGAGAGTGTTACCATCGTATTATATTTGTGTGCTAGATTTAGGGCATAATGATTAGTTATGTTTAAGAAATAATCACTGATATTACCTGAATTTTCTATCATACTGGCATAAGATGTATTTAAAACTTTTTCATTATATTTTGGATATGTTAGTAAATTTCTAGGAATTTTATAAATAAAGGTTGGTTCTAGTAAATCTAATTTATCAACAATTATTTTTACCGGATATTTTTTTAAAACTGTAATTTGTTCTTTAGTTCTAGCTAGGACATATATTTCCTTTGTTTTGGAAATATTTTGAAGATTTTCTTGGTAATTATTTTTAATAAACTCTTTAGAAGCTTTCATTCTTTTTAAAGATAATTCTTCAAGGGCTTCCCTTCTTAAATTATTTAAATCGATGTTACGAATGAATAGATTACCAGAAATATTTATATTTAGAGAACTTACTTTGTATGGCGTTGTTCCAGTTTTGATTAAACTTTTTTCAATATTTTCTTTGGTTATTGGTTGATTAATTGCTTCAGATGGTTCTGCTCCATAAATCGTTATATTATTTATTCCATCACTTACTTCTAATTTAATTTTTTCATTTAGTTTTGCGGTAAAATTCATGGAAACGGTTATTTTCTTAGTTATGTTTGTTTCTATTGGGAGTTTAGGTGATGTAAGATATATTTCATCTTCTTTGGTTAGGTTTAGAAAGTTATCTAAATAAATTGTTGTTCCTTTAGTACCACTCTTTATTAAATTATCTTTTGAATCGTAGATAAAGTTTAAGGTTATTCCTTTATTGATATTTTTGATGCGAATTGAATCGCCTTGTTTCAAATCAATATCTAATTTGATTGCAAGTTTTTTAGGTGTTACTTTGGTAATTTTACCAGCATACAAACCGATATGATTAGATGAGTCATAGTTCATTATATCTTCATTATTAAATAGGAAACCAGGAGTGTAGCCTCTATAAAATATTGATTTTAGTTCATCTAGATCAGAGTGGGAAACTTGTAATTCTTTACCACTTTCATAGTCATCAATTAGTTTACGATATATTTTAGTTACAATGCCAACATAAGCGGGAGATTTCATTCTTCCTTCTATTTTAAATGAATAGATATTAGAATCCATTAACTCTTTAAAGTTTTCAACACTGCATAAATCTTTAGGACTTAAAAGATATTTATCAGAACTATTTACTAGTCTATCATCTTCTAATAAGTTATATTTTAATCTACACATTCCAGCACATTCACCGCGATTAGCGCTTCGATTTAGAATGCATTTGGAAAAATAACATTGACCGGAATAACTTATACATAAGGAACCATGAATAAATGCTTCTTTTTCCATTGTAGTATCTAAGTCATTTATAAAATCTAATGGGAGTTCTCTAGCAAATACGACTCTTTTTACGCCTAGGGTTTCAAGAAATTTAATATTTTCCTTAGAATGGTTGTGCATTTGAGTTGATGCATGAATTTCCAAGTTAGGAAACATGGTATGAACAACTTCGATTAAGCCGATATCTTGTAATATTAGAGCATCTACGCCTATTTTATGAAGAGACTCAATATATTCTAGACATGAGGAAAACTCTGATTCGTAAATTAAGGTATTTACAGTTATAAAAATTTTAACACCATAAAGATGACATAAATTTGTGGCTTCTTCTATTTCTTCTAGGGTAAAGTTTTCAGCAAAAGCGCGAGCACCATATTTTTTACCAGCAAGATAAACGGCATCGGCACCATTATTTATGGCATATATTAAGGATTCTTTATTTCCAACAGGAACTAATAATTCATGTTTCATTTTGACACTTCTTTCTTTGATGGATATAATTCGTTGAAACGTTCATCCGATGTTGCATATTTGTGATTTTCTTTAAGTAAACTATTTAAGTAGATATTTCCATCAATGTTTGAAATAGAAATTTTACCATTTTCTAAATATGTTCCTTGATTTGTATAATAGAATGAATCACAATATAGTTTTGCATTTTCTTCTGTCAATTCAATATATCCTTTGGAAACTAATTTATCGGCAAGTATTTGACCTTTTAAATTTTGAGTTAAAAACAAACCAGGATCAGGTGTTTTTAATATTTGATTATTATATATTATAAAGTTTTTAGAATTACAACCATTTAAAGTTAAGAATTGTCTGTATGTTGGAGCAACAATATAACTGTGGTTAGGAAATTTAACTACCAAAAAAGAGTGCCCAATTACGTGAGGCATTATAGTTGTTCCAGTTTCTTTTGGATAAACTGTTATTCCTATTTTTTCTAAAGATGTTCCTAAAATTTTTTGAGCATAATCACATTTATTGGTCAATGTATTTGTTTTAATTTCAATATTAAAATATTTTTCCATAGTTTCCCAACATTTAGTAATTGAGTAATCTAGAATTTGACATTCTTCTTCAGTTGAAAGTTCTAAACCTAAATTAATTTTAGTTACAATTTTATTTATAGTAGTTTCGTTTATATATGATTTTCTAGGATATGAGTTATTTATAAACATTTTACTTATCACCAATTTAAGTATATCATTTATTTATAAATAAAAAAATTACAACTTTTAGGATAAGTCGTAATTTCCTTTGGATACTGTATCACTTGTTAGTTTTAATGTTTTGTATTTTCCTTGATTTGATAAAATATTATATTCAATATCTAGGAATGTATCGGCTACTATGTTATTCATATCCCTGACACTTTTTTCGTGCTTTTTGATTTCTTCTAAAACGCCTTTAGCAAATTCTTCATCGCCAATTGTTTCGATTCCAAATTGAGCACTTAGCCTTTCTTTTTTTGCTAGATAATAGCTTAGTTTTGATTCTAAAAGAATTTTCTTTTTATCTTCTTCACTAAGATTTTTATATGGAATGAAGTGTTGAAATCTAGTTAACAATTCAGAAGAAAAATAGCCTTTTTTAACTAGTAATGATTTATCAAATTGTTCTTCTTCTAGAGATGCATTATTTCCAAAGCCGATTGGTGACGTTTCTTTTTTGAATGCTTCTTGGAAAGTACCTAAGCATATTTTACTTGCCATACCGGTATTATATATTTTAGTTTCCTTCAATTGTCTAGAAATTGGAAATCTTCCACCCTCTAAGGCTTTTAAGAAGATATTAACTAGTGAAGTCTTGGTATCTAATTTATCTACTCCGATTTTATCAAATTCATCAAAAACGAGAATGGCTTTTTCAGCTAATTTCATATTTCCTTTACATTCATTTATAAGGGCTTCAAATTCATCTTCTAGGGTTGTTCCAACTATTCCTTCTGGTACTAAATTACAAGTATTTATGTTTCTAAATGGTATATCAAAGTATTTGGCAGCACAGTTAAATGTGGCAGTTTTTCCGGTTCCGGTTGGGCCTGGAATTAATATAGATTCAGTTCCAAATAGTGGACTAGATGTATAATTCATATAAAGAATTGTTGCAATCTTTTTTAGGGCTTCATCATGTCCTATTATGTTACTTTTTAAATATTTGTATAATCCTTCTACACTTGTTTCATTAGTAGATGTAATAAAATTTTGAAGAGCACTTGTTTTTGGCTGTTCATTTGTATATAACGTTTCTTCTTGAATATTTAATTCTTCAGTTAATTCTTCTTCGGCTAGTTCTTCTTCTTTTGATTCTTCTTCATCTTTTGTATCATCAAATACTTCAGCTGTATAAATACGATTTGTTACTCCATCATGAAGTTCAAGTAATTCAAGCCCTTTATTTTCAGCATATGAGCTAAATTTACAAATTTTATCTCTCATAAATTTTAATTTCTCTTTTAATTTAGAGATTTCATCAGTTGTTAATAATTCGTTTACTGAGTCTTGATTTAACATTAGACATGTTTCACCATCAATTATTTGATATAGTTCTACTTTTTTATTTGGGGTTGATAATGTACTTAAATCTAAGAATACAAATTTACCGTTTTTATATACAACTACACAGTCTTTTGCTTCCATTAGAACTAGTTCAATAACATCTTTATTAGATAATTCATCAGCTGGTAAGGCATAGAAATCTCTTATGTAATCCATGGTAAATGATGGTCCTACTAAATATTTGCAATTAATATTTGATGTTGTAATATACTTGTAGGTATATTTATTGGTTGTAAATGTATCTTCTTTTACATGTCCTTTAATTATTTCTAATGGTATAAATAGATTGGTTTCTTCATCTATTTTGATATTTTGATATTTTACTGCATATTCCATAATGCATACTCCTCCCAATTTTTATAAATTGTTTTTAGTATATCACTTTGAATGGTGCATGTAAATTTATATGATTTAATTTTTAAAATTTTCCAGAATTTTATCAACAATTAGAATATCAGCTGGAGCAAATTTATAGTTTTTTAGCTCATTTGTGGTTGTCCAGGCGGATGATTCATGCTCTAGTAATTTATAATTATTAGAAGTTTTTTGGCATATTAATGCGGTAAGATTTATAGTTTTGTCAGGATAATTATAAACTATATTTGTAAATTCTTCTTTAACTATGATATCCATATCTAATTCTTCTTTTATTTCTCTAATTAAGGCTTGCTCTTTTGTTTCACCCGATTCTATTTTTCCACCAGGAAATTCCCATAAACCACCTTGAGATTTATTTTTATTTCTCTCGGCAATAAATATTTTATTATTATCTATTATTATAGCCGCTACAACATTTATCATTTTTTACACGCCTTTCTTGAATATTAAATTTTGGTTATTTCAAAAAATAAATTAAATTCTTGGTTATATCTTATATCATATATTTTATTTTATCAAATTAATTCGTGAACCTATGCAAAACAATTTTTTTGTCATTATTTTTTTAAACAATCAAAAAAGAACTAATAATTATATTTAGTTCCTGTATTTATTTTATTTTGATTGATGCATAAATTATTTTGTAATCATCTAAAGTCAAATGTTCTTTTATGACTGTTACATTATTATAGTTGCTTTCATCAATATATAAAATTTCTTCTTTTGTTAGTGCTTTAAATAATGCCCAATATTTTTGTCTATCATCAGCTGTTAAATAACCATAGTATTTATTTTTATAAAGCTTGAATACTTTTATTTGTTTGCTACTTGCACCTACTAATATTTCTAAGATTGTCCTAGGGCTTATTTTAAATTTATAATTTTCATAATATTTTACAATATATATGATAGTATTTACTAGTTCTATAAAGTTCTTATTACAATAAGTTATTTTTTTTATATCTGTATTTTTATCAAAAAACTCTAAATTAACTAGTTCTAAATCTTGAGTATATTTATTATCAACTAAATAAGCATTACAACCAGTTCCATCTTTTAAATAGTTAGTACAACCTAAAATATATTTTTCTTTAGATGGATCTGGAACTTTTTTAACAATTAAATAACCATCAGAACATTTTGGACATTTGGAGATGGACATTTTTCCTCCTCTTGGATTATTAGTTACATATCCACAAATTTCTGGGTCATTTGAACATATCCATATTTCTCCAGGAATTTTAAAGTTGTTATTGCTTCTTCTTTGTAATGGATAGCTGCATAGGGGACATTTTAATAAATTGTCAAAATTAACTTCTGGCTCTATTTTTTCACCAACTACTAGAACATTTTTATAGTTACTATTTAATTCTAAAATAAATTTTGATGGTCTATATTTAGGAGTTAGGATATAAACTTTATTTTTGGTTCTAGTTAAAGCAACATAGAATAATCTTCTTTCTTCAGCATATTCGAAATTTTCTTCGTCTTTGATAACAAGTTTCATAACAGGATCATCAACGATTCTTGATGGGAAACCTAAAATTGCATCTTTACCATTTATTATTATTACATTATCATATGTTAATCCTTTTGAAGAATGAGCAGTTAAAAAGGTAATGTTTAATTTAGGATATTTATTGGAATATAATTTATTTCTTTTATAGGTAAATCCTTCTTTATAATTTGATAATATAAATTGTTCAAAGCCGTAACGACCTATAAATAATACTTTTTGATTTATTCCATTTTCTTTAACAATATTATCTAGGGCGTGTTCAATAGCACGACCTAATCTATTTGTTACTGTATCACCTAGTTTGTATGATACAAAGTCCTTTTTATCATTATATGTCATTAAAATAACAGGATTTTTTATGGATTTATTTGATTTTAATTTTTTAGTTATTTGGTATTTATTTGACATTACAAAGTTACCTGCTATATCAATTAGTTCTTGTGAATTGCGGTATGTATTAGTAATTTTTTGAATGTTGGCATAGCCCATTATTTGTTCAAATTTGGTAAATAAATCAATCTGAGCACCACTAAATTTAAATATCGATTGCCAGTCATCGCCGACTGCTACTATTTTAGCATTAGAACATTTTGATAATTTTTCACATAGATTAAATCTTTGGATAGAAATGTCTTGATATTCATCAACAAATATGTAATCGTATGGTAACTTTTGGTGATTTTCAATTAATTTATCTAATACATTGGAAGCATTGTTAATCATATCTTCAAAGTCAATACTTCTTGTATTTTTTAGTACGCTAGAGTAAGCTAAATAACATTCGTAACAAATATTTACAAATAATTTGGTTCTTTCATCAGATAAGGTTATTTTCCATTCATCAAATTTGGTTGGGCTAAAGTTATTAGTTTTGAATCTAGATATGAAGACACATATTAACTGGACTAGTTTGTTAAAATATTTATCTTCTAAATTTGATAGGATAGCTTTGTAAATTGCTTTTTGGTTTTTTGGTTCAAATGAAATGCCTGATTTTATTAATTCTTCTTTTAAATGAGTTATTGTATCTTTGTTATCATTATATTTTGAAAAGGTATAAATTAATTTTGTACCATGTTTTCTGTGAAATATTATTTTGTCATTAACGTGTTTTTTATATTGTTCTAGTTCTTCTTTAGAGTATCTTGGATTTTCTCCACTTTCAGATATTCCAAAATGTTCAAGATATATTTCTTTGTTATATTGTCTAATTATGAAATCTGGGCAATATGGTTTAATTGTATTATTAAAGCAATATTTATAAACTGGTTCATATTCATAGTCAATGCCGTTTATGTATAAAAAGTTGGCGATACGGCATTCTTCAACACTTTTGACTTTTTCATTTTTTAGGGTATATTTTTGACTAATTTGTTTTTTGTTAAATTCATCAAGTGATGTTGTTAAGTCGGATTTAAGGGTTGTGCAATCATTTTTAGCTAATTCAGTGAATAATAAACTAATATTTTTTTCTCCAAAGGGGACATTTAAATAACTAGCAAAGAACAGAAGAATCTTTTTTACAAATTCTTCGTCATTTTCATTATTAATAAGATATTCTTTAATAGTTTTGAACATTAAATCTCCAGTTGTTATTTGATGATGGGATTCTTCTGATGAGCCAATAATTTGATTTGCTAGGGAATGGAATGTGGATATTTTAACCGGTAGTTCTAGTTTTTTGCATCTTGTTTGTAATTCATTAGTTGCTTTTCTGGTAAAGGAAATAATTAAGATACGATTAGGATCAATATGCTGTTTTTCAATAAGATATTTTACTTTAGCTTCAATAGTAGTTGTTTTACCTGAGCCTGCTCCTGCTACTACTAATGTGTAATCTTCATCAGAAAGGATTACTTTTCTTTGTTCTTTATCTAGTTTTATGTTTGGATCTTCATTTACAAGAATGGTATCTAAATATTCTTTATCCTCTTCTAGATGTTTATTTATATAAAGGGTATTTTTATCATCTATTATTTTGTTAGTGTTTGTATAAAAGTTAATAAGACTTTTTATTTCATAATAATCTACTTTATTTTTTTTACACCATAGTTCAAGCATAGATTCTTTTTCCATTATTTTTAGTTTATGAATTATGGGTGTAAGTTGTTTATATATTTTTAGATATTCTTTTTTAGAGATATATTTATCTTTTAGTAATAATTCATTAACTTGATTTTGATATAATTTTAGTAATTTAAAATCTTTAGATTTTATCTCTTCACTAGTTAAAACCATAATGCCAACCTCTTATCTTGTATTAATTATATCATTAGATAGTTGGAATTTGGTAGATTTAATTACTCGATTGGAAAACAATTTAGTTAGTTATGTCATTTTATATATGAATTTTGTGATTTTAAGGATTTTTATTCTTTTATAATAATTAGTAAACATTTTATTATAGTAATAAATATATTCATTGTTTATTTTATTGATTGTTTCTTGTTTATTAAGGTTGTTTTCTTTTTCTATTTTTGTCATTTTGTTAGCGTAGTTATCAAATAAGCACAGTATGTTATCATCATTGGTTATATTGGTTATTACTAGGTCTTTTAAAAGATTAAATAGATTTTCAACATCTGTTAAATTATCTAAATTATAGCTATATTTTATTTTTAATTTATTTAATTCTTGAATGGGGATATTATTTCTGATTTGTTTAAAAATAGTTAGGAAGTTATTAACGATTGTTTTTTTCATGGAATAAATAATATATTTATCGTTATGTTCTTTTAAATTAATAGGTGTAGTTAAAAATTCTGGTATATTTGTTGTTAAAATTAACTCTAAAATTTGTTCTTTTTCTTTAATTGACGGGAAATTAGTGTGAAAGAAATCAATACAGTAAGTTAGTTTTTCAATAAATGATTCTTCAATATTCTTATTTTTTATTATAGAATTGTTGTTTAGAATTTTATCAAATATTTTATTGCTAATTAATTCTTGCATTAGTACATAATATTTTGGTTTGGTACTTGTAAGATATTGTAGTATTTTAGTTTTATAATTCATATAATTACCTATTTTCTTTTTGTCTCTATATATTATAATAACATATTTTTACCAAATATATCCAAGTTTTATAAATAATTATTCTTTTAATGTAAAAATTAATACAGGTGGTTGTGAGATGTACGAAAATAACTTGAAATATATTAGAGAATACATGGAAATGACACAAAAGGAACTTGGAAAGGTTTTTAATGTGGCTGAATCTACCTATAGTGGATGGGAAACTGGTAAAGATGTTATTCCTTTAAAACATTTGTATAAATTTAGTTTGATATATGGTTATTCTATAGATTATTTACTTAAGTTAAATAGTAAAAATATTAAGTATGATAAACTTGATAGTATTGATAGAAAAATGGTTGGTGACAAATTAAAAAGAATTAGAAAAGATTTAAACTTAACTCAACAACAAATTGCAGATGAGTGTATGATATCTCAAACTACTTATAGTAATTATGAGTTAGGTAATAATTTAATTTCTACTATGAGTTTGTATACAATTTGTAAGAATCATAATATTTCGATGGATAGTATATTTAAGTAAAAATAAAATTAACAAATTCAGTTGTTTTTAGTTATTTATATGTTATTTGTAAATAAAGAATAATAAAACTAGATGAGTTTAAATCATCTAGTTCTTTTTTTGTGCTATTGTACCGTTATCGGTATGATGTGTTTTAGAAATTACTTAATAAATCAATTAATCTAGTATTTTTATAAATACTTTCTCTACCTACTTTTTCAAATTCTAAAAGTCCAGCATCAACCAAACTATTTAAATATGTAGCAGCAGTTTGTCTTGTAACTCCACATCTATCTTCAATATAATTAATTCTAGTATATGCTTCAAAAAATAAAGAATCTAATAATTCATCAGAATATATTTTAGGTAATTTGGTCATAAATTCTTCTTTATAAGATTCCATCTCATTTTGAATTAGTTTTATTAATTCAATAGTGTTTTTAGATGTTTCTTCTATTCCTTTTAAGATATAAATAATCCAATCTTCATAATTATTATTTTCTCTAAATTCAGTAAATAATCTATAGTATTGGTCTTTATTTTTATTAATGTAATTACTTAAATATAAAATAGGACTATCTAAAAGATTATTTAATACTAGATATAAAACATTTAATATTCTTCCAGTTCTTCCATTTCCATCATAAAATGGGTGGATTGATTCAAATTGATAATGAATTAAAGCCATTTTGATTAGTGGATCAACTTCATCATCATTTTCATTAATATAATCATCAAGATTTTTTAATAAATCTCTAATTTCTTTTTCTTCTTGTGGTGGAGTATAAATTACTTCTCCTGTTTTACTATTAACTAATTTAGTTCCAGGATTCTTTCTTATACCTGCTTTATTGTGTTCAATCATTCCTTGAAGTTCTACTAAAACATTAGTTGAAATAAATCCTTTTTCTTTAATTATTTCATATCCACGCCAAATAGCACTTCTATAATCAACAACTTCTTTAGCAGATTCATCTTTATATCCACTTTCTGTTAAAACTTTATAAATACTGTCATGAGTAGTAACTATATTTTCAATTTCACTACTATCTTTGGCTTCATTTATTGTAATAGCATTTATTAAAATATGTTGATTAGGAATTGAATTAGCAAATCCTTTTAATTCTGCAAGTGATCTAGAAGCTTCATTTAATGCTTCAAGAATTCTAGGTGTTTTTAAATCAAAATCATTAAATGGTAATAGCTTCATATTATCATCTCCTCTTATATAATATTACACTATTTTTTTAACATATACAAGAAATATGTTAAATTTTTTAATATTTTTTAACATATTTTATATTTATTTCTCTTAAATCATTCTTTATTTTTATTTTGATCATTTTTATGATATATATATTATTCCTTTATAGCCTATTGGAGTATCTAATTATGTAAGACCAAGTTCATAAATATCATTATCAACATAAAATATGTTGTGTTTTTTTAGTTTTTATATATCTGTTATTTTTATTAATAAGTTCTTTAATGATTTCCATATGTCTTTTATATTTAAATTCTTCATAATTATTATTTTGTGTTGCTCTTTGTGTTGCTTCTGCAACAGAATTATTTCTAAAAATGACTTTAAAGCTATCTCTTTCTTCATAAAATTTTGGAGAAGGTAATCCATATCTTTTCATTTCTCGAATCATTGTCGGTATTCTTGAATGTCTATTTTCAATTACTGATCCCTTTTCTTCAGGTATTCTTACTAATGTTGGATTACGTGATTCCATTGTAGTAGCAGTTCCTAGTTTTCCAATTCTATTTGTACCATATAACGCTCTAGGATTGATAATTTCTATCTTATCTTTATATATATATAGAAAAAAAAGAAAACTTTTACAATTTCTTATAATTTGCATTTTCTTTGGTTATTTACTCGATATTTGTAAAAATTTGTCTTTTAATTCTGGATATAATTTATAAAACTTATTTATATCAAAACCATTCTTTTGCCATTTAATTACTTTATAAATTAAATCACTATTATCATTTGGTATTCTATTGGGTCTTTCAGGATATAAATATATTTTTATTAAACCTTCTTCATTTAATTTAATTAGTTCTTTATATACATTTTCAATGTATATCGTTTCTACAACTTTTTCTTCTTTATCACTAACCAACTCTGCTGTCCAACTTGTCTGACCGCTTTTAAAATTAGTAGCATCTAGTTTATAAATATAACCCGAACAGTCAAATATTTTTTTGAACATGTCTTTTTTTCTTTCGACTAATTCTACTGGATAATTTATTCCATCACCGGATAAAGAATAATATAAGTCATTACCTAGTGGTGATAGAAAAATTATTGATATTGCTTTTGATGCACAGGCATATACCCATTTCTTCATATGAGTACTTTCATTTAGTTTAATAATTTTCAAATTTGGTATTGAACTTCCGTGATATACATAATTCATCTTTTATTGTCCCTTCTTATTAATATTTTAGATAAACTATAGTTTAATTTATCATATTCTTTTTGATTATTGAGTTCAATTATGAAATTTTTTATTCCTTCCAAAATTCCTTTTTGAATATAACACGAAACATTATTTCGATTACTTTCATTTAAAATGGCATTAGAATTACATCCACCATAACAATTTTTGAAATACTTGCATTCTTTGATGCAATTTTGCCTTCTTGAAATACTAAGCTGTAATATTTTTATAATAACTAATAATATTAGCAAAAGCAAGAACTTTTGTACCAAAATATTTATAATTTAGTTTTTAATTAATTGATATTGTTTAAATTTTAGATAAAAAGAAAATCAATTCTTTTAATTATTTGAAACTTAAGCATCGTTGGTAAGTAATAATTATCACCACTTTAAAATCTTTGTTTTCAAGATATATATGAATGAAAATATTCGCAAAAAATGATGAAACAATATAATAATCAATTATATAAGTTTTTGTAGCCATTGTTAATGATACTATAAGAATGTGCAAAAAAAGGTATATTGCAATGAATAAAACGGCAATTCCAATAAAAACTGATAATTTACATAGTTACTTAATAATACCTATTTTGGAAAGCTTTTTTTGAATAAGATAAAAGTTAATATACGGTAAAAAGCCATTTTTATAACAAAGAAGAAGAAAAAGGTGTCAAATATGTTTTAATGTACGCAGAAAGGAAATGGTTTATTATACGTATGATGAATTTAAAAAGTTTATTTCTTATGAAGAAGATCTAAGAATGAGATGTGTTTTTGAAATATTATATTACTGTGGACTTTATAAAGGCAAACTAAAAGGCTTACTTGTAAAGATATTTATTTTGATAAAAAAGTATTATCTGTTAATAAACAAATAATACAGAGAAATAACCGTGTTAAGTTTGAATTTTTGGATACTAAAACAAGGGATAGTAGAAGAATAGTTCCTATTACTAAAGTCTTGTTAAATGATCCTAAAATGCTTTATGAGAAAGATAAAAAAGACTATTACGGATTTAATGATGATTTCTTTGTTGTTGCTGATGCTAAACCTATAGCTGATTCTAATATATATCTTAGAAGAACTAAAATAGCTACTCTTGCTGGGCTAAAGGTTATTATGATTCATGATTTTAGACATTCATGTGCATCACTCTTAATTAACAATGACGCTAATGTTACATTAGGTGCCAAATATTTAGGGCATACAAAAATCGTGGAAACACTAAACACATATTCACATATGTTTAGTACTGCCCTCGACTCTGTTGTTTCTGTTATAGATAGTTTAGAAGATGATAAAACCGATGATTAATTCACATCGGCTTTTTAATCTAAATAAATAAATGATTGTGGAACATAATTTATCCCAATATCACAAAGTTTTTTTGGCTTATCATATACTTTAATATTTCCTAATTTATAGGCTATCGCATTTTCTTTATTCTTATAGTATTTAGAATAAAAATCTTTTGTAATCCCAGAATATTCTTTTGTTTGCTCCCATAACTTTTCAGGAGGAGCTTCAATTATTCCTTCAACATCTACTTCTGCGACTACTCTCATAATTGGTGATGTAGAATAGATAACCATTTTATCTATGTTTTTTCTTTTAGCTTTTATTTTTCTATACTCATATTTTTTGTTTCCAGAAAGAATTTCATCTACATATTCAGGATTTATTGGCATTAAAATCTTACACATTTTACCTACCTCCTATTATATATAATATTATATCATAATTTTTATGTATTTTTATCTATTAAATAAATTTCTTTCTTCATTTTACACTTTTCAAGTATTTGTAATAACTGTTCTTTGTTGATATGTTGTATAGTTTGAATTGCTCCATTAACTATTCTATTACTTTTAAGAAATTCAAAGTCAACATAATTATCAAAAGAATAATATAGTTTAAATAGTATTACTAACTTATCATTTTTAAATTTTTCTCTAAGTTCATGTTCATCATATGCAGTTCTTTTTTTCACCAAATTAAACATTTCATCAAAATTGTCAAACTTATTAAATACTGCATCAACAATGCCTAATGATGTTATAGACTTTTTTGTTCCCGATGAATAAAACAACAGTATAGATCCTTTTTGTATTTGCTTTATTTTTGAATCACATAAATAGGCTTTTTTTAACGAATTAGAAGCAACATTTTTTCCTTGAAAATCTTCCAAACTTAATTGAATTTGCTTTTCTGATTCTTGAAATAGCAAATGATGATATTTATCACGAATAGGAACAAGGAATATTCTATTATCATCAATTTCAAAAAAAGGATAATAGTTTTCTTTATTTTTCATGCTTTTAACGAGAACATTTTCTAATTCAATCCCACCATCTGATCTTAGAGTCTTTTTCTTGGTATATTTTTTAAAGCCGTAGACTTCAAGCATATCGATTAAAGATTCTTGCTTATCAAATACTGTAACATATATTTCATCAACATCTTCTTTTATTGCCTTTTCCACAATAATTTTAATAAATGTTTCCCCAATTCTTTTGCCCGTATCAGCAACTTTTAAAGTTGATATTTTCAATCTTCTTGCAGGTCTAAATGGTTTTATAAAATCTTTATAGTCTTCATCTTCATTTTCAACTTTTAGCATTAAAAATGAGGTTAATTTTCCATCAAATTCAGTAACATATGCCTGAGCTTCTTCTAATTGTTTCTTTTTAAACCATTTTTCAAATCCTGCATAATCTACTTTTAACGAATCAAAGAAAGTGTCATTTATATCTAATTCATGTAAATATTTGTAGTTTATAAAAACTGGCTTTCTAACATCTTCTGGTGCATTTTCTTGAAATTTTTCAAGTGCTTGATCAATAGATAAAACTCGATCACTAAGTCCAATTTTTTGTGATTTTTTAATTAAATCTTTATCATTAGTAATTAAATACTGCGCACAATTTCTATATATTGAAAATAGTAAGTCATTATCAATTACATCATGACTGTTGTTGCAACCAACCGTATCATTAAATTCTTTAGTAGCTTTAGGAGCTGATTTTATTTCTCTATACACAGATATTTTTGAAGAAAAAATAGCTCTTTTTTCACTATCAGATATTTTTAATATTTCTTCTTTTGTTTTTGGATGTATCACAATTTTATACTGATCAGAATCAAATAGTCTTTTGGTTAAAGTTGCAACTTTATCTTCTGTCACTGCATAGTCTTCCAAATATATAAACATATTGGTGTCTAATAATATTTTTTCCATACTGCAAACCTCCCTAAGAATAAATAATTATATATATTATAGCATATAAAAACATATATATGTCACGTAGCTATATATGTTTTTTTATTTTGCAGAAATATATTTTTTTAGATATTGTCGTAAACTCGGATCACATACATAAATATATGTTCCAAGCATTCCCCTAGTCATCATAGTTCTATAGATATTTAATAAATAATTTAATAATTCTTCATCAGTTGTACCCGCTTTTCCTTTAGCATCATAATAATTATTTCTATCTACAATGAACTGATTTTTATCTAAATCATACCTTAATTCATTGCCAATAATTAATCCAGTGTAATTTAAGTCAAAGCCTTGAGTTGTATGAATACTACCTATTTCATTTACAGCATTTTTAGAATTAATCCAATCATAAGCTTGTGAATTCCATATATATTTATTGTTATCTATTTCTATATCATATAAACCATTATTATTTTTAGATATAGTTGAGTCTAATGGCAAATGTTTGCCTTTACTATTCCACTTCCAAGCATATCCCGCAATATTTCTACATAATCCATATTCAGAATCTTTTTCTTTGATATTTTCAACCATACTGCCAACATCATCAAATATTTTTAAATCATATTGTTTAAAGTCAATTTTATTTTTAGGAGGATTATTACTAAATATTGCCTTTATATAATCAATATATTCATTACCACCTAATAAGCATCTCAATTGAGTATTTAATTGATAAGCATGATAATTTTTTCTTAGCATTAATTTATCGAAGTCTTCTTTTCTTATATCAGTTGGTTTAATTGATTGATTTTCATCATAGAAGAAAATTTGATACTTGCTTTTTAATAAAATCCAATCCAGTTCTGTACCCGAATTACCTAAATTCATTTTTCTATTATTTTCATCAAATGTACCATACTGTGTAAGATTTTTTCTTCTTCTAAGTCTATGTGCTTCATCAACTATTAACAAATCATATATTTCATCATTTTTCCCAACGTCATGTGGACTTAACACCATATTAGAATTCAACCCCTTAATACTTCTAAATACCTTTTTAAGGGTACTTCTTAAATTTTCCATAGGAATAACCAAGCCTATTTTTAAAGCATCCACTGCATCATTTATTTTTAATATTTCAGATAGATTTTGTTCAACTTGATCCTCTTCAATTTCAATTTGAGATGAATCTTTTGCTTGAACTAATAATTTAAGAAGGTATATTCCCAAAATAGTTTTTCCTGTTCCAGCTCCACCTTCAACAACAAAAGTGCCTTTTTCTTTTTTATAAACCAAATCTGATAAATCACTTAAAATGTCATTTACAATCATATATTGATCAACCGTTAATGCTTTGTATGGCGAATATTTAAATAAATCAGAATTAGCAATCATTTTTAAATCATTTTTTACTAATCCTTTTGATTTTAATTGTAGCCAAATTTCTCTAAATTTAGTTTCATACATTTCTCTTTGATAATAATTATGATTTTGTAAACCACCGTTACCATTTTGCAATTTAAATTTATTATCTGCAGACATATATTTTATTAAAAAGGATTCAAGATCTAATATTGAAGATTTATTAAAAGTATCATCACCTATTATGTTTATTTTATCTAAATTCCTTCTGACTTTATTTGCTAAATGTTGATTTGACCTAATACTTGCATCAGTTGTTTCACCAACATAAGCCTCTTCTTTATTATTAATAATATAAACAACTGGCCAATTGCTTCCATACTTTTCATTTTTTAAAATGCTTGATGTCCCTGCATTAAATTTCTTTGTAATAATTTCTGCCATATTATCACTTCCTATAATTTATCATATTTAGTACTAATACCTTTAGATTTTGCAATCGGATATTTTTTATCTGTTTTTTCCATTTTATCTAAAACTATTTGCTTTGGATCTACGCCTAATTTATCCGCCATTAATAAACAATAATTTATAACGTCTGCTAGCTCTTCTTTTACTTCATCTAAATTATATTCATTATTCCATTGAAAGCATTCTAATAATTCTCCTGCTTCAATTGAAATGCTTTTAGCTAAATTTTCGGGTGAATGAAATTGATCCCAATCTCTTTCTTTTGTAAAATTTTTTACTTTCTTCATTAATTCTTGCATGTGTTTCCTCGTTTCTATAATAATTTTGTTCAACATAATTGATAATAGTTAAACTAATTTTTTATTCATATTTAAAATTATTAACTATATATAATTATAACATGTTGATTCCAGGTGAAGAAAAAAATATTGTTTGTAATATAGTTAAAAAATTTATGAAAGTATTTAATTTTTATAAAAAAGATACTTCATTATTGAATATATTATAATACCAATGATAATTAAAATAATTTTGGAAGATTCATAATTTTTATTTATTTGTTCAACATTTGAGTTTGAGTTATTTTTTTCTTCATATGAATCATTATTATCTTTGCTTAATATATCATCATGATTTTTAATTAATACTTCACGGGGTTTTGATCCAACTTGTGGTCCAATTATGCCTCTTTCTTCAAGTAAATCTATAATTCTTGCTGCACTTGAAAAGCCAATTCGAAATCTTCTTTGTATCAATGAAGCACTTATTTTACCGGTTAATATTGCGAAATCTACAACATCATTATATAGAGAATCATCATATTCTTCTATATTTGTTTTAATATAATCATTTGGTTCTTCAAGTACAATTGCGTCATCTATTTTTATTTTTTGGTTTGATACAAAATTTATTAAATTATTAATACTTTCATCGTCATGTTTATAAGACTTATATTTTCCATCGTGTACATTTAGTGATGAATTTAAATAATATTCGTATTCATTAAGTTTTTCAGCACCAGGTTTATTTAATAACAACTTTGAATCTCGTTCAGAATATGCTCTAAAACAAATTCTATTTGAAAAATTATTTATAAAACTTATATTAATTAAATCTCTACTAATATTACTTGTTGCAACAATTATGTATACTCCAACTTGTCTACCTTTTTGAATTATTACACTTATTTTTTCGACTATTTCACTCTTTGAATATTCAACTAAATCGACCAGATCATCAATAATAATAAATAATTTTGACAATTTTGTTGTATTAGATTGATCTGACATTGAATTATATTTTTCAATATCTTTAAAATTATTTTTTGATAAAATATCATATCTTGCGTTTATTATATCAATTACTTTATCAAGTGCTATAACTGCTTTTTGATAATCAAAAATAATTGGACATATTAATTGTGGTATTTTTTTAAAACTAGCATATTCTAGTCTCTTAGTATCTATAATTATTAATTTATTGTCTAATGGTGAGCTTTTTAATAATATATTAAATATTATATTCTCAATAAAATTTGATTTTCCAGATCTTTGTATACCATAAACTAAAAGGTTAGGATAATCTTCAAAAGATATGTTTGTAACACTATTTTTATTGGTTAACGATATAAATGCATCTAGTTGACAAGCTTTTATAGATTTTAATAAATTACAATTTTTGATATAGTTGCTAGGATTAGGTAATATATATTTGTTATTAAGTTTATTATCTATTTCATTTTTCATTTTTCCATACTCCTTTTTTATCATAATATTTATAAATAATTAATAATATTTCATTTATATTTAGAGTTAAAAATGTAAGATTTAATTTTTTCATTTCATTATTTATTTCATTATCCTTTAAATTTTCAATTAAACCGTTTTCTTCTTGTCCTAAATTTTTATGACCTTTTAGAAATTCTTCACAAATAGCTTGGATTGTTTCTAAATAATCTACAGCTGCATAGCAATCATGATTATATCCATAATGGTTATTTTTTAATTTTGTTTCATAAAATATTTTTACTTTTTCATAATCATCTCTAGTAATTTTTATTTTTCGTTTTTTGTTTGATATAAAATAAAATGCAAGACTTATGATTCCAAATATGATTAGAATTAATGAAAAAATAGCAAATACATAATCCATAATCATCACCAATATAATTATATCATAATTATTCCTCATGTGGATTAAACTGTTTAACAAGTATTGTAATATACAATGTTATTAAAAAGTATAATTCTTAAAATTTTCTAAATAAAAAGGAATTATTTTAGTTGATTCTACTGACAAATTTAAAGATAACAATGTAATATTTAAAAATTTATATGATTAATTTAGAATGAATAATACTACTATGTATGATTATAATAATATAGAAAAATTTATAGAATGCTTCTTTACTGTTACGTTAAATAATTTTAATATTATAATATGTTAATAATAGATGCGAAAATATATAAGTTTAATATATTATTTTGATATAAAAATGATATTTATAAATTTCTTAAATCCATTTTAAACTTTGGTGTTAAATGGCATAACTTAAACTTTCAATCAGTATATAATAAAATGACAAAATTTCAAGATCCTAATGAGTGCAGAAAAGAAATGGCTTATTACACTTATGACGAATTTAAAAAATTTATTTCTAATGAAGAAGACTTAAGATGGAAATGTGTATTTGAAATTTTATATTATTGTGGATTATGTAAAGCAGAATTAAAAGATCTTACTTGGAAAGATATTTATTTGGATAAAAAGATATTATCCGTTAACAAACAAATAACACAACGAAATAATTGTGCTAAGTTTGAATTTTCAGATGCCAAAACAAGAGATAGTAGAAGAATAGTTCCCATTACTAAAATCTTGTTAAATGACCTTAAAATGCTCTATGAGCAGGATAAAAAAGACTATTATGGATTTAATGATGATTTCTTTGTTGTATCTGATGCTAAACCTATAGCTTATTCTAATATATACCTTAGAAGAACTAAGCCAGCAAATCTTGCTGTTTTAAAGGTTATTAGGATTCATGATTTTAGACATTCATGTGCATCGTTACTTATTAACAATGGCGCTAATGTCACATTAGTAGCAATAGATTTAGGACATACAAAAGTTGAAGAAACATTAAAAACTTATTCACTCCTATTTACAAGTACCTTGGACAATGTAGTTGCCATAATAGATAATTTAGATAATTATAAAACCGATGATAATTAGTCACCGGTTATTTGTGTTATGAATTGGCTTTCTTTATAAATTCATAAATTTTTTCACACAATTCTTTTGCATTATTTGATAAATCATTTATATCATTAATATTTGATGAAACACTTTTAGCAAAAGATAGTTTTTCTTTTATTGTTCCAGACCCTTTGCCAGTAGTTCCGGATTTGTTTGAATATTTTTTCTTTAGCTCGTAATGGCTATCTATGAAAGTTCCCATATATGCAGATTTAGTGGCATATGCCTCATCCTTATATTTCTTTATATATTCTGGTTCTTTTCCGCTAAATAATGTCTTTTCCAACACTTGTCTAGATATTGTATTTTCTATTTCTCTGACACTTAATTCGTAAAAGTTATCATCACCAAATAGCTCTTTTAAATTTTGTTTTCTCTTTTGTTTTCCGTCATTATCATTGTCACATACTATAAAACATCTATTTGTTATTCCAGAAGCATTAATATTCTCTATTTTATCACTACCTTCAAATGACCAATGATCTATATTATTTCCACCATATTCAACAAAAGAATAGTTTATGTCTTCCTTATATGAAAGTTCACCTTTATTTTTTATATATACATCTAAATATTTACTAATTAGTATTTTATCGCTAATTCCTTCTACCCATATTGTGCAATTAGATACAAAAACAGAGGAATTATAAACACCTAAGATATCTAAGATTTCTATGTCATTATTTGTGGTATTAGTAACCTTAAAAAGATTGTTTTTCTTTTCAATATTATTAAATTTATATATTGAAATATTATCATAATTTATACAATTATCTATAAAACGATTGGAATGGGTTGTTATAAAAAACTGGTGTTTGGAAAAAAACTTATTGTTTTGAATTAGTTGTAAAAATTGTCTTTGATATCCCGGATGCAAATTTATTTCAGGCTCTTCAATAAAAAAGATTGCTTCAGAATTTCTTTTAGTAAATATTATATATAAAATAGTTATTAATTGTTTTATTCCATCACCCAAATCGTGTAAAGCTCGCTCCGATCCATTCCCTATTTTTACATTTAAAAATCCTTTAGTAATTTGAGGTATAATTGTAAATCCTTTATCTCCATAAAATTCTTTTGATATAAAATTTTCAAAATCTTTGATTAAATTCCTATCTTTTTCCTCACCTAATAATTTATTCTTAACATCATCAAATAAATTCTCAGCAGTAAAGATATGTTTAGAATTAATCATATATGCTTTACTAATCTTGTTGGAATAAATATGTTTTGCATTTAATTTATATTCTTCTAATGCCTTACGCTGTTTTTCATTCATAACAATAGAATCTAAATCTTCACTCTTGCTTGGTTGAAAATATATATCAAAGCTTTCTACTCCACGTAAAATTGGAATATATGTAATATCAAAATCGCATACTTTCTTTGAACCATAACCATTATTATTTTTAGCCAAATATTCATACATATCATTTAAATATGATTTTATATAAGAATAATATGATCTTTGATTTGGATTCAATGATTCTTGATCTATTTTTAAACTTTCTATATATTCAACTATCTCACAATAATAATTACAATCATCTAACTTACTTATATAATCAGGAATAACAATTTTTTTTGTTGCAGATATGTTATATCGTTCAATATATTTTATCATTTCACATTTAGCCCTGTCGTAACTTTTCTTTTTATCCTCATTTATAAATTCATAAAAAGCCTTTGTATCATTTCCCTTAATAATATACCTTAATAGTCTACTTTTACCACTATTATTTTCACCAATAAAAATATTTATTTTATTTAAGTTAGATAAATATAGCATCTTGTTATTATACTTATTTCTATAATTATCTGATATTGATCCTATTTCAATTGCTTTTATCATTTTACCCTCCTTATAAAAGAAAAATTTCTATACTTTAATTGTATAGAAATCTATTATTTAATTATACTACTTTATCTCATAAATGTCTGCAATAATCATGTAAATTTAACAATAATTGTTCCCAAGTTGTTCCCAAAAATTATTTTTAATCTTACAAATGCTCGCAACCACCTTATATAATGGGCACAAAAAATGAGAGCACGGTTAAATGCTCTCTTCAGGGGGCAAAAATATATTGCATATAAAATTAATTATTGCTAGTTAATTTCCTTATATTTCAAGCAATTTTAAATTAAATCTAATTATTAAATATTATATATTTTTAATCAATATTACGAATCGAGTACCTAAATGGGTACCTAAAACTGTTAATACTATTATTAATTCTTCATATAAATGAAAGGATAAATATTATGAATATAATTTATACAAAATATGGTGATTATTTATTACCAAATTTAACACTACCTGAAAAAGAAAATAAAAAATTAAATAAATATGGATTATTAAGATTAGAATATTTAAAAAATAACAAAAAGGCATTATATCAAGAATTATTAATGAAAGATAAATTAAATGAACATCTTTTTTCAGTCAGTATAAATGCTGAAAATAAAATAAATCATATAATTAATGAATTAATAAAATCTGATACTTCTATTACAGAAAAACTAAAACTGGAAAATCAATTATTATGGGTTCAAAAAATGAATAATTATAAAAATATTGCTGAAGAAATGATTTTAAAAGAGATTATTTATGGAGATACAATATGATTAAATGTAAAGAAGATATTACAGATAAAGAATTCGAAGAAATATTATTACCATTCTACAACAATTATAATGAATATGTTATTAAGTTTGTAATACCAGATGCTGTAGCATTTTATTTAGCAAATGGTTATAGTAGAAATTGTTTGTCAGATTGTCCACTAATAAATCATATTAATTCATCATTAGATATATTTAATGTTAGATGCAATGTTGATAAATTAATTCCACAAATAGAAAATATATTAAAAATTAAATATAACCTTAAAATTGTAAAAATCAATCCATTAAGTTTTTCAAAATATATGTAAAATAAAACACTGCTAATTAATTCTAGCAGTATTTTATTTTTAATTGGGGAGTTAAATTTTTGCCTAGCCAGCACTGAATTTGTACTCCCGTACGAAATTCTTATATGGGAAAATCCCAATCCCTTTTATATTTTAATTTTCTCTTTTATTACAATCTGATAATGCATTCAAGCCACAGGGACAACTTCCAGCAAAATCATATTTATTACATTCTTTAAATTTTCTGAATTTTTCTGAGCACCACGCTTCTTGTATTGTATTTTTCTTTATATTAAATCCAAAATTTTGATTTTGTATAAATGAACATGGGTACATTGTTAAATCTGGAGAAATATAGCAAGAATATCTTGCTGCTTCACAAAAATCTATTGTTTTAGTATTTATTTTTTTTAAAGAAGAAATAATTAATGGTGAAAAGCAAGTGTCAAAACCTATTTTATAATTATATTTTTTTGAATTTAAAATATTAATAAATTTTTTAAATTTTTCATCTTTTATATTTATTATTTTCTCACAAGTAGCTATTCCAACAGGTTTGTATAATAAAAATATTACTGCATTAACACCATCTGGAAATAAATCATTTTCTAATCGTATTATTATATCATCAATAGTTTGATTTGAAATTACATAATGTATATTAGTAGTAATTCCATGAGATATTAGTTTTTTTATTGCTTCTTCACTTTTAGGATTGGATTCAATTAATTTGCCATTTGTATTAATAATTTTACTATACATTGAAATAGCAACTGCACCACAATATTGTTTCATTGCAATAATCTCTTCTTTAGTAATATTTATTCCAGTTGTTGTCAAATTTGGAACAATCCCATTTTTACGTGTATATTTTAAAATTTCAATAAAGCTTTCATGCTTATTTGGATCGCCTCTTCCTCCTAATGCAACTTGAAATGTTTTATTTTTACACTCATCAATAATTCTTTTATAGTCATCAAGACTCATATTCTCATAATTATTATTTGCTTGATAACAGTCTACACCAAACTTTTTACAATATATTTGATTAACATGACATTTACCCATTATTCCTATATCTATTAATTCGGGGAAACTTCTCATTGTGGGTTCTTCTTTTGTTTCTTGACCATATTTATCTAAAATATTAGTTCTAATTAATAATCCATTTTTTTCATTAAATATTTCAGTAAAATTAAAAATAGGATCTTTATATAACTTCATTTTTACCACACGTTATCTGAAGCATCAATAAACACTTCAGAATCTTTATATTTCATATAATCAAGACACATCGTAATTTCATAATCATTTTCTTCACTAGAAATTCTACCACAATATATTTTGTAACCTTTTTTAATGCTTTTTTTATATTTATTAGCTGTTTTCTCTCCAAATATTTCTTTTATTAAATCATAGTTTTCAGATTCTTCATAAGTATGATGATAAAATCCTCTTTTTCCATCAAAAACCATATTTTTACATACTTCAAGGATTTCATAATAATTAGGAGATTTTTCTGTTAATCCAAGTTTTTTAGCCAAATACTCGCCAGTTAATTCTTCTTTTGAAATTATAATATAACTAGTAGATGAGCTATTAGTTACAAATCCGTCTCTAATTTTCATAAACAAAACCTCCTATAAATTCATTAATAATTTTTTTTATTTCTTCGTTTTGAACTAAACAATACAAAGGCTGTTCATTCCCAATATCTTTATATTTGTAGCAACTATTCTTATTATTAAACTTGTTCAATATAGATTTTGGAATGTTATGATGTTCTAAAAGAAATTCATCATAAGATGTATATTCTTTTTTATAATATTTTCTGTATTCTTTATACAAATTAATATTTTCACCTATGATATAATCATATAATCGACTATATAATTTGTAATAGTAACTATTCTTTTTTACACAAAATTTTTTTAAAAAATTACTTTTTTTCATATTTTTATTCTTAATAAAATAAATTTTATTATCTAATAATATACATTCTTTTTTATATATTTTCATAATTATTCTCCAAATACTTTATTAATTTCAATAATTGCTCTTTCAAAAACACGATATTTTCACCTGAATATTTTTCTAAATTTTTAATTATTTCTCTATAATAACTAATATCTATCCTAGAAAAATCAAAGACATGTTCATCACCATCAATAAAACTATTTATTTTATTTAAAATAAAATCATCATTTGGTTTTAGCAGATAAATTGAATTAGAAATGCTAATAAGTATTAATCTAGCTAAATCTTTTGGTACAATATAATCTAATTCATTTAAATATTTTAATTCAAAGTCTAATAATTCTTGTTTTGATGAAAAAATAAAATCTAGATGGGCATTTGTAAACATATCCCTATTTCCAAAATTATATTTTTTTAATGTATCAATATTTATAATATGTTTACATATTTTGTTATTTTCATTTTTATAATAACAATATAAATTTTTAATTACTCCTTCAACAATAGGAAACTTATACTCTATCATTTTATCTATATATTTAATTATATCTATTTTTGAATCTTTACTCATCTCTATAAGTTGATTACTTATTAAATAGTCTCTTATTTCATCATAAGTAATAGCAATAGTTTCTATTTTTTCCTCATTAATTTTTCCTTCATTTTCAATTATAGACTTAGTTAATAGAACATTTTCATATATTAGATTTTCTATATTATTAAAATCAATAGCAATTTTGTTAATATCTATGTAATCGAATCTATCATTATTTATCATATAATTAGTTATTTCTTTTAAGATTTTTTTTAAATTGGGATATTTTTCAGTTAAGTTAGCAATATACTCACTAAATAATTTTGATTTATCTATATCACAAATCATATCATTAGAATTTTTATAACATTCAAAAAATATTCTCATTAAAATTGGAGAATCATATAATAAATATCTAACATTTGGACTTACAGAACCGTTAAATTTAAAATATTTACTATATTTATCAAACATTTTTTCTAGAATATTATTGCTTAATTTTGAAGTTTCAATAGATATAATTTCATATTTAACATCTTCTTCTAAATATTCATCAAATATTTTTTTAAATTTTATATTATAAAATTCTGTTCTACTAGATATAATTATTTTTATATTTTTATTTTTATGGTATTTATTGATAAATCTGCATAAGTTCTTATAAAAATCTAAATTAGAATTTTCATTTATTGCTTCAATAATAACAACAATTTTTACTTTAAATATTTTTTTTATAAATAAAAGTAATGAGATTAACACATTATTATTTTCTGTTAATATTAAAGAAGAATCAAAATATGATAAAAACTTTCTCTCAACATTATTATCTTCCACATCTTTTGAATCTATATATACACAAGTCTTTGAATAATTATTTATAATTTTTTTTGCAAAGTTTGTTAATAAATTTGTTTTACCACTTCCCGCTTTTCCTAAAAGAAAACATACATTAGTATTGCTTAACTTCATATTATCTAATAAACGTTCAATATCATCTTTTAAATAAAAACTATTATGAGATAAATAATACATAAAATTTCGTTCATCATTTAATTCAAATTTTCTACAATTTTCCAAAAAAGATTGACACTTTTTCAATGATTTATATAATCCCTTCTTTGTTAAATAATTATAAACTTTTATATTAGTTCTTTTTGCCATCATTTTTCCAAGATTAGTATGTAATAATTTATAAAATTCTTTTCTTATTCTCCAAGTCCAAAAATATGAATTATACATATATCTTAACTTTTCATTACTATTTCCCAACTCTACATATAAATCACTAATAAACTTCCCATTTTTCTCATTTTTTGTGTATTCTTTTTTACTTTTAGTATTCACTCTTTTTTTATAATTAAATAAAACTATAATTGCAATTAAAAATAAAATTCCTATAAATACAAACTTTATTAAATCAAAATATTCTTTAAAATTAGAAATATAATCTATAATTTTTTCCAACAAACTTTCTTGAGCTTGAATATTTTGTTGTCCAACCTCTTCATCTAAAAAAAACTTCATTTTTTCACCACCCTAATTTTTTTATGAATAAATTAATTTAAATTCCATATTCCTTGTTTTCCAGACATTTCTTTACTATCATTTATCTTTTCAAGTAATTCTAATTTCCAAGCATAACCAGTTCTATCATATTTATTTCCGTAAACCAATTCATTTTCTTCAATTATTTGCTTGTTGATTTCATCATTCAATTCAATACAATCTAAAATTTTTACTTTTGCTATTATTTTTGAATGAGGATAATTGAGGTTAAAATGTTCAAATTTTTTCATTGCTTCTTTATCTATACCTTTACCAGCATGAATTAATATTTCTCCCCTATAATTATATTTCCAACTTCTAAATTCATATTTTTTTAATCCTTCTGCAACTAATGTTGCCCAAGGTTGCTTAAGAGTTATTACTCGCATTCTTCCTTAAATCCTTCATAAGTGCTAAAAGCTAACATATATAACGATTTTAAGATATCAGGGTTCTTTGAACGTAATTCGCTTATTACTGTATCATCTTCAACAACAAACTCATCATTTTCTGCAATTATTTCATCAATTATGATTGGTAATTGTTTGCATATTTTATAAAATGCATCTTTATCACCAGTTACCTCTTCATAAAATTTATCTATTGATACTCTTTTTATGTGTTCGTTTGAAACTCTCTCATAATCAAGAGAAACATTCCAAATAATATTTTGACTTTTTTTTGCAATTATTTCAACCAAATAACAATCGCAATTATCATCATTAAGCAATTGAGTTGTCATTTTCAAAAATGTTTTTTGAGCAGCCGAAGAATTCATAGTATTATGTTTATTTTTCATTTCAACATAAACCTTACTTCCATTTGTTCTAGTATATATTACATCAAATCCTACATTTGGAACTTCACAATTAGCAATATATTTAAATAAATTTTGGTGAAAATATCCAATAGCGTTAGTATTTGTTTTATCTCGCTGCCTTACAAGTTCATTGTCAATTACTTCTTCTATTGTCTTTCTATATACCTTACTATCAAATGTTAATTTAATAGGATCAATAATATTACTATTGAAAGATTGTAAATTAATACTTTTTAAAGTGTCATCATATGTTTGTATAGTATTAGATACATGCTTTTTAAAATCTTCTCTATCTATAAAATTTAAATCCCACATTATACTCCACCTCCATTTAATGCAGTCATTATTGACTCTCCAACACATTTTGCTAAATTTACGGGAACAGCATTTCCTATTTGTTTATATATATCATTCATTTTACCAGCAAAATCCCAGTTATCAGGAAAAGATTGAATTCTTGCATATTCCCTAGTTGTAAAAGGCCTGCTTTCATCTGGATGACATCTGTCAGTTTGTTTCATCATTGGGGAACAAGTCAATGTTAAAGATGGCTCATCCCACGACAATCTTCTTGCTATACCTGTTCTTCCACCCCCCATATAATAACATGATTTCATATATTCTTTAGCAACATCAGCTGGTAAATCTCTCCAATAGCCACCCGGTGGAACTAAATCAAATACTTTCTTTTTCTTTTCAGGATATTTTGCCCCAACTGAATCAGGAACATTTTTAAGAACATCTCTTAATACAGGTTTGTACTCATGAGGAGCAGGATATTCAAACTTAACTTTGTCAATTAAATCTTTTCTTATTCCTATGATAACAACCCTTTGTCTTTTTTCTGCAACACCATAATCCCATGCGTTTAGAACTTTCCATTCAACTTTATATTCTAAATCTTCAAAAACATTAATCATAGTTTCGATTGTCTTTCCACCATCATGTGTTGTTAACCCTTTTACATTTTCTGCAAAAAACATTTTTGGCTTAAGTTGTTTTATAAATTCCGCATAATAATAAAACATTGTTCCTCTAACATCATCTAAACCAAGTTTTTTACCAGCATAACTAAATGATTGACATGGATATCCTCCAGAAATTAAATCAAGTTCTCCTTCTTTTAAATTGAATTCCTTTAACAAATCTCTTTTTGAAACCTCAACAATATCTTCATTTAACACATTCCATTTAGGTCTATTTAATTTTAAAGTTTCACATGCAGTTTTATCTATTTCAATAAGCGCAACTTCTTCAAATCCTGCTTGCTCTAAACCTAAGGCAAGACCCCCGGCACCTGCAAATAATTCTATACATTTTCTATTTTTCATTTTTTACCTCACTTCTTTATAATTTTAGGGCTTGGGCATTCCCACATACGAATTTCGTACGGGAGTACAAATTCATTGCTTGCTAGACAAACATTATATTCCCGATGACAGCAATGACACCTTTATTGCACCATACCCATATATCTCTATTTCTTGTCATATTGTCATTACTAACTAAAAAATCATTCTTCTTCAGTAAGTAATTTTTTTAAATCATCAAGAGATTGTTTTTGTTTTTTTATTTCTTTTTCATTATCTCTAACATAATTTTTAATTACTTTGATAACTCTAGTTTTGTCCTTTTTATTTAATTCAGAAATAAAATTTAACTCTTCTAAATCACAGTTATCTAATAATTCTTTAATAACCATTTTCATATATAGTTCATCTTGCATTTGATTAACTATATCATCCAGTACAAGAATTGGAGCATTTTCAGGTTTGATAACCATACTACTATAAGAATTATTAACTGTTGAATCTATTTCTTCTTTACTATACTCACATAGTTCCATTAACATCTCTAAAGATAGATTTAATACTGAACTTAACTTTTTTAAAGATAATACATTAGGTTTCTTTCTTTCGCCTTTTTCAATTTTAGCAATCGTATTATTATCTATACCAGTTATTCTTGATAATTCTCTTTGGGATATATTAATTTTCTCTCTAGCTTCTTTTACTACACTAGCTAAAGTTTTATTATTCATTAAATTACACCTCTTCATAACTTCCTAATACCATTTTACCACAAAACAGATTATTCAACAATAATTTTGTAATTAAAACTCACAAATTTTATTGACATTAATTAATATTAAATGATATTATTATATTGTGAGCATGCCTCACAATATAATTTCTTTCTTTAGTTGGTAATCTTTACATAGATATATTTATATCTAGAGTCTAAATGAAAGGAGGATTAGTTTATATGGATGCTAGAGAAACTTTAAAACTTATTTCAAAGCAATGGTGTAATCTTGATGATTTAATGAAACTTGCTGAAATAGGTAAAAACAATGCCGTTAAACTTAGAAGAGAAATAAAAAATGACCTAATAAATAGAGGTTATACTCTTCCTAATAACAGATTACCAATGATTGAAGTCGTTAATAAGCTAAAAATTAATATTAATTATTTAGAAAAAATGGCTAAGGAAAATTTATAGAAAGGAATTATATGAAAACAATTGAAGAATTAAAAAATAGTATTGTCGATATTAATTATATTATTGAAAATATGATTAGAGAAAATGGTTTATATTGCTTACTTGGAGAAGCTAAAGTAGGAAAATCTGCTCTAGCTCTTCAAATAGCAAATTCTGTTTGTAATGGTATTCCTTTTTTGAATTTAAAGACACACAAAACACCAGTTTTATATTTAAGTACAGAAATGAATCCATCTGAAACTATAAGTCGTATTAATTTTATGAAATTTAATTTAAAGGAAAATGATTTTCTATATACTTTCCCAGAAGATAATATGACACAACTAAGCATATTAAAAGTTGAAAAAGAAATAAGTGAATTTAAAGAAAAATATAACGGCAAATTAGTACTTATTGATATGTTTAATGGCATAAATTTTGGAAGTTATTATGATTTAAATAATTACCAAGATATGAGTCAAAATATATTTCCACAATTGCGTAAATTATGTAATAACTATAATGTTACTATCATCATAGTTCATCATTTAAATCGTAAAGGTAAATCTTTAGGAAGTACTGCTATTGATACTTGTGTAGATGGTAAACTTGCATTAAAACAAGATGAAAACATCAAATCAACTTTCTACTTAAATTATGAAAGTAGAGATTACCAATCACTTAATTATGTACTAAAAAGAAATGATAATTTAATCCTAAGTATTGATGAAAAAACAGAAGAAACACTTAATCCAAATTTAATTCAATTTTTAAAATATGCAATTAGTAAAAAAGAATTTACTTTTACTATTTCAGAATTGGTTAGTAAATTAAATTCATTTATTACTCCACCCGTCTTAGGTAAATTAATATCAAGTAATAAAGATGAACTCGAAAAATTAGGATTATTTATAGAATGTAAAAGAACACAAACAGAAAGACTATATACTGCTAAATATAAGGAACCTTTGGAAATACTTGCTGATAATATTTTTTCAGAAAGTAATAGTAATAATTTAAATTCAAAGGAGGAATAATTATGGCAGTTAAACTATTAGATAAAAAAGAATGGACAAAAGATGGTCGTAAGTGGATTTTTTATGACTATGTCAAGAATTTAGATGGTTCTAGAAGAAAGTATAAATCAAAGAAGTTTTTTACGAAAACAGAGGCATTAAAAGCTGAAAGAGAATTTTTAACAATTAACGCTGATAGAAGTGATAAAGACTGTAATATGACTTTTAAAGATTTATATACACTCTTCTATGCATACAAAGAAGATAAAGTAAAATATACCACTTTAAAGACTTATCGTGATAGAGAAAAATTTTTCAAAGACTTAGATAATATTAAATTAAAAGATTTTAATATTGAACACTTTGAAAAATGGAAAAAGCAAATAAATTCTTATGGATATACAACAAATCATAAAAACCATTTATTCAAATTCTTTAAAGAATTATTAAACTTTGCTACTAAGTGGTACAACTTTAATTTTACGGCAACTTATAATAAAATGACTAATTTTACTGACCCAAATGAGATACCAAAAGAAATGTTATTTTTCACTTATGAAGAATTCAAAAAATTCATATTGGTAGAAGATGACATTTTATTTAAAACCTTGTTTGAAACTTTATATTATTTTGGACTTCGTAGAGGTGAACTTAGAGGACTAACATGGAAAGATATAGATTTTAAAAATCAATATTTAAGTGTTAACAAAAATATTGTAGCAACTCAAGGTGATGAAAAGAAACCATATATGGTAACTACACCTAAAACAAAATCTAGTATAAGGAATATTCCTATACCAAAAGTATTAATGGAAGATATGAAAGTATTATATGAAGTTTCTAAAAGACATTATGGATTTAATGATGACTGGTATTTATTTGGAGATACTGATCCAATAACAAACGGAAAGTTAAGGCATAGAAAAAACAAAGATTGTAAGTTAGCTGAAGTTAAACAAATTAGAATACACGATTTTAGACATAGTTGTGCATCACTTTTAATTAATAGTGGTGCTACTATAAATGTGGTAGCAAAGTATTTAGGACACACAAAAATAGATGAGACATTAAATACTTACTCTCACCTATTTAAGAATCAATTAAATGAAATAATTAATATTATAGACAAACTAAATTAAAATGGGTACCTATTTGGGTACCTAATACATATATCAAATGGCTTAAAGCCCTTATAAACAAAGTATCCCGCCATTTCTGACGGGATTTCAGGGGGTTTTGGTTGATACACTCTAACAAGAATCGTTAGAGGATCAGTAAGGTTTATTACCTTACCTATTTAATAATATAAAATTATGAATAGTTTGTCAATTTATATTATTTAATTTTTTGTAATTTTTTTAAGTTCTTCATAGTATAGTGCTTCTGAAACTGAAACATATGGTGCAACATATACTAGGGCAATACCAAATGTTAATGCACAAAGTAAATACCAGCCAAAGAAACTTAACATAAATACGAAATAATCCCATTTATAACCATACATCATCTCTTTAGATTTTTTGATGCAAGCACCTGGTTCTTCTTCACCATCTATCATGATAAACATTGCTTGACTATATGATATAGCAGCTATAATACCTGGTATAACAAATAATAAAGACCAAAGACCAATAAAAATGTACATTAATAATCCTAATAAGAATATAGGAACAAATTTAGAATAATGTTTAAATATTTCATCATAATCTACTTGTTCTTTTCTTACATATTTAAGAATAAATACATCTAAACCATATGATAAAGGCATTACTGCAAGTGAAAGTAAAGTTGAACACATTGTTCCTGCGAATGTATCTTGTAATACTTTTTCTGACATTACATTTACAAAACCTAAAACAATCATAACAATTAACATTGGTTTTAAAATGGTCCATAGATTTCCTTCAATCATTTTTTTGGCATCATTTTTAATTTTTGCTCTATTCATTTATCTCAACTCCTTCTACTATAAATATATCATTAATTTAGATTTTTTACACCACTTATTATGTTTTTTTGAATAGGATATTTATCTATTTCGTTAATATGTTTGTTTAAAAAATTTAAAGAGTCTTCACTACATTTTTTTAATATTTTAAAATCCTTATTTAGATTAACTATTTTAAAGACCATATCTCCACTTTGCTTTACACCAAATAAATCACCGGCTCCTCTTAATTCGAAGTCTTTTTCAGAAATGTAGAAGCCATCTTCACTTTCTTCTAATATTTTTAATCTTGGCGTGTCATAGTCGCTTATTAAAATACATTTTGATTCTATATCATTTCTACCTATACGTCCTCTTAACTGATGAAGGGTTGCCAAGCCGAATCTTTCGGCATTAAATATAACAATCATCGTAGCGTTACTAACATCTACTCCTATTTCAATGATGGTTGTTGATATTAAGATCTTAGTTTTATTTGATTTAAAATCATTCATTATATTTTCTTTTTCTTCATTTTTTAATTTACCATGAAGAACACCTATAGGTACTTTACCATTAAGGGCTACATTTATTTTTTCATATAAATAATTAACACTTGCTAGTTTGGTATTTTCTTCTTCATTTTCGATTAGGGGACTAACTACATAGATTTGATGTCCTTTTTTAATTTCATCTAACATTTCATATAGAACTTCTTTAATTTCTGATGTTTTATATAATTTAGTAATTTTAGGTTTCCTATTTAATGGTTTGGTTTTAATTTCAGTTATGTCCATATCTTTAAAAATAGTTAAGGCTAAAGTTCTTGGAATTGGAGTTGCACTCATATAAAGTACGTCAACATTTTCTCCTTTGTTTTGAAGGTTCTTTCTTTGATTTACACCGAAGCGATGTTGTTCGTCGGTTACAACTAGTCCAATATTTTTAAATACGACATCATCATTTAAGACTGAATGAGTTGATAATAAAATATCTATTTGACCGTTTTTTAGATTTTCAATTATTTTATCACGATCTTTTTTAGTTGTTGAGCCAGTTAGTATTTCAATATTTAAGTCTGTTAAGATTTTTTTGATATTTTCATAGTGTTGTTTTATTAATATTTCAGTTGGTGCCATTAGGACGCCTTGATAACCAGATAAATAATTCATGTAGAGGGCTAGGAAAGATATAATTGTTTTACCACTTCCAACATCACCTAGAATTAATCTATTCATATGTTTTGGTGAGTTAAAATCATTTTTAATATCTTCTACGGCTTTTACTTGTGAATCAGTTAATTTAAATGGTAAACTTGATATTAAATTATCTAATTTTGAGGTATCAAATGTTTTTATATATGATGTTGTTGTTTTATCTTTTAAATATTTTAAATAATTTATTTTTAAAGTATATTCAAATAATTCTTCATATTTAAGACATATTTCAGCTTGTTTTAAATTATTAGTACTGGTTGGATTATGGATTTCTTTTATAGCGGTTAATTTATCTAATAATGAATATTCTTTAATGTATTCTTCAGGTATTAGACTGGGAACATAGATATTTTTTTCTAATAAATTATTAATTATTTTATGAATATTTACTTGTTTTAGTCCTTGAGTTGTGTGATAAATTGGTTCTATTTCATCTTTAATTATTGGGGTTAATTTTATATCACTGGCTGTAAATGTGTTGGTCTTGACGTTATATTTTCCTATTACAGAAATATATTTATTTAATAACAGATGTTGTTTAATGAAGGGGCGATTAAAGATGGTAACGTTTATTAGTTTAGTACCAGTATTTAATCTAAAACTTATTTTATTTAAATTTCTTTTAATATAGTATATTTTGGCATCGGATGCGACATATCCATTTATTAAAACTTCAGTGTTTTCTTCATAGTTATCTAGGGTGACTGGGTGATATAATTTATACTTATAGGGATAGTATGTGATTAAATCTTGGATGGTAAAGATGTTTAAATTTTGAAATAATTTTAAGGTTTTGGGACCAATTCCTTTAATATCTTCTAGCATATTTATCTCCTTTAAAAAATATTTTAAATTTTAACAAAAAATTGTTGACTTTTAAGTCTTTTTCCTTTAGTATAACAAGTACCAATTCACTTAAAGGCGAATTGGTGCTAGTATCACACTAGCCAACCCCTTTTTATTCTTTGAGGCTAACCCAGGGGGATAGCCTCTATTTTTTTATTTATTAGAAATTTCTTTGTAATAGTTGTATCTTTGGACCGCTATTTCTTTATTTATAGCAAGCAATTTGTTTGCTTTTTGTATGTCTTTTATTTTTAATGCGTTGTATCTAACTTCATTAGATAGGAATTCATCATATTTATCAAAGTTTGGTTCTTTAGAGTCTAGGTATAGTTTATTATCTTTATATCTCATTAATAAGACATAACCTGAATCGACTGCTAGTGCTTCTTCTTTGATTGAATTACTCATTCCTCCTTTAATACCTTGTTCAATACATGGACAATATGCAATTATAATTGATGGGCCATCGTGTTCTTCGGCTTCTTTAATTGTTTTAATTGCTTGCATGAAGTTACCACCTAAACTAATGCTTCCAACATATATATTTGGATATGACATGGCAATTTTAAATAAATCTTTTTTAGATGTTTTCTTACCACCACTTGCAAATTCGCAAACTTGTCCTAAATGACTTGATTTACTTGACTGACCACCAGTATTTGAATATACTTCAGTATCTAGTACAAGAATTCTTACTTTCTCATTTGATGATGCTACATGATCTAATCCACCAAAACCGATATCGTAAGCCCAACCATCACCACCGATAGTCCATACACTTTTAGGTGTTACAAAACTTAATAAATCTTCTTTAATGTATTTTTTGAATTTAGGTAATTCGGATTTTATTTTATCATAATCGTTAGATTCTAGTAGTTCTAATAGATATTTTGTATCTTCATTATTAATTCTAACTAATTCTTTTTTTATACGATTTTGTAAGTTGTTAAAACTATTTAGAATACCAAAACCATATTCAGCAGCATCTTCAAATAAACTATTACTCCATGATACAGAATAAGGGGTATTAGGGCATGAGGCTCCATAGATACTTGAACAACCTGTTGCGTTGGCAATAACTAATTTTTCGCCAATAATTTGAGTTAATAATTTGATATATGGTGTTTCGCCACAACCAGCGCATGCTCCAGAAAACTCAAATAATGGTTTTCTTAATTCAATATTTTTAATGGTTGTTAATGGGTATTTAGGATTTTCATAATTATTAAATAGTTCGTTAGCTTCTTTTTGTTTTTCTTCATCGAATTTACCGAAGGACAAAGCATCTTTTGGACATGTTTTAATACATAATCCACAACCAGTACAGTCAGCTTCACTTATACTAATAATAAATTCTCCATTAGGTAATTCAAATGGTCTTATTACGGCATGAGGACAAACCAAAGCACACATTCCACATTTAATACATTTTTCTTTATTCCAAACAGGAATATCCTCACTAATTTTACGTTTTTCAAATTTGGTTGTTCCACCTGGGAAAGCACCATCTTTATAATCAAGAAGATCTTTAACAGTCAATTCGTTACCGCGTCTTGAATTAATCATTTCAAAAATATTGTTACTTGAATTAATACTTATACTTTCATCATTAGTAATCTTGATATTAAATAGATTATTTGGAGTTTCTTTTATAACTTTGATATTACTTTCAACAATAGATTCTCCTTTAGCTCTAAATCTTTCTTTAACGTTTTCAATTAAGATATTTTGATAATTTGGAATATTTAATAAATTTAAAATAGAGGTTTCGATTATTAAACTTATTTTACCTTTAATTCCATTTTCTTCGGCTAATTTACTAGCGTTTATTATATATGTTTTGATATTATTTGCATTTAGATATTCTTTAATGTTTGTTGGCAGGAATTTATTTAGTTCTTCTTCGGTTTTTGAGGTATTTATTATTAAATTACCGCCTGGTTTTAAACCGGTTATCATGTCAAATTTATGGAAATATTCGTCTTTGGTTACTACTAATAATTCAGGATGATTTGTATAGTATGGGGCATTTATTGGGTTGTTAGATAATCTTAAATGGGAAACTGTTACGCCACCACTTTTTTTAGAGTCATATTCGAAATATCCTTGAACATAAGCAGATTTACCTAAGATTTTTAACATATCTTTTGATGCACTTACGGATCCATCTGAACCATAACCAAAGATTTTAAATTCTCTAAAATTATCTTCTTCAATATATTTATAGTGAGTTAGGCTTGTATTTGTTACATCATCTATAACACCGACTGAGAAATCATCTTTAGGATTATTTAATAAATTCATGTATACATCGTAAATGTCATTTGGAGTGGTATTCTTACTTGATAGTCCATAGATTCCACCATAAATTTTGATATTGGTATTTTTAAGAGATGATATTACATCTAAATATAAGGGGGTACCACTAGCACCGTGTTCTTTAGTTCGATCTAATACTCCAATTCTTTTAGTTGTTTTTGGTAAGACGTTAAGTAGATATTCTTTACTAAATGGACGATATAGATGGACTTCGATTAAACCAAATAAGGGATTATTTTTTACAACTGATTTAATAGTATCACATACTGATCCCATAGCGATAAGGACTACTTTAGCGTTTGTTCCACCATAGTAATTAAATGGTTTATAGTCTGTTCCTATTTCTTTGTTTAGTTTTTGCATATAATCGTTTACGATATCAGGAACTTTGGCGTAATCTTTATTTCTTGTTAGGACTGATTGAAAATAGATATCTTCATTTTGTGCTGTTCCTTTAGTGATGCTTTTATTTGAGTTTAAAGCACGATTTCTAAATTCAGTGATTTTATCATAATTTACTAGTTTTTTGATTACGTCATCACTTATTTCATTTATAACATTATATTCATGACTGGTTCTAAAGCCATCAAAGAAGTGTAAAAATGGTAAGCTACTTTCAATGGCTGATAAATGGGAAATTAAGGCTAAATTATGAGCATCTTGAACACTTGTGCTTGCTAAAAAGCAAAAGCCAGTTTGTCTTACTCCGTAAATATCTTGATGATCACCAAAAATACTTAAAGCATGGGTTGCTAAGCTACGAGCTGCAACATGAATTACAGCGGGCAAACATTCTCCAGCCAGTTTATACATATTAGGAATCATTAAAAGTAATCCTTGACTTGCAGTAAAGGTTGTACCTAAGTTTCCAGCATTTAAAGCGCCATGAAGGGCACCAGCAGCACCTGCTTCACTTTGCATTTCATAAACATTTACATTATCATTAAAAATATTTTTAATGTCTTTATTATTCATATTATCTATGTTACTTGCCATAGGACTAGATGGGGTTATTGGATATATAAAACTTATATCACTTAATTTATAGGCCATCATAGAACAGGCAGTATTTCCATCAACAACTTTCATATTTTATCTCCAATCTATCTTTAGTTAATTATATCATAACTTTTTTAAGAAAAAGAAAAAACTCTTAGAAATCTAAGAATTTATGTAACTTGTTGAAGTATAAACATAATCATTATTTACTTTTGCAAAAGTGAATTTATATTTACCACCATAACCTATAAAAGAATTTTTAGATATTTTTTCATTTAATTTTTCTATTTTATCAGAGGATACCACTAAATTTTGATACGATTTACCATAATTTGTACCATCAGTTATTAAAACATAACTATACATAATTACTTCATCTGTTGTAGATGACCATTTATAATCTTGTGTATAAGTTAATAGATTTGAACATTCAATATTATTTTCATTACTAATAAGACCAATATATAAGTTTTGATTAAATTGTTCTGGTAAAAATTCATTATTACAACTATTTTTGGGAATAAGCTCTTTTAATTTAGTTTTTAACTCTTCAGTTATTTCGATAGGCTCATTTACAATACTTATTTGGACATTTTGATTTGGCAAGGTAGTAACAATTTTTTCTTGAGATAAATAAGCACTTGATTTAAATATTAAAAAACTACCAGTAATTAGTAAAAGTGTTGCGATTAAAATAACTGATATATAAGTTATTTTTTTATTATCCTCTAACATAATTGGTACTCCTTTGTTATTATAATTATAAAATAAACATTATTAAAAGTAAACATAAGACTTTGTCGAAAATTGTCCTATAAGAATTTTCGTATTCTAAAATTTTACAATTGTTTTTCTTTAATATTTGAGATTTTAGGTTTTGATAATCTTCATTATAACCTACTAATATATAATCTTTATTTAATAATTTATCTACTTTTTTATCTTGATAATATAGTTTTCCACCACTTGTTAAGAGATGATTGTTATCAAAATAAGTATATGGATGAATTATTTCAACTGTTAAATTAGATATGTTTTTAAATAAATTTTTGATTAAATATATTTCACTTGGAGAACTTTTTTCAAATAATAGAATATTTATTTTTACTTTAAATAATGAATTTAAAATTTTGTATTTATTAATTATGTCATACATTATTTTATTTAATTTAAGAAAATCATATATTTTATTATTGATAATTATGTTACATGGTATTTCTTCTTTAGAAAGTATATTTGTTTTATGATTAAAAATTAGAATATAGTTATCGGTTAATTCGAGTGTATACATTATTCTAATTCATTTATTTCTTTGTCATAGATTTTTGATGGGTTAATATTGTTACCATTAAAATTTACTTCAAATAACATCATTGAACTAGCAGATGCATCTACTTTATTTGTTCCACTTTTACCGATGATATCGCCTTGATTAACAGCTTGGCCAACGATTACATCAACGTTATTTAGGCTTTCATAAGTTGTAGTTAAGTTATTGGTGTGTCTTATTGTAATAATATTTCCTAGGATATCGTCAGTTGTTACTGATTCAATTGTTCCATCTAAAACGGCAAGTACATCAAATACGTTATCACTTCCATACATAATACCTGTATTTGGCATATAGGTGTTTTCATATAATATTAAGGAATTTTCTTGAGTTATATTATCTGAATCTTTATCATAGAAGTTTTTTATTATTTTAACTGTTTCATCTTGATATGGCATAATTATTTTTTTATTTTTAGTAGTACTAATAACGGGAACGGCATCATCTATTAAACCACGATATACGTATGATAATGACTCATTTGAATAAATCATTCCTTGTAAGGTTTTACCTACTAAATATAGGCTTGATATTATTGTAACTATAGATACAACATATACTGAAAAAACTACCCATCCTTTTAATTTGTATTTCTTTTTCATTTTTCCTCCTATTAAAAGTTTGGATAGTTTATTTTAAATTATACTTTAAATTTCAGATATTTCGGTATTTTCATAATAATGATTTAATATTTCTTTATAAGATGATCCTTCTTTTGCCATTTGATTTGCACCATACTGACTCATTCCAACACCATGGCCATAACCTATTGTGGTTATAATGTAGTTGTTATCTTTTTTTTCGATGGTAAAATCTGTAGAACGAAGATTTAGTAATTTACGAAACTCAATACCTGTATATTTTTTGTTATTTATAGTAATAGATTTAACGTGATTTGTTTCATTTCTTTCAATATTTTGAATATCAATATTTGACACATTTAATAGTTTATTAAGGTCTGAAAAAGAAAATGTTTTTTGAAATTTGTAATTTGGAGTATTTTCACTTTCAAGAGATTTAACACTTGTAAAAGTAGTATCATTAAAGACAGTTTGAGAGTTTTCAGTATAACCATTACTCATGGAAAAATAGTAGGTTCTAAGTATTTTATTATCTCTTTTTATTACTTCATTATGAGTGGATTTAACACAGTTATAAATTTTGTTATAATATTTATTATAGTCATCATTCCATTTTTCTTTTAACTTGAAATTAGGACTATATACTTGATCACTTATTCCTGATGTTAATTCTAGAAAGTTATTTTCTATTTTTGAAGTTGCAAAACTTCTAGCTGCTACTGCTTGGGCTTTTAAGGCTTCTTCATTAAATAAAGCTGGCATTTCGGATGCAACAACCCCGGTAACATAGTCGTTTAAATCTAGATATAAGTCTAAATCAGTTAAATGAACTATTATTGTTTTTTCGTTATTAGAAAATAAAAAAGTAGCTTTATTAAAACTACTTATAAATATTGGTATTAAAAATAAGATTAATAATAATAATTTTTTCATAGGTCTCCTTAGATAATTCTACTTACATTTAAAAACTCTATTATAAAACTTCCTAATAGATATCCCATAATTAAGCTTATGATGATAACAAAAAATCTTGCTTCAATTATGTGATTTTTTTTAAAAAAATTATTAAAATTAATTCCATTTAAAACAAATACGGATAATAGGACACAAACTATGTATATAATCGTTTTAATCATTATTTTTGTTCATACTCCATTATCTGTTTATTTCTTCTTACATGTCTTTCTTCATTTTTAAAGTCAGTTGTTAGGAATAAATCAATCCATTTAATTAAATCATTTACTTTATGATTATTTACTCCTAAGGCGATAATATTAGCGTTGTTATGGGCACGGGCTAGCATTGCTTCTGTATTACTTGTTACATGAGCACAGCGAATACCTTTAACTTTATTAGCGGCAATACTCATTCCAATACCAGTTCCACAAAGTAAAATTCCATAATCTGCTTCTTTAGATGATACTACTTTTCCTACTTCAAAAGCATATAGTGGATAATCATCGACTGCTGAATTATGTTCACTTAAATCAATGGTTTCAATATTGTGATTATTTAAAAATCTAATTATTTCTTTTTTGATATTAACGCCATTATGGTCTGTTGCAATTGCTACTTTCATGTTAATTATCCCTTTCTACTATCTAGATATCATTGATGAAAGAACTTCATTTGATTTACTCATACTTTCCTTTATGTTATTAATTCTTTCTGCCCTTAATTCTTGCAATTTTTCAGGTGCAATTCCGGTTAAATTAGAAACAATTTCTAAGGCTTGATCTTCTCTTAAGCCATATTGCATTAAAGTTCCTTTAGTATATAAACTTATAGAATTTTTTAATAAGTTTTCATAATATTCTTTTTCCATTATTCCTCCTATATATTTATGTTACCACAAATATTTATAAATATTTAAAATTTGAAGTATATTTGACATGTTATTAACAAAAAAAGTGCCTATTTTAGCACTTAATTTAAATTATATTTCTTATTGAATTTTTCTACAGTACCAGTTTTCTTAGCAGTTTTGCTCATTTCTGGATTATATGCAGGTGAGCATGCACTACATGTTTCAACAAAATGTGTTGGTTTATTAGATTTTGTTTGGAAAGTATGTCCACAAGCACAAGTTACTGTACAATCTACAAATGATGGATGTAAATTTTTCTTCATCTTTTATTCTCCTTCCGCCATGATTTAAATTAAATCATAGAAATTCGTTTTACTTCGATAGTATAACATATATTTGAAAAATTGCAATAGGCATTTGCTTTATTTTAGTCATATAAATAGTATGATGTCTCTTTAAGAGTTATTGTTTTAGAACCAGTAGTTATTGTTAATAATTTATTATTTTTATTAAAATTTAATGTACTAATTTTTCCATAATTGCTAAAATTATTAGATGTTAAATAATAATTCATATTTGAATCCACTATCAATTCAAATTTATCATTTTTTAGATAATACTTTATGTTATTTATTTTAGATTTATCAATGTCATCGTTTTGGATATTTCCATTTTTGTCGATATTTATAGTAGCATCATTTGTTCCACATCTACCTAAATATTCTTTTATGATAGTAGAAAAATTATTTTCTTTTTCGGCTGTAGACCTTAATTTATTTGATTCTTCATTAATAAAATAGACTTTATTAGATATTAATAAATATATTTCATTTGTTAAATGACATCCTACTGGTTTATATTTTTCTATTATATTGCTTACTTTTTCATTAATAATTTCATATTTTAAATTATTATACTTATTTTTACTAAAATCTTCTACGGCTTTTTCTTGTAATATATCACTTATTGTTTCAATACCATTAGGTATTTCAATAAAATAAATTTTAGAATTTGTTATTATAATGAATTTATAAACTGTTACATCTGCAGCAAAATAGTTTGCATATATTATTTCTTCGGTTATTTTTTTATCTTCTATCCATTCATTATTTACCTTCCAATATAATTTTTTATTAATAATTTTTAGAAATGGTATATCTTCAAATATAAAATCTTTAGAATAATTATTATTTAATGAATTATATGCATGTGATTCATTATTTGCTTTGGTAAATAAGTTATTTTCCATTGTTAATTCATATGTATTTATTTCTTCAATGTTAATAAATGTTATTTTTTCACTATTTAATTCGTCAAGATTATAATTTTGAGTAGTTTGTGATGTATTTTTATTATCTTCTTTTTTATAATTTGTTTTGTAAATTAAAATTATTAAGAGACCTATTATAATTGTAAATAGGATAAACATGAGTATTATTATATTTTTATTTTCACTATTTTTCATAAGCACTTCACTTTCTATTTTAATATTAACAAATTAACTATGGATATTTGTATTTTAGAACTGTTTTTATAGCTTATTTACTTAAATTTTACATTAAATTTTAATGTGGAATAGTTATAACTTATCAACAAATATACAAAAAAGAAGATATTACTCCTCTTTAAGTTTTAAAATTAAATCATACAATTTTTTGTCATTAAATTCGATTATTGAATTATTGTTAAGAACTATATAATCTAAAAATAATAATCTTTGATTTGTTAAAATTGCTGAGGTGGTTTTCTCATTACTTCCTTGTTTTATATATAGATTATCAAATATTTTAGATATCTTCATTATCATTTAATGTGTATTTATACATATTTCCTCACTTATTATTCATCTATTATTTTGATATTTGCTCCTACTGTTGTTAGTTTGGTTACTATGTTTTCATAGCCTCTTAAAATATGTTCTATATTAGTTATGGTTGTTGTTCCTTTAGCAATCATTCCAGCAAGCAACATAGCAGCTCCAGCTCTAAGGTCAGTTGCTTCAACTGTTTCACCATGTAAACATGTTTTTCCGTGAATCATGGCTACTTTACCATCTAAATCAATATTAGCTCCCATTTCATTTAAATATTTGATATGTCTCATTCTATTTTCATAGATTGTTTCTTCAAAGATACTTGTTCCTTCACACTGGGTTAAAAGAGTACTCATTGGTTGACCTAAATCAGTTACAAAACCAGGATAAACTAAGGTTTTTATGTTAACTGGTTCTAGTTTATCTACTTTGTTAATGATTACATGATTATCTTTTACATCTAGTGATGCACCGGCTTCTTTAAGTTTAGATATTACACTTGTTAAATGTTCGGGGATTATTCCATCTATTTTTAAATTATTACCAAGAAGGGTTCCAATCATCATATAGGTTCCTGCTTCGATACGGTCAGGAATAACAGTTATTTCGCCATCATGTAGTTCATCTACACCTTCTATTGTGATAGTATCTGTTCCTAATCCAGTAATTTTAGCTCCCATACTATTTAGGAACTGGCCAATATTTATTATTTCTGGCTCTTTCGCTACATTGTGAATAACGGTTGTTCCTTTGGCTCTAACGGCAGAAAACATAATATTTATAGTTGCTCCTACTGAGGCAAACTCAAGAAATATATTATTACCAATTAATTCTTTGGCTTCAATAATATAATTTATATCATCTTCTACTGTTATGTTTGCTCCTAACTTTTCAAAACCAGCTGTATGGTAATTTATTGGACGAGCTCCAATTGTACATCCACCTGGGTATGATACTTTAGCATAACCAAAACGAGATAATAAACATCCCATAAAATAATATGATGCACGCATTTTAGATGCTATATCTTTAGGAATAAATTCATTATGAATATTTGAATTATCAATATAAAGGGTATCTTTATCTAATTCAACTTTTGATCCTAATAATTTTAATATTTCTAATAATAATTTAACATCACTTATTTTGGGAACATTTTTAATAATACATTTTCCTTTTGTTAATACGGATGCAGGGATTAAAGCAACAACGCTATTTTTAGCACCGCTTATTTTTATTGTACCAGATAATTCTTTCTGGCCTTCTATAATTAGTTTTTTCATAAAAAGTTACCTTTCTAAATATAATATAATATTTTAGTTTGTTTTAGTCAAATATCTAAGTAAATAATTTACAAATATTGACAATTGATATCAATATTAATAATATTATTCCTATAAGTGATGCTTTTTCTTTCCATACTTTTTGAGAATATTTTCCTAGAATTAATCCCATATAAGTAATTGTTCCAGCACATAATGAGAATATTATTGGTGGTATGATTATTTTATCAGTTAAGGCTTTTAAGCCAATTCCTACTGAAAAACTATCAAGAGAAACTGAAAGCGCATATAAAAAGATGCTTAATAAGGAATTTATTTTAGTTACTTTATCATTATTTCGATCTTTATACATAAGAAACGCTAGATATAATAGGATTATGGTCATGATAATTTTAGGATTGATATTTATTACCGATAAAATTTGATTACCTAAAAATAAACCAATTAATGGCATAACAAAGTGCATTATACTAACTACAATGGGAATTAATATAAATCTATTTTTTGATAAATGGGTTGTTCCGATGGAGAGAGCAATGGAAAAGGCATCCATAGAAAGTGCTACTCCAATTAAAAAAATACTTAACAAAAGATCACCTAGTTAAGTATATTATTTAAACTTTTCAATTATACTAGAAATAAATAATTTGTATTCAACATCATTTGTGGTTTCGTTATTTTCAAGTAAACATAATGGAGGAAATAAGGTACACCACCAATTTTTTCCTAGACCATTACCAATTGTTATTACTAATGAGTTATAAACTCCTGCTTCATAAACTACTCCTTTATATGTTTTACTTGGAAAATAGTTTAAACCATAATCTAATTTGTAATTATCACTTTTTAAAAATTCATGAATTTGAGTGTTGATAAAGTCTAGGTTATCAACAATTATTTTATCTACTTCTTCAGTAGTTGTAGCATTTTTAGTTAAATCTATAAGAACTTTCTCAATGTGATCTTTAAGTTCTAGTTTAGTTTCTATATCTAATTCACTATCTGATGATGCAATTACTCTAAATCGAATAGAGTCAGTTGGGATTATTACTTCATTTTGATTTTTATTTTTTATTAAGGTTAAACTTAAAATTATTATTGATAAACATATTAAAGTATTTTTCATTAAAAAATTACCCTTTCTAAAATAATATTGGGTAATCTTTTTATTTTTTATTCACTATATATAAAAGCATAACGGTTTTTACCTGCTAAATCTTTTTCAATAACTATATTATCACTTGGAAAATACTTCTTACATAATTTGTGCATGTCTTCTTTATGATCTTCATCTATTTCAAAAGCAATAAGATGTTTTTTGGTAATTTTTTCTTTAGCTATTTTTAATATTTGTTCATAATAAATTAATGGGTTTGTATTAGAAACAAAGATAGCTTCTTTTGGCTCGTAAAGAACATTTTGATTATAATTAGAATCTTCTTCTATGTAAGGAGGATTACTTATTACAATACTTATATTTTCAGGTAATTCGTAATTAAAAATATCTTGATTTTGAAAATCTACATTTACCTTATTTAATTTAGAATTTTCTATAGCAACTTTTAGGGCTTCTTTACTTTTATCAATTGCTGTAATATTTAAAGAAGGTATTTCTTTTTTTAAAGTTATTGCTATAACACCAGAACCAGTTCCTAAATCAATTAAATTGGAATTTTCTAAATTTAGACTTTTAATTAATTTAATAGTTTTTTCAATTAAAGTTTCTGTTTCAAATCTAGGAATTAAAACATTTTCATTTACTTTAAAGGGATAACCATAAAATGATACGTCTCCTATTAAGTAGGCAATTGGATAGCCTGAATCTACTTTAGCAATAACTTCTTCTAAGTTATCATATTTTTGACATAGTAAATTCCAATCTAAGTTGCTGATATTTTCAGGTTTATTCCTCACCTTGCATTTTCCTTCTTTGATCTTCTGTTATTAAGGCTTCTATAATTGGATCTAAGTTTCCTTCCATTACACGATCTAGTTCCATAATACTAAAGTTAATACGATGATCGGTTACACGATTTTGTGGATAATTGTATGTTCTTATTTTTTCTGAACGATCTCCTGATCCAATCATACTCTTACGAGCTGTACCTGTTTCATTATTTTGTTTTTGCATTTCGGCATCATATAATCTAGATTTTAAAACAACCATGGCTCTTTCTTTATTCTTTATTTGACTTCTTTCATTTTGACAAGTTACAACAATACCAGTTGGAATATGAGTTACACGAACAGCTGAGTCAGTTGTATTTACTCCTTGTCCACCTTTACCACTTGAACGATAAACATCAACACGAACATCTTCTGGCTTAATCTCAATATCAACATCTTCAACTTCAGGCATTACTAAAACAGTTGCAGTAGATGTATGAATACGTCCAGCTGTCTCTGTTTCAGGAACTCTTTGAACACGATGAACTCCGCTTTCAAATTTTAATTTAGAATAAACATTATCACCTTTAATAGAACATTCAATGGTTGAAAAGCCACCTGAATCTCCTTCAACAGCATGAGTTGCTTCTAACTTCCAACCAACTTTTTCAGCATATTTTGAATACATTCTAAATAAGTCACCAGCAAAAATATTGGCTTCATCACCACCTGCTGCTCCTCTAATTTCCATGATAATATCTTTTCCATCATTTTCATCTTTAGGTAAAAGTAGTATTTCAATTTCTTTAGTTAAAGAGGCAAGTTTATCCTTTTTTTCATCTAGTTCAATTGATGCTATTTCATGCATTTCAGGGTCCATTACTAGTTCCTTTAAGCCTTCTATTTCAGAAACTAAATCCTTATATTCGGCATATTTATTTACAGCTTCTTCTATGCTACCTTTTTCCTTTGATAATTTCTTTTGTTTATTAAAATCTGATAATACTTCTGGTTTTAATAATTCTTCATTTATTTCATTATATCTATTAGTTAATAGTTCTAATCTATCTATCATTGTTATCCTCCTTTATATAAGAAAAAAGAATTAGTTACATCATATCAGAATCTAAATCGTCACTATCTTCATCAATGATTACTAAATCTTGTAAATCGTTATCGGTATCATCTTCTGGATTTGAATCATCATCATAATTATCTTCTGAATTTTCTTCTTCAATATCTTCTTCGTTTTCAATTAACATATCTTCGTCTTCATCTTCATCAACAATCATTTTAGTACTATGATTAATTTTTAAATCTACAAATCCATTATCTATCATAGTTAATCTTTTATCAGTAATTATTAATTCAAAAAATTCTTCGATGTCATCTTCAAAAGTTGATTCTGGTAAATCCATAGCTTTAATTACTTCTTTAAATAAATCCTGAATTTTAATTTTTTTATTTGTATCTTTTAATATTAAGTAGGCTACATCATTATATGATAAAGTATCTTTTTCTTCATCAGTTAATTTAATCATTATAAATCCTCTTTTCTAAACCATTATATGTGTTATTTATAAATATGATAATGGCTTTTTTTAACACTTATGATTTTATCATAATATCGTAGGTTGTCAATAGAAAATTTTATTAAGATGCATACAATGTAAAATAAAAAATAAGTAAGCATTTATTTTTCTTACTTATTTAATATTTTTATCTTGTAAAACTAGGTTTTGTATCATGTTTAAATTCTGGAAGAACACTTACTGTTTGTAAATATTCATGAAGACTTTTTAAACTATCAGCATTTAATTTTCCTTTTTCAACATGATCTATTAATGTAGATACACTTTGTTTTAAAGTTTCAAATTCTTCAACTGTTATTGTTGTTTTCATTGTAATCCCCCTTACGGGTTAGTATTATAGCATATTGCAAGAATAAATGCAACCATTTGTTTGTTAGTGTTATAAATTTGTATCAATGATTGGATTTTAATTTTTGAGAATAATAATTTTTGGTATATTTATCTAATTCACTAAGAAAGTTATTTATATTTTCTCTAATATATTGTTCTTCGATAATATTTTGAAGATAATCTTCTAAAATGTTTGTTTCATAAAATTTAATTGTTTCTTCGATAGAGCCTGTTAATAATATTGTAGTTATAAAAAGAGAATTATCAGGCAATTTATAATATAGATAATATAATTCATCATTTAATTCTTTATTAGTTAATGATTCTAATTTGGAAAATAAAGTGAAGTTATCAAGATAAAGATCTAATAATGCCTGTTTTCGAATATTTAAATATTTATCTAATTGAATTTTTATATTTTTTAAGGCTTCTTTTAGTTCATTTTTTTCATTTTGAGTTAAACTATGACTATTTAGTTCTTCTATAAGTATTTCATTTGCTTCATTTATTTGTTTAGCTATTTTTTCAGCTAAGTCCTGTTGTTCTTTTGATGAAGTTGCAAATTTATCAGGATGCCATTTAATTATTAATTTACGATAAGATGATTTTAATTCTTCAAATGTATAATTAACTGGTAATTTAAATAGTTTTCTTGCTTCATAAAGATTCATTTTATTATCCATTTTATATTTTCCCCTTTTGTTATCGTGTACTATAGCATATATGTCAAGGAAATACAACTATTTAAATGTATATACATTAAAAATATATTTCTAATGTATTATCTATTTTATCTTCACTTTCAATAGAATATATTATTTTTAAGTATTCATCATTTTTTAAAATACTTTTAGTTTCTAATAGTAGATTTAAACTATAGTTATGTTCTTTTAACTCTATATTAGCATTGTTTTGTTTATAATCTAAGGTATATTTATAACTAGCATCTTCTCTATATAAGATGTGATTTAGTAAATCTACTTTAATATTTTCAACCTCAAAAATATTATCATTAATGTTGCCATCTTTTTCAAAGACAAGGGAATTGTTTTTATATAATTTTATTTTACTCATTAGTTACCACCTAAACGTATTTTAGCATAATATTTTGGTTAAATTCCATAATAAATATGATGATTATGAAAAGAATGTATAATTTATATAGAATATTTCTTTTTTTGTGGATATCCTTTGTTGTTTGCATATGGGGTATTTATTTGTATGCTTATATAAGTCCAAAGATTGTTCTTAATTCGGCAAATAGGATTTATTTATATGATAATAAGGAAGAATTAGTGTTTGAAAGTAATAACAATAATGATTGGGTTTCACTTAAGGATATATCTATGTATGTAACAAATGCGACTATTATTAGTGAGGATAAGAGTTTTTATAATCATAGTGGATTTGATTATTTAAGAATTGGTAAGGCAATGTTTAATAATATTAAAAGTGGAACGATTGTAGAAGGGGCATCTACTATTTCCCAGCAATATGTTAAGAATTTGTATTTAGATTTTAATCAAACTTGGAAAAGAAAGATTGATGAGGCATTTTTAACAATTAAATTAGAACTTAGATACTCTAAGGATGAGATATTGGAAGGATATTTAAATACGATTAATTATGGACAAGGTAATTATGGGATTGCTAGTGCGAGTAAGTATTATTTTAATAAAAATGCGAGTGATTTAACACTTGAGGAAGCTTTGATGCTAGTAGGTATTCCAAGAAGTCCAGAAAATAATAATCCGATTGCTAATTATGATAATTGTATTAAAAGGGCTAAAATTATTGCTAGTTTGCTTGTTAAAAATGGTTATATAACTAAAGAAGAATATGATAATTTGTATAAAAATAAAATTGAAATTTATGGTAAAAGAGAAAGAAATAATATGAGTACTTTAATGTATTATAGTGATGCGGTTAATGAGGAGTTAAATAGTATTTCTTCGATTCCTAAAAGTTTGATTAAATCTGGTGGTATTAAAATTTATACTACTTTGGATGTTAATGCCCAAAAGAAGTTAGATGATTCGATTAAAGAAAATGGTAGTAATGAGGATGATGTTCAATTAGCGGGAATTCTTGTTAATCCGAAAACTGGTGGGGTACTAGCACTCGCTGGAGGAAAAAATTATGCAAGAAGCCAGTATAACCGCGTTACTCAATCTAAAAGACAAGTTGGTTCTACTATTAAACCTTTTCTTTATTATTCGGCTCTTGAAAATAATATGACAGAAAGTAGTAGGTTTTATAGTTCGAAAATTAGTTTTGTGTTTGGTAATAAGGAAACTTATACACCTAATAATTATTCTAATTTATATGCAAATAAGGAGATTACGATGGCGGCGGCTCTTGCCTATTCGGATAATATTTATGCGGTTAAGACACATTTGTTTTTAGGTGAAGAACAACTAGTTAAAACTATGAAAATGGCTGGACTAAAAGAAAAGTTAAATCCAGTACCTTCACTTGCGCTTGGTTCTCAAGAACTTAATATGCTCGATTACGCTAATAGTTATGTAACTCTTGCTAATTATGGAACTACAAATGAAACCTATTTTATTGAACGTGTTGAGGATGTTAATGGAAATCTTTTATATAAACATAAGGAAAACTCTAAAGAGGTTTTTAATAAGGATTCAGTGTTTATAATTAATGAGATGATGACAAACACATATAATCCAGCTTTTATTGATTATCTAAACCCAACTATTATTTATTTAAATAGTAAGATTTCAAGAAAATATGCAATTAAAAGTGGAACTACTGATAATGATTATTGGATTGTTGGATATAATCCTGATGCCTTAATGATGGTATGGGCTGGTAATGACATGAATAAGAATGTTAATTCGGTTTATAGCAAAAAAATAAAAAATATATGGTGTGATACGATTGAAGAATATCTTAAGGATAAGGAAACTAGTTGGTATGAACCTTCAAATAATATTATTGGTATTCCACTAGATGCGGTGTCTGGTGATACTCCTAAAAGTAGTAAAAATACGGTAATTTATTATTATAAAAAAGGTACTGAAAATTAAAAATGACTTATGAAAATTTTAATCATAGGTCATTTATTTATTTTAATTATTACTTGATATAAATCAGAAAAATCATAATCTTCAAATTCAATATTGAAACCAGCATCTTTTATTTCTTTATTTAAATCAGAGATAGCTTTTTTAACACTATTTAAATCTTTCGGTATAATTTTTGGTTTAGGTGGTTCAACTGGTGTTTCGGGTACAATGATTGGTTCTGTTACTTCTAATTTTGGTTCTTCTTTTGCTTCACTAATTGGTTCTTCAGGTTGTTCTGGTACCAAAATATCACTTTCGATGCCTAAATCCATATTTGTTTGTAAATCTTCTAGAGATGGATAATCTGGTTTTGGTTCTTTTCCTATTGTTGGAATATCAAATATATTTGTACTATTATCTGGTTGAGGTTTTGTTGGTACTTGTTCTGCTTCTTTTTCTTTAATTTCCTTAATTTCAGGATCTGGGTTTACTTCAATAGTTTCTTCTTTTGGAACTGGTTCTATTTTAGGTTCAGTTATTGGTTGCTCCGCTTTTGGTTCAACAACTGGTGGAATAAATTCTGGCTCTTGATCACTTAATGGTTCTTCAGGAAATTTTACATTAAATAAATCTAATGAATCACTAATATTAGGAACCTCTGGTATTTTAAATGATAGATTTGGACTTATGGGACTAGTTAACTTGTTTATTTCATCATCTAAATCTTTAACTGTTAATCTTTCATTAATAACTTTGTTTAACATTTCTTCTTGTTTATCTAGTGATGATAATTTGAGTAATGCTCTAGCATGACGCTCACTTATTTTATTTTCACTTAAGGCTTGTTTAACAGGTTCGGCAAGACTTAGAAGTCTTAGTTTATTAGCAATAGTACTTTGAGATACACCTATTTCTTTAGCTAGTTCTTCTTGAGTCTTTAAACCTTGGTCTAATATTCTTTTATATGATTTTGCTTCTTCCATTGGGTTTAAATTTCTTCTTTGAACATTTTCAATAACAGCTACTTGAGCACTTTTATAATCACTTAAATTTCTAACGATAACGGGTACTTTAGTTAAGCCGGCAATACATGCTGCTTTATAACGTCTTTCACCAGCAATAATTTCATATTTATCATTTAATTGTCTTACGATAATTGGCTCAATAATTCCATGTTCTTTAATGGAATCAGCAAGTTCATTTAAAGCCTTTTCATCAAAAACAAGACGTGGTTGAAAACGATTTGGAATTATTAAATCGATATTTACATTTAAAATCGCATTTTCCATAAAATACCCTTCCTATTCTAAAATTAATTTTACTTTATTTTGGTTGTTATTTCAATGGAAAAAATTTAAATTCAAATAAAAAAATATATATTATAAAATTATTTTAGATATTTTTTATGGTGGAACTTAATTAAATATGCTTAAAAATTTTTTTCTAAAATAAAAAAACAATCATTATGACTGTTCATCTAGTAAATGAATTTGTATTTCCATTTTGCATTTGGGTAAAAGTTTTGTGACAATTATTAATTGCATTATTTTTTTCTTCAAAAACTTCAGGCAATATGGATGTTGCAATTATTTCTGGAGAACTTTCTATAATTCTAAAAGATGGCAAAGAATAATTTGCTGCTGAACACACTTGAATAATATCTTCTACAGTACTTATTTTTTCCTTTATATTTGGATTATTTAGTAAATTTTCTAAACTAGTTGTTATTTCATTTTCGTTTTGATTCAAATATAGTATGCCATTTCCAGATGGAAATAAATCTACTAAAGCTTTTCTAACAAAAAGCATATTTTCTTGATAATTTCTAGATTGGTCTACTGTTTTAACAATAATGTAATTATTTCCTTCAATTGATACACTTCCAATATATTCAGCTTCTAAAAGCATTACTTTTGGTTTAATTCCAATTCCTTGCCATGATCCTGTTGGATTTAAATTGTTATCAAAACCAAATTCTATTTTTTTCATACATTATCTCCTTATAATTAAAAGTTATCACATAAATAGGTATATATCAAATAAAATTGCGTATTAAATGTAAAATTTGTTAAGTTGATTGTAAACTTTTTTAGTTAGTATTACTTATAAATAAATACTTTAAAATAATTGTAGAATACTTATTAAAAAAATTTAAAAAAATAATTTAATAATGATCGTATAATTTTAAATAATTTTTATACAGAGATAAGCAAATATTTTTCATCTATAAATGTTAATGAAATTATTATATAATTATTATAATAAAAATTAAGAGGTGTGTCTAAGTGAAAAAATATTTATTAAAAGTTAAAAAAATGATGCTATTATTAATTTTAATATATGCTATGATTTCTTTAGTTAGTATATTTAATCCAATAGTAAGTGCCAGGTTATTAACAAGTTTAACAGAATTTAATATAAATCAAACGTATAAGTTTGGAACAATGTTTTTCTTGGTATCTGTTATGACTGTCATATTTAATAAATTAGCTGTTAAGGTACTGTCTTATATTGAAGAAAGATTATTATATGAAATTAGATGTGATATGATTGAAAGATTAATGAATTATAAAATTAAAAATTTTGACAATAGTTCTTCTGGGGAATTTTTAAATAGAATAAAAAATGATCCTCAAGATATAGTTTCTGTTTTTAGTATTGTGCAATATAATATTTTTAATATAGTAACGGAAGTTTTTATGTTAATTTATGTTTTTTATCTTAATTTTTTGTTAGGTATAATTTATTTTATTGGAATTATCTTTATTTATTTTTACGAAAAATATTCATATATTAAATTAGAAAAATTACAGAATAATTTAAAAAATCAGATGGATAAAAATGATTCAAATATTACCGAAATTATTAGAGGAATAAAAGATATTAAATTGCTTGGAATTTCTAATAAGATTAAAGGCAACACTATGAAATCATTTGAAGAACAGGTTAAAAATAATGCAAGAATAAATATATTTCAAAATAATATTTATAATAATGTTGAAATGTGTAAAGTAGTTATTACAACAATGATTATACTAGTTGGCGTATTTTTAATAAATAATAATTTATTAACTTTATCGACATTTTTAATTATATTTTTGTATCGTAGTGATATTTTTTCGTTAATTTTTAGTTACACATCTTTAAAGGAATATTTGGTAAAATATAAAGTTGCTAGGAATCGAATTAGAGAATTATTTGATGAAAATAAATTTCCTATTCAAAAATATGGAGATATTAATTTAAAAAATATAATTGGAATTATTGAATTTAAAAATGTTTCTTTTTCTTATGACAACAAAAGAAAAGTACTTGATGATGTGTCATTTAAAATTGATAAATTTGAAGATGTAGCAATTGTTGGTAAAAGTGGCAGTGGAAAAAGTACAATATTTAATTTATTAACAAAATGTTATGATAATTATCAGGGAACAATTTTTATTGATGGTGTTAATATTAAAGATTTATCTTACTCATCTATAGCTAGTAATGTTTCAATAATTAATCAAAATCCTTATTTATTTAATTTAACAATAAAAGAAAATTTAAAATTACTTGATAGAAATATTACTGACAAAGAAATGATTGAAGCTTGTAAAATTGCAAATATTCATGAAGATATTATAAAGTTACCAAATAAATATAACACATTGTTAGGCGAAGGTGGACTTAATTTATCAGGTGGTCAAAAACAAAGGCTTGCAATTGCTAGAGCACTTTTAAAAAAAAGCAAAATATTATTATTTGATGAAGCAACAAGTAGTCTTGATAATATAACTCAAAAAAATGTCCAAACAGCAATTAAAAAGATTTCAAAAGATTGCACTATTGTTACAATAGCACATCGTTTTTCAACAATTATAGATGTTAATAAGATAATCGTTTTAAAAGATGGAAAAAAAGTTATTGAGGGAAAGCATGAAGATTTATTAAATAATGATTATTATAAAAGTTTATATATTTCAGATAAAACAGTTGATGATAAATAATTATAATTGTTGCTTTAAACTTAAAAAATCAGAAAATTAAAAATTTCTGATTTTTATTTTAGGGGTTTTTTTGTTATTTTATCATAATTTCTGGGATACATAGATGGTGTTTCACTTACTTTTGTTATTTTGATTAAAGTTCTTAGGGATTCTTCTTTGGGTAAATTAAATTTTTGAATATCATTTATTTCTCCACCTAGTATCTTAATACCTGATTTACTATTTTCTAATTCAGCACTAGCGTCAGCTTTCATTAAAACTAAATTACCATTTATTTTTAGAAATGGAATACATAGTTCATCTAAAACGGGCATGTTTGATACTGCTCTTGCAACAACTAGGTCGTATTTGTTACCAGTTTTAAAGTAATTTTCAGCACGATCATTTATTACATTTATATCTGTTAATTTTAATTCGTTAATAACATATCTTTGAAATTCACTTTTTTTATTATTGCTATCTAACAAGGTTAAATTTAAATTAGGATAAACTATTTTTATAACTATTCCGGGAAAACCACCACCGGATCCAACATCTAAAACGGATATTTCTTTGGTTAAATCAGCTATTTTAGTTAAAGTTAGCGAGTCATAAAAATGTTTTAAATAAATACTTTCTTTGTCAGTAATAGCCGTTATATTAGTATGTTTGTTGTATTCAATTAAAATATTAGCATATTTTTCTAAAGATACTAATTGAGTGTCAGTTAAATTTATTCCAAGTTTTGATAATTCACTTTTAAATTCTTCTTTATTCATGAGGATATTCCTTTTTTAAATAGATTGAAAGAACAGATATATCTACTGGATTAACACCACTTATTCTTGATGCTTGAGCAATTGTTCTAGGATGAACTTGTTTTAATTTACTGCGTGCTTCACTGGCAAGATTCTTTACTTTGTCATAATCAATATCTTCAGGTATTTCTTTTTCTTCAAGTTTTAATAACTTCTCTACGTCTTGTTCTTCTTTAGCAATATATCCTTCATATTTAACAGCAAATGTGACTTGTTCTTTTACTTCATCGCTATAATCATTTGAAACTAAATTATTTTTAATTAATAAATCTAATGTGATTTGAGGACGTTTTAATAATTCATATAGACTTACTCCGCTATTTAAATTAACTATTTCTTTTAATGAAGCAGGTATTGTACTTGGGGTAATACGAGTTTCTTTTAGATAATTTAATAATGTTTGAATATTTGATAATTTTTTATGTAAACGATTATGTTGTTCTTCAGATATTAAACCTACTTGATAACCATAGTCTCTTAATCTAATATCAGCGTTATCATGTCTAAGTAATAAACGATATTCAGCACGTGATGTTAATAAACGATATGGTTCTTTGGTTCCTTTAGTTACTAAATCGTCAATTAAAACACCAATGTATGATTCGTTTCTTTTTAAGATTAGTGGTTCTTTTCCTTGTAATTTAAGTCCTGCATTAATTCCAGCAATTATACCTTGACCGGCTGCTTCTTCATATCCACTTGTTCCATTAATTTGTCCGGCAGTAAATAAATTATTAATTACTTTTGTTTCTAGAGATGGCTTTAATTGTAAGGGATTGATTGCATCATATTCAATAGCATAAGCATATTTTAATATTTTGGCATGTTCTAATCCAGGAAGACTATGAACCATTAATTCTTGAACATCTTCTGGCATACTTGTTGAAAATCCTTGTAAGTAAATATCATCATAGTAAAGACTTTCTGGTTCTAAGAATAATTGATGTCTTTCTTTATCGGCAAAACGGACTACTTTATCTTCAATTGATGGACAATATCTTGGGCCTATTCCTTCGGCATATCCACCATACATAGCAGATTTTTTTAAATTCTTTCTAATTATTTCATGAGTTTCAGGAGTGGTATAAACTATGTGACATTTGATTTGTTTGTCTTTATCATATAATGGGCCATTATCAAAACTGAATGTCCAATAACAATCATCGCCGCTTTCTTCTTTTAATTTACTAAAATCAATTGTTGAGCGATCTAATCTTTGTGGAGTTCCCGTTTTTAATCTTTGAATTTCAAAACCATAAGATTTTAAAACATTACTTAAATTGTTAGAACGTTTTTCACCATGAGGTCCTTCTTCTTTACTAGTACTTCCTACTAATATTTTGCTTCTTAGATATGTTCCGGTTGTTAAAATTAAGGCATCGCATAGTATTTTCTTATTATCTGCTAATATTATTCCTTTAATGGTATTATTTTCAACAATTAAATTTTCTACCATTCCTTCAATTATGGTTAAATTTTCAAGTGAGTTTAGAGCTTTTAACATTTCTCTTGGGTATGTTATTTTATCACCTTGGGCACGAAGTGATCTTACTGCTGGACCTTTGGCATTATTAAGCATTTTGATTTGAATATGGGTTTTATCTGCAATTTTACCCATTAATCCACCTAAGGCATCTATTTCACGAACCACTATACCTTTAGCTGTTCCACCTATTGATGGGTTGCATGGCATATCAGCTATATTTTTTATATTTGCAGTAACTAATGCGGTTTTTAAACCCATTTTTGCTGAAGCATTGGCTGCTTCACATCCAGCATGACCACCACCGACAACTATTACATCATATTTCATTTTTATTCCTTACTTTCCTAAACAAAATTTTGAGAATAATTCGTCTAATAAATCATCTTTATATGTTGCACCTATTATTTCACCTAATGTTTCATAGGTATTTTTTAAATCAATTGTGAACATATCAATTGGAACATTCTCATAATTGTTATATATATTTTCTATCATATCTTTGGCTTTAGTTATTAATGCGATTTGTCTTGCATTTGAAAGATATGTATAATCTTCTTGTTCAATTTCATTAAGATTAAATAATCTCTTTATTTCATTTTTCAAATTTGTTAATCCTTCATAATTTAAGGTATTACCTGTTATTATGTTATAGTTAGATAACTTACTTAAATCTATTTTGTTATCTAAATCGTTTTTATTGATAAAGATGATGGATTGTTTTGATTGTAATTCATTGATTGTTTCTAAATCTTCACTAGTTAGTTCTTCATTATTATTTAGAACATAGATTATTAAATCGGCTTCGCCTATCATTTTTAAACTTTTTTCAACGCCTATTTGCTCGACGATATCGTTAGTTTTTCTGATTCCAGCAGTATCGATGATGTTTAATATTATTCCGTCTAAATTTATTTTGCCTTCTACTATATCTCTTGTTGTTCCAGGAATATTTGTAACTATTGCTTTTTCTTCTTCTAATAATGCGTTTAATATACTACTTTTACCAACGTTTGGTTTACCAACTAACGCAGCTGAGATTCCGTCTTTGATTATTTTACCATTTTTAGAATTTGATAATAACTCATTTATTTTTGAATATACCTTATCTATTAATGGTTTTAATGATTCTTTAGTGTATTTTTCTCCTTCTTCATATTCTGGATAATCAATATTAACTTCAATATTTGCTTGGATATCCATTATATCTTTACGAATATCATTTATTTTATTTGATATATTTTTTGTTACTCCATTAATAGCAAGTTTACGTGATTTTTCTGTTTGAGATGATATTAAATCACTGATTGATTCTGCTTCAACTAGGTCTATTCTACCATTTAAAAAGGCTCTTTTGGTAAATTCACCAGGCTCAGCTTGTATGCATCCATTTAATAAAAGTAATTCTAAAATTTTATTGGTTGTAGCAGGACCTCCATGAGAATTTATTTCAACTATATCCTCCATTGTAAATGTTTTTGGAGCTAACATAACTGAAACTAACACTTCATCTATTATTTCTTTATTAAATACAATATGTCCATAATGAATTGTATGGGTTGGAACTTTGGTAAGATCTTTTCCATCAAATAAATTATTAACTATTTTTATGGCATCTGGTCCACTAACTCTTATTATAGAAATTGCTCCTACACCTAAACTTGTAGATATTGCACATATAGTTGAATTCATGGTATCACTCTCTTTCTTTCGTGCGTATTATATCACACTTGAATAATTAAAAAAAGGATTAAATTAATCCTCAAATTTGCTACTTTTATTTTGGCTCTAGAATTTCTAGTGGGGAGTTATTTTTAACTTTTTCCTCTATTTAAAAGGTCTAGAGCCTTATTTTTTTGA
>CAKOJQ010000010.1 GCA_934090795.1 uncultured Bacilli bacterium
CGTAGTTTTCTTATAAAAACTCCCCACTAGAAATTCTACAGCGGATATTTTTGCTCCCCACTAGAAATTCTAGAACCAGAATCTCTTTAATTTTATTCAAACTTATGAGAAGGCAAAAATTCCTTACTAAGTAATCCTTTAGACTGAATCTTTTTAAACAATAACTCATTAAGCACAATATCAAACTCTCCAATAAACTCATAAATAACTGGGTCAAAATCTAGTTTAGTTTTATTAAAATCAAAATACTTATACTGATCACTAAAATCACTTGATAATCCATTTAATTCAATAAAATCATAACTATTCTTAAAAGTATTTATCAAATAATTATATAAATAATACTGCGCATAAACATTATCGTTATCATAATCTTCTAAAACAATACTAACCCTATTTTGATATTTTACAAGAACAACACCACCAACATACTTAAACTTATTATATTTAAGCCCAGCCGTAGCATCAACTACCTGATTTTTATATTTTAATAAATCTTTGTCACTTTGCATTTTCTTATTAACAGTCTCATTACTATTATCAGTTTGAATTAATTCATTATAATAATTATTATTTTCAAGTTCCTTATTATATCTTTCTCTAGCATTAATTAAACACTGTTCATAATTAGCTTTAACAAGTATTAATTCTGCCGAATCAAAATGATTTAAAATACTCTTATAATAAGAAACACTTTGATAAGTATCATTTTTAGCAATATCATATAAAATATCTATATCCTTTTTATCTAAAACTTCAATACTTAAACCATTATTATTAGCAATATCCATTATCTCTTTAATTTCATTATTTTCCACATATTTTCTTAAATTAATATAAGGATTAATTCTTGGAAACATAAAATCTAAAGGATATATTTCTCTTCTTCTTTTAAAACCCATATTTTTAAGTTCATCAATAATACTAACATTTTGATTATAATTAGAAGAATAATTACTTTTTTTATTTATTTCCCCAATAATAATTTCCGGATTAATCTTCAAAAAAGAATATCCTTTTCTCTTATAATGTGCATTTAAATCTTTAATAAACATCTTTAATATTTCAGTTTTATAATAATCAACTAATACTCCTTTAGGTGCATAAACATATTTAGCAAAAGTACCAATTTTTTTCTTTAAAATTAAAGAAGCTCCAATTAAATTATTACTATCATCTTTATATCCAATTAAATCATAAGTATATCCCATATCACTCATAACTTTAGCATATTCCATAGTTTGACAATAATTTCTAAGGGGATGATTATTTGCAAATTCAGTAAATTCATTTGAATTTAAATTAACTATTCTCATATAAGAACACCTCTACTACAATATTTTAACAAATTTTTAATTAAAAGTCTTTATGTTTTTACACTTGATTTTAAATTAGTCAGCATATTCATTTTAAATTAGTCAGGCATCTCATTTTAAATTAGTCAGACATAACCATCATCAACTTTACACCAATCATACGCAAAATAATTGCACCATTTATTCTAAAATACTATAATTAAATTAAGATAAAGGAGACATTATGAAAATAATAGATTTAAAATCAAGAGAAATATTAGATAGTAGAGGTAATCCAACTGTAGAAACGGATATGTATTTAGAAGATGGTACCTTTGTAAGAGCAAGTGTTCCATCAGGTGCATCAACAGGCTCAAATGAAGCCTTAGAATTAAGAGATAATGATAAATCAAGATATAATGGCAAAGGTGTTCTAAAAGCAGTTAACAACGTAAATACTATAATAAGAGATAATCTAATTGGACTAGAACTAAATCAACAAGAAATAGATAAATTATTAATTAAATTAGATGGTACTAAAAATAAATCTAATTTAGGTGCTAACGCCATTTTAAGTGTATCACTATGTGTTATGAAAGCAATGGCTAAAATTAAACATAAAAATCTTTACGAATTATTTACTGGCCCATATACCATGCCATATCCAATGATGAATATAATTAATGGTGGAGTTCACGCATCAAGTGGTTTAGAAATTCAAGAATTCATGATTGTACCTAAACAAGACACATTTAAAGAAAGATTAAGATGTGGTTCTGAAATATTTCATAAATTACAAGAATTATTAAAAAATAATGGATATTCTACAGCGGTAGGAGATGAAGGCGGATTCGCTCCAAACTTAGATAAAATAGAAGATGCCCTAGATTACATAGTTAAAGCTATGAAAGAAGCTGGATACACTCCCGGAGTAGATGTATTTATTGCTTTAGATGCAGCAGCAACTGAATTCTATGATGGTAAGTTCTACACAGTTAACAAAACTAAAATAACCAAAGAAGAATTAATTAACTTCTACAAAGATCTAATTAAAAAATACCCAATAATAAGTATTGAAGATGCTGCATCAGAAAATGACATTGAAACAATTAAAACTTTAACTAAAGAAATAGGAGATAAAATAATGTTAGTAGGTGATGATTACTTTGTTACCAATATAACTTATCTAAAACAAGGAATAGAAGAAAATTATAACAATTCAATCTTACTTAAAGCTAACCAAATAGGAACAATTTCAGAAATGCTTTTAACTATTAAATTAGCTAAAGATCATAATTTTAAAACAATTATTTCTCATCGTAGTGGTGAAACCGAAGATACATTTATATCTGACTTAGCAGTAGGACTAAATCTAGGTTATATTAAAACAGGATCTCTATCAAGAGGAGAAAGAATAGCAAAATATAACCAGTTACTTAGAATTGAAGAACAATTAGATAATAAAACCTGGAATATGTAATATGCTCTATCTCTTTGATAGAGTTTTATCTTATAAAAGTGTAAATACTTTAATAACTTTACGTAAACCAATTGCACAAAATAAAATAATATATTAAAATTTAAATATGTAAGGATTGATAATATATGAATAAAAACAATAAAAAAATAATTTTATTTTTATCAATTTCAGTTGTAATAATGACTACATTATTTATTTCAATTGCTTATTCTTATTTTGTTGCTAAAATAAAAAATAATGAATCTAAATCTACTATATCTGTTGCTGGTGGAGAAATGATAATTAATTATCAAGACAACACTGGTGTAATTACTGCATCAAAAATAATTCCATCTTGGACAACTACAAAAAAATTTACTGTATCAGGTAAAAATGATACAAAAATAAATGATGTTACAACTGATAATAATATATATTATAAAATAGTTCTTGTAATAGATAATAATACTTTTAGTAAAGGTGCTTTAACATATAGTCTAAAACAAGACTCTTCTTCATCAACAAACGGACAGATGGCAACAAATTCATCAGGCACAATAAATCAAAGTGGAAAACAAAATCTAGGTCATGGTTACTTTTCAACAACATCTACCTTTGTAAATCACATATATAATTTAACTATTTCTTTTCCTGATACTGGAAAAGATCAATCAATAGATAACGCTAAATCATTTGCAGGTCATGTAACTATTGAGGAAGGAAAACAAGTTAATACAACCACATTTGCTAATGATTCATGGAATACCATAGCAGCAGCAGTCAAAAATGGACAATTGGATGCCTATCCGTTAGGCTCAGAAAAAGAAGTAGAAATAGGTGGAACAAATTATACTGTAAGAGTAGCCAATAACACAACACCTAATGAATGTAGTGGAACTGATTTTTCGCAAACAGCCTGTGGGTTTGTAGTAGAGTTTGCAGATATCGTAGAAAAAAGAAGAATGAATAGTTCGAGTACAAATGTAGGTGGATGGCCTGCTAGTGAAATGAGCACCTATGCAAATGGCGATTTCTTAAAGAAATTACCAAGTGACTTACAAAGTGTAATAATAAATACCAAAGTAGTATCTGGACATGGAAGTGCTGATACAAGTAATTTTCCATCAACTGATAAAATATATTTATTGAGTGCTCATGAAGTATATGAAGATGGAACAAGTAATCAAGTTTCAACATCTGATTCTGCATGGGATAAAACAAGACAATTAGATTATTATGCAAATCTAGGTGAAGGAGTAACCACAAATAGCTACTCAGGTGCTATAAAGAAGGACATTAATGGTAATGCTTCCATTTGGTGGCTTCGCGCGGCTAATTTTAATTTTACCAATTTTTTCTGGGTTGTTAACGTTTATGGTAGTAACAGCAATAGCAATGCTTACTATACTAGCGGTTTTGCTCCAGCTTTCCGTATCGGATAATAATGTAAACTAAATGTAAAGTAAGAAATAATATAATTAAGCAGGGATAGGAAAATCATTTCCTAGAGAGCCGTCCCTCGAGCGGAAGCAAGTAAAAAAGACGGCCCGAAAAACTAAAAAGAAAAGAGATCCTCAAATGTTTCCTTTATGGAAACATTTGAGGTGACTTAAAATGAAAGTAAAATATAATAAAAAAATACTAAATGTATATAAAATCAGTTTTAATATTAAATGTGAAATGTTATTTTTAGTTTCTAACTTAAAGAATAACAAATCAAATATTTATCAAATACCTGTAAGTAATTATTTAGTAAAAAAATTTAATACAATAATCTTTATAGAAAGGACATACTATGAATAAAATAAAAAAATATGAAATGCCAATGTTAATATCTATTTCTCTTTTAGTGTTTATTGCACTAGTGAGTGTCTCATATGCCTACTTTAAGGCTAGAATAAACAATTTAGAATCAGCATCAACAATTGCGTTTACCTCTGGAGAAATGACAATAAATTATGAAAATAATTCAGCGGTATTAACAGGAACTAATATTATCCCTGGTTGGAGTACAACTAAAAAATTTACATTAAAAGGAAAAAATGATTCAGAACCAACTGAAACACAACCAGATAATAATATGTACTATAAAATAGGTATAGCCGTTGATATTAATACATTTACACAAGATGCAATAAAATATTTGCTAGAAAAAGATAGCACATCCTCTGCAAATGGTCAAATGCAAGATGCAACATATGGTAGTGTTCCCCAAACTGGAACTAAGTATATTGGTAAAGGGTATTTTTCAGAAACATCCACTTTTGTAAATCATATTTATAAATTAACAATATCTTTTCCCGATAATGGTGAAAATCAATCCTACGATAATAATAAACAATTTGCCGCTCATGTTGTAATAGAAAAATCATCAAGTTCTGAAACTATTGATACCCCAAGACCATTTGCTATTGATTCATGGTCTACTATAGCATCAGTAGTAAAAGAAAACCCAACAGCATATGCAGTAGGCTCAACAAAAACAATAAAAGTATATGATAATCCAAACGGAGAAACAACAAATGGAACATATAAAGAATATACATTAAGAGTAGCCAATAACACAACACCAGATGAATGTAATGACAAAGATTTTTCGCAAACAGCATGCGGGTTTGTAGTAGAGTTTGTTGATATTCTTGAATCAAGAGAAATGAATAGCGAATCGACTAATGTTGGAAGCTGGCCAGCCTCAAATCTGCGAACGTATTCTAATGGAGATTTTTTTAATAAATTACCAAGTGATTTACAAAATATAATAGTAGATACGAAAGTAATATCAGGTCATGGAGGTACATCCGGTGAAACAAACTTCACATCAACTGATAAGATATATTTGCTAAGTGGACACGAGGTATATGAAGCAATAAACGGAGATGTGATATCCGCAAGAGACACAGCCTATAATCAAACAAGACAATTAGATTATTATAAAGAACAAGGAGTGACAACCAGTAGTTATGCGGCAGTCATAAAGAAATATTTAGGTTCTAGTTCTGGTAGTGAGTGGTGGCTTCGTTCGCCTGTTTCTATTGGTAATAATTATTTCTTGTATATAATGAGCGGTGGTTATTATAACGTTAATTATACTAGTAGCAGTTCCGGCTTTTCTCCAGCGTTCCGTATCGGATAAAAATGCAAACTATATGTAAAGCAGAAGACATAAATAAAACAAGAATAGGAATATCGGTTCCTAAAGGACCGTCACAGAGGGGCGCAAGCGAGTAAAACAGACTGCCCGAAAAAAATAAAAAGAAAAGAAATCCTTAAGTTTTTCCGGTAAGGAAACAATTGAGGTACCAAAAATAATGAAAGAAAATATAATAAAAAATACTAAATGTATATAAAATCAGTTTTAATATTAAATGTGAAATGTTATTTTTAGTAGCCAATTTAAAAAATAATAAAAATAGTAGATATAAAGATCCTGTAAGCGATATAAGAATATAAACTATTTACTTATTTAATAAATTATAAAATAAGTAATTTTGAAGATATAGTATATTGTAATGTAACTATTAAATTAGCTAGAAGTTATTTAAAAGTTTTATATAATAAATTTTTAGATATGTATGATTTACAAGTTAATAGAATATATGATAATTATGAATGTGTAAGAAGAAAAAGAAGATATAAATATATAAATAAATGTAATGAAGAGTTAGCTGATAAATATAATTATATTAGTTCTTTATATAAGAGTATATTTAAAGATATTAATACTTTAGTAAGAATTAATGAATTTTTATTACTTAGATATCGAAAATATAATATTAATACATATAAGTATGCTAATAATTTATTAGATATTTTATATTAGAAAAGAGATTGTAAAATATCAATACCTAAATTTAAAAGTGTTAAACATTATTAAATCTTAATATGTGAAAAAATATTCACTTGAAAAACCCCCATATTTATGGTAAATTATTAACTGACAAGGAGAAATATATGGAAACAGCGTTATTAATTATATCAATATTACTTATCGCAATTGTCTTATTACAAAGTAATAAAGCATCAGATGCTAGTCAAATAATTACAGGTGGAAATAGTGAGTTATTTTCTAATCAAAAAGAAAGAGGAGCTGAACTTCTAATTAGTCGAATCACATTCGTACTAGGCATGGCCTTCTTTGTACTATCATTTGTAATATACATGATATAATTATTAAGAGTATCTATTTGACAGGTACTCTTTTATTATTGTTAAATTTATGATATATTTATAAAGAATAAATAGGAGAAACAATTATGAAAGAAGAAATAATTAAAAAATTAAAAAATAAATATGATGCTTTAAGTTTATTAGAAATTAATGATCTATTAGGTTTAGAAAGTCCTGAAGAATTAAAAGAATTAGAGCATACCCTCGAAGAATTTGTTAAAGAATACGTAATCTATAAAACTAAAAAAGATAAATATATTTTATATGATAATAATCCCGGAGTTAAAGTAGGTAAAATAAGCATTAATAAAATGGGAAATGGTTTTCTTCTATTAGAAGGTGACGATTTATACATTAATTACCATAATTTAAATAACGCTGTTGATGGAGATACCGTCTTAGTTGAAGTTATACTTTATAATGGTAAAAAAGAAGGCAAAGTAATTCGCGTCTTAGAACGTGATACTAAAAATATTATTGGAACAATTATTTTCAAAAAGAATAAACCTTTCTTAGAACTAGATGAAAAAAAGAAAAAATTAACTATTGAAATAGATCCTAATACTTTATCAGGATGTGTTGAAGGAACTAAAGTTGTTGTTAATTTAGTAAAAGAAACTAAAAAAAATTATTACATTGGTAAAATAGTTAAAGTACTTGGTCATAAAGATGATCCAGGTGTTGATATTGCATCTATTGCTTATAAATATAAAATATATGAAGAATTTTCTAAAGAAGCCATGGATATGGCTAATAGCTTGCCAACTGAAGTAGAACCAAAGGATTTAGTAGGTCGTAAAGATTTAACTAATGAAATGATTTTTACAATTGATGGTGATGATACTAAAGATATTGATGATGCCATAAGTTTCAGTAAGCATGATGGAATTTACACTTTAGGAGTTCATATTGCCGATGTATCCTACTATGTAACTAAAGATAGTCCTTTAGATAAAGATGCCTTTACAAGAGGAACAAGTTCATATTTAGCGTACTCAGTTATACCAATGCTACCTCACGTATTATCAAACGGAATATGTTCATTAAATGAAGGAGTAGTACGTCTTACTCAGTCTTGTGTAATGGATATTGATTCTAATGGTAACATTATTAAATATGATATATTCCCATCATATATTAAATCAAGTAAAAAAATGACCTATAAAAAAGTTAATGATATTTTAATGAGAGATATAGTTGATCCCGAATATGTTAAATTTGCTGATACTTTAAAAGGAATGAATGAACTAGCCCATATTCTAAGAAAACATAAAGAAAAAAGAGGCTACATCGACTTTGATTTAGATGAACCTAAAATAATATGCGATAAAGATGGAAAATGTATTGATGTTGTAGTTTATGATCGTGAAGATGGTGAAAAATTAATTGAAGACTTCATGATTGCTGCTAACGAAACAGTTGCAACTCATATTTATAATATGGATTTACCATTTATCTATCGTGTCCATGGTGAACCTAAAAAAGAAAAAATAGATTCATTCATTCATCTAGTTAGTTCTATGGGATACAAATTAGTTGGTAAATTTAATGACATTAAACCCATAACTATGCAAAAAATCTTAAATCAATTAAAAGATGTTCCTGAAATAGATACTTTATCTAATATCTTATTAAGAAGCATGCAAAAAGCTGTTTATCAAAAAGATAATATTGGACACTTTGGTCTAGGAAGCACGTGTTATACCCACTTTACTAGTCCAATAAGAAGATATCCTGATTTAATGGTTCATCGTTTATTAAGAGAATACCTATATAATGGTAATATCAACAATCAAGTTATCAACTACTGGGAATCAAATTTAGATTATATTGCTAATAATTGTAGTTTACGTGAACAAGCAGCTGTTGAAGCTGAACGTGAAGTTGATGACATGAAAGAAGCCGAATACATGGAAAGTCATATTGGTGAAATATTTGAAGGTCAAATTAGTGGTGTAACAAGTTTTGGTATGTTTGTAGAGCTTCCAAATATGATTGAAGGATTAGTTCATACTAACACCTTAGAAGGAGATTATTTTAATTACATACCTGAATTATTTGCCCTAGTTGGTCAAAATACTAAAAAAACCTATAGACTTGGCGATAAAGTTAGAGTAAAATGTATTGCAGCAAGCAAAGAAGCAAAAACAATTGACTTCATAATACTGGATGGTGACAAAAAGAAAAATGAAAAACAAAAAAGCGTACTTTGATTATTATATTGAAAAAGAAATAGAAGCAGGTATCGTATTAACTGGTACAGAAATAAAATCAGTTCGTAATGGCTCTGCTAACTTAAAAGATTCATATGCCAAAATTAAAAAAGATGAAATCTATATTATTAACATGTTTATAGCTAAATATGATAATGGTTCATACAATAATCAAGATGAAAGAAGAACTAGAAAACTTCTTTTACATAAAAAAGAAATTAAAAGATTAGAAGAATATTCTAATAAAGAAGGTTATACCTTAGTACCTTTAGAACTATACTTTAAAAATAATAAAGCCAAAATTAAATTAGGTGTTGCTAAAGGTAAACATAACTATGATAAAAGACAAACAATTAAAGAAAGAGAATTATTAAGAGAAGCTAAAAACATTAATAATTATTAACTAAAATTAGCCTGTATATGGTCAAAGTTGACAAATTGATAGTTTTATGCTAAAATATACGACATATCAAGCAGAAAATCTCAAAGTATTACACTTTGTGACTGCAAAAGGGGGAAAATTGATATGGAAAAAGTAACGAAAAGTTATGTTGAAAAAATTTATAGAGGGATACTATTTAGTGAATCTTCAATCTCAGAAGTAGAAGAAAGAGATCCAATGCAAGTAGCAAATGATGGAAAAATGCAAGGATTCCGTTTTTACGACAAAGAGTTTGTTGTAGATGGTGATAAAAGTTATGATGGAGATAAGTCAAACTTCTCAAATTGGATTTATTTTGGAAAAAGAATGAGTTTAGAAGAAGTAAAAGCACAATATGGAAACAATTCAAGTTATAGCATATTAATCAGTAATATGGAAAATAACAATTACCAATATGTATGCCATACACAAGCAGGTTCTTTCTTACCAATGGAAGAAGGAGATATGACCTTTGCTGAACTTGTAGCTGCTAAAGAACAAGACAAAGAAGCACAAGCGAAAGTAATGTTTGACAAATTAAGAGAACATATTGGTGAAGATGTATCATACACAGGTTGGTGGTATGGTGTTAAACAAGAAGAAACAGCAGAATTAAGAAATGTAACTGATTTCATAAATGTAGAAATTGGTTATAGTGGTATTCCATTTGTTGGTTATGGTGCAGCAATTTCAAGTATAACATCAAAAGATGGTGAAGTATTATATTCAAACCCAAATATTGAATATGGATATGATAGAAGAGCAGCTGAAGATGTATTTGCATCAAAAAGATTAATATTTGGAGATAGAATCGTAGATGCAGAAGTTGCAGAAAAAGAAAAACAAGATAGAGAATGGGCTGAATATAAAGAAAAAAGTGATCTTGAAGCAAAGAAAATGAAATATACACTTATGAGAGAAGGATTAACTTTAGTTAAACCAGAAACAGCAGAAGAGTGGATGCAATTTGCTGATAATAATACAAATGATGGATATTCTGTATTTGTAGTAAAAGCAGTTATTTCTATGATGAAAAAATTTGAAGAAGGTATTTCATTTGAAGAAGCAGAAAAACAAGTATATAATGAAGAACTTGGATTAAGTGGATTTATGGCAGGTGCAGCAGCAAACGCTTTATCACACTTTGCTAAAAATGGAGATGCTTACAGAGTTCATTGGAATAAACAATATGGCGTAGAAGCAGCTGAAGAAAAAGGTACAGTAAATCCTGCAATTTTAAGCATAAACAAAAAGTAGTTTTGAGCTACTTTTTTTCTTGTTCATAAAGTAATCATACTTTATGAAGTAATTACCCTTGTATCATATTAATTATACTATCTAGCTAAAAAATAATAATTGACAAACAATAAAATAAAAATTATAATGTAACTTATAAAGCAATTGATGAAGACGATAAATAATTATTTTTTAAAGAGAAATTGTATTTTGGTGTGAGCAATGAAAAAATAATATTTATAGATCACTTCTGATGCGATTTAGGGATAAGCTAAATACGTTAACTGCGTTAAAGTTTAAAGTGTATGAATACGTTCATAAAATAGGATGGTACCACGGATAGATTCGTTCCTATATTATGGACTTTTTTTATTTTGGAGGGAGATTTAAAATGAAAAACTTTAAAGAATTAGACAAAAGAAAAGTCGAAGAAGTAGAAGAAAGTATCTTACAAGATTGGAAAAAAGAAGATATTTTAAATGAAACAATTGAAAACCGCAAAAATGGTAAAACATGGGTATTCTATGATGGACCTATTTATGCTAATGCTAAACCAGGAATTCACCATGTGCTTGCTAAAACTATCAAAGATTCATTTTGTAAATATCATACAATGAAAGGTGAAAGAGTATTAAGAAAAATTGGTCTTGATACTCATGGACTTCCAATTGAAGTAAATGTTGAAAAGAAATTAGGTTTTAAAACTAAAGCCGATATTGAAGCATTTGGTGTTGAAAATTTCTGCCGTGAATGTAATAAAGCAACTGCTTTAAATATTGATGAAATAAATGCTGTCACAGATAAAATGGGACAATTTATTGACTGTGAACATCCATATGTAACATGTTCAAATGAATACATTGAATCTGAATGGTGGATAATTAAAGAAATGGATAAAAAAGGATTATTATATCATGGAAATAAAGTTTTATGGTATTGTCCTAGATGTGGAACAGAATTATCTCAAAATGAAGTATCACAAGGTTATGAAGAAACAAGTGTAAATACAGTAATTGTTCCTTTAAAAAGAGTTGATGCTGATGAATATTTTCTAGCATGGACAACAACACCTTGGACTTTACTAGCAAACGTTGCAATCTGTGTTAATCCAAATTTAACATATGTAAAAGTTTTATCTCAAGGATATAAATTTATTCTAGCAGAATCACTAGCAAATAAGGTATTAGGTGATGATTATGAAGTTTTAGAAACATTTAAAGGTTCCGATTTAGTAGGTATCAAATATGAACAATTAATGCCATTTGTTAAAGTAGAAGGAAAATGTCATGAAGTAATTGCTGATGATTATGTAACTGCTGAAGATGGTACTGGTGTTGTTCATATAGCTCCAGCTTATGGTGAAGATGATAACCGTGTTTGTCGTGAAAATGGAATTGGTTTTGTAAACCCTGTTGGTTTAGACGGATGTTATACTACTGGCCCTTGGAAAGGAACACTAGTAACTGATCCAAATCTAGAAATTGAAATAATTAAATGGTTAAAAGAAAATGATAAATTATTTAAAAAGATTAAAATAACTCATGACTATCCTCATTGTTGGAGATGCCATTCACCACTTATTTGTTATCCAAAACCAGCTTGGTATATTAAAACAACAGCTTATAAAGATAAAATTATTGAAGAAAACAAAAAGATTAATTGGTATCCTGACTATGTTGGAACAAAACGTTTTGCAAACTGGCTTGAAAATATGATTGACTGGGGAATTTCAAGAAATAGATATTGGGGATGTCCACTTCCAGTATGGACTTGTTCTTGTGGTCATATTCACGTTATTGGCTCATTAGATGAACTACAAAGCTTAGTAATAGAAGACGTAGATGTAAGAAAAATCGAATTACATCGTCCTTACGTAGATGACTTACATATTAAATGTCCTGAGTGTGGTAAAACAATGGAAAGAGTTAAAGATGTCTTAGATGTTTGGTTTGATTCAGGATCTATGCCATATGCTCAATTCCACTATCCATTTGAAAATAAAGAATTATTTGAAAATCAATTTCCAGCTGATTTTATCGCTGAAGGACTTGATCAAACTCGTGGATGGTTCTATGTACTTCTTGTAATCTCAACAATTATTTCTGGTAAATCAAGCTTTAAAAATGTAGTTGTAAACGATATGGTACTTGATGGATTTGGTAAAAAAATGAGTAAATCAACCGGAAACGTAGTTGATCCAATTAAAGAACTTTCTGAATATGGAGCTGATATTGTAAGATGGTATATGTTATCTGCATCCCCAGTATGGACTCCTTTAAAATATGATTCAAAAGGTTGTAAAGAAGTACATTCTAAATTCTTTAATCCATTTAAAAACACTTATACATTCTTCCAAACATATGCCAATATTGACGGAATTGATACCGACACATGCTTTGTTGAATATAAAGATCGTGAAGAAATAGATAAATGGCTATTATCAAAATATAATAAACTTGTTAAAAATGTGACAGATGCATATGAAGCTTATGATTTAAATCAAGTAGTTAAACAAGTTACCTCATTTGTATCAGATGATTTATCAAATTGGTATATTAGAAGAAATAGAAATAGATTCTGGAGTAGTGAATTAGACAATTCTAAAAAAGCTGTATACATTACCACTTACGAAGTACTAACTGGTTTATGTAAATTATGTGCTCCAATTATTCCTTATGTAACTGAAGAAATATATAGAAACCTAACAGGCGAAAAATCTGTTCATTTGAGTGATTTCCCTAAATACCATGAATCATTAATTAATGAAGAAATAGAAGTTAAAATGGATTTAGTTAGAGACCTAATCTCAACCGGAAGATTCGTTCGTGAAGAAACAAAAATAAAAGTACGTCAACCAATAAGTGAAGCCTTAATTGATGGAAAATATGAAAATATATTAGGAGATTTAGTAAGTTTAATTAATGAAGAACTAAATGTTAAAAAAGTAACATTTGTAGATGACCTATCTAAATATATGAATTTTACAATTAAACCTAACTTTAAAGTATGTGGCTCAATGTTCGGACCAAAAATGGGATTATATAGTGAAGCATTAAAAAATCTAAGTATTGAAGATGAAGAAGCCTTACTTAAAGAAGAGACTATCACAATAGATTTTGATGGCGAAAGACTTGATATAACTCCTAACATGGTAGATGTAAGAATAGAAGCAAAAGAAGGATTTAATGTAGGTATGGAAAATAATAAATTTATTATCTTAAATACTGAATTAACTCGTGAACTTTTACTTGAAGGACTTGCTCGTGAATTTGTATCTAAAGTACAAAATTTAAGAAAAACAAGTGGTTTAAATATTGAAGATAGAATTAAACTATATTATCATGGAGATAATGAAGTTAACGATGCCTTAACAATGTTTAAAGATTATGTAAAAGAAGAAACATTAGCAACAACCTATGAAGAAAAAGAAGTAGGCGAGGCAATCGAAATTAATGGACATAATGTAACTATTTTAATAGAAAAGAGTGAATAATTCTTTTCTATTTTCTTTTTCGACAAATTATTCTTAATTTATATTATATTCTATAAGTGTGATAGGAAAGGAATAGATTTATGATTGGAAAAGTAAAATGGTTTAATAATAACCTAGGATATGGATTTATTGAATGTAAAGGATTAAGTGATATATTTATTCATTATTCTAATATTCAAATGAAAGGTTATAAAACTTTAAAGGAAGGTGATACTGTAAATTTTAAACTTATTGAAACTTCTAAGGGATTACAAGCAGAAAATGTAAGTTTAGCGTTAACTGTAAATGTATAAAATACTATAATTTAGCACTTGATATAAAAAGTGCTTTTTTAAAATACAAAATATTTTACTTTACATCAACTCATCTATCAAAAGTAGTTTTTTAAACATATTTATGGTAAAATGTAAATAGGGAGAGTGATAAATAATATGGAAATTAATATTAGAGGAGATAAGTTAAAAGTTACCGATGCAATCAGAAATCATATTACTGAAAAATTAGGTAAACTTGATAAATACTTTGGTGAAGATGCACACATAAGATGCAGTGTTGTTATCAAAGTTAAAGATAAAGACCAAATTATCGAAGTAACTATTCCGACTGACAAATTTACATTAAGAGCAGAAGAAAAACATGCTGATCTATATGCTGCAACTGATTTAGTTGTTGATAAATTAGAAGGTCAAATAAGAAAACATAAAGCAAAATTAAAAAAATATAAAACATTTGCCCCAGTTATTAATGATACAACTGACATAGTTGATGAACCAGAAGAAAAGATTGTAAAAAGAAAAATTTTAGAAATTAAACCAATGGACGAAGAAGAAGCTATTTTACAAATGGAACTAATTGATCATGACTTCTTTGTATTTAACAATGTTAATGAAGGATGTATCTCTGTTTTATATAAAAGAAAAGATGGAAATTACGGAATAATTGATACAAAATAAAAATGTAGAATTTAACCTCTACATTTTTTATTATAATTTATTTTTTTTTAACTAACACTTTATTTGTAGTATTATTTCTATCTTCAGGTATATCGTATTTTTTGATTAAATTTACTTTATCATTATTAATATAAAATAATGAGTAATTACTTCTGTCTCTAACTAATTGTTCATAATCTTCGACTTCGACAATGTAATATCCTAATTTTTCAACAGACATACCATATTTTCTAGCTGTACTACTATATTCATCCTCAATTAATAAAGCTTCATCTTTAAGTTTATTTAATTCTTCTAATATACATTCATTATTCATATTTTTAGATTCTATTTGATTATTTAATCTATTCATTATTCTTTTAATATCGTTAAGATCATATACTCTTAATAAAATAGCTAAAACATCCAATAATGCTCCAAGCACAGCTCCACCAATTGTAAATGGAATAATATATTTAGTACTAATTCTACTGTCAGATTTATCTTGATATGTTTCTATAACTAGTGTACTTTTATCAGTTGTATTTTCTCCGATCTTTAGTGTATCAGTAGCTTCAGTATATTGATATTTGAATTTAATATTACTATCAACTTTCCTATTTGTATCATGAATACCTTCTTGAGAATCTCCTGTAGTAGCAATAAAAGGAGTATCAGAAGAACTAACATAATCATATGCTTTAACATTTCTAACATATCCTTCACCAACTGGATTTTTTCTCCAAGGATCACAAACTAATACAGTAGCAGCATAAGTAGTTACTTTATCATCATATTCATAACTAATATCACCAATCACATTACCAGTATTTAAATCAACAGTTCTCGTAATTGTTTTATATTCAGTGATTTTATCAGATTTAGCTTTACCAATTAAACCGCCAGCACTAATTGTTATAACTGGAACTAATACAATTGAACAAGCTTTAGAAATAAGCAATGCTTTATTAATTTTTAAATTTTTAATTAATCCTTTATTATTTTTAAGTTTTTCTTCTAAAGCATTTCTTTTTGTGATTAATCTATTATTTTTCTTGTTAACTTCAAGTATAGCAACTCTTTTTCTTTCTTGATATTCTGAATTAGTTTCACCAATAGTTTTAAGAGATACCTTCTTTATAACATCTAAATTTAAATAATCATATCCTAATCCCTCAGTGGTAATTCCTTTTAAATCTTCATCAATAAGATATTCTTGTGATAATTTATTTAAATCTCTAGCTAATAATCTGGCAATATTCTCTTTAATACTGCTATTATTCAATTTCATAATATAATTAAAAATATCATTTCTTTCAAATATCTCTTCATGTAATATTACATTATAAATAACTTGATAAGCATTTTTAACTAATTCTTTTTCTTGATCGTTAAGATTGTTTCGTAAATTATTTATCGTAGAAACTAACCTTAAAGTTTGGTCTATTACATCACCAATATTATCACTACTAATATTTTTAACTCCAATACTAATTTTAGATGTTAATAAATATATCTCATATAAAGGCATTAAATTATTTTCAATTTTCTCCTGTAATTCATACAATCTTTTTATATAACTATCATATATAAGACTTTCATAATCAAGTTGCATACCTTCATATAACATCTTATTAGAAAAACTAGAATCATTACTAGCATCATCAATAATTTTATCTAATTCTTTTTTATATTCACTAATATCAAATATTTTGTTAATTTTATTAAAAATTCCTTCTAAATTTTTAACCATTGCATCATATTTTTGATAACCTCTAGTTAAGTCAATATCATTAAATTTATTCATCGTTATCCCCCTAACAAATGTGTAACTATTCTAGCATAAAATGACAAAAAAGTCAAATCACTTGTTCGTGTTTTTGATTGACAAAATTTAGGTAAAATGATAATATATAACGCAAAAGAAGGGATATTAATGGATAAAACAAAATTATCAAAATTAATGGCATATTTATTATCAATAAGTATTTTAGCAAGTGGTTGTGGAAAAAAATCTGAATGTGAAATTCCTACAAGACATGTTCATAAATATACTAAAGATTTTTCTGATGGAACAACAATTACTAAGTATTTAGATAGTGAATATTTAAATCATTTTGGTTACAACTGGAACGAAGATTATATAGTTATAAACAAAGTTGATGAAAAAATGTATAAAAAATTATCAAATTTATTTTTAGGAACCGATAACTGGGAATATTTATATAATGTTATGGCTAAACAAGAAGATTACTTAATGTTCTATTATGAATATACAACTATTGAAACATATACAACAACTGATAGTGATGGTAACACAACTTATCATACAAGAACTGTTCATCATGATGGTTGGCACAGTAACCCATATGATTCAGACAATACTGGAAAAACAAGATTATATCATCATAGATTTTATGGCTATCGTTTAGTTTATATAAATGGCAATCCAAAATTAGAAGAAAGTCCAGCTGTAGATGATATTAGAGAAATAATAAATGAGTATCAGTATTTTCCAGAAGATTGTGTAACTGAAGTATATGAAACATTTAAGTTTAATAAATCAGAATTACCATATTTAACTCCATCAGATTTTGATACATTTAATGGTCCTGATTTATCAAATAAATCAATTGAATTAGAAAATAATAAAGTTAAATCATTAAATTAATAAAGATACACTTAAACGTGTGTTTTTTCTTTTACTTTAATTTACACTGTCAAATTTCCATGATATAATAATAACTTGAGAGGGTGATATAAATGGGTTTATTAAAAAAACTTGTTGATACTGAATATAAAGAATTAAAAAGATTTAATAAAATAGCTGATGAAATAGAAGCTTTAGATGAAACATACTCTAAAATGAGCGACGAAGAATTAAAAAGTAAAACTGCTGAATTTAGAGAAAGATTAGCAAAAGGTGAAACTTTAGAAGATATTAAAGTAGAGGCATTTGCAACTGCAAGAGAAGCAGCATATCGTATGATTGGTGAAAAACCTTATCGTGTTCAATTAATTGGTGGTTTAGCAATTCATTATGGAAACATTGCTGAAATGAAAACTGGTGAAGGAAAAACATTAACAACTATCTTACCTGCCTACTTAAATGCATTAACAGGTAAAGGAGTTCACGTTGTAACAGTTAATGAATACTTAAGTGACAGAAACGCTAAATGGATGGGACCTATTTATGATTTTTTAGGAATAACAGTAGGAGTTAACTTAAGAGAACTTACTCCAAGTCAAAAAAGAGATGTTTATAACTGTGATATAACATATTCAACAAATAATGAAATTGGTTTTGACTACTTAAGAGATAACATGGTAACCAAAAAAGAAGATCGTACACAAAGAGGCTTAAACTACTGTATTATCGATGAAGTCGATTCAATTCTTATTGATGAAGCAAGAACGCCTCTAATTATATCTGGTGGTAAAATGAATTCTGCTAATCTATATATGGATGCAGATCGTGCTGTTAAAAGATTGATTGCCGAAGAAGATTACATTATTGATGAAAAAGCAAAATCTGTTATTTTAACTGAAAAAGGAAGCATTAAAGTTCAAACATACTTTAAACTTGCTAATTTATATGATGCTGAAAATACTGCCTTAGTTCATCACATCAACCAAGCCTTAAAAGCTAACTTTGGTATGAAAAAAGATGTTGACTATGTTGTTGATGATGAAGGAAACGTTGTAATTGTCGACCAATTTACAGGTAGACTTATGCATGGACGTCAATTTAGTGAAGGATTACACCAAGCAATTGAAGCTAAAGAAGGCGTTAAAATAAATGAAGAAACAAAGACTTTAGCAACAATCACATTCCAAAACTTATTTAGAATGTATAATAAAATATCAGGTATGACTGGTACAGCTAAAACAGAAGAAGAAGAATTTAGAGATATTTATAACATGTATGTTATTGAAATACCTACTAACAAACCTTGCATTAGAGAAGATATGGCCGATATGATGTTTGCAACTGAAAAAGGTAAATATGACGCTATTGTTAAATTTATCGAAGAAGTTCATGCAACTGGAGAACCAATTCTAGTTGGTACAATTTCAGTTGAATCAAACGAAAGATTAAGCAAGATGCTTACTAAAGCAAAATTACCTCACGAAGTATTAAATGCTAAGAATCATTTAAGAGAAGCTGAAATAATTGCTAAAGCCGGTGAAAAAGGTGCTATCACAATTGCTACTAACATGGCAGGACGTGGTACCGATATTAAACTAGGCGAAGGTGTTAAAGAATTAGGTGGCTTATGTGTATTAGGTACTGAAAGACACGAATCACGTCGTATCGATAATCAGTTAAGAGGACGTGCTGGTCGTCAAGGAGATCCAGGATATTCACAATTCTTTATCTCATTTGAAGATGAACTAATGAGAAGATTCGGTACTGATAAAATCAAAACAATGATTCAAAGCGTTGGTTATGATGAAACTCAACCAATAAGATCTAAAATGTTTTCAAAAAGCGTTGAAACAGCTCAAAAGAAAGTAGAAGGCAACAACTACGACATGCGTAAAACACTACTTGATTATGACAACATAGTTTCTGAACAAAGAAAAATAATCTATGAAAAGAGAAACGAAATATTAGATACAGATGATATTCATTCATTAATAATTGAAATATTTAAAGATTATGTTTTTGAATTTGTTGATAGTCACATGGCTCCAGAAGGATACTTAACAGAAAACGATTTAAAAGCAATTGAAAATAACTTTAATACAATATTAAAAAATCAAAAATTAGATTTATCAAATTATAAAGATAAAAAAGAAGAAGAAACAATTGATTATGTAACTGAAATTGTTATTAAAGATTATGAAGAAAAAATAAAAGATGTACCTAAAGAAATGTTAGAAGACTTTGAAAGATATATTGCCTTAAGAGTTATTGATGATGCTTGGGTAGAACATATCAATTCAATGGAACATTTAAAAGAAGGAATTGGATTAAGAGGTTATGCTCAAACTAATCCATTACAAGCTTATGCTTTAGAAGGTTATGACATCTTTGATAAGATGCAAGATAATATTGATGCTAACATAGTTAATTTCTTACTAAAATTAAACGTTAATATTAACCGTAAACCAGTTCAAAAAGGTATCGCCAATGATGGCAAAGAAACCTTAAAAAAAGAACCCGCTACTAATAAAAAGAAGAAAATAGGTCGTAACGATTTATGTCCTTGTGGTTCGGGAAAAAAATACAAACAATGCTGTGGGAAGTAGCATAAAATAACGGAAAACTAATAATTATAAAAATTATAAATTGGTTCGAGTTTTATAACTTGTCCACAAAATATTAAAAATATGTAGTAAAATAAAGGTGTGAACAATGATTATATTTGTTGACACCTTTTAAAATCTAAATAGAAAGGAGAAAAAAATATTGAAAAAAGATTTAGTAACAGCAGAAATAATAGTTAAAGAAAATAAGGTGGGAATACTAAGAGTTGGAAATGTTAATTACATTTCTTTAACTGATTTAGCAAAGTATCAAAATTCAAGTGATCCATCTTTTACAGTTAAAAACTGGTTAAGAAGAGTAAATACTATTGATTATATTGGACTATGGGAAGAAATTCATAATCAAAATTTTAATTTGGTCGAATTCGACCAAATTAAAACTGAATACGGTAGAAACTCATTTGCAATGTCACCAACACAATGGGTAAAAAGAACTAAAGCAATAGGAATAATTTCAAAAGGTGGGAGATATAGTATTGGAACATATGCCCATCCAGATATTGCATTTGAATTTGCAAGTTGGCTATCTCCGGAGTTTAAATTATATTTAATAACTGAATTTGAGAGATTAAAAACTAATGAAGCTTATCAAGAAAAAATAGATTGGCAAGCAAATAGAATTTTATCTAAATTAAACTATGTGGTTCACACTGATGCAGTAAAAACCTATATTGTTCCAACACTTACAGAAGCGCAAAAGAAATTTGTTTATGCTGAAGAAGCTGATGTTTTAAATGTTGCTTTATTTGGGATGACAGCAAAAGAATGGAGAGAAAGAAATCCAAAACTTGCTGAAAATGGAAATATAAGAGATTATACTGATTTGCTTCATTTAGTGATATTAAACAATCTGCAAAACACAAATGCCGAACTAATTGAAGAAAAAATACCACAAGGTGAAAGATTAGTAAGACTTAATCATTCAGCAAGAAGACAAATGAAAGTATTAAAAGATAATAAAAATATAAAAGATTTAGAGTTATTACAAAAACAAGTTAATGAAGAAAATAATTTAATAACTAATTAAAAAAAGTATCAGCATATTTGTTGATACTTTTTTGATGTAAAATTATAATGATCAAAAGAAAGGAAGATGATAAAATGATCAGTATAAGAAAAAGGGGTAAAGTATATCAATATTGTTTTGAAGCTGGAAAGATAAATGGAAGGAGAAAACAAATAACTAAAAGTGGTTTTAAAACAAAAAATGAAGCATATACAGCGGGACAAAAAGCATACGATGAATTTATAAATGGAGTAACAAGTATAGAGTGTAATATGCTATATGGAGATTATTTAGATTATTGGATGAAGGAATATTTTGAAATAAATTATAAATATTCTACGTCAAAGAGATATAAAGAAACTTTTAGCAATATTAAAAAGGAATTAGGTAATTATAAGTTATCAGCTTTAACACCATATATTCTAAATCAGGCGTTATTAAGGTTATATCAAACATCTGGTACAAGGGATGCACTAAGAAATTATCAAAAGGTTATTAAGAGTTCGTTGAGGGATGCAACTTACTATTTTGGATTTATTAAGAATAACCCAGCTGGTGATTTGGAGATACCTAGAATATTATCATTTGAACTAAAAAAAACAATATAGGTCACATCTATACTGAAGAAGAAATAGAAATAATTTTGGGCAAATTTAAGAATAACAAAGTTTTTGTATGTGCATTTTTAACTGCTTGCTATACGGGAATGAGAACTGGTGAAGTATTTGCTTTAACTTGGGATGATATTGATTTAGAAAATAGAATAATAAAAATTAATAAGACAGTTTACGCAAAAGATAAAGAAGAAAATGGCAGATGGTATTTAGGTACGACAAAAACAATAGGCAGTAGTAGAGAAGTTTATATTTGTGATACTCTATATTCAGTATTATCTAATTATAAAAATCTGCAAGTTAAATATAAAAAAGAATATTGCAAAAAGTATAAAAGATATACCTTAAAAGAAATAAAAAATAAATATGGTAAGTTAGTAGAATATAAAGTTATAGAAAGTAATTCTAAACGCAATAGAGTAGAAATGGTGTTTACTAGAAAAGATGGAACTTATTCAGGAACGGATATTATTAGGTATCCATTTAGAATAATTCATCATGAATTAGGGATTCAATGCAGATTTTACGATTTAAGAAGAAGTTTTGCTACTATAAGTTTAAGAGGCGGGTGTGAAATAAAAGATATTGCAGAGGTGTTAGGGCATAAAAGAATAGAAACTACCGAAAAATATTATATTTCAAGTACAAGTGAAGATAAGAAAACGGTTTCAAAAATATTAGAACAAAATCTCAAAAACTATAGTAATTTTAAAATGTAGATAAATTGTTATTTTTATGAAATGATGATATAATTTTATATGAAAAATTTACTTTGGAGAAGAAATATGAGTGATAATTTTAAATATAGTGAATGGAGAAAAAATGAAAATATAAAACGATATGAAATTCCTAATGTTGAAAACTATTTTGAAGATTTAATGAATATTGAACATTCATTTTCAGGAAGAATGGATATACCATTAGCAAACACTTTTATAATGGAAGCGGTTCAATTAGTTGTTAATTCTATTTCTCTTTTTGAATTAGGTTATTTTGATAATGCTTACTATTCCTTAAGGGAAGCTATTGAAATATCAACAACAATAGTTTATTTATCAGATATGCCAGATGAAGAAAGACGAGAAAAAATGGAAGATTGGAAAAATACTAAAGATTTTCCAATGCAAGGACAAATGTTAAATCAGTTATATCAATATGGGATAGTAATATCCGATATGAAAGAGAAAATGGAATCATTTTTTGATGAAATAAAAAATGTTAGCAAAAAGATAAATAAATGTATTCATAAACAGGGTTTAAGATTCTTTTATGTTAGCAGAAATCATCCAATAAATATAAAAAAGGATGATAAAGTATTTATTGAAAATTATGTTGACTTTTTGGAAAAAACTATTGGAATAATTGCAGTTATGAGATTGGCAATAGATCCATATCCCGTATTATTAATGGATGAAGAAATATTATTAAGATGTTTTGATTCTATGACAGAAGCATATAAAAATGAATTTGTAGAAAAATATATTACAAATGAAACATTAAAAGATTATAAAAAAACAGAAATGTACATAAATCACTATAATGGACATATTACCGAAGAAAAAAAGAATTATGCTGTTTTTGATATAATGAAACATCAAGTTATAGATACAACAAAAAGAAAAGAGATATTATCGCAAATCCATTTATTAGATAATACGGATAAAATAGCAACATATATAGCATTGATTTCTAAAAAGGTTGTAAAGATATATACTTATGGTGGTCTTCAAATGTATTTTACTGATAGAAAAACAAACAGAAAGGCACTTTCATGGGATGGTATGGAATTTAAACAATTTGAAGAAAGTAAAGAAAAATTTAATCAAAATTACGATGAAGTTTTTATATCAGTATTCACTTATAATATAGGAGATAATAAACAAGAATCTTTTTTTGTCGAACATAATGAGTGTTTAAACGATTATGACATTAATTTGATAAAAGAATTGTCTGTAGATAAAATTATGGAAGACCATGGTTGACACTAAATAATATATTTTATATAATTGTAGCAAGTGAACGGATGTGGACACTGTCCACAATATGTACATGTTAGAGAAATACTTATAGTACAGGTAATATCATAAATACAAATAATATAGATGTTACCTAGTCTGGAAAAGCCTGAAAAATACAGGTAATATTATAAATACAAATAATACAGATAATATGGGAGTACAAAGTTCTTGTGGTTCTGGTAAAAAATATAAACAATGCTGTGGTAAATAGCTTGTTTTATAAGGGTTTGTGAGTTTGGCAAGAATCCTAAACAACGTTGTAGTAAATAGCTTGTTTTATAAAAAAATAGGATGGTGAAAATATGAAAATAGTTTTAGGCTCTATGAATGTTTCTAAACAAAGGTCAATTTTAATTGCAATGAATGAATTAGGATTTGATGATATTTCTATTGTCCCTGTTAATGTTAATTCTTTAGTAAGTTCTAAACCTATTAATGATGAAACTTTAATAGGTGCAAAAAATAGAAATCATGGTTTATATAATTATTGCATGGAAAATGATATTTCATTTGATTTACTAATTAGTATTGAGGGTGGATATGAACAGATAGATAATACATATTTTATTGTTACTTATGCATCAATATTAGACCAAAATGGTAATGAATTTATAGGAAAATCAAGTGGCCTTCAAATTACTGAAAGAATGTTTAACTACGTTAAAGATGGGAAGTCTTTGAATAAAGTTATTGAAAGTATTCTTGGTAATAGTAGTAATAAAAAAGATAATGGAATAACTGGATACCTAACAACTGGGTATTATAGGAGAGATATATTTGAATCCTCAGCAGTTATAAGTGCAATGGAAACTTTACTAAATTTTAAATCAAATTACAAAAAATTAGATAAAAAAATAGATAAAACACATAACGTTGGAAAAATATGAAATAATTAGTAATATCATATATGATGTTATACATTTTTGAATATGCGATGGGAACAATGTGCACAATTTGTGCTCACGGACTAAAAATATATGGTAAAAAATACTATATGTAACATTTATACCAATACTGTTAAGAACTTTTAAACCTTGAAAAAACTATAATATTTTACATATTTCATAGTATCATAGATCCTGAAAAAGGATGAACTTGTGAAAGCGGTCTTAAATATAAAAATTTTTGTGGAAAATAATAAAAAGCATTAAAATATATGCTTTTTTCTGTATATAATATGTTAAAAATGAAAGAGGAAGAATGTCAGCTTTTATAAAGAAATTATAATATCATCAATAAACAATGAAAAGTATCGACATGTTTCATTGATAAGTTTTTTACTTATATAAAGTTATAACCTTAAAAAACAAAAAGAGCATACAAGAAAACATACAAGAAAACATACAAGATAATTGACTTAACCGTTTAAAAATAGTATAATATAATATATAAATGAGGTGCCTTAAAATGAAAAAATATGAACCACCATTTACTATTACAAATATAATGTTAGATAGAATATCTTCAATTATGAAAAAAATAGGAAAACTTGATAATTACAAAGATTTAAATAAAATGCCAGTATTAAGAAGAAATAATAGAATCAAATCTATTCATTCTTCATTAGCTATTGAAGCAAACTCATTATCTATTAATCAAGTTAAAGACATCATTGATGGAAAAGTAGTAATTGGTCCTAAAAATGAAATACAAGAAGTCCAAAATGCATATAATGCATATTTAAAAATGAATGAAGTTAATCCATTCTCAATAAAAGATTTAAAGAAAATTCATGGAATATTAACATACTTAATATTAGAAGACTCAGGTAACTTTAGAAATGGTGGAGAAGGTGTATTTGATGAAAATGGTAATTGTATATTCGTCTGTCCACCACCAGAACAAGTAGATATATTAATGAATCAATTATTTAATTGGATGAAGACAAAAAAAGATGAGATACATCCCTTAATATTATCTTCAATATTTCATTATGAATTTGTATTTATTCATCCATTTAAAGATGGAAACGGTAGAACAGCACGATTATGGCAAAACGTTATACTTTCAAATTGGGAACCATTGTTTGAATATATTCCCATAGAATCAGAGATAAAAAAATATCAAGAAGATTATTATAACGTAATTCAAAAATGTAATACAAAGGGAAATTCTACTGAATTCATAGAATTTATGTTAAAAATGATTGATGAAGTATTAGATGGAATTATCGTAGGAGTTAATAAACAAATTAATCATATTAGTACATATGTAAGGAAAATATTAGAAGTTATGGAACCAGGAGTAAATTATACTACTTCTGAACTTATGAAATTACTTAATTTAAAATCTCGTATTTCATTTAGAGAAAACTATTTAATACCAGCAATTGAAAACGGATTTGTTAAAATGACACTTCCAAATACTCCAACTAGTAAAAATCAAGCATATTACAAAGATTAGTGTTAAATTTAAGTTAAAATTATATAAATAAAATGCTATTATGAGTTAAAATATATAATAATATATACAATAATAGTGGTATAAATAGTCAATATGAAAACTAAAAGGTCAGGTGGGATTTATGTCTAAAGTATCTAATGTAATTACAATGCTAGAATTATTACAAACAGGTAAAAAGTATAGTATTAATGAACTTTCTAATAAACTTGAGGTATCAGAAAGAATGATTAGAGTTTACAAAGAAGATTTAGAAAAAGCAGGAATTTATATTGACACAATTATGGGGCCTTACGGAGGATATGTTTTGAATCAAAGAGTTCGCACTCCCATAAGAAAATTTAAATTAAAAGATGCTGAATTATTAAATACATACATTACTCAAGAAAAAGACGAAAAGAAAAAAGAAGAAATAATTATTTTGCAAGATAAAATTAAAGGTATATATATAGGAAGTAAACAAGAAGAACAAGAATTAAATTTAAAAGATGAAAACGGAAAAAAATACAACTTATTAACAAGAGCAATTAAAGAAAAAAGAAAAGTTAAGATATTATATTATTCCTATGGCAAAGGCGAAAATGAAAGGATTATAGATCCCATCGAAATGTTCTTATTTCAAGAGGGATGGTATTGTGCTGCTTTTTGTGAAAAGAAACAAGATATAAGACATTTTGAATTAAAAAGAATAATAAAATATAAACTATTAAATGAAAAATATGAGTAGACGAAATATTACCTCCTTTTGAGTTATATTTAACTCGAAAGGAGATTTTTTATGGAAAATAAAGAATTTATAATGTATATTTTAAGCGACGAATATATAACATGGTTATCAAATTTTATAGAAAAATATAATGAATTTGATGACAGCTACTTTGTACATTATGGCAAAGAATATTTAAGTAGAAAGGACAAAGAATTTATTTATAATCTAAAATATTTATTTAAAGAACTAAATAAATATAGTATTAAAACGGAAATTATTAACAAAAATACATCTTGTTATATGTTAAGATATAATGAAAAACTATATAAGATTTATGACAATTCAGATTGCTATTGTTGTTGTATTGGTAAAATTAATAATACTATTCCAATTATAGATTACAAACAATTTAAAAAATACTATCAAAAAAACATGCAAAATAATTTTGAATTTTTAAAAGACAGAATAGTTGATTCATTATCTTATACCGATTTAGATTATATTAATAATGAATTATCAAAATTAAATGAACCAACTTTATTTAGTGGAGTTGGAGGATCAAATGTTGTTAGTGAATTTGGTTCAAAAGTAATTAATATTAAAAATAATATAGTTTCAATTAATAGTGAGCCAAGAAACTTTTTATATCAAAATAATATTCCATTTAAAAATGTTATAGCATGCAGTTATAGTGGAAATAATTATGGGATTGAATTATCTTTTAGAAATTCACTAAAAAAATATTTACTATCTAACAATTCTTTTAATGATGATAATGTAACTTATTTAAAGTATAATACTAATATTCCTAAAGAAAATAGTTTTATATCTCTTGGAGCAACATTAATTCCTGTTAGTATTTTATTAAGTTACTACTTAAATAAAGATAATAATCTAATTTTAGATTGTATTGAAGAATTACACTTTAACTTTAACCCAACAAGTAATATTTATGAAATATTTAGTGGTTATGATACCAGTACTGCATCTAAGTATTTAGAATCAACAATGGTTGAATCAGGTATAGGAATACCAGTAGTGCATGATAAATATTCTTATTGCCATGGAAGAAGTACCCTAGGTTATAACTACAATGCGACAGCCATCTATTATAATAGAAATAGTGAATTTGATAAAATGATGTTAGAAGAATTAAAAAAATATTATAATTTAATAATCACAATAGATTCAAAGTTTAAAGATCAAATATTAGATGATTATCAAATGCTTATCCAAAGCATGTATTTATCCAAATATATAGCCGAAAAAAACTTAATAGATTTATCAAAAATTAATTATTCACCCATAGTTAAAAAATTATATAAATATAATAAACAAATTTAAATTTCAAAATAAATTAATTGAAAAAATTATGTAATTATGGTGAGTTCAAAGAAAATTGCACATATGGATAATGAAAAAATAAACCTAAAATCAAAAGAAATCAATAAATTTAATTGACTATCACCTAAGATAAAAAAACTAGTAAATATCAAATATATCATATATAATGATAATAGAGGTAATACTAAAAATGGAAGGAACAATTATAGGAATATTAACCATTGTTATCATATTTTTAATCGCATTTGGCATCATAAAACTTACATTTAAACCAATTAAAACTTCAACTGCATTACTATTAACGTTGCCAGCCATTTCTACTTGTGGAATTGCCCTATTAATTTATAAATTTTTTAAAAATGCATCATATGGAACAGGTGGAACATCTAATATTTATACAAGTAAAAATTATTCTGGAACTATGCCTACAAATTTTGAACTAAATGAAGAAGAAGAATTAAAGTCAAAGAAACCAGCAAGTAGTCATACAGATAATTTTGGAAAAACAACATACTATGATGAACAAGGAAATTATATGGGAGAAGGATTTACCAATGCTTTTGGAGAAACAACTTACACAGATTCAACAGGAAACTATGTTGGACAAAGTATAAATAATGGCCAAGGTCAAAATACATATACAAGTGCAAATGAAAATATAACAACAAGCAATACAAATTATGCTGGCGAAGAAACATTTGATGATGGTAAAGCAACTAGTTCTGATTCATTTGGAAATAAATATTATCATTAGTACTTATTAGTAATAAGGAGGTAAAATTATGTCTAATAATTCAAAAATTAAAAAGAAAGCAATCGCTCTAGTTCAAGAGTGGGGAGCAGGCAAAATAAGTATTGGAACCGAATTTAAATTAATGGGAACTGATCGAATACTAAAATTAGTCGAAAGTGAAGGATATCCCTATGGAAAATTAATCTTTAATGATGGAGAAGAATTTAACATTGGAAAATATTTTAATTCTTTCTTTTTACCTAATACATTAGAAAAAACAGAACAAGAAAAAAGCTCAGTTTATAATGAAGAACTTTGGGACGAGATTGCTGAACTTATTAAACAAGAAAAAGATAGTTCAATTTTAAAAACATTTGTAAGTCAGCAGGAAAATCAATCATATCACAATATTACATTTTATGACGTTACCGAAATAATTGAAAGCTTAATTAAACCATCCAATATAAATATAAAAGATAATCTTCTGAAAAAATTCTATAATTATTTGAACTATAATAATTATCCATATTTTACAAAAGAAAAATTATATAAGTTATTTTCCAATTGTGAATTTCAAAATACTTCGCAAAAAAATATTATTAAAATTATAAAAAATAATGAGAAATTAGGATATTTAGTTGTTGATAGTGACAAATACATTTATATTCCAAAAAATCAAATGTTAAAAGATGAATACGTTTATGAAAATGATCAATCAATTGGATTTTTTAACACAGCCGAAAATTATTTAGAAATTGCCTTATCTTCAATTGAAAGATATAAAAAACAATTTGTGCCTATCTATAATACATCACCAGACAAAAGTAAAAAAAGTTATAGCTATCAAGCTGATGCTTCAATAAAAACTTTACTCGCATTTTCCTGCGAATGCTACATAAAATCATTATTAATAAATGAAGGATTTGATTTAGCTAACCTAAAAAGTCATAAATTATCCGTACTTTTTACTTCACTAGGTGATGACAAAATTGCTAAGATTTTCGCATTCATGGAACGAAATGGTTATAATTTAGAAAATAGTATGTATAATCAAAATTACAAAACAAATGATTTAACTGAAAAATTTATGTTAGATTTAGCTATGGTTGATGATGCATTTGTTGATTCGAGATATTCAGCGGAAGATGATAAAAATACCGATTATAATTTCTTATATCAACTTGCTTTAGCACTTAGACATTGTTCTAAAAAAGAATATATGACAAGTTCACCATTTGATGAATCTATAAGATCAATTATTAAGAACAGAAAGTAATTAAGTCATTTAATAAATAATAAGATTGAAAAAATACTTAAAGAAAAAACTAAAAAGTAATATCCAAACTCTTTTTAGTTTTTATTTTATCTAAAACATCATCAATTATTTTTTTATATTCATCATTATAAAGTTCATGGTTCTCTATTAAACTTTTATAATAATAAACTTTTTCAAGTTCATGTCTTTCATAATAAATATATAATAATTCGCATAAAGAATCGATTAGTACGCTAGAATAATTAAAATATTGAATTGCTTTCTCTACATTTTTAACTATCTTGTTTTCTAATGAGCCAGTCAAATAAAAGTATTTTGCAAGATAATAATAAGCCCAAATATTTCTTTCTTTAACCGAGGCATCCAAAGCCTTATTAAAATAAACAAAGGCATTTTTATAATCCTTTCTATTCAAATAGATAATTCCTAATTCTTTACATCCGTAGCTTTCACCTAACAATGCACTTTTATAAAAATATTCAAAAACCTTTTCATTATCTTTACCTTTATAGTAATTAGCTAGGTTATTAAAAGCATAAGCATAATTCTTACTGGCAGCCTCCTTAAATAACCTAAAAGCCATATCCTCATCTTGTTTAACACCATACCCATTTTGATACATTATTCCCAAAGAATTAATAGCTGCAACACTTCCCAAATTTTTAGCTTTTTCAAAATACTCAAAAGCCTTATCATATTCATAATTTCCTATAAGGCCATTTTTAACCATATTCCCCATCATCCAATATGCCGAAGGATGATTTTTTAATGCAGCTTTCTCAAAATAATTAAAAGCTTTACCATAATTAGGTTTCCCCTCAAATTCTCCTCTATATTCCTTTTTGCCAAGTTCATAATTAGCGTAAGGATTATCTTGGTTAGCAAGATTAACTAAAGAAAAATCAAAATTACTACCATCATTCATTTCGAGTATTAAAAAATTTTGCAAATCATTAACCGAAATATCTGTATTTTCTAAAATAGTCTCTATCACATTCTTAATTTTTTCATCTTCATATAAAGGCTGTTTCTTTTCAAGAACAGCAAACATAATTAAATTAGCAAATAACTCATAATAATTTTCATTTTTATATAATTTTCTAAACAAACAAATATAATCACTATTAACACTCACATCATTTTTACCAATATTACATAATTTATAACAAATATTTTTTAACTCTCCATTTTGATTAATTACATTGATATCGTTTCCTCTAAAAATAGTTCCTTCCACAATTGTTAAAATATTACAAATTATTTCTTTAAAAACAGTTTTATCTTTCTCAAAATTTTTTCTTAAATTAATATAGATTTGTTTATAATTATCACCAATTCCCCTTGAACCTATACAATAATTATTAACTGTCGAATTATTAACGTAATCCGCACTAAAAATAGCACAAAAAATTTCTCCTTGAATAGCCGAAGCTTTATTCTTGCTTTCTTCCTTAATAACATTAATCACATTTCCTAAAGACAAATGACTATACCCATCATTTAATTTAACATAATTTCTTTTCATACCTAAATCATATCACAAAGTGAGTAATTAATGAATACACTTTAAATTTATTGAATATTTATGAATATTAATTATTTTTTAATTAAATTATATAATTTTAATAGGAGGAAACAATGAAAAAAATATGGAAAAATTATAAAAGTACCATTATCTTATTATTAAGCATAATTATAGGCACAATAATCGGCCTTATCTTTAAAGAAAAAGCTTGTGTTTTAAGCCCTTTAGGAGATATCTTCCTTAACTTAATGTTTGTTGTAATAGTTCCACTTATATTTTTAACAATTACATCATCAATAATTAAAATGGAAAATCCTAAAAGATTAGGCAAAATTATGATAACAATTCTTATCGTATTTGCTGTTATGTCAATCATTGCTGCTTTAATAGGAGTAGTATCATCTTATACAATCAAATTAATTGATTCTAAAGATATTAACAATCTAACTAATTTATTAAACCAAGATGCTGTTATTAGTGAAGAAATAAACATATTGCAAAAAACTGCTAATTTATTAACCGTAAATGATTTTTACAAAATTTTAAGTAAAGACAATATCATTGCTATTTTAGTGTTCTCAATTATTTTTGGTTTTGCCATTCGCAAAAGTAAAGATAAAGGTAAAAAGGTAAGCGAAATAATATTAAGTCTTAATGAAGTGGTCATAAACATCGTAAACATTATTATGTATTATGCACCTATTGGTTTAGGCTGTTTTATAGCAACTCTTATTGGTAGTTATGGAAGTGTAATTGCTATTGGTTTTCTTAAAACATTTATAATTTATACTCTTGTTTGTATATTTATCTATGTATTTGTATATAGTGCTTACGTCTTTTTAGTTAGTGGTCAAAAAGGATTAAAAGCCTATTGGAAAAATATTATTGGCCCATCAACAACAGCCTTAGCAACCTGTTCTTCAGCAGCCACTATCCCCATAAATATTAAATATACTAAAGAAATGGGAGTTCCAAGTGATATTGCCGAAACAACAATTCCCATGGGCACTAGTTTTCATAAAGATGGTTCAGTTGTCGGTAGTGCCTTTAAAATAATGTTCTTAATTTACTTATTTGGTAAAGATATAAACATTTTAACTATTTTAGGAGTATCTTTGCTTTCAACATTACTTATAACCGCTGTTCCAATTGGAGGAGGAACTATATCCGAAATGTTTATCTTACAAATCCTTGGTTTTCCACCAGCTGCTTTACCAATTCTTTCTATTATTGCTACAATTATTGATGCACCTGCAACTGTTTTAAATGTCGTAGGAGATTCTTGCTCATCCCTTATAGTAGCCAGAATAATTGACGGTAAAAAATTTCTCAAAATGAAAAAAAGTGCATAAATATTTAAGCACTTTTTTTGACATAATTTTTTCGGTTTTGTTTATAACACCAATCAAAGAAATCTTGAGTATATCCATCAGAAAAGAAATTGTAATGTCCTAGATTTCCAACACTAATAGACTCACATTCTCGATCAGGATTAATTTCCTTCATTTCTTCAACAATTGCCTTATTCTTTTGACAAAAATTAGACTCAGCACCACCAGCCATTGCGTAAATTGGAACATCACTATTCATTAAATTACTTATATCAATATCATTAGGAGCATATGATGCTGGTGCTATTCCAGCATATTTTTCTGGATTTTGATTGCCTAAATACCATGTGCCTGCACCACCCATACTGAATCCAGACAATATTACTCTATCATGATCAAATTTATATACTTGCTGAATTTCATCCATAAAAGTATCTAATGCATTTATATCATCATTAGTATAAGTTGACATCAAATAACGTGTAAAAACAGGCTCAACAATAATAAATCTATTTTCTTCTAACTCTTCAGCTGCTTTTATAGGCCCCATATTTTGAACTCTATTAGCGTTTCCCTGGTTAGCACCATGAACCCAAAATATTACAGGCATATTTTCAGTTGCTCCATCTGGAACACGCACAACATATTGCATCGTTTGGCCAGTGCTTATAGTATATTCTAAAACATGAACACCTGGTTCAATATTTAGCCCATCAAGGGATGATAAATTACTAATATTAGGAGAATCAAGAGTGATAACACTACTAATTGTAGTAAATTCAAAGGAATCAGCACTTGCAAGTAAATTAGTGACATTGCTACCTATCAAATTATCAATATCTTCTAGATTAATAGCGCATTCTTCTAATTTATTAGTAAAAGTATTAGAATGATTTTCAAAAGTAACCATCCTTTTATCAAGAGAATTTTTAAAAGCATTTAAAGCTGTGCATTCACCTACATTTATACTCATATAACTATCACTGCAATCACTAAAGGTTTTATTAACAAAAGAAGAAGCACTTTTCATATTTTCAGTTAAAACACTCACATTTGCCATAAGCAAAAAATCCTCCTTCCAAAAGACATATTCTAACTCAATTATAATAGATAAATCAAAAATAATAAACATTATTTATTTCAAATTGTAAATAAAACGTCAAACTTCTATTTAAAATAAACGGTTAAAATGCTATACTAATAATATAAATAAAAATGGATGTGATAGCATGAAAAAAATAATTGAAAGAACTATCTTAATTATTTTAAGCATTTTACTAGAATTTATTATTAGTTATGAATTAATGATGTATTTCTATAATGAATATTATATTTTTAAAATTTTAATAACCATCTTATCATTCTTGATAGTTTCTAATATCGTTAAAAATAGTAAAAACTTAGTTAATGAATTACCATGGATTATCTTAATTTTAATTTCTCCCATTGCTGGAACATTTATCTACATTCTAGTTTATCGCAGCGTTAATAAGAGCAAATTACTTAAACACATTCAAAAAGAAATAAAAGAATCAAGTAAATATTATCAAAAAGATAAAGACATTACTAAAGAAATCAATGATCAACAAAAAGATATCTTAAAATATTTAAACAATTATTTAAATTATCCTGTTTCTAAAAATAATCAAGTTAAATACTACAAAACTGGAGAAGAATTCTTTTTAGATTACCTAGAAGATTTAAAATCAGCTAAAAAATACATCTTTTTAGAATACTTTATTATTTCCAATGAAGGAACCATGTGGACTCAAATATTAAATATTTTAAAAGAAAAAGTTAAAAAAGGAGTAGAAGTAAGAGTAATGTATGATGATATGGGATGTTTGCCATTATTACCCGAAAACTATCAAAAATATTTAGAATCATTAAATATTAAATGTGTCGTATTTAATAAACTTAAAATGTTTAAGGGAATATTTATGAATAATAGAGATCATCGTAAAATAACTGTTATTGATGGGAATATAGCCTATACTGGAGGATTAAATTTATCTGATGAATATATTAATAAAAAAATTAAATATGGCTATTGGAAAGATAATGCAATAAAGTTGCAAGGTAATTCCGTATGGAACTTAACTATTATGTTTCTATCTCTATGGAATTCTTATAAAAAAGAAGATAAAGATTATTTAAAATTCAAAACAACAGACAATCTAAAGATTAAACCAAATGGTTATTTATCAGCTTATGCATCAGTTCCTATTAATGGTGTTTTAGAAGGAGAAGATGTATACTTAAATATTATCAATAAAGCAACTAAATATGTTTATATAATAACCCCATATCTAATTATTGATACTGACATGATAAATTCAATTATTTTAGCTTCCAAAAGAGGTGTAGATGTAAGAATAGTAATTCCTGGTATCCCTGATAAAAAGATTGTTTATGAATTAACCAACTCATATGTTAAAAATCTAGTAGATGCAGGTATTAAAGTCTATACTTATACACCTGGATTTGTTCATAGTAAAATATTTGTAAGTGATGATAATAAGTCAACCGTTGGAACAATTAATTTAGATTATCGTAGTCTTTATCTTCACTTTGAAAATGGTATATATTTAGAAGATGTAAAAGAAATAGAAGATATCCTAGAAGACGTTAATAATATCTTATCAGCATCTCATTTATTAACAAAAAAAGAAACAAAGTACAATATATTTAGACTATTATGGCAATCCATCTTAAGATTTTTTGCCCCTTTATTCTAGAACTCAACAATAATTTGGGTTCTATTTTTTTAATTATATTAATAAGAACTAAAAAATAAGTCTTTATAAAATTTTTCCTAATAAAAATCTAAATATTTAATTTCATCTATGTTATAATATTTTAGTGATATTTAAATGAAAAGCAAAAATGAAGAATTTGAAAATATAATAAAAGATATAATTAATAATGATACAGTTAAAAAAATGAAAACTTATCGCCAACATTTTAACACATCATGCTATGAACACTGCTATAATGCTTCATATTACTGTTTTTTAATAGCTAAAAAATTACATTGGGATTATAAATCAGTTGCAAGAGCAGCTATGCTTCATGATTTATTTTTATATGACTGGCGTAAAAGAGAAAATAATCGTAAAAGATTTCATGCTTTTAGACACGGAAACATTGCTTGTCAAAATGCTTGCAAATTATTTGATCTAACCGAAAAAGAAAAAAATATAATTAAAAGGCATATGTTTCCAGTAACCCCAATTCCGCCAAGTTCTAAAGAAGGTTTATTATTAACTTTAATAGATAAATATTGTGGCATAATAGAAATAAAAAGCAAATTTAAGAGGAATCATGAAAATTAAGAAACCAATTATTAAATATTTAGAATCAAAGGACTTATTATCTTCAATACTTACAAACGATCTAAATAATGGACTATATGAAAATAATCCGAATCAAAAATTATTATTAAAAGATATTGAAATAAATAGTTGCCACTTTAAAAATATTGATTTTACTAATATAAAAGTAGAAAATATTGAAATATATGATTCAATATTTGAAAACTGTAATCTTGCCAATTTAAATTTAGACAGTAATGTAATACATCGTACGAATTTTACAAATTGCAATTTAATTGGAACTACATTTATTGAATCCAGTTTAAAAGATATTACTTTTAATAATTGTAATTTAAAATATACCAACTATTCTGGAACAAGATTAGATAATATCGAATTTAATAATTCTAATCTAAGCGAAAGTGCCTTTGTCGAAACAAAACTAAAAAACACTGAATTTTTTAAATGTAATTTATCTAAAACAGAAATATTTAATACCAGTTTAAAAGATATTGATTTATCAAGTTGCGATATTCACGCAATCGCTGTAGATATGAACTCTGTAAAAGGATTAATTATTGATCAGTCTCAATGCATTGATTTAATTAATATGTTAGAAGTAAAATTAAAATAGTTTCACATTTACATCTTATATACGAAAAAAACTAACATAACATTGACAAACAAAATTAAACAAGCTATTCTAAAAATGAAAGTGAGAATGCGATTTATGGAAAAAAATTATACTATGGAAGAAATATTAAAGGTATTTTATGAACAAGTCTTTACAAAAGCAAATACAGGTTTAGAACAAAAAGAAGAAGAGTGGAAGAAAACATGCGAAGACAATAGAAAATACAAATCTAGTGAACTTCAAGAAACAATTAATTATTGGGAAAATAACAAAGTACAAGGATATCCAGAACCAATAAGACAATATGTTACTCAACAATATAAAAATAAGCTTGATGCCTCTCAAACATATGATTTTTATCCATTAGCAACCTATTTACAAAAATTAAATTGTAGTGGAATATATTATGCAAGTCCAACTGGAAAAATTATTGATTTAGAAAATAAAAAAGTTGTTACAAAAGAAGAAATAATGAATAATCCAGGGCAATCGTTAATTATAAGTGCAGTAACCGGAGAAAAATATCGTTTTACAGTATGTGAACAAGGAAAAATGATGAGTTCATTATTTGAAATAGGAAATCCGACACAAATTGGAGAATCAATTGTTGTAAAAAATAATGTAGCTACAGGAAAAATTGAATTTGGTGGATTTAGCACAGATAATATGGGAAAACCTGAAATATACTCAGGTTCAGCAGATATAAAATATAGTGAATTAAGTAATCAACAATTTGAACAAGAACTATTTAATTTTATAAATAGTATTAATGATTATCAAATGGAAAAGACAAATCAAGGAACAGTTAAATCAAATTTTGTATATGATTTTAAAGAAAAATTAAAACAAAAATATAACTTAAGAAATGATTATTTTAACTTTATTAAAAATCCATTAGAAAAATATAATAATGATTTATCGAATGAATATGCAGCAATTTTTTTAAACGCCATGTATTCATCATCAATACCCGTAATCAAAGATCAAGATATTCATAATCCTATATATCATTTGGAACCATTTGGATCATTTTCAATTGCAACTTATTTTGAAAAAAGTTTAGGTTTATTAGACATCCAAAATTATACATTAACACCTCAAGAATTAGAAATGGTTACTGATTTTCAACAAAAAGAAATAGATAAAAGACTAAATGAACAAATTGAAGAAAATCTTGATATCCCATTAGAACAAGAACCGGGTATCATAACTGAAACAAAAATAAAAAATAATGATACCGAATTGCCTCCTGTAGACATGAATAATAATGAAGACTTGCCATATTCATTTACAGAAGAACCAGGAATAGAACTTCCTAAAACTATGGAACAAACTAAGAATGAATTGGAAACTGAATTTAAACCATCAGAAATAGAAAATACAGTTGAAGAAAAGGCACCAGAAACTGTTATTCCAAAAAAACAAGACAAACCATTCCTAGAAGACGTTTCAACAAAAAGCTCTGAACAAATTATAAAAGAAGGACAAGGCTTAGAAATGTTAAGAAATGCCGGTATTCCTCTATCTCCAAAGCAAGAACAAATAATTTTTATTAGTGGAAAATTACAATCAGAAGAATTTAAAGAATATCAAGCTAAGAGACAAGAACGCTTACAAAGGCAACAAGAGTTACGTGATAAAATTCAAAAAGAAAATGAGGCTAAAGAAAATTGGCAAAATAGTCCCGAACATCCTACTAATTTAAATCAAAATAGATTGAAAGCTTGGAAAAAAGAATTAGTTGCCTTAGAACAAGTTTATGCTATAAATCCAAGTTTATTAACTGAAGAACAAATAAATTATATTTCTAAAATAAAAGAAACTATAGAAATGTATACACAAGAAAAAGAAAGAGAACACGAAATAGATACAGGAATGTCTAACGAAAGCCAAAATTGGTATCAAGAACATTATACTGGTATGAGAAGATAAAGTTAATATTGACTTTATTTTTCTTTATACATATAATGAACATATGAGCAAATATTCATATAAGGAGGAAATTATGTTAAATGATGATCAAGTAATTGACTTATCAGAATTATTTAAAATATTTGGTGATTCTACTAGAATCAAAATAATTAATTGTTTATTAGAAAAGGAGTTATGCGTAAGTGAAATAGCCGAGTTAACAAATTCTACCCAATCAGCTATTTCTCATCAACTTCGTATTCTAAAGCAATCAAAGCTAGTTAAATACCGTAAAGAAGGACAAAATACAATATATAGTTTGGCTGATGACCATGTTGAAAAAATATTTAGAGTAGGAGTTGAACATATTGGTGAAATATAAATATAAAATTGAAAACCTTGACTGTGCAAATTGTGCTAAAGAGTTAGAAAATCACTTAAGCAAAGATCCAAACTTAAAAAATGTATCTTGTAGCTTTAGTAAATCAACCTTAACATTAGAAACAACGTTAACCAAGAATATTAAAAAATATGTTAGTAAAAAATCTAAAGAAGTTGAACCAGATATAACCATTTTAGAACTAAATGAAAATATTGATGCTAAAAATAACATGAAAAAAGATATAATTATTTTAATTACTGGTTTATTCTTAATTTTACTGTCTCATCTATTTAATCAAAATAAAATAATAAATGAAATATTAAGTTTCTCTGCTTTAATAGTTCTACTATCTAAAACAACCATAAAAGCAATAAAGATGCTTATCAAATCCCATATTATAAATGAAAATATGTTAATAAGTATTTCTTGTGTCGGAGCCTTTCTAATTGGTAAAGATATGGAAGGATTAATGGTTATCTTCCTATATCAAATAGGTAAGATATTAGAAAATCTAGCTCTAAATAATTCTCGTAAAAGCATATCAAATTTAATGGATATTAAGCCAGATTACGCCTGCGTTTTAAGAAATAATGAACAAGTTATAGTAAATCCTGAAGAAGTTAAAATAGGCGAAATAATTATTGTTAAAAAAGGAGAAAAAATACCATTAGATGGAATAATTATTAAAGGTAATTCTAAATTGGATAATAGTTCCCTAACTGGCGAATCAAAATTAGTAAGTGTTAAAGAACAAGATGAAGTATTATCTGGAACTATCAACATTGGAAACATCTTAGAAATAAAAGTAACTAAAGATTATGAAAATTCAACAGTTGCTCAAATCCTTGAACTTGTTGAAAATGCAAGTGATAAAAAAGCTAAAACTGAAAATTTTGTTTCTCATACTGCTAAAATATATACACCAGTTGTCTTAATACTTTCAATTATTGTATTTATAACCTATCCAATCTTCTTTGATTATACTATAAAAGAATCCTTAAATATTGCCTTAACCTATCTAGTTATTTCTTGCCCATGTGCTATTGCTATTTCCGTGCCACTATCATATTTTTCCGGTATTGGAGTTTCATCTAAAAATGGAATCCTTATTAAAGGAAGCAACTACCTAGATAACTTACGTAAATTAAACACTATTATTTTTGATAAAACCGGCACAATTACAACCGGTAACTTCGAAGATTTAAATCTAATTATTTTAGATAATGAATATTCAAAAAACGATATTATAAATTATTATGTAAAAGGAGAATCTTTAAGTAATCATCCAATCGGTAAATCAATAGTAAAATATTTTTCTAAAAAAACGAATACTAAAGATGTAAAAAACTTTAAAGAAATTTCTGGAAAAGGTATTTCTTATGAAATAGATTCAACTAAAGTTAAAATTGGTAGTGCTGAATTTGTTAAATCAAAACAACTAGAAAAAGGAATATTCTTAAAAGTAGATAGTAAAATAATTGCTAAAATAGAACTTAAAGATAAAATTAAACCTAATTCCAAGAAAGTAATTTCTGAGTTAAAAAAACTTAATATCAAAACTATGATGTTTACCGGAGATAAAAAAGAAATAGCCGAAGAAATAGCAAAAAAAGTTAATATTGATGAAGTAAAATATGAATTATTACCTAACCAAAAATATAATGAATTATTAAAAGAAATGAATAAAGATAATAATTTAGTCGGATTTGTTGGTGATGGAATTAATGATGCTCCTTCAATTGTGGCATCAAACATCGGTTTTTCCATGGGAAATATTGGAAGTAGTTCTGCTATTGAAGCATCAGACGTTGTTATAATTGACGATGATCCAGGTAAAATAAGAAAGACTATTGATATTTCTAAATATACAGCTAAAATAATTAAAGAAAATTTAATATTTTCAATTGGTACTAAAATAATCATTTTAATCTTAACAAGTATGAACTTATCCTCAATGGCAGCAGCCGTATTTGCTGATACTGGTGTAACTGTTTTAACTATTCTAAATACAACTAGAATCTTAAAATATAAAATCAAATAAATTTCATACAATTTTCTCATCATTTTCACATTAATTAGATATCATTTAATTGTCGAAAGGAGAAGTGATAAAATATATTAGAAAAACAAAATCACATCTAAGAAGTAAATAATTAAAAGATATAAATAAATGAAAGAAGGAAATTAATGAATATAAAAATAGTTGGAACTAATTCTAGTAATAAAATAAAATTAATTAAAAATATTAAAAAATCAATTAATAATTTAAAATTGGATCAAGAACCAAACATTCTAAACGTTATAAGTGATAAAAACTATACTGTAAAAAATCCTCCCTTACTAATTATTAATGACAATGTTATAAGCGAAGGAAAAGTTCTAACTGAAAGAGAAATATCAAAATATATAAAAGAATACGCAATTTAATTACCCGAAAAAATAGCCAAACTATAAAACAAATAGGTTTAACTCCGAACTTATTTGTTTTTTATTGCTTATCAAAAATAAATAATGATAAAATAAGTTTGTAATGAAAGAGGAAATATAATGAAAATAATAATATTGTTGATAACTCTAGTTTTATTAACATCTTATGGCAAAAAAGAAACAGATTCAAATAAATTAAAAAAAAAATATGAAAATAATAACCACCAAAAAACAGTTGATGGAGCTGAAAGCTACTACAAATTATTAAATTACTTTGATGAATTTTTGGAAGAATATACCTTAACAACTTCAAAAGATAAAACATTTAAAGAATTTTTAAATAATTAATATAAGGAGGTTAAATGAAATATAAAATAATTCTATTAAATTTACTTATTTTATTCCTGTTTGGTTGTTCAAATAAAGAAGTTGAAACCATAACTACTCCTGATATAAAAATAAATGTAATTAAAAATGATATTGAATATAATGAAAAAATTAATTTATCAGATTTAATCACATTACCCGATAATTATAAATATGAAGATTTTAAAATTGATTCTTTAAGTTTAGGAACAAAAGAAATAAAATTTAATTATGTCGATGAAGAAGAAAAAAAGCACACTTTTAAATTTGAAATAAATATTAAAGATACAACTAAACCAATGATCCTTCATCGAACAACCTATACTTATGAAAAAGGAACAGACGTTAATCTACTAGATAAAATAATTTGTGGTGATAATTACGATGATTATTTACAATGTAACATTAAAGGAAAATACGATACTAATAAAGTTGGTACTTATAAACTATACTTTACTGCTGAAGATAGTAGTGGTAATTTAACTGAAAGCCCATTTAACTTAGTTATCAAAGATAAAATAGAACCATCAACTCCTTACACACCTAAAACAATCACGTTATCTGAATTTAATAACAAATACATTAACAATACAACAAATGAATTAGCAATCGATGTTTCAACTTGGCAAGGTGATATTGATTACGATGCCCTAACTGAAAGTGGTATTAAAAACATTTTAATTCGTATTGGATTTTCCACAACTGATAATCGTATAATAATGGATAATCGATTTGAGCGTAATCTAAAGCTTGCTCATGAACACGGCTTAAATGTTGGATTATATTTTTATAGCAAAGCCCACGATTTAGAACAAAGTATTAAAGAAGCCGACTGGATTATTGATAATTTAAATAATGAAAAATTAGAACTACCTATTTATTTTGACTGGGAATGTTGGGATGATTTTAATTCATTTCACATTAGTTATGTAAAACTTAATTTAATTGCTGAAAACTTTATGAATCGTTTAATCCAAAAAGGCTATTCATCTGGCCTTTATGGTAGTGCTTCCTACTTAGAAAAAGTATGGGATTTAAACGATTACAACATTTGGCTTGCTCACTATACTGAAAAAACAAATTATCAAAATAAATATAACATCTGGCAACAAACCGCAAGTGGCATAGTCCCTGGTATTGAAGGAAATGTCGACTTAAACATTATTAAAAAATAATAGTAGAAATTAGAAAATATAAATTATATAATATAAATAACTTGGAGATGATAAAATTATGGAAAGAAAAATAATATTAACTGGTGATCGCCCTACTGGAAAATTACATTTAGGCCATTACGCAGGCTCATTACGTAATCGTGTAGAACTTCAAAATAGTGGTAAATATGATATGTATGTCTTTATTGCTGATATGCAAGCCCTAACAGATAATGCCAAGAATCCGCAAAAGGTAAGAGATAATATTATCGAAGTGGCGTTAGACTACCTATCAGTTGGATTAGATCCTGATAAAACATGTATCTTCGTTCAATCACAAATTCCTGCTTTATCAGAGCTTACTATGTACTACATGAATTTAGTAAGTCTTGCAAGATTAAAGAGAAATCCCACTATTAAAAGTGAAATAAAATTACGCGGTTTTGGCGAATCAATTCCAGTTGGCTTCTTAACATATCCCATAAGTCAAGCAGCCGATATTACCGCATTTGATGCCGATTTAGTACCAGTTGGAGAAGATCAAGCACCTATCTTAGAACAAGATATCGAAATAGTAAGAACATTCAACTCAATTTATGGAGATACACTAAAAGAACCAAAACAATTAACCCCAGAAAATATTTGCAAACGTCTTCCTGGAATTGATGGTAAAAATAAAATGAGTAAATCATTAGGCAATTGTATTTATCTATCAGATACACCTGAAGAAGTAACTAAAAAAGTAATGACTATGTATACTGATCCAAATCATATTAGAGTTGAAGATCCTGGTGACACTAAAAACAATCCTGTCTTTATGTATTTAGAAGCCTTTTCAACTGATGAACATTTTGCTAAATATTTACCTGAATTTAAAAACTTAGAAGATTTAAAATCTCATTACGAACAAGGCGGAGTTGGTGATGTAAAAATCAAGAGATTTCTTGCTAATGTTTTAAATGACGTTCTTGCTCCTATAAGAGAAAGACGTGCTATTTATGAAAATAATATTGAAGCAGTTTATAAAATGTTAGAAGAAGGATCAAAAAAAGCCCGTGCTAAATCAGAAGAAGTTTTAACAAGAGTAAGAAAAGCCATAGGCGTTGAATATTTTAAATAACAATCAAAACAAGAAATCAAATCCATTCTTGTTTTTTTTATTAAAAACTTATATACTTTAAATGGTGATTATATGGAAATCTATAAACTAAAAGAAGAACTTAACAATTTAAAAGAAAAAATAGCTAAAATAGGGAGGTCACTTTGACATTGATAATAAAAAATTAAGAATAAAAGAAATTGAACAAAATCTTTCTAAGGAAGAAACTTATCAAAACCATGATTTATCAAATAAATTAAATAATGAGTTATCCAATTTAAAAAAGAGCACAGCTAAATATTTACAAATAAAAAATAATGTTGACAATTATCTTGAATTATTAGAAATGCTAAATGAAACAGATGAAGAAACTAAAGAAATTGAAACTAACTTATTATCTATTCAAAAAGAAATAGAACAGCTAGAAATAGAAACCTATTTAAATGGAAAATATGATGCCGATAACTGTTACTTAGAAATTCATCCCGGTGCTGGTGGTACTGAAAGCTGTGATTTTGCAAGTATGCTTCTTCGTATGTATCAAATGTTTTGTGAAAAAAATAACTATAAATATCAAATATTAGATATTCAAAAAAATGACTTAGCCGGAATAAATTCAGTATCTATGAAAATTGAAGGGTATTATCCCTATGGTTACTTTAAAAGTGAACAAGGAGTTCATCGCTTAGTTAGAATAAGTCCATTTGACTCAAATAAAAGAAGACATACCTCATTTGCAGCCGTATCAGTTATACCTGAAATAGATTCACCTAAAGAAATAGATATTAAACCCGATGACATCAGAGTAGATGTTTATCGTTCAAGTGGTAAAGGCGGTCAAGGAGTAAACACAACCGACTCAGCTGTCCGTATCACTCACTTGCCAACAGGAATTGTCGTAACATGCCAAAATGAGCGAAGTCAGTTAAAAAATAAAGAACAAGCAATGAAAGTATTAACCAGTAAAATAGTTTCCTTAATGGAAAAAAATGAAGAACAAAATCTAGATAAATTAAAAAATCATACCAATATTGAATTTGGTAGCCAAATAAGAAATTACACGCTAGAACCATATAAACTTGTTAAAGACGTTAGAACCGGTTATGAAAATTACAATGCCGATGACGTACTAAACGGAAACATTCTTGGCTTTATGGAAAGCTATTTAAAGGAGGAAAAATGAAAAAATATTTAAATATTATCTTAGGAAGTTTAATCATCGCATTAACCTATAATATTTTCTTTTTACCAAACAATTTGATTTCAACATCCGTATTTGGTCTAAGTGAAATATTTTATAATGCCTTTCCTATTAATCCCGGTATAACCATTTTATCAGTAAATCTTATCTTATTATTCTTTGGCTTGTTAACAATTGGTTATGGTAAATGTAAAAGCTATGCTCTAACCAGTTTCTTAATTCCTATTTTTATTTACATCTCATTTTACTTTACTAATAAAATAGATGTCTCAACCATTGACAATATTGTTCTAGTTATTGCCGGATCTTATCTAACAGGTATAGGATATAGTCTAATTCACAAAGAAAGTTATCACGTTGGAGGTTTCACAATTCTAGATGAAGTAGTAAATAATTATCGTACAAGAAAAAATAAAGAATTATCTGTTTTAGTTGATTTAATTATTATTATAATAACTACATTACTTTATGGATTTGAAACAGCTGTATATTCTACTATTGTTATATCTTTAATAAGATATATGTCTACTAAATCTAAAGTTGGAATATCCAGTTCAAAAACCTTCTTTATAATAACAACTAAAGAAAAAGAAGTTAAAGATTATCTAATTAATGAACTTAGTCATGACTATACTGAATTTAATGTAAAAGGTGGTTATTCAAATAACAAAAATAAAATTATTATGACAGTAATTGATACCAAAGACTACTATCGTTTAAAAGAAGGTGTTAATCTAATAGATGAAAATGCTTTCGTATTTATTATTGATAACTATGAAGCTATAAATAAAAACGTAACAATTTCTAAAAAATTAAATAACATTAAGGAAGATATATAAGAAAAAAGTCTTTCTTTTTTTTATTTATAATGGTAAATTAATTTACGAAAAAAGAAGGAAAGATACAAATGGAAAACTTAAAAGAATTATTAGTTAACAATAATTTAAAAGAATTAAAAAATACTTTAATTGAAATGAATGAATATGATATAGCCGAATTCCTAGAAGAATTAGAAGAAGATGAAATGATTAAAGTTTTTAGATTACTTCCTAAAACTATAGCAACAGACGTATTTGTTAATTTAGAAGATGTTACCCAAAAACATTTGATAAATTTATTATCTAAAAAAGAAGCAACTCAAATAATTGAAGATATGTTTACTGATGATGCAGCCGATCTATTTGATGAAATGCCAGCCGTAATGGTTCAATCTCTTTTATCTAATGTAGATAAAGATACTAGAAATGATATTAATCGTTTACTTAAGTATCCCGAAAATTCAGCTGGTTCTTTAATGGCAGTTGAATATATTCACCTAAAAAAAGGATTAACTATTAAAGAATCAATTGCTAGAATTAGAAAACAAAAAGATGAATTTGCTTCATTTGATGCTTGCTTCGTAACTGATAATGAACGTAAATTACTTGGTCGTATTTCTATTAAAGATTTACTTATAAATGATCCGGAAATGTTAATTGACGAAATTATGGAAGAATGTGAACATGCCATTTCTACTTTAATGGATCAAGAAGAAGTTGCTAAATATTTCCAAGATTATGACTATTCTGTTTTACCAGTAGTTGATTTAGAAAATCGTTTAGTAGGAATTATAACTATCGATGATGTAGTTGATATTATAGAAGAAGAAGCAACCGAAGATATGGAAAAGATGGCCGCTATTACGCCAAGCGAAAAACCATATAACCAAACAACTATCTTTGAAACCTATAAAGCAAGAATGCCTTGGTTACTACTTTTAATGATCTCTGCAACCTTCACCGGTAAAATAATTGAAAGTTTTGAAGAAGAATTAAAATCATACACGATTCTTACTGCCTTCATTCCTATGCTAATGGATACAGGAGGAAACGCTGGAAGTCAGTCAAGCGTCAGTGTTATCCGTGCCTTATCTTTAAATGATATTGAATTTAAAGATATCTTTAAAGTAATGTGGAAAGAATCACGTGTTGCCTTATTATGTTCAATTACTCTCGCATTATGTAACTTCATTAAACTAATTGTAATTGATCGAATCCCAATACTTGTTGCTTTAACAGTTTGCACAACTCTTATATTTACTATCATACTAGCTAAACTAATTGGTTGCACCCTTCCTCTTATAGCTAAAAAGTTAAAATTCGATCCTGCTGTTATGGCTAGCCCCTTTATTACTACAATCGTTGATGCCTGCAGCTTACTTATCTACTTCTATGTAGCCAAACTACTACTTGGAATCTAGCAAGGAGTCCTAATTATGAATATAATATCTTTTATAAAAAATAAACTAAATAAAAAAGAAACAATAAATGAGGAAATAATAAATCCTATATTTTCAATAAAACAAGAAGAACAGCAAATTAACGAGCAAGATTTCATAAAAGATATGTTATCTAATATTGATACAATAACACCTCAAGAAATAATTAACAAAATAACAAAACTATCCCAACCAAATAGAACTAATCTACTAACTAATCCGATGGTTAAAGAAAAATTAACTCCCTACATATTAGAACAATATAAAGAATATAAAAAACCAAAAAAATTAAAACAAAAATTAACTGTAGTAGAAATAATATCTTTACTAGATTTACAATCAATTAACGAGTTTTATCATAAATGTACATTTGATTATAAATGTAGTTTTGAAAAATATGAAATATTTTCCTATCTTTGTACAAATCAAAAAGACTCTATCGCTTTAGTAAATTATCTCTTAACCAATAATGAATTCTTTCTCGAATTTATTAAAAATATAACCTTTTGTAGAGAAGTATTTACCTACATAGATACTGAATTAATTTTAAAACTAATCTTAAAATTATATTCTTTAAAAAATGACCAATATTTATATTTCTTTGTATCACTTTTAAGTATTGATACCCAAAAAGAGTTAATAGATGCCTATTTAGATGATAATCTATTAGTTAATATTACTAGTTATTTAAAACCTGAATCAATTAAATATTTATTTAAAGTAGATAAAAGAATTAATTATTTATTTCCTAGGATTTATTTAAAAGACCTAATTGAGAATGGCACGGTATTTCCTAATGAAATATTAAATAATAACAAGTTCTTTAACATGTTAAAATCAAATAGTTTAATTACATTTAGAAAAACAATTAATGACTTAGAAAAAAATAACTTACCAGAACCAATAGAATTTTATGTTAGCAAATACTACGAAGAACTATTAAATAGTTATAACGAAGAATATGATATGTTTAACGATTATATATATGTTATTAATAGATTAAACAAACTTAATAATAACGTTAATTTTAATACTTACATTTTAGATAGTGATGCAGAAAAAGTTTATAATGATTTATTAGATGATAAAAAAGTTAATATAATAAATGAATATATAAAATTAACTAGCTTAAAATTAAGTGAAATAATAATTGATAGTTTATTTCAAGATAACATTTATAATGTATGGTTTAATATTAGAGAAATGTTTAGATTTAATAATAACATACAAGTATTAACTGAAAATAAGGAAGACTTTTATACTACAATTTTAAATTTTGATAACTTAAGTAACAAAGATAAAATAAAATTTTATAATACTTATAGAAATAAAAATATTAATTTGATGTTCTATGAAGACTTAAGAAATGCTAAAGATAAATCTTATGAGTTTATAAATAGTCAATTATTTGATTATAATAATTATGATATAAATCTAAAACTAAGTTTAATGTATAAAACAAACGTATATGATTTAAGAAATAAAAATTTTTATATGTTAGTAAGAGGAGAAGAAAAACATCAAGATGTAACTACAACAAAGAGAAACTGCTATTCAATTATTTCAAATGAAAACACCAATATATTTGGTCAAGGTATAATGACTACATATGGTTATAATTATTTGGATGTAGATAGAGTATTGCATATTTTTGAAGAAGATTCTTATAGTAGTGATTTAAATGAAAAACCAATTATACCTTGTTTAAAAGTAAATCGTATAATGACTCCTAAAGAATTATCTAATGGATGTTCTTGGTATAGTGAAATCCAAATAGTAAATAAAAAGTTAGAAAATGAATTATGTAGAGCTAAAAAACCAGATTATATAGTTGCAATAGATTACATAAATTCTAAAGATGCATCAGAAAGCAAACGTTTAAATATTCCTATTATTTTAATAAAAAAGCAATTATTAGAACAAGATAAAATAGTTGATATAAGTTTGAAACCAGAAGAAGATGAATATATCGATAAAGAATATCAAGAATTTAGTCATGGAAAAATTTATAGATTGAAATAAAACTTCAGCTTTAATATGTCAGTTTTTTTCTTAATATCATATAATTTATAGGTGATAAAAATAAATAAACTTATAAAAATATCCTTAATTTTACTTTTATTTTTTATAATAATTATTTCTATTTTTAATGTTAACGCAAGTAATTTAACATTTCCCTTACTTGGCAAAATAATTTATTTAGATGCTGGTCATGGCGGAGTTGATAATGGAGCAACAGTTAAAAATGTTAATGAAAAAGATATCAACTTACAAATAGTTTATAAATTAAAAGAAACCCTTACTAATGCTGGAGCAACAGTTTATTTAACTAGAAAAGATGATAATGATATAAGTAACCCAAATGCTTTATATCGTAAAAAAAGTGATTTTGATAATCGTATTAAATTAATAAATAATTCTAAAGCTGATCTATACATATCTATCCATCAAAATATTTATAAAGATAAAAAATATAAAGGACCTCAAGTATTTTATGTAAAAGATAACATGAAATTAGCTGAAAACATCCAAAATACTTTAAATAAATACACTAAAAATAATCGTAAAATTAAAACAATTAATAATACCTACATGTATAAATTATTAACTAAAAAAGGCGTCTTAATTGAATGTGGCTTTCTATCTAACGATTATGAAAGAACTAAACTTCAAACCAATACCTATCAAAATGAACTAGCCAAAATCATAACTGAAGGAATAATTACATATTTTTCATAATTTCACATTTTTTTCATATTAACTTAGTACTATAATCTTGCGAAATGTGATATACTTTTAAAAGTAGAGGAGTGCAAGAGTGAAAACAAAAGTCTTTAAAACAATCGATGAACAAGTATCAATTTTGCAAGAAAGAGGTATGATAATAGATGACATTGATTTTGCAAAAGAAACCCTAATAAGAGAAAATTACTTTTTTATTAATGGATATCGACATTTATTTTTAAAAAATGGTACAGATAGGTATTATCAAGAAGGAACAAATTTTAAAGAAATAATTGCATTATTTAATTTTGATAGACAAGTAAGAAATATATTATTTAAAAATCTCTTAGTCGTAGAAAATAATATGAAAAGCATTTTTTCCTATCAATTATCAAAGCAATATGGTTATAAAGAAAAGGATTATTTAAAAGCAACTAATTTTAGCCGTTGTCCTGAAAAACAAAGACAGATAAATGATTTGATCAGAAAAATGAAAAGACAAATTAGAATTAATGGTGGACAACACCAAGCAACAATGCACTACATAAAAAATTATGGATATATTCCCTTATGGGTAGTTGTAAAAGTATTATCTTTTGGTATCGTTAGTGAATTATTTACCATCATGAAAGAATCCGACCAAGAAGCAATCTCAAATATTTATAATGTTTCTAAAGATGATTTAACGGCTTATTTGCCAATCTTAGCTAATTATCGTAATTTATGCGCTCATGAAGATATTGTTTTTAATCATCGTACTCAAAAAATAATTGAAGATAATGGTATTCATAGCTATCTAGATATTCCTATTCAAAATGGAGAATATATATATGGTAAAAATGATATCCTAGCCCTTGTAATAATTTTAAAACAATTACTTGCTAAAGATCAATTTAGATTATTTATAAGTGAACTAAGTTATGAAATAGATGTTTTAGCCGGACGTTTACATACAATTGATATTAAAAAAGTATTAGATACAATGGGTTTACCAGTTAATTATAAAGAAATAATAAGATATTAAAAAGAAAGGATTAAAAATGAAAGAAAAAAATAGAATAATAATTATAGTAATAATGATAGTATGTTTTTTACTTGGATCATTCGGAACATATTATTTAATAAGTAAAAAAGGATTATTTAATCAAACAATAATCAATAAATCAGAAAAAGAAGTAACAGTTAATGAAAATGGTATAGCAGATGCAGTTGAAAAACTTTATGATGCAGTAGTCGTTGTCCAAAATTATCAAAAAAATACTCTTGCATCATCCGGAACCGGTTTCGTATATAAAACAGATGGAGATAAAGCTTATATTTTAACCAATGCCCATGTTGTATCAGGTGCTACATCAGTTAAATTAATATTTACTAATAAGAAAACATATGATGCTGAAATAGTAGGAAGTGATACTTATTCAGATATAGCTGTATTATCAGTTAATAAAGATAATATTATAAAAGTCGCTGAAATTGGTTCATATCAAGATGCTAGATTAGGAGATACCTTATTTACAATTGGAGCTCCACTAGATACAGAATATTCATGGACAGTTACAAGGGGAATATTATCTGGAAAAGATCGTTTAGTTGAAATAAGTCAAAATAGTAATACTTCAGTAGATAAATGGGTAATGAAAGTAATGCAAACAGATGCAGCTATTAACTCAGGAAATTCAGGTGGACCAATTGCAAACTCAAATGGAGAAGTTATAGGTATTACTAATATGAAATTAGTAAGTAGTGGTGTTGAAGGAATGGGATTTGCAATTCCAATTGAAGATGCTATTAAATATGCTGAAAAACTAATTGAAAATGGTAAAATTGAAAGACCAGTTCTTGGTGTGGGAACATTAGATACGACTGATACATTAGCTATGAAAATGCAATATGGATTTACAATAGATGACTCAATTACTGAAGGAGCTGTTGTAGGTTATACTCAAAAAGGTTCAGCAGCTGAAAAAGCTGGCTTAGAAAAAGGCGATGTCATTACTAAATTTGGTGATTATGAAATAAAAAATTCATCATATCTAAAATATTATTTATATATGTATTCAGTAGGAGATAAAGTTAAATGTACATATATAAGAGGAACTAAAGAATACACAGTTACTATTAATTTAAGTAAAAAAGCAAGTTAAAGCACTTTAAATTAAACAAAGTGCTTTTTATATTTCCAAAAATTTGCTATTATACCAATAGGTGAAGAAGAAGTGGGACTATTAAAATTTGCGTTAAGAGGAAATTATAAAAGATACTATAACGATTTAAAAGAATTATCAAAGAAAAATCATAAAAGTGCATTTTTAATGTTTGTAGATACAGCCATATCATGTACTATATTTAAATCCGGTTTGCAAGACTATTTAAATTATAAATTTTATGATAAAAGCTTTAAAGAAAGAAGTACATATGCAACCATTGGCTATCAACATAAGTTTTATTTACTAGCTGCTAATTATGAATATGCACCATTCTTTTCTAACAAAGTTAATTTTAATCATAACTTTAAAAAATTTGCAAAAAGAGAGTGCCGTTCATATCAAGATGGTTTAGAAGAAATAACTAAATTTATTAAAGAACATAAGGAAATAGTTAGAAAACCAATTTCCGGTTTAGGCGGAGCAAATGTTGAAAAAATAGAAACCAAAAATATTAAAGATATAAAAGAATTTTATGAAAATCTAAATAAAGATAATTGTTTAATTGAAGAATTAATCATTCAAAACAAAAAGTGGGAAGTACTAAACCCAGGAAGCATTAATACCGTAAGAGTAGTAACTAAATGCGTTGATGGTAAATCAGATATCCTATTTGCAGCCGTTAGAATTGGTAGTGGTAATTCATTAGTAGATAACTTTCATAGTGGCGGAGTAGGAGTTAATGTAAATATTGAAAAAGGCATTTTAGAAGGAAAAGCCATTGATAAGAAAAATCGTGAATCAGATTATACACCTACAACTAAAGTTAAAGTAGATGGATTTGTTATTCCCTATTGGAAAGAAATAATTAAAATGACTAAAGAAGCAGCCAAAGTTAACGATGATGTAAACGTTGTTGGATGGGACGTTGCAATAACTGATAATGGTCCATTAATAATCGAAGGAAATCGTGGCCCCGGAATGGATTTAATTCAAGTTCTACTAAATAGAGGAGTTAAACCCGATTTAGAAGCAGTTAAAAAAGAAATTTTATCATCAAAAAAATATCAAGAAAAAAGAAAGAAGAGATAATATGTTAAAAGCAGGAATCGTCGGATTACCTAACGTAGGAAAAAGTACATTATTTAACGCTATAACTAAAAAGAATATTTTAGCAGCTAATTATCCATTTGCTACAATAGATCCTAATGTTGGTGTTGTAACAGTACCCGATTATCGTTTAGAATTTTTAGAAAATATGTATATGCCTGAAAGAACTGTTCCAACAACTTATGAATTTACTGATATAGCAGGACTAGTTAAAGGTGCATCAAAAGGAGAAGGACTTGGTAATAAATTCTTATCTCATATTAGAGAAGTAGATGCAATCGTAGAAGTAGTAAGATGCTTTGAAAATTCCGATATAATTCATGTAGAAGGCGGAGTAGATCCTATAAGAGATATCGAAATAATTAATGTTGAATTAATAATGTCAGATTTAGAAATAATCCAAAATAGAATTGGTAAAATTGCCAAAAAATGTGAATCAAGTAAAGATAAAAAAGATTTATTTGAATTAGAAACTCTAAGAAAATGTGAAGAAGCCTTACTTCAAAATAAATCACTTAGAACAATAGATTTAAATGAAGATGAATTACTATTATTAAAATCATTTTGTTTAATTACATTAAAACCAATAATTTATATGGCTAATGTAAGTGAAGATGATGCCATAATTGGTCATAACAAGTACACAGATAAAGTTAGAGAATATGCATCTAACGAAAACTCATCAGTAATAGTTGTAAGTGCCAAAATGGAATCAGAACTATCCGAAATGAATGATGATGATAAGAAAGCATTTTTAGAAGAAATAGGAATTCCCAACAGTGGTTTAGATAAATTAATTTATGCCACCTATGATTTACTAGGACTTCAAACATTTTTTACATCAGGAAAAGACGAATGTCGTGCCTGGACATTTAGAAAAGGAATGAAAGCTCCTGAATGTGCCGGTATAATTCACTCTGATTTCCAAAAAGGATTTATCAAAGCCGAAGTAATGTCATTTGAAGATTTAAAAGAATATGGTAGTGAATTAAAAGTTAAAGAAGCAGGTAAAATGCGTCTAGAAGGAAAAGAATACCTAATGCAAGATGGTGACATTGTTTACTTTAGATTTAACGTATAACATCCAAAAAACTCCGTTGTGGAGTTTTTTAAATAAATTAAAATAACTAAACGAAATCTTGACTTATTATTAAATTTAAAGGTATAATTTTTATAGAATAAGGTGGAATAATTTATATGAAAAATAAAGGCAAAATAATACTAGTGATATTAGGAATACTCCTCTCAATGATGATTGGTTTTGGACTTGCTTATTCTTACCTAGCAGTAAGAATAAATGGAGTAGAAAGCGCAAGTACTATCGCATTTGATACAGGTTCAATGAAAATAGACTATGAAAATAATTCCAGCAATTTAGTGTTAAGTAAAATAATACCAGGAGCAGAAGCAACTAAA
>CAKOJQ010000011.1 GCA_934090795.1 uncultured Bacilli bacterium
TTAACAATCCAAATTAAGTGTTCCTTTTTATTTTATGTAAGTCTTACTTACATATTCATTATAGCAAATTATATTTTGAATTTCAATTATAAGATATGCGAATATTTATAATTTTACTCTTGATTATGATGTTTTTATGTGTTATTTTATTTTTTATGGAACATTTAATTGTTTAGGTGATTACCTCTACTCTAGTAATAGAAAGAGGTGGTTAATGTGAATAAAAAATTATTATATTTTATAATATTTAATTTATTTATTATTATTTTTATTTTATTCTACATTATTATTAAAATGAATGTATTAAAATAAAAACACCATAAACACGGGGTTTTGGTGAATACTTATTCTAGGTAATCACTTAACAATCCAAATTAAGTGTTCCTTTTTATTTTATGTAAGTCTTACTTACATATTCATTATAGCAAATTATATTTTAAAATTCAATCATAAGATATGTGAATATTCAACATTCAATTTAAAAGTAAAGAAGAAGATAGTTTTTTAGGCTATCTTTTTAAATATAATTACTAAATTTAGTATATTCTTCTTTTAAGTATTTAACTACACTATTAATATTCTTTTTAAAGATAATAATATCTATTAAAGATGAAATACTTGAAACAACAATTATAATTCCTAAACTTATTGTAATAGCACTTACACTTTCTACTGGGTTAATTAATAAGATAACACCACATATTACAGTAATAATATTAGTTATTAATGATAGGATAAAATATGGTTCACCTTTCATGTAAATATCTAATCTAATTTTAAAGATGCCTGATATTAAGAACCATAGTCCTAAAAATATTGGTAATATTACTTTTAATGTAACTGGATTTAAAATTATTAAGATACCAATTAAAGTTAAAAGAATTGCATATAGAAATACATTAATAAAAATATTTTTTGTTTTAGAATCAATAATAAATAGATAAATACCTGATACTATAAGAGATGCTCCAATTAGATAAGATATAATATTAAAAGATATATCTGGTTTAACTATTAAAATACCTCCTACTAATAAGAATACGATTGTTAGTATTATTCCTGAATTTAAATACTTGTTTAATTTGTTTAACATTTTTTACCTCTTTCCTTTTTATTTGAACAAGTTTTTAATTCTTGTCCATAGATTTGTTTTAGATGATTTCTCAGATATGTTTGTTTTTTCTTCCTGTTTTTCTTTACCATCTAACACTATTATAAACTTAGTTTCATCATTTATGCTAGTACTTTTTGATGCATATGAAGTATAGTTGTCAGCTAGTTTACTTAATGCTTCTACTCTAGCTTTTGATGAAGCAATAGGTCCATTAACTAATGCTGATATTTCTTCAATACCTTCTTTGTTAAATGTTGTAATTCCAGTTGATAATGTGTTCATATTTGAATCGATGTAATCAATGTTTGTATATAATGTATTTAGTGATGAAGTAAATGATTTAATTGATTCATTTTTAACTTGATTAGATAAGGTTGGGGCTAATGTATTAACAATTGATTCAGCAGTACTTATAGCTGTTTCTTCAGCAACTGTTGATGCTACACTTTTAGAAACGTTTTCAGCAATATAATTAGTTGTATTTGTAGTAAGTGATGTTATTTCTTGTTTTAAAGTTAAAGCAAATGCATTTATTTTATTGATATCATAATTATTTTGAATTAGATATGTGCATGATTCCATATTTCCACTTACACATAACATATAATTATTTAAAGCTTCTTCACTACCTAAATAAGATAATAATATTTTTGATACAGTTTTAGTTGCTAAGTCAGTAACATAAGTATCATTTGAATTTTTTAAATTTTCTTCTACTTTAATCCAAGCACTTTCACTTAATTTCTTTTTATAGTCATTAGTAAAAGTATTTTGAACATTTTGCATAGTTTGAGTTCTTATACCAGCAAGGGTCTTTTCATCTAAAGCTTCTTCATTATTATTTTTTAAATTAGTAATTGATGATGATAATGAATTTTTTAATTTATTAATTCCTTTAGATAGGTCACTAGCGCCATTATCAATCTTATTCATATTAGTTTGTAATTCATCTACTTTAGAATTTAATCCATCTAATTTATTAAAAACAGATAAGTCTGCATCAGAAAGTAATTTATTAGTTGCAACAAAGTACATTGTTGGTAATTTAAAGTTATCAGTTTCATAAGATAGTGTTAATGTATTTAAGGTAGATAATTCGCTTATATTTAAACTTCTATTTAAGTATGGTGAAGAAATACCAACAACCATATTTTTATTTCCACTAGCAACTACTTTACCATTATTAATTTTAATATTTGTAACATTACTATCTAGCATAGTTCCCATAGTTACTAAAAATGGTGTATACATAGTTTCTTGTTTTCCATTAACTAAGGCATTATGTTTTTCATTATTAGTAAAATTAATTACGATTTTAATTTTACCTGATTTACCTAAGATATTATCTAAAGATTCTTCTTTTCCATCTAGATAATATTTAATATTTACTCCTATTGGTAAAGATTTTTTACTTGTTCCTTGATAGAATACATCTTTTCCTAAAGCATTAATTGATATATTTTTATTTAATTTAGTTATTTCATCGTTTGATGAGATATTTAAAATATCTTCTAATTCAGTATAATCTTCGATGGTATCTAATTTTTTAGTATTTTTTATTTGTTCATTAACAGTCGTACTAATAACATTACCATTTTCATCTATTTTAGAATAAACAGTTTCAGTTTTAGTATTGGCAAAAACACATAAGGGGCTTAGCATAGCAACTGTTAATATGGCTAAATTTAATTTTTTCATTTTATTTCCTTTCATATTAGTTTTACTTATTAATTTATCAAATATAAGTAGAATTGATGGTAAGATAGTTAAAACGAATAACATACTTATTAAGGCTCCTCTACTTATTAAGTTACAAATTGAACCAATCATTTCAATTTTAGAATATACTCCTACTCCAAATGTGGCAGCAAAGAAACAAGCAGCACTTACTAGAACAGAGTGTCCACAGTAATTTAAAGTATTAATCATACATTCTTTTTTATTCTTATTAGTTTTACGATTATTTACATATGTTGTAGTTATTAAAATAGCATAATCAATTGTTGCACCTAATTGGATTGTTCCTAAAACGATTGGAGCAATAAATGGTAGAACGCTACCTGTAAAGTATGAAATACTCATGTTAGCAAGGATTGCTCCTTCAATAGCTATTATTAATAAGAATGGTAAGGAGAAATTCTTTAATATAATAAATAGGATTAAGAAAATACATATGATTGATGAATAGTTAACATTTTTAAAGTCAGTATCACAAATGGTTACTAAGTCTTTCATTAAGGCTCCTTCTCCTGCAACTATTCCGTTTTGATCATATTTCTTAACTATTTTATTTATTTCTTCGATTTGATTATTTAATTCATTAGTTGCAACATCATATTTAGAATTTATTAAGATTAAGTTATATTTATCACTATCAAATAAGTTAATCATATTATCTGATAAGCCGTATTCTGAGAGTTTAGTTGTTGATAAAGTTAAGTCAATTCCTTTTAATGATGATAATTCATTGGTTAGATTTGTTAAGTCATCTATTTTTAGATTTTTATCTACTAAGATGATTTGAGGACTAACTATATTATATTTTTCTTTTAATAATTCATTTGTTTTAACACTTTCTAAATAACTTGGAAGTGATCTATCTAACTTATAATATACTTCTACTTTATTATTAGCTAAATAAAGAGGCATTAAAAGAATAATGAATATTATAAAGAATGCTTTGTTGTTATTTACTATAAATGTATTTATTTTATTAAAGTTTGGCATTAATTTTTTATGTTTTGTTTTTGTTACTTGTTTATCAAAGAATAATAATAAACTTGGGAAGATAGTAAGTACTGAGATAATTCCTAGTAATACACCTTTAGCCATAACTATTCCAAGATCAGTACCTAATGTTAATTTCATTGTACATAACACTAGGAAACCAGCAATTGTTGTTAATGATGAACCTACTACTGATGTAAATGTTTCAGAGATAGCTTCTTCCATAGCCTCTTCTTTATTCATTTTTTCTTTTTTATCTTCATAAGCATGATATAAGAATATTGAGTAGTCGGTTGTTACACCTAATTGTAAAACTGCAACTAAGGCTTTTGTTATGTATGAGATGTCTCCTAAAAATACATTTGTACCAAAGTTAAACATGATTGCCATTCCAATATTAGCAAGTAACAGAATTGGTACAACGTATGAATCAAGGGACAACTCAAGAACTAATAAACAAAGAACAACAGCAATTATTACATAAACAGTTATTTCTTCATTAGATAAATTCATTGTATCTAAGACCATTGAGCTCATACCACCTTGCATTAATTTATGATCAGTGATGTTTCTTATTTCTTCTACGGCGTTAATGGTTCTTTCATCACTTGTTGAATACTTGAAAGTTATAAACATTAAGTCGGTATTATCTTGATGAATTTTATCTTTAATTTCTGATGGTAAAACATCAATTGGTATGTTTGTTCCTAATACATCATAGATACTTAAAACTTCATTTACTCCTTCAACTTTAGTAATTTTATCTTTTAAGTTTAATATTTCTTTAGGAGATAAGTTTTCAGCAACTACTATGGAATAAGACCCCATATTAAATTCGTCTGTTAAGATATCTTGTCCTTTAATAGTATCTATTTCACTTGGTAAGTAAACTAAGATGTTGTAATTAATTGTTGTTAGTTTCATACCAATAAATGATAGAACTAAAAGGATACATGATATAATTAATACTTTTGTTTTATTATTAATTATAAATTTACTTATTTTTTTCATTTTTCCCTCCACTTAATAATAATATACTTATGAAACTAAATTAACACCAACATGTTAATGTTTTTGTTTGATAAGCAACATTTTAACTATTATGTATTAATAAATAATGGACTTTTGTTGTTTTTCTTTTAATTTTAATTAAACTGATGTATTATTAAATTGGTGATTTAAATGGAAAAGAAAGAAGATTTAAGAATTACTAAGACTAAAAAGTTATTATATGAAGCTTTATTAAAGGAAATGGAAACTAAAGCGTTTGAAGATATAAAGGTAAACGATTTATGTGCAATAAGTATGATTAATAGATCAACATTTTATTCTCATTATAATGATAAATATGATTTATTTGTTGATTTACTTAATACTTTAAAAAATGAATTATTTGATAAATTAGATGAAAATAAATTTATTGTTAGTACAAAAGAATATTATATGGAACTAATTAGATTATTACTTGACCACTTAGAAGAACATAAAAAAATCTATTACTCAATAATTTTAAGTAATAGAAATAGTTTAGTTGTTGATATTATTTTAGATACTACTATTAAAGATATTAATAAAAGATTAAATATTAGTAATATTGATAGAAAGAGTGTTCCATCTGATGTTATTATCAATTTTTATTTAGGTGCTGTTTCAATGGTTGGACTTAATTATTTAAAGAGTGATAATAAATATAGTAAACAAGATATTATTAATTATTTAAGTATACTTATTCCAGATAATATTTAATAACTATTTGAGTGTCAATTGTGTCTCCAGTGGGGACACTTTTTTATATAACAATATTTGTTCCAACTTAATTGGCACTACAATGTCGCACCTTTTTCAATTAACAAATAAATTGTTTATCATTTCAAAATTATAACATTTTTTAATTTGATTAATATAATAATTTATCTCATTGTAATCCTTGATAGATAATAATAATCTACAGTTTGACCATGACAATTGTGTCGCCATCGGCGACACTTTTTCATCACTAAATACTTTATAAAATTGCTTCATCCTAAATAATGTACGCCGATTATATTTTTTACCTACTTCTACAACTAATCTTTTAGAATATTCGTCAATAATATTATCGCCATATTTACCACCTGCTTCGGTTAATAGTCTACCTATTTCAAAATAAGAATTTACAGTATTTCTTTCTTTTGAATAATCTTTTACTTTAGAGTATATTTCATTATCGATTATTTTATTTTTTATTTCTTCATAATAATTCATTTATCTTCCTTCTTTCTATACTAATTCATAATTTCTAGCTATAATTCTTTTATCACTACAATATTCAATAATATATTCATTATTCTCTTTACACACAATTATTCCAATTGTCCTATCTTGATTTGATTTTTTTAAATTCTTATCTATATAATTCATATATACTTCTATTTGTCCAATATGTTCTTTCTTTAATCTTGTTACTTTAAGTTCTATTACAGCATAACAATTAAACTCTATGTTATATAACAGTAAATCAATATAATTATATCTATCACCTAATTTTATAGGATATTCCTTTCCTATAAAACAAAAGCCAGTCCCTAATTCTTTCATAAATGATTCAATATCTTCCAAAATGATTTGTTGAAGTATTTTTTCAGATATTTCATTATATTTATTTGTGTTTTTAATTAATATTGGATTCTTTACTAAATCTGGTAATAATGATTGTTCGTTAGCAATAAGTTTTGCTTTTGCACTTTCACTAAGTCTTTCATATTCTTTGGTTTTAATTCTATTTCGTAATTCTCTTATACTAATATTTAAGTTATTACAAATTCTTATATAGTATATTATTGCGTTGGTATTTTTTAGTTTTAATAATTCTGTATAATGACTCCAAGTCAATTGTGTCGACAGTGTCGACACTTTTTCATCATTAAATACTTTATAAAACTGTTTCATTCTAAATAATGTACGTCGATTATATTTTTTACCTACTTCTATAACTAATCGTTCAGAATATTCATCAATAATATTATCGCCATATTTACCACCTGCTTCATTTAATAATCTACCTATTTCAAAATAAGTGTTAACAGTATTTCTTTCTTTTGAATAATCTTTTACTTTACAATATATTTCATTATCGATTATTTTATTTTTTATTTCTTCATAATAATTCATTTTGTCCTTCTTTCTGATTTTTTTCTTATTATCAATAATTATTTGTAGCTAATACACGTAACATTGTCATCTAATATTAGTAGATTCATTGGTTTATTTGAATAATTTTCTATTAATTTAACAATATTAAGTAAAATTTCATTATTACCTGCTAATTCATATGAATAACTAATACTTATTGATGTTAATAGTTTTAATGCTTTAGTTAACCAACTATTAACCTTATTTAATTTATTTAAAGATACATAAGTAGTTAAAGGAGTATTTTTAATAATCTCTCCTGTTTTATAATCACTATAAACATACTTTTCAATTAAAAAATTATTATTATCTTCATAAGTTTGTAATACGATGGAAGTATAGCCAATTTTTACATTATTTAATGTTAAATATTCATTTAATTCAAAACGAAAGATATATAAATTATTACTAGTTAATAATTTATTATTATAATTACTACTAATATTAGATGAATCTATAAATATATCGATTACTGGTTTATTAGGTTCATATCTCATATAATTAAAACTATCATCGGTAATAACATAAGAATTAATAATGTAATTAAGTTCAATATTAAATATTTTAGATATAATAGTTTTAAAATATAAATTATATTTAATAAATAAATATTTAAATACTTCTTCATTAATTATTGGTAACTGAAAATCATTATTACTCTTTAAATAATTAGTTGTATTAATTAATTTAAGATTATAATTTATTTTTTCTAAATCATAAATTGTTTTTAATTTTAGCATATATTTTATTCCTTTCTAAAAGGAGAAAATATTTTTCCTCCTCTTCTATATATATTTATTACACGTGAGATTACAATTTACTTGTTTTTTATTCAAGTTTCTTAAAAAATTGCAAAATAAAAATAAGATCTGTTTAAATCTTATTTTTGAATTAATTAATTATCCGATACGAAACGCAGGGGAAATACTACCAATGGCATTAACAAAAATATTAGCAATCGTGTCTTTAATATTCACGGAGCAGAGATAATAAATTAAAATTTATTATTTTTGGCTTTCGATTATAATTTTCTACTTCACTCAATAAAGTGACCTTTAGTTGCCACAGACTTAAGTTCTGGTAGTCGCCACCGTACACTCCTTTTTTTATTGTATTTTTCATTTCTATCTAAAAGAAGGAAATAATTTTCCTTCACTTTATTATATTTAGTTCGAATATTATCTTATTAAAGTTATTTTAGCATAACCATTTCCTTCTTTAGCACAATTTTCAGTTGGTGTTTCGCTATGACAGGTAGTTGAAACGGTTTTGGTTGATTCATCATTTGATTCAGTGCAGTTATAACAATACATCATTTTATTTATTAATAATGTATTACCAATATACGATGATCCACCAGCACCAGTAGTACCAAAACCATTTGAGCCACCATATAAACCGGCACCGCCGCCACCACCCCAACCACTAGTATAGCTTTGAATGCCAGCTCCAAATATACCTTGTCTTACACTTCCTTCATAAGCAAATCCAGCACCTGTTTGAGTTCCACCACCAGGCAAATATGTACTATTATTAAAATTTGATGAAGATGTTCCCCTGCCTCCAACATAACCGCCACCAGCACCACCAATTGTTGTAAGATTTGAAGTTGTACCACCGCCACCACCGGCAACCATAATAATATTATCAATTTTATTTGATAAATTTTTTAACAAACCAGATGTATCAGCAAAATGTGTAGCACCGCCACCACCATAAGAATGGGCATCACTAAAATTGCCAGAAAATCCTCCTCCATTATATCCACCTACATTTTTAGTTTTGTTAACAGAAGCACCTTGTCCTCCAACATAAACATATAATACATCATCATTTTTTAAATTGATTTTACCAGCAGAATATCCACCATATCCGCCGTTAGCACCGCCACCTTGAGCGCCCCATGCTTCTAGTTTATATGTTCCAGAAATAGGTGCAGTAAAAGTGTAATATGGTTCCGCTACATCAGTTGTAGGTGCAATATAATCATAGGTTATAAAATCAAAATTAATATTACATTTATAATTTATTCTTACTGTGACATCTGTTAAAGCATTTATGGTATTTTCATTAATTTTTCCTATTCCATCTTTTATTTCGTAATTAGAAAATTCACAATCTTCATATACTTTTGCAGTTGGTAGTATTATATTTTTTCCTTTTTTTCCAATTATTGTAGTATTTGTGTTTGCAATAGGATCGTAAATTGTTACATTTATATCAGTATTAACATAATCAAGAACATTATCAGAATCAAGTGAAAGTGAAGCATTTAAAATAAGTCTTCCATTTTTATTTTGAACTTTGTCTGATTCTGGAAAATACAAATTTAAGCGATACTGAGTTGTTGTGTTTGTTTTAGCAGGGATAGTCAATTCTTTTAGTATGAATTTTCCAAATGAGATTGTTGGAAACATTGTCTTTTCTTGTACGACTGTATCATGATTTTCACCACTATAAATATCATAATAAAGCACACCATCATTTTCAGTATCAGTAAATGTATTTGAATCTATTACTGTCTTTAAATATAATTTATAAGAATTATTAGAAGTATTTTTAGTTGTTATTGAAAAATCTTTAAATCCTATAGGACTATCGCCTGGAAGTGCATCTTCAACAGTTATAGTACTTGTTGATACAAAACTAGCGGATACTTCAGCTCCTCCAATAGTCATGGTTGATGATTCTTCTGCTTTTATGTTTAAATCAAAATATGCGTATGTTAAACCAATAAATATTACAATGGTTAATATAATTATTAAAATAATTGGTACTATAAATTTATTTTGTTTCACTTTGTTCACCTTCTATTATGATTATATATTATTTTTTATAATTCTGCTATATATTCGAGTAATTTTAAGAACATGGTAACATATTTAGGATGTAATCCATGCCTTTTTAGTTTACGAATTGCAATTCTTTTAGTTCTTATTTCTTCATCACTAAATAATACTTTTGCTACTTTTTCTTTTAAATCAGTAGTAATTTGTAAATCAGAAAGAATAGAATCTAAATCTTCATTAATAATTCTTTCGGCTTCTATTTCGATATCTTTACCTTTACAATTTACTGATAATTGGGTATCTGTTGGTACATTTGGAATAATCACTAAAAAGTCATTTTCTTCTATAGAATATTCATAGTTATCTATTTTATTTTCGCCAATATAGACAATAACATCACTTGGTTTACGAACATTTCTAAATCTTATTTTATAGTTTCTAGTAGGCATAACTACTTTAGGTGTTCCACTAGTTGGTCTAATTATGACAGTATAATTATTTAATTGATAATTGTAATCTATGTCAGTTATTAAGTAAGCTCCTTTTTCATATTCAAGGGTTGTTCCATCATCTTCGTAAAGTTTATAAGTATTACTTTGACCTGGAAATATTTGAATCTCTAAATCTTTGGGATTTGATGTATCATTTAGATTTTTTTCATTTAATATTGCTAGAGGGATAATAGTTCCTCTTTTAGCAAATACGGGATAATCTTCATCTTCGTAAAATGTGACGTAACGTTTTCCTCCCATGAATTTTTTGCCAGTTTTAAAATCATACCATATTCCATTAGGTAAAAATATTCTTTGAACAGTTCTATTCATAATAATATTCTTTTTAGTTGTAATTGGGGATATAAATAATTCACTACCAAAATAATATTCATTTTTATAATCTAGTTCATCATATATTTCAGGATAGCGATAATAAATTGGTTGTATTAATGGTAAGCCTGTTTGACTATATTTGTAACTTTCAGTATATATATAAGGAATTAAACGATGTCTTAAATTTAAATAATCTTTAACTATAAGATAGGTTTTAACATCCCATAACCACGGCTCTCTTTTATAATAATGAGAAGAATCTGAGGAAAATCTTAAAATTGGAGAATACGCACCTAACTGAACAAAACGCATATAAAGTTCAGGATCTTCAATGCCTAGTTTATAGCCGCCTATATCATGAGACCAAAAACTAAGACCAATATTTGAAGATTTAGAATTGAATTCTGGTATTAAATTTAAGTTTTTCCAGCTTACAATTGTTTCGCCACTATAAAGAACTGGATATTTATGAGATGCAATTAAACCATTACGAGAAAGAATCATAGGTCTTTTATTATAAAATCTTTTAAAGTCATCAGTGTGATAACGATTTAAAGTTCTAAGAATACTTATATTTTTAGGGTTATTATAATCAATCCAGAAAAAATCAGTTCCAAAGTCATAAAGTGGTTTAATTAATTCATCAAAGTAAGCATTTAGCATATCAGGATTATAAACATTAAAAGGAATAATGCCTTCTCCTTCATATTTTGATTCTTGTTTAAATCTAGAATAAGCTATTTCATCAGGAGATATTCCTTCCATGGGATTAATATTTAAACCTATATGAATATTTTTACTATGCAAATTATCAATTAATTCTTTAGGGTTATCAATTAGTTTATAATTAAAAGTAAAACCTGTGGATGTTCCCTCATGCATGATATGCCAGTTTTTATTTAATAATAAAACTGATAGAGGAATATTATGAAATTTAAAGTTTTCTATAAGTTCTTCAATTTGTTTATCAGTATAGGCTACATTCTTATTCCACCAATTACCTAAAGCATATCTGGGAATTAATGGAGGTTTACCTGTTAATTTAAAATAATCTCTTAAACAAAAGCCAAAATCTTTACGATATAAAAATAAATAAGTGTCTATTCTTTGGTCTTCTCTTTTTATTAAAGATCCATCTTCATTAAGAATTAGAGATTTACTATCGTCGATAGAAGCAAAACCATCAGTAGAATAAAGTCCTTTTTCAAAGGAAATACTACCTTCAGCATTGTCTAAAGAATAAGTTGTTCCTTTAAAGTTTCTAGCTTCTGGGGCACCAAAATACCATATTTTATCGGTGTTACTTAAACTTACTCTTAGGTTTATATCTGGTGCTAATTTAGTTCCATAAAATGGTTTTTCTTTTTGATATTCTAGTTTAAAGTAATTGGTTGTTATTGTTAAAAATTCTAGATCATTTTTGATAAAGAATTTAGGTGGCTGAAATCTTCTAAATGTTGCTAGTTCAGTAGGTCTATTTTCAAATCTTCCTTCAGGAGAATATTCTAATCTAATTAAGACTTCACTTAACACTGTAATACGATAGTTTCTACCTGTAATCATTGCTTCGTCAAATGATTTAGCTTCTTCATAATTTCTTATTAAAAAATGGTCTTTTAATCTTGTCATGGCAACCTCTCTATTCTTTTTAATGATAGCATAAATGAATTAATTTGACAATTGAAATAATTATGTTATAATAGTGAGTGATTTGAGGCAGGTATATGCTTATATTTAATTGTTTATTTGAAATAACTTTAGTAACTTAAACTGCCTAAGGGAAAAAGATAATAAACTGTTAGATAGTTAATAAGTATAAATAACTCTTATCAAATATATAGAAAGGAGAAATAAATATGTCAAGATATACTGGTCCTGTTTATAAGAAATCTCGTAGATTAGGATTTTCTGTTTTAGAAAATGGTAAGGAACTTGCTAAAAGACCTTATGCTCCTGGAATTCATGGAACAAGTAGAAGAAAAAAATCTAGTGAATATGGAATCCAATTAGAAGAAAAACAAAAATTAAGATTTATGTATGGATTAAGTGAAAAACAATTTGCTCGTACTTTTGAAAGAGCTGGTAAGATGAGTGGTATTCATGGTGAAAATTTACTTAAATTACTTGAAAGTAGATTAGATAACATTGTTTACCGTATGGGTCTTGCTAACACAAGAAGAGGTGCTAGACAACTTGTTAACCATGGTCATATTACTGTAAATGGAAAGAGTGTTAATATTCCTTCTTATACAGTTAAACCTGGTGATGTAATTAGTGTTAAAGAAAAATCTTTAAATCATCCAGCAATGAAACAAGCTTTAGAAAATGTTGTTGCTAGAGCTAAATTTGTTGAATTTGATGCTAATAAGATGACTGGAACTTATGTTAGATATCCAGAAAGAAGTGAACTTAACGCTGATGTTAATGAATCATTAGTAGTTGAATTCTATAACAGATAGTAGGAACGAAGAAATTCGTTCTTTTTTGTTTGTTTTTTTAATATTTTATGCTACTCTATTTGTAAGGGTGGTTAATCATGAATAAAAATGATTTAGAAATAATTAAAAATATTTTAGATATTGATAAAAAAATTTATACACTTTATGAGAAATTAAGTGAATTAGAAGAAAATGAAGATGATAAATTATTTAATAAATATAAATATATGCTTAAAATATTAATAGCAAGTGAAAATAATTTATATAACTATTTTGATAAAGGTTATGAACATTTAAGTGGATGTTTAGAATATATTTTTTCCATGACAGCACCTGATTTTAACGCTAGTTCTATTTATGCAATATGTGATTATGAAGATGCTAGTTTTTTAAGTTATTATAGAATATATGAAAAACTAAAATTGATGTTAATAAGGGATAATAGATTTGTTGCTGAAAATTTAGATACTGATTTAAAAATATTTGAATCTAATAAAGATGAAAGTTTAGATTATATAAGAGTTATGAATTATAATTTATCACAGGAATATCATAAAATGAATATGCTATTTTTAAGTGAATGTGATGATATAAGAGTTGTTAAGAAAAAGTATTTATATTCTTTTGTTTCGCCTATAATTGAAGATGAAATGATTGATAATGATTTCTTTGTTACTAAATGTTCTTTTTGGGATAATATTAGAACTAATTCTAAATACAATATATTTGAAAATTATATCTTTTCTAAATTTGGAATGGAAAATGCAAAAGTAGATTTGGAAAATTTACTTGAATTTGCTTTAATTGATGATTTTGATATTCTTGATTGTGAATTATCTGAAAATATAATAGATTTTAACTTGATAGTTTGTTCTTTTAAAGCAGGATTATTATTTTTAAGTGATGAGGATGTAACAGAACTTAGAAAATGGTTAGTTATCTTTAGTGACGATATTTTAGGTGAAGATGATATAGAAAGTGTCGAAGATTTAGAAAACTTAGAAAATATAGACGATGATGTGGAAAACAAAATTGAAAGATTAGAAAATATTAAAGAATATATTGAAGATATTTTAGATAATGTTAATACTTATAAAATGAAAGCAAATAAGGATGGGAAAGGTAAAACATATAGATTAGGATAGATTTATGTTAAGTGAGATAATGTTAGAACATTAACAACTAGTTGAAACAATGAATATTTTGGGCTATATAACAAAAAGTACACAAGATTTTTAAAAATTGTGTACTTTTTATATTTTATGATTAAATATTATTTATTTAATTTTGTAATAATCATTTATGAAAATGGCCTATTAAAGAAATCAAATGAGAATAAATAATAGTCAAAATACCATTTATATTTTTTAAGAGAAAGATGTGAAAGATAAAAAAAGACATATGAAATGTAATCATAATACCCATGCCTTTTAGATTTCTTCAATTATAATTTTATCTAATATAAATATTAGTTAATGTGACTAATTTTTTGTTTTCTTTCATAAACTAGTTTTTTAGCATATGATTGATTTCTAAATACTGGTTTTAAAGAATTAATATCTAAAGTATAAACGTTTCCGTCTGAACTTATAACTGGTTCTTCAAATTTAGAATAAGTACTTTTATTTAAAATATTTTCTCTATTTAATACATCTATATATATTCCATGGTAATTGTAGACTAATGTTTTATATGTTTTAGTTTGTTCTAAATTTGGATCATAATTGCAATCATCAAGATCTCCCGATGGTGTATAGCAAGTTATTCTTGCTTTATATAAATTTTCTTTCACATAATGTTTATTCATAAAAATCGACCTCGCGTTTAATAATAACACTTTGATTTAATAAACTCAAGATGTTATATAGTAAAATTAGGCATTTCTTAATATTTTAAATTAGGAAATAAAACTACTTTCAATTCAATTTGATAGTAGTAGTTTTTTGTTATCTCGAAAAGATCGAGTTTATTATTAATATGGTGCGATAGTTAAGATAGTCCGAAAACATCACAACAAATAAATAAATAATTTAATTCTATAATCATTATACCATGACTTTAATTAATTTTGATAAATTGTTTTATAAAAATGAAAAAGACCTAAGGCTTCTAAAGTTTCCTAGGCACATCTCGATAAATAATATACACTTTTTATCGATAAAATGCAATACTTTTGAAAAAATTATTTATCCTTTTCTATAAAACCATTAGCGACCGTTTTTATAAATGTATCTTCGATATTATGATACTGAGCAATACTAGTTTCAATATTTTTTAGTCTTTTTTCAATATTTTTAGATGTTTTTTCTATTTTTTCATTAACTTGTTTTAACTCATCAATTTCAGAAATATAAACTAAAAATCTAGAATATTGTTCAAAATCTATTTCAGTATTTTCTTTATATTTTTTTATACCATTTAATTTTTTATATTCATATTTAACTTTTAATTTTTTTAATTCAAATTTGTTTAATATATCTGGAACAATAACACCTAAACAAACAATCCATTCTTTTCCGGGGAAAATAGTTAAGTTATTTACAGTATTATCATTTAAGTATCTTCTATCTCTTTCGTCTAATTGATTTATAAAATCTTCGTTATAATGTATATGTGTTAAAACTAATGGCACTTTCCCAACATTTCTTAATACCACACAGGTAAGATTAGATTTCACTAATTCAAATGTAACTTGTAAATATGGTCTATTTTCATTATGTTTATCTTTCAATAAAATAAAAATTGTTATCCAAGATCCAATAAGTGCTACTAAACTTATTATATCTTCCCACGAAAATGAGTTTAATCTATCTATACTTTTAATTAATTCATCTATTTTATTTTCCATTTAAAAATCACTCCTAACTACTAAAAAAGAGCATAGTATTCCTTATCATATTAATAAGTCTCTACTAGCCCTTATTTATATTAAAATTATTTTTTTAATTTTTTTGTATTTACTTCATTTAAAACTAATAATAAACCATATTTTGGTATATTCTCTGCAACTGACGGAACACATTCTTTTAAAGATACAATATTTACAACATATGGTAAATCAAAATAATGACTTTCCTCTGCATCAGCTATAAAACCGGTAAATATTTCCCTATATCTAGTTTTACCGTTTTCATTTAACATTTCAAATATATATTTTTGTTCTGTTTGCTTAACCATAGGACCATATGGCGTTGCTTCACTTGATATATATTCTAAATTAGCGACTACTAAATCATCGGTTTTATAACTATCGTTTATTTTATAATTATCACTTTTAAAATTTAGTTGATTGTTTTTTTGATTTTGTTTTTTCTTTCCAAACATATCTAACCCCTCCTTTGTCTAGTTGTTTATTATAACATACTTTTATGTTATTGAAACCAAAAAACTATACTTTTTCTAAATTATCCTTCATAATCTTCTTTTTCTTTGCTTAAATCTAAATCTTCAATGTCATCATCATCTAAAACATTATCATCATACATATCATTAACAACATCAATATATTTATCATCTTTATCATACCAACTATGAAATTTATCGTGTAAGAAAGATATTAGTTTTTTCAAATTTATCTTTCCAGTATACAAGAGTATTTTTTAAATCACTTATTTTAGATTTTAAAAATGATATTTCATGTTGCTTTTTTATCTTTTGTTAATTTATAAACTATCAAACAAACTGTTAACGAATGATCATATCTACTTATATACTCTCTAAAATCATATATATCTTTTGAAACATAGTCCATTCCACAAAAATAACCAATATTTTTTAACCTCAATAAAGATGGAGTTTTTTAAATATTTAATAAGAAAATTGGGTAAGTTTGAATAATCAAGTTGCTCCAAGTAATATTGCAAATACATTTTTTCACCAACTTTCTAGTTATTTACTTATCATTTTTAAAGTTTTATTCATTTTTTCTAGACAATAATTATTTAATTCTTCATCACTATAATTCAATAATTTAGATAATGCTATTAAATAAGATAATAGTTTTAATAACTTTTCTTTATCTAGATTTATTGTTAATGAAGAAGCAAGTTTATTTGATTCTATAAATAACTTAACCATATCAGTTTCAGATATATCTTCTATTTGTATTTCTTCAATATTAGCTAAATCACAAAAACATAAAGTAATCATCAAGCAATCAGCAAACTCAGGTATTGTTATATCAGGGCTACTTTGTTTTTCATCTTTCCAATATTTAAAACACTTAGTTTCATAAGCAAATTCACTTAATTCGCAAATTAATTCTAATACCTGTTTATAGAAAATTTCTTCATTTTCATAATCATATTTTTTTCTAAAATATGAATTTATTATCTTTTCTTTTTCGTGTATTTCTTTTAAGTTCATATAGCCATCCTTTCGATTAGTAACCACCAATTGAATATATTATATCAGAAAATTATTGATTAGTCTTTAAATGGTAAATAAAAAAGAAAAAAGTAGCATTGATACATTATATTTCTATATCAAAATCGTCTTTTTCTTTGTTGTTATTGTGTTCTTTAGCAAACCTGTAGTCATCTCTAATATCTTCTATTGTTTCATCACTAAATATTCCATGCTCATATAATTTCTTTGAAAAGTGTATATAATCTTCTCGATTCTTTTCTTTTCCAAAGATTCGTTTTTTAATAAAGTTTACCAATCTATCAAATAAATTTTCAAAATAATTAATAGTTCTTTTTAATTTTGAATTTTCTTGTTTAAGGTCATCTATCTCATTCTTTTGTTTATCTACCTTTTTTCAAGTGATTTAACCTTAATATGCAAAGCATCATTATTTTCAGTGAGTATTTTAATTTTTTCTCTATTTTCTTGTAATTCAGTATCTACATTATTAAGTGTTACTGATAACTTTTGTATTTTCTTATATTCATCATTAGTAGAATTTACCTGCTGAATAAAACTAACTATATTTGCTTTTTCATCTTGCCTTAAAACATATTTATCTTTGCTAGTTAAAGTTGTCTTTAAATTATTAACTATTTCTTTAACTTCGTTAGAATTACTATCTAATTCTTTTGATTTTGTATTTGCTTTTTCTAATCGTTCTTGGTTTTTAGACATTTATTCTTGCATTTCCATATAGCCATCCATATCCTTAACATTGATATCTTTATTTCTACCTCTTTTCTTTGTTTTTAAAATACTATTTAAACCATATTCCTTATTAAAACTTGCAATACATAATTTTCTCATTTTATCTTGAAGTTCTATTAGTTTTGTTTTAGTAAAAACATCAGATTTACTAACTTGTTTAGACATACCATTTTTACTTTTATATTTTATTGGAACATCTACAATATGCATATGTGGACTTGTTTCATCATAATGAATAATAGCACTTGCCACTTTAAAATTTGGAATTAGATTTTCTAAATCTTTTACTTGTTCTTTATAGACATTAGACATTTTATGTTTAAAATTATCATCTTTAGTATCCCAGTACTTTTTATCTCCAAGTTCAATAATTATCTCGCAAGCCAAATCATTTTTTGAATTATCACTAATCTTTTTGAAATAGTCATCTATTTTTCTATTATCTCTTGTTTGTTTTGCATTATATTCAAGTCTTGCTTCTTCAAACTCTTCTTTATATAAATTTTTAACATCATCATATAGTGAAGTAGTACCTCTAACTATTTCAATTAAATGCCATTTATCATCATACTTACGATAATTATGTTTATCAACACGAGATAGTTGTCTAGCATTTTGAATTGCATTATTACTTAAAGATGTAGTTCCACTAGCATTAGTTTTTGCTCTTGCTCGTGATACATTTTTTCTATTTTTATCACTACCCAAATGTAGTGAATAGGCAAGTTCTGACATAATAAATCACCATCCTTTCTTTCAGCCTACTTGTTTTTGACAAAATATTTAACCCCCTAGGTATTTTGACGCAAGCATCAAAATTACCTTGTGGGCTAGGGATTCCCTAGAACCCTTTTTGACTTATTCCATAATGTTTTAAAACTTCGTAATAAAACAAAATTACATAAGCTTTATAAAATGCTTTTCACACTTTCATTGAAACAAGTTTCAACAAAACGTGTTCGCATTTTATTCTTCTTCTCATAGTAGTTCCTTTTTAACAGGTTTTACTCCAATTTGGGTAGGAGCAGGCTCTTTCACATAAATAACACTATCATTTGATTCATCAGGTATATAGTAAAATGCAGTATTAATATCTTCCATTTGAAATTCATCTTTGCCCCTTATATAGATAATTCCATATCTATATTCTTTCATCTTAATATCAGGATCAATTTTATTATAATCTTCCATAGGGAATATTCTAATAATTGCTCTATCATCATGAATAAAATTGAAATAGAAGATAAGTTTCTAAAAAATTAAAAAAAGCCTTATTTTAAGGCAATTCTAATATTCTAATGGTGCTAGAAAGAGGAATCGAACCTCCAACCTACTGATTACGATTCAGTTGCTCTACCTAATTGAGCTATTCCAGCATGAGAAGCTTTAATTTAATTTTCGATTATTTCTCCATCTAAACTAAAGCTTTTAGCATCCGTTATTTTAACATTTATAATTTTTCCAATTGTTTCTATTGGTGCTGATACATTAACTAATTTCATATTTTCTGTATATCCACATACTTTTTTACTATCTTTTTCAGATATTCCAGTAACTAATACCTTTTGTATAGTGTTAAGCATTCTTTCATTACTTTCTTTAGAATATTTATTAACTATTTCATTTAAACGATGTAATCTATCTTCTTTCTCTTCTTCTGTTAAATCATTTTTCATTTTTGCAGCAGGGGTGTTTTCTCTTGGAGAATAAATAAAGGTAAACGCTCCATCATATTTACATGTATTAACTACATCTAATGTATCATTAAAGTCTTCCTCTGTTTCACCTGGGAAAGCCACTATTATATCTGTCGTAATTGAGGCATTCTTAACCTTATTACGTATTTTATTAAATAGTTCTAAGTATTCTTCTTTCGTATATCTTCTACCCATTAATTTTAAAATTTTATTTGATCCACTTTGTAATGGTAAATGAATATATGGCATAATATTTTCTCTTGATGCTATAACATCAATCATTTTATCAGTAAAATCCCACGGATGAGATGTTACAAATCTAATTCTTTCAATTCCTGTATCACTAACCTTTTCAAGTAATTTACTAAATTCAATTTCGCCATCTAAGTCTTTACCATAAGCATTAACATTTTGACCTAATAAAGTTATTTCTTTATATCCTTGTTCTTTTAGTTCTTTAACTTCTTTTAGAATATCTTCTGATTTACGACTTCTTTGTTTTCCTCTAGTATAAGGGACTATACAATAAGTACAAAATTTATCGCAACCATACATTATGTTTACCCATGCTGTTATTTTAGAATCTCTTTTATAAAGATTACCAAATTCAATTACGTCTCCTTCTTTGCTATAAACATTAATTGATTGCTTACCATAGAAATTCATTAACATATCAGGTAATTCATTCATATTGTGTGTACCAAAAACTATATCAATATATTTATGTTTTTCTCTTATTTCTTTTACAACATTTTCTTCTTGAGCCATACATCCACAAAGTCCAATAATTAAATCTTTATTAGTTTTCTTTAAATGTTTACATCTTCCTAAAAAGCCAAATACTTTATCATGAGCATTTTCTCTTATAGCACAAGTATTTAAAATAATTAAATCAGCTTGTTCATAATCTGCTATTTCGGTATAACCTAAATTTTCTAATATTTTTTTAATTTCTTCACTATCGTGAACATTCATTTGACAACCATAAGTTTTAATAAAATATTTTTTTCCTTTAAATACTTCATTATAATTACGATCTTCATATAAATATTTTACTTCTTCTTTTCCTCTTTTTCTGGCGTCCGCCATGCTTGGATAATTCATTTATACCACCAACTTCGTTAATGATTATATCATACTTTAAGCAATTGTGGTAATAATATTAAGGTTTTTAGAGTAATTATCTATTTGTTTACTCCGAAAACCAATTGCAACAATAATTATTAATACGATTAGATAAAAAATAATTAATCCTTTATATTCTTTTAATGTGTTAGTCATTACTACCACTCCTTCCAACAATATTAATATAAACCAAACAAATGTATTTGTCAATATTTTTTTAAACAATTGTTTGACTTTTTATTTTACGTATGTTAATATACACGTAAGGAGGAATTATGGACGAAAAAAAATTAACCAAAAAACAAAAAGTTGTACTTCAATATATAAAGAAATATGTTGTAAGTCATGGATATGCACCAACTGTTAGAGAAATTTGTCAGGGATTAAACCTTTCTAGCCCAGCGACAGTTCATTCTCATTTATCACAGTTACAGGACAAAGGATTTATTAGAAAAGGTAAAGGAAAATTTAGAACTATTGAGGTTTTATGCGAAAATGAATATGTTCCTAAAAATGAAGAGGTTGTTAAAGTACCATTATTAGGAAAAGTTACTGCAGGCACTCCAATTGAGGCTATTGAAAATCCGAATGAATATTTTTCGTTACCGGTTGAATTAGTACCACCTAAAGAGACTATTTTTACTCTTAAAGTATCAGGTGAAAGTATGATAAATGCGGGAATTTTAGATGGAGATATAGTTATTGTGCAAAAACAAAGAGTTGCTAGAAATGGCGAAATAATTGTTGCAATGACTGAAGAAAATGAAGTTACATTAAAAAGATATTATAAAGAAGATGGCCATATTAGATTACAACCTGAAAATGATACGATGGCTCCAATTATATTACCTAATTGTACTATTTTAGGTAAAGCAATTGGTCTTTATAGAAAAATAAATTAAAAAAGAAAAGTAATTTAACTTATTAAACTTAAGTTTTGTTACTTTTCTTTTTTTGGACTTATTAGTTCGTTTCCTATGATTGTTAGAATTTTAATAAAATAATCCTTGGTGTTCTTATCAATATCTTTGATATTTAAAATTATATTATAAATTTCTTTAATGTTCAATTTTGCTTTTTTATTATCAACTAAATAATTTATGATAGCATCAAAAGTTTTTTGCAAATCATTTTGATTTATTTTGGAAAATCCATTAGTAGTAATATCATGTAATTTTGTGGAAAATGAGTTTGACTTTTGTTTAATAAAAACTTCACCAAATAAAATCCATGAATAAGGATAATGAACTTTTATTCCCATTCCATTTGATTTAATGTAATTATAATTATCATTGTAAAGCAAACTTCCTACAAAGGAATCACTTGGTAAATAATTATGTAATTTAGAAGATATTTTTTGATATTTTTTTGACATAAATTCTTCTTTTCTTAAACCAGGTCCATCAAAGTTATCTACCCTTTTAATTTTATTATATATCCTACTTTTGCACTCCATAGCACTAACTAAAGCTAAATTACCACCTTTGGAATGTCCATTTACAAAGATATTGCTTCCTTTAACATTATTTAAATAATTAATAGCATGCTCTTGAGTAATAGTAGGATAGGTATAAGCAATTTTTAAATTTTCAATCCAACTTATCATGGAATCATCTGATCCTCTAAATGATACAATAGTGTTTTTTTGAATAGAATATGTAATAGCACTAAACTGAGTTTCATCATTTAAAATATATTCAGAATTTGTAATATATAAATCTTTGTATCTTGGTAATTCAAGTAATTTTTTTAATAAATCGAAAGATTTTTGACTTGATTTACTTTGAAGTGCTATTTCTTTATTTTGATCGATATAATTATAGAAATCTAATAAACTATATTTTTTACAAAATGATTCAAATGGAAGATAAGATAAAAGAGAACACATTAAATTATCTTGAACATTCCATTTAATTTCATCTATTTTTATTTTTCCATAATATTTTAAATAATCATAAATTGTATACATAAAAAACTTCCTTAAGCATTTTCAGCTAGTAAAGGTTTTAAATAATTTATTAATTTTGGATCGGTTATAATTTCTAATTCATCATTAATAATTTTTCCATATAAATAATTAAAATTAATGCCTATTTTTCCTAAATAACAATATATTTCATTATTATATTCTATTTTACTTATAATTACATACTCATCATTATTATCTAAAGTTATTAAATATTTATCTTCCACTAGTTCTTACTCCTCTATTATAATTTATAGAATTTTGATTATAATATTTATTATTTTCATATACATCAACAATATTATCATATAAACCAGGATACTCATCTTCTAAGAAGGATCGCTGTAATTTTTCATCTCCTGATATTAATACTTTTTTTATTTTTTTATATTTTCTAATGTCATCATTAAGTGCTTGAATGCCTCGAGTGTTAACATATACACCTCCAGTTGATAATGTTGTAGCAATTGTTAAAAGAATCGTTTTAGTTAAGCTTAAAATATTAGCATATGCTACTTCATTTGCAGTTATAACTGTACAAGAAAGTAATAATAAAGATGTTCCTATACTTACAACTGTTTTAACTTTTTGAATAAATTTATTTCTTTCTGTTTCATCAATTAATTGATCATAACGATCAATTGCTTTATTTAGTTTTTCTATTCTTTTTATTTTCATTCTCATTTAAAGTATCACCTATTTAAATGGTATCATAAATATTTAGAGAATTAATTAATTATTTAATTAGTTTACGAAATAAATGTAAAGTAATAACTTGATAATATTTTTTTGGTACATTATAATAAGAGCAAATGGAGGCTTTAATTAATGTTTAAGGAATTTATAAGAAATAAGTTATTAGAAAATTTTACTGGTAATTTAGGATATGTTATCGAAACACCAAGTAAAATTATTTGTATGGTTGATATAAATAAAATACTTAGAAACCAAAACAAAAATCATCTTATAATTCGATTTTATCTTGAAGGTATTGAAGAAAAAAATAAAGATATTGCCAAAGAATATGGTATGGATAAACCAATTATGTATGTAATTGATTCTTTGGTATTAGATAATAATTATTTATATATTAAAGCTAATAATTGTGATGTATTAATTGGTAGTAGTTATTTAGTTAAAACAACATCTGTAGAATGTAATAACGGGTATTTATTCGTAGTTAATTCTAAGATATCTGGTCATTATGTGAATATGTTTGCAAATAATTTAATAATGGATAGATCAATAATTGAAGGTGATGATGTTAAATTAATTGTAAATGATAAATTAGATTTAACTGAGAGTTTAGTAGATGGAAAGAATGTATTTACAAACTATAATGGTGAGTTTATAACTAAAGATGCCAAAATTAAAGCTATGATGTATATGACTGTTGATGGAATTGGTAAAACACGTAAAAAAATGGTTAACAATTAAGGTAGCCATTTTATTTTATTAATAAATAGATTAAGAATATTAAATAGATTGATAGAATAATATATCCATTAATTTTAGTTGATTTTTGAGTTTTGTTATCGATTCCTAGAGCCATAGTTATAAAGATTCCACCAATAAGTCCACCAATGTGAGCCCAATTATCAATTCCACTAAAGGTAAAACCTATAAGTAAGTTAAGCACTATAATAGGAACTATTTCTTTTAGTAAAACTGATCCTAGATATAATCTATAATGCATTCCAAAATATAGTAAACTTCCTAATAATCCAAAGATAGCACCTGATGCTCCTAGGGAATAACTATTAGTTAATATGCATGATAATAAAGAACCGGATAATCCACTAATTAAATAGATAAGCAAGTATTTCCATTTACCTAAAAATGTTTCTAATTGATTACCTATAACGTATAATGAATACATATTTACAACCAAATGATAAATTGAACCATGCATGAATATAGATGTAATTAAACGATATATTTCACCATTTCTTACTCCATATGGATCTAATATTAATGCATTAAATAAGTTATCATTAAACATTGTTAAGATAAAAACTATAACGTTTAATATAATTAGTATATTAGTAACAATAATTTTTTTAGGAGCAAATATACTCTCAAATCGTTCATTTTTTTCAGCACTTTTTGTATTAATATCATTAGTAATATTTATAAATGTATCAAATGAATTATCTTTCTTTAAAGATACTGTTTTTAATTTAGGGAAAATACCAGCAATATTATTGTCACTTCTTAAATCCTTTAAATCAGTTATTTTATAATTATTAATGGTTTTAGAATTTGTTAAATCAACATTATCGCCTACATCTAGTAAAAGATTTAAAGTTTTCATATTAAATGTTAATGTTTTTTGTTTAATTTGTTTGGTTACATTCTTTATTTTATAGTTATCGAACGCTAATTGATCATTATTATGAATATAGTTAGAATTAATACGAATTACTTTATATGGTGCTTCTAAATTTTCTAACCATATTTCATTTTTAACACCATTAACTATCATTGGTTCATAGTTTTCTTCAGTTATAAAGTAATGAACTAATTTCATTATCAATTCTTCTTTGGGATCCATATAATTATTCATTTCTTTTCACCTAATTTCATATAATATTTTATAACAAAAGGATTCGTTAGTAAAGGAGAAAATATGGTAAGAAAAATAGTATTCTTTGGAATTATTGTTTTAATGTGGAATTTAGGGCTAATTTTATTTCCGATTGATTATGGTTATTTAACAACTTTTAGACATTTAATTTACGTTAATTATGATATTTATCTTTTTATATGGGGATTAAATTCTTTATTTATTAGTTATTCTTTTTATAAGTTATTTATTGATTTTGATTTAAATAATAATTATATATTTGTATTTTTAATTAATTATATATATACTCAGGTATTTGGAATGTTTTTCTTTGTTTTTAATAGTTTGATTTTAAGTATAGTTTGTATGTGTATAGTCGCAACTAGTAGTGTCTTAGTTTATCTAGAAGCAAAAAAAATAGATAGATATAGTTCTAAATTTGGAATTATACCCATCATATTTAATGGAATAAATTTAATGTCTTTAATGGTTATGTTTATTCTAAACTAGTTAGGGTATTTAGAAAGTCTTGAAATTCTTTAGGTAATGGGGCTGTGAAATGAAGATGTTCTTTAGTTATTGGATGATAAAAATCAATTTCTCTTGAATGAAGGAATTGACCAAATGGAGTGCATTTCATTTTAGTGTATACGGGATCATTGTAGATTGGATAACCAATATATTTCATATGAACTCTTATTTGATGAGTCCTTCCAGTTTCTAATTTTAAATTTATTAATGTATATCCTTTATACCTTTTTAATATATTAAAATGTGTGATAGCATTTTTACCATTTTGTTTGGTAACTGTGTAGCGTTTACGGTCACTTGGATCACGGCCAATGGGAGCATCAATTAATCCTTCAGAAGTATCTAACTCTCCTATTACTAATGCCGTATAATATCTATGAATATCTTTGTTTTTAAAAGCTTCAGCAAGTAATTCATGTGATTTATTATTTTTAGCAACAACCATTAAACCGCTTGTATCTTTGTCAATGCGGTGAACAATTCCAGGGCGCGTTTTACTGCCATCACTTAAATTAGTAGTATATCCCATAAGAGCATTTACTAGAGTATGTTCTTGATTACCATTTCCAGGATGAACTACCATTCCACTTGGTTTATTAATTATCATTAAATCATTATCTTCATAAACAATGTCTAATTTAATATTTTCTGGTAAAATATCAGTTTCTTCTTTAAAACTATCATCTATTAAAACTGTGTCATTAAGTTCTAATTTATAACTTGCTTTAGTTTTTTTATCATTTACTTTAATATTCTCATTATCAATCATTTTTTGAATAATGGTACGAGAATAATCTAAATTTTCACTTAAATATTTATCAATTCTTTTTCCAACGTTTTCTTCACTTATTATCATTTTTATCCTCTTTTATTGTTTTTATTATTATTAGAAATATACCTAAACATATACAAATATCACTGATGTTAAATATAGGAAAATTATAACTAAAGATTCTAAAATCTAGAAAATCTCTAACATAACCAAAGATTAAACGATCTATTAGGTTACCTATTATTCCACCAAGTAATATGTAAAATGAGATATTTTTTTCAATATATTTATTTATTAAATAGATAGCTATTAATGTTACACAAATAAACAATAAATTATAACCTGATAGAATACTAAAAGCTGCTCCATTGTTATGAGCATTAGTAAAATAAAAAAAATTTTTAATAATTTGAATTGATTTTAGATAATTTATATTTTGATTAATTAAAAATTTTGTTAACTGATCTATAATTATTATTAGAAATGTTATAAAGATATATTTCTTTTTTTTCATATTAATCACATGAATATTATACTTGGTTTATTTTAAATTTACAAGTATTACGTCGGAACCGATTTTGGTAATGGATGAATAATCAATTTTGTATTCGGATGCAGAAAATTTTTTAATCATTTTTAGAGAACCAACAACAAAATAGTTAATGGAGCCATCTTCTTTTACGTCTATATCAATTATTTTGCCTAGGTTAGCACCTGTATTTTGATTTATGATATCTTTATTTTGCATATCGGATACTAGCATAATATATCACCAATTAATTATATGTTTATCTTAAATACTTTTTCATATTATTGATGGCATTTTTTTCGATACGTGATACTTGGGCTTGTGATACTCCTAGGTCGGCTGCAATTTCTAACTGGGTTTTACCATAGATATATCTAGCATAAAGAACATTTCTTTCTCTTAAGTTTATTTGATTTAAGGCACCATTTAAAGATATTGTATCATTTTGATCAATTAAATCTTTTTTACTTGATAACTGATCTTCTAAGTAAATTGTATCTCCTCCATCATTATAAATTGGTTCAGAAATTGATACTGGCTCTATTAATGATTCTAAAGCAAGAGATAAATCATATTCAGTAATATTTAATTCATGACATATTTGTTTATTTGATGGTTCGATGCCATTTTTAAGTAAATAATTTTCTTTATATTTTAGAATTTGATAAGCTGTATCTTTAATGCTTCTAGATATTCTTACAACGCTTGACTCTCTAATAAATCTTTTAACTTCTCCTAAAATAAGCGGTACAGCATAAGTAGAGAATCGAACATCATAATCAAGTGAAAAATTATCTACTGCTTTAATTAAGCCAACTGTTCCAATTTGAAATAAATCATTCATGTCATATTTGCCACTATTATAATGTTTAATTACACTTAAAACTAATTTAAGGTTACCATTTACTATGTCATCTTTAGCAAGTTTATCCCCTTTTTGATATTTTTTAAATAAATCGATAGTTTCTTCATTTTTTAATACCTTTAATTTGTTTGTATCAATTCCAGTTATTTCAACTTTATATTTTCCCAAAATAAATCTCTCCTCTAATTTATAGTGGAAAGATTTTAAATTGTTTATTCATACATAATTATTTATTTTTTTAAACGCAAGAGCTCAGCCTTTATTTGTACGTTAAAATTTTAGCGAATATTCATATATTTTTATTGACTATTCTATAATCTATTTGATATATTAATTTTCAGGAACATCTAATATGTTTAGGTGATTACTCCATATCTTTAATAATTAAAGGAAGGAGTGATTTTATGAGAAAAATTGATTATCTAATCCTTTTTCTTATAATAATTATTTTTATATTGTTATTTATTATAAATAAACTAATATAAAAAAATCACCATAAACTTTGGGGGTTTTGGTGAAATTATCAAACATGGTAATCACCTAACTAACCAAAATTAGGTGTTCCTTTTTTATTTTATGTAAGTCTTGCTTACGTATTCATTATAGCAAAAGAATAACGAATTTTCAATACATTAAATTTACATAAAATTACAAATTTTACTTAACTTCCATTATTGTTTGAAGTTTTTTTATAACCTTTTTTTCTATACGAGAGATGTAAGACTGGCTTATTCCTAACATAGCTGCTACTTCTTTTTGCGTATATTCTTCATTATTGTTTAAACCATAGCGTAGAGTCATTATTTCTTTTTCGCGATCATTTAACTTTACTAATTCTTTTTTTAATAAATCTTTATCTACTTTTAAAGAAAATTCGTCAAATACGATATTATTATCAGTACCTAAAATATCTTCTAAATGTAATTCATTTCCTTCTGTGTCATAATTTATAGCATCTTCCAAAGAAACTTCGGTTTTTCTTTTTTTATTTTTACGTATATACATTAAAATTTCATTGGCAATACAACGAGATGCATAGGTTGCTAATCTAATATTTTTATCTGGTTTATAAGTTTCAATTCCTTTAATTAAACCAATAGACCCAATAGATACTAAATCTTCTAAATCATAACCCGTACTTTCATATTTCTTAGCTAAAAATACTACCAATCTAAGATTATGTTCTATAAGTTTATTTCTAGCTTGTATATCACCTTGTTTACTTTTTATTATTTCTTCTAGTTCTTCTTCTTTAGATAAAGGTGGTGGTAATATATCAGTACTACCAACAAATAATAAACTATTATCTATTTTTAACAACTTAAATATTAAATCAATTAATTTTCTCATAGTATCTCCTTATTTAATATAATTTTTATTCCATTTATGTTTACATCTGACAAACCAATTAAAGCTTTTTTAGTTTTTTTATTATTAACCATAATTTTTTGAGGGGAAAACACTTCTAATAAATCTTTATTATTAACAGTGTAATATGGGACTAGAAAAGTTTTAATATGGTCGTCTATTAAAGATGAATTAACTAAAATGATTGGTTTATGAAAGTATGGATCTTTTAGTTTATTTCCTGTATCTAAAAAGGCGGTATCTTTAATTACCTTGTTATTATAATAAATCTCAATATTGTAATAGTTTTGATATTCATTATGATAATGTTTTTGTTTATTTATGTATTTAATTATTATGATTGGACTAATTAGTAGAAGTATATAAAGATTTATTTTTAAACCATTATTTTCAAAGATATAGCCTTTATTTGACAAAGTAACTGTATCATTAAGTAAGTAAATTGTACCACCTAAAATAATACTTATGATATATAAATAAATGAGATTTTCTTTAAAATAATTGAAGTTCTGATATTTAAAACTAATAATTACCATAATGATGCTTGTTACAAATTTATAAGTTAACAATAATAGATTATTGTTTAAATAAAATAATAGTATTGTTGATAATGAGCCAAAACTAGAAGCAATAATTATACGGATGATATTAGTTTTTCTTTTTAATAAGGCTGATACGCCAATTAAAAGTAATAAGTCTATTAAGAAGTTAAAAATAATAATTAAATCAACATATATTATCATTTATCATCACCTTTTAAATTATAAAATATTAAGCTTTAAAAAAATGTCGAAAAAAAACAAGATTTTAATATCTTGAATTTAATTTTTAATGATATTATAAATTATTTATTTACATATTTCATCAATATTTTGAGATGTTGTGCTATTTATTGCTTTTGAATAACTATTATATGTTACTTTGAATTCAAGATTATTTAAGCTTGAATTATCAATTGGATTAATTAAAGTATCTATATCTTCTATCTTTTTGTCATAATTGACTAAATTATTTTTAGCTAAGTCTTCAAATTTAACTATACATGTTGACTCATTGCCTTCTAAAGTACAATAACTTAACATATTGCATCCACCTTCTTTGGTAAAACATTTATTATTGTCCCGACTCCATAAGTTTAAGGCATCTTCAGCTAAAGATATTTTAGATTTGCATAATTTTACTTTAGATTGATAAGCTACTTTTTGAACATGAGGAACTACTATAACCATAATTAGTGAAATAAGTACAATTACAGCAAGTAATTCAACCAAAGTAAATCCTTTTTTATTCTTCATTTTTAACTTCCTTTTCTACATTTATATAATTAATTGTTACTCCTAAATCTCTAAATTTTCTTTCATATTCAGTAACAACATTATTTTCATAGTCTTCAGGTAAATCGAGAGAAATATCATTTATTTTATATCCATTGTTGTTAAAAGACATTATTGAATAAGCAAATAAGGATTTATTATCTGTTTTCATTTTAATGTTTATTTTATTTTTAGATATTTCGTTATAGACTTTTAAAAATTCTTCACTAGTTAATCTTCTTTTAGTATGTCTTTTTTTAGGCCACGGGTCAGAAAAATTTAAATAAATAGTTTCAACATTATTTTTGAAATAGTTTCCTAAGTTTTTGGCATCTACGCACATAAATCTTAGATTAGATGGGATATCCTCTACTTTGTTTAATGCTCTTACTAGAATTGATTCATATTTTTCAATTCCAATAAAGTTAATATTAGGATTCTGTCTTGCTTTACCAATTATAAAGTTTCCTTTACCACAACCAATCTCAATATGAAGTGGGTTATCATCTTTAAAAATATTTTCTGTTATTACTAATTCATTTGAATTTATTATTTCTTTAGCGTTTTTTACATTTCTTAATCGCATTTTAATACTCCTTTATAAACTTTTTATTTTTTATACATATATTATTTTAGAGGTGAAACATGAAAAAGGATCGTAATTCTTTCTTTTCAGGTTATGGTTATGGACCGGTTGGAAATATGGGTATGAATAATTTTGTACCTAATCAAGCTGTGAGCGCTAGTAATCAATTTTATGCAGGTCCTGCTTATCAGGATACCGGTATGAATAATATGAGTTCAATGAACAATAATATGTATTCTGATATTGATTCTAGACTATCTAAAGTAGAAAGAAGATTAAATAGAGTGGAAGCAAGGCTAAATAAACTTGAAGGTGATTCTTCTTTAAATTATGGTACTGATTATAATTCTTCAAATAATGATATGTATATGGTTTAATCTATTTTTAACTTACCTAGGGTAAGTTTTTTTATTATTTTATTCAAGTATTTTTTACCAAATATTTTTTGTGGTAGTTTTAATTTAAATGATATAAAGATGAATATAAATCCACCTACAATTGCATCAATAATAATAATTATGAATGAATCTACTCTTTTATATAAATCAAGTGGTAAGAAATGATTTAAAATTAAAAGTACAAATGTCATTGATAAAGCAGGAATTAATGATTTTAATATAACAATTAAAGTTTCTTTATAGTTAATATTTTTTTCTTGATTTACATATTTAAGTCCCAAAAGTATAGAAGTACCATAACCAATTATAGATGCAGTACTGGCTCCATAGTATGCTGGTAAATTTAATTTATGAAATAATATCATTAGAGGAACATCTAATATGGCATTTACTAAACTACCAATGATATTTAAGGAATATACGTATTTATATTTATTCATTCCTTGTAATGTGACTGATAATATCATGGCAATATTTCCTAACATAGCACCAAAGATTGTTACTTTTAAGATTGAGCCACCATAGGCATTTGTGTTATAGAAAATAGTCCAAATTGGAGTTGATAAAATTGATATTCCTATGGCAAGTGGTAATGCAATGTAGAAAACCATTTGAAGTGCTTCATTTACTCTTTTATTTAATGATTCAATATTTTTAGTTGAATATGCTTCTACGATACTTGGTATTAGGGATGTTGTCATTCCCATTGCGATAGCGTTAACTATCATACAAATTTTAGAACCCCAAGTAGAAATACAACTGGCAATAAATTCGACATCTTCTGCAACATATCCTAGGCTAGTTAAGGTGTTTAATATTAGAACTGAGTCTATAATATTGTAGATATCAACTACTATGTTTATGATGACAAATGGGACAGCATAACTTATTATTTTTTTGGTTATTTCTTTATTGGTAACATTGTCTTTTTTAATTTCTTTGCCTAAGTCTAATTCTTTACTATATTTTTTTATTTTTCTTCTTAAGTAAAGATATGCAATTAGTCCACCAAAGAAGGCTCCTGATACTGCAATACCTACAGCAAGAGATAATGAACTATTAAATACTTTATAAGCAAGAAATGATCCGGCTAGAATAATAAAAATTCTTACAATTTGTTCTAAAAGGTTTGCAACTGAAGATGGAGCAAAAACTTGATGTCCTTGTAAGTAGCCCTTAGTTACACTTAAATGAGGTATTATTAAAATAGCAAATGAGACACAACGAATTACAAATGCAGCATCTTCTGGAGTGTTTCCACCGGTTATTTTTCCTAAATAAAGGGTTGCTAATTCTTCAGCAAATATGAATAACAAAGAAAATGCGACGATACTGATATAACTTATTATTTTTTTTCCAACATAGAAGGCCCTTGTTTTGGCTTCTAATTTTCCAGTTGAGTTGTATTCACTAATTACTTTACTTATAGCGTTAGGAATTCCGGCAGATGAAACACCTAAAAATAATAAGTATAACTGATAAGCATAACTATATAATGCTCCACCTTGAGAACCAACTATACTATAAAAAGGAATTACATAAAGCATTCCCATCATTTTAACTAAAACAATAGATATAGTTGAAATAATTGTTCCAGAAATAAAACTATTTTTTTTCATACTTCATATTCCTTTCTTTTATTCTGATGTATTGCGATAAATAATCATAGCTGTAAAACAATAGATTTGTTCTTCACCAACTGCTGTTATAGCAACACTATATTTAATATCTAATAATTCATCTATTTCTTTTAAAAATGAATTAACAGAATTTTCTAAATCTTTTTCATGAGATTCATCAAATACTTTAACTTTCATATTTCCTCCTTATTATTGTTATAACAAAATGTAAGAAAGAAATTTGTCTAAAATATTTATTTGGTTAATCTTTTTCTTAAACATTTAGGACAAAGAGCAATATAGTTTTCGTTACCAACTAAGATATCGTTATCTTTTGTACCTGTATAATATGTATATGAGGCATCTCTATTGCAGTCATTACATGATGCGTGTAACAAGACTATTTCATCGGATATAGCCATTATTTCAGGCATAATTCCGAACGGTTTTAGTTCACTAGTTAGATTTAATCCAGCAATAAATATATCTAAATCTTTATTTATAGATAAATCGATTAGTACGTCAATATTGCCTTTCATGAAATTAGCTTCATCAATAAATATAGTTGTTATTTTTTCATTTAAATAATTATAAATATCATTTAGGTTATTAATTAATATTGCTGTAACTTCTTTTCCATTTCTAGTTTTTATAACACCATAATCTCTAGTGTCTATTTTAGGTTTAAAAAGTAAAATTTTACTTTTATGATATTTTTTATCATATTCTTTTAATAATTCATCGGACTTTCCACTAAACATTGGTCCTGTATATAATTTTATCATTTTATATTACTTCCTCTTTAATAAATATACATTATTTTATAGTTTATAGCAAATAAAAATTGGATATAGATAATCCAATTTATTATTCAAGTGGTTCTCCACACATCATACAATTTTTTAAGGAGTACTCATTTTCAAAGCCACAATTATTACAATGTTTGGTTGCTTTTATTCCACTATTTACTTCTTCATTAACCATTTTTGGTAGTTCAACTGTTTCTTCTAATATATCATTATCTACTGTTGGCACTTTATTTGTTTCAAGTGTTTCTAATTCAAGAGTAGGTTCGTTATTAATATCTAAATTTAAATCAGATTGTTTTAATTTTGTTAAAGTATCTACTAATTCTTCTGTTTGGTTAGTTTTAGCATTTGGTTCTGGAATAGGCATTTCAAAAGCACTGGTTATATCTTCATCATATTTAGGTTCTTTGGAAACTGTTGAAGTTTCTGGAGTAATATTTATATATGCATTATTTAACTTTGTTACATCAGGTATCTTTGTTTCTTCAGTGTTTAGGGCGGGTGCTTCAACAAATTCAGGTATTCTTTCCTCTACTTTATTTTCAGTTGGAGAAGAAGCTTGTTCAATATTAGATGCTACTACTTCATTTATTTTTTTATTTTTTTGATTGTTTTTTGATAATATTAAAACTAAATAATAGATATTAGGAGAAATCAAATATAATATTCCTAATGCAGCTGATTTATTTAATTTCTTAGGAATGTTAAATGATGCAACAATTAAACCTATGGCGTTGGCAATTGGTAAAATAATTAACCATCCTGGTAAATCTCCTAATTTTAGATAAACCCAATTATTATAAATTGGAATAAGACTTTTCCAACCTTTTTCACCTAATTTATTAAATAAAATCCATTGTTCAATTATAGTTAATAAACTTATTACACTTATTACAATAGCTATAATACCTAAGTAAATTGATGCTTCACTAAAAAATATATCATTTGAATACTCCACTTTAATAACCTACCTTTTTATATTATATAAAAAATATATCACAGCAAAAATAAAATAGCAAATAATTTTTTGCTATTAATCTTTAGGGTTAAAAAATATAATTAAGATAAAGGAAAAGATAATTGTTGCTGATATACCTAATGAAACTCCTGATAATATGTTGTTAAAGATACCTAATAAGCCATCACTTAAATAACCATAGTAGACACTATTAGTTATGGTATTACCAAAGGATATGATTGGCAAGTTAGCACCTATTCCAACTTTAGATGCTATTTTATCATAGATTCCAAAGACACTTAGGAATGATCCTATAACTACAAATATACTAGTTATATGACCAAAGGTTAATTTGGAATTGTTCATAATTATTTGACTAATTAAACAAATTGTTCCACAAAATAGGAAGGAATAAAGTATGGTCATTTTTGCACCTCGATTGTTAATGCATTGGTTATTGAAGGGATTGTTTCTTTTTGATTTACTAATTCTGGATTGTGTAGAGATCCGGTTGATAATAAAAGTACTCTTTTATATTTTTTGATATTTATTAAATTGTAGAAATATACAAGTGGTAAACAAGCTGGTCCACTTGCTCCACTGGTACTTGTATCTCCAAATAGAATTTCCCCAGCATCTAGGTAATTTTTTAATTTATATCCATTTCTGGTACATAGTTCTTTGAAAATTTTACTTCCTACTTTACCTAAATCACCAGTTACAATTAAATCATAATCTTTTATGTTAGTATTAGTGTTAGTTAAGTGATTAATTAGGCAATCATATGCACTTGGAGCCATTACTGCTCCCATATTGTAGGTATCTTTAATGTATGAATCTACGACATTACCAATAGTTCCATTTAAAACTTTAATGTTTGTTTTTTGATTTGTTAAGTGAATTCCAATTGCACATGTTGCAGTTTGGGTACTTCTTTTTACTTTAGGAGCGCCATATTCAACGGGAAATCTAAATTGTTTTTCAGCGTTTAAGTTATGAGAACTAATTAAGAGGGTTCCTTTCTTAATGGCTTTACTTTCAATGAAATTTGATAATGTTGTGATTCCTCCCGAAAATGATGCACAAGCTGAATATAATCCTATATAAGGAGTGTTTCTATTTTTCATGCTAATGTTAGAACTTGCTAATTGGTTTTCTAAATTAGAAGCAATAACTAAATCAGATGATGGTAAATTATTTATTACTTCATTTAACATTTTAACTTCACATTTAAATGGTGTTTTTTCTCCGTAATAGTAATCATTCATTACCTTATTTGGATTTTTAATATTTCCATTTGCTTCTTTTTTACTTACAACTGTATAAAACTTATCAATATAAACATTTTTAAATTCAAACATTTAGAATCACCTTTATTATTCCCATGAAGAAGCCACTTACAATGGCATATAAAATTACACTTCCTGCTAATTTAAAATAATTAGAGCCTAATCCGGTAATTAATCCATCATGTTTATAATCTAGGGCGGATGAGGTAACACTGTGGGCAAAACCGGTAATTGGAATGATTATTCCTGATTTAAATTTTTCAATAATTGTGTCAAATTTTCCTAAGCAGGTTAATAAAGCAGAAACAAAGATGGCAATTAAGATTACATAAGATGTGGCATCTGGTTTAGAAACATGGCAATTGTTTATTAAAAATAAACGAATTATTTCGCCAATCATTCCAATAGCTCCTCCAGAGATAAACGCTAAGATATAGTCTTTTTGATTATCTTCATGAGGAGTAAATTTTTTTACAATTTTTAAATATTCATTTTTATCCATAAAATCACATTTTTATTATTAACCAATTAACTTTTTATATACTCTTTAATTTTAGCTTTACCTTTTTTTTCAATTCGAGATACTTTAACTTGAGATATGCCTAAGAGACTAGCAGTTTCACTTTGTGTTAAATCTTCGAAGTACCTACTTAAGACTACTTTTCTTTCTAGGTCGCTTAGAGTTTCTAAGGAATCATTAATTAAAATTTGACTATCTAGATCCAATGTTTTCCCTATTGTATCTATGTAAGATGATCCATCATCAGTTATTTTATCATCTAAACTTACGGATTCCTTGGTAATATTTAAAATATTAATAATAGTTTCTTCATCTATTTCTAAAAAGGTGCTTAACTCGGTTGTGGTTGGAGTTCTTCCTAATTCTTCTTGTAACATGGTAATAGCTTTTTTAATTGATTTTGACAACCGTAAGTATTCCTTATTTAACTTAATAGTTTGGGAATTATTTACAAATTCAAACATTTCACCATAGATGTACATATAAGCAAAGTTAATAAAGTTTTTTCCAACATTTTCATTGTAATTGCGATAGGCTTTAATTAAACCTAAACTACCAGCTTGATATAAATCACATAACTCGACGTTGTAAAAATTTTTTGCAACCTTATAAATTAAAGGTTCATACTTTTGTAATATTATTTTTTCTTGTTCCATTTTTTCTTCCTTTCAAAAATAATATACTTTTTTATGGGAGACACTTAAATAACTTCGACAATCTATATCTTTTTATGATAATTTATTGTGTAAAGTATGTGTGTAAAATTATTATTAATAAAATAAGGTAAGGTTTGTTAATTAATTTGAAGATTTACTTTTATTAGTCAAATGATGATGTAAAATTAGTTTGGTAAATTTTAATTTAAAGTGTAAACTAGACAAAATGAAAGAAATGTACTATAATTATTAAGCAATTTGAACTTTTAAATTTTTTTATTAAGTTATTAAGGAGGAAGATATATATGAAAAATGAGGAAGTTACGTCTATATTCGCTTTAGGTGGATTAGGTGAAGTTGGAAAAAATATGTATGTTATTGAATATAAAAACGAGATTATCATTATTGATGCTGGTGTTATGTTTCCAGAAGCAGGACTTTTAGGAGTAGATTATGTTATTCAAGATATTACATATTTAAAACAAAATGAAGATAAAATTAAAGCATTAGTTATAACTCATGGACATGAGGATCATATTGGTGGTATTACTTTCTTACTACAAAATGTTAATATTCCAGTTATTTATGCTTCTAAAATTGCATGTGATTTAATTGTTAAAAAGTTTGAAGATAAAAATATGGAATATAAAAACTTAAAAGAGTTTGATGCGGATACTGTGTTAAAGTTTAAATATATGACAGTTTCTTTTGTAGGAACTACACACTCTATTCCGGGAAGTTATGCAGTTGTTATTAAAACACCAAATGGTACAATATTTGAAACTGGAGATTTTAAGTTTGATTTAACACCTATTGGACCGATGGCTGATATTCATAAGATGGCTGAACTTGGGAAGGAAGGCGTAAAGATTTTACTTGCAGATAGTACAAATGCGTGTGTTCCAGGATACTCTAATAGTGAATCTTTGGTTGACGAAGCACTTAACGATGTATTTGCAATGCATACTTCAAGAATTATTATTGCGACATTTGCATCTAATATTTATCGTATTAAACACATTGTGGAAACTTGTAGAAAGAATAATCGTAAGATCGTTACTTTTGGTAGATCAATGGAAAATGCGAAAGAGATTGCAATTAAAAATAATTTAATTACTGATAAAACAATATTTATTGATGCTAATGAAGCTAAAGATTTAAAGAAGAATCAAATTTGTATTTTATGTACTGGTTCTCAAGGAGAGCCTCTTGCGGCTTTATCTAGAATTGCTAATGGAACGCATAAACAAATTTCATTATTACCTGATGATATTGTTGTATTCTCTTCTAGTCCAATTCCTGGAAATAAGGCTTCAATTAATAAAATTATTAATAAGTTATATTTAAAAGGTGTAAGGGTTTATACAAATTCAGAGTTATCTGATATTCATACTTCAGGTCATGCTAAACAAGAAGAACTTAAATGGATGCTTAGAATTATTAAACCTGAGTATTTTATGCCAGTTCATGGTGAATATAGAATGCTTAAAACGCATGGTGATTTAGCTAATTTATGTGGAATACCTAAAGAAAATATCTTTATTTGTAAAAATGGTGATTCTGTTGAATTAACTAAAGATGGTGCAAGAATTGGTAAACATATTCAAGCAGGTGATATATATGTTGATGGATCTAGAATTGGAGATGTTGGTTCTACCGTCATTAGAGATCGTCAATTTATGTCTAAAGAAGGTATTTTATGTGTTATTATTAATGTTAATCCAAATACGAGAGAACTTTTACTTAAACCAAATATTACTACTAGAGGATTTATTTTAGTCAATGAGAATGCGGAATTAATTAAAAGTATAGAGGATAAAGTTAATAGTGTTGTAAAAGAATCTCTTAAAAATGGGTATAGTTATGTTGATTTAAAAAATCAAATTATTTTAGAATTATCTCCTTTTATTAATGAGTTAACAGGTAGAAGGCCGATTATTATTCCTGTTATTATGGAAGTTAAAAATTAACATATTTTTTATTCTATCATACTATATAGTATGGTAGAATTTTTTATTGAATTAAATCCAATTTATCAGGCATTGCTTGCTTGTACATTTACATTTTTGGTTACAGCACTAGGAGCTGCTCTTGTATTTTTGGTTAAAAAAGTTAATCAAAATTTAATGGATATTCTTCTTAGTATATCTGCTGGTATTATGCTTTCAAGTTCAATTTTCTCTTTAATTATTCCAGCACTGGATAGTTCGGATGATATTGGTTGTAATGCATCTATACTGCTTTCTATTGGAATTATGGTTGGGGCTTTATTAATTTATTTTTGTGATTATTTGTATAATAAGAAAGAAAAAAAATTAAAGAAAATAAAAAGAAATAAGAAAAAAAATAATGTTAATAATTTATTACTTTCGATGACTATTCATAATTTTCCTGAAGGAATGGCAATTGGTGTTGCTTTTGCGGGTGTATATTATGGGAGTATTTCAAGTATTACGGCTGCTATATCATTAGCAATAGGAATTGGTATTCAAAATTTTCCAGAAGGTTCTGCTATTAGTTTTCCGTTATATAAAAATGGTTATAGTAAATTTAAATCATTTGTTATTGGTGGATTAACTGCTATAGTTGAACCAATTGGTGGGGTTATTGGAGTTTTAATTGCTCTTAGATTACCTGTTTTATTACCATTTTTACTATCTTTAGCTGCTGGATCAATGTTTTATGTAATTGTTAAGGAATTAGTGCCTGAGGCAATGCAAAATAAAAATAAAGAACGTATGGCTCTTTATTTAATAATTGGATTTATTATTATGATGTTTTTAGATATCAGTTTAGGATGATATCTTTTTTATTTTCAAATATGTTATTGAAATCTTGAGGTATATTTGTTATTAATTCAATAGGTTGATTTGTTATTGGATGAGTAAATTTTAAATAGTAATTATGAAGGCCTAATCTTCCTATTGGATTTTTGTTTGCTCCATATTTTTTATCTCCGATTATGGGATGATTAAGACTAGAAAATGTTACTCTTATTTGATTTTTTCTTCCTGTTTTGATGTTTATATCTAGTAAGGTATATTTGTTAGTATTTTTAATAGGAGTGTATTCGGTGATACATTTTTTACCTTTTTTGGGGTCTGTGGTTTGATATGTTTTTAAATCTTTTCCTTCATACAAATAATTTATTATTTTATTTGGTTTATCAATTTTTCCAATTACTACTCCATAATATTTTCTTATTACTTTATCCCATGTTGATTGAAATTTTAATTTTGCTTTTTCATTTTTAGCAAATACGACAAATCCGGATGTATCTTTGTCTAATCTATTTACAATAAATACTTTTTGATTTTTTTTATGAAGATAGTTATATACTTCATGATAAAGTGTTTTTTCTTTTTCTTTATCGGTTGCAATTATTAGTATTCCTGATGGTTTTGAAACAACTAATATGTTTTTATCTTCAAATGCGATATTTAATTTTTTCATACTTTAATCTTCTTTTACATTAGTGTAGATAGCTGTTACATCATCTATTTCCTCTAACATATTGTAAAGACGATCATATAGTTCTTTATCTTCGCCAGTTAGAGTTATTTCTTCTTTAGCAAAGTTTCCAATTTCATCGTAAATATATTCAACATTTGGTTCTATTTTTTCAACAACGTCTTTAACGTGATGAAAATCAGTTGGATTACATGATATGGTAATTTTACCATTTTCGTTGTTGAAATCTACTAATTCGATTCCTTCATTTAATAATGCTTCGAAGATTTCTTCTTCTTTATCGCTATTAAATACAATTACACCTAGATAATCATAATTATATGATACTGAATTGGTTACGCCTAATGATTTATGAACTTTGTTAAATGCTGTTCTAACAAAACTTACAGTACGATTTACATTGTCTGTTAAGGTTTTAATTATAAACGTACTATTTCCAGGACCAAATCCTTCATAAATAACTTCTTGATAATCTTCTCCACCGGCTCCTTTAGCCTTATCGATTGCTCTATTTATGATATCACTAGGTACTTGTTCTTTCTTAGCTTTTTCACAAACTCTTTTTAAATTAATATTTGTTTCGATTTCAGGATTTCCTTTGGCGGCTAAATAAATTTCTTTGGCGTAATTACTGTATAATTTAGCTTTCATTGCTCCTGTTTTTTGAATACTTGCTTTTCTTACTTCATATGCTCTTCCCATATTTATTTCCTTCTTTCTTTATTATATTATTAGGCCGATAATCATTACGATTAGGCCAATTATTATTCCAACGATACTTGATTTATTAAAATTTTCTTTTAATTCAGTGAATAATTCAAATATTAGAAGATATAAAATCATTCCTAAAGATAAGCTTAACATGAAACCTAACAATAGGTCTGTCATGTATCTTTCAAAGAGTAAAATTATTAAACCTCCAATAAAAGTAGAAAATGTTAATAAAGTTAGGTATATCCACTTTTTATTTGTTTTTTCTTTATTTAATAGGGTTGTTATTTCAATTCCAAAAGGGATATTGTGCATTCCAACACCAAATAGACATAATAGGCCTGATTTTAAATCACTAGATGATATGGCATAAATGCTTATTCCTTCAACGATATTGTGTAAAATAAGCGCTAATGAGGTTATTATGCCGATATGATTCAAATGTTTTTCATGATGTTCTAAATTTTCATAATGACTGTGATTTGGTATTAATTTCTCTAATAGTAAAATACTTAAAAATCCGGCTAATATGCCAATAAATAATAAGTATATTTTTTCAGTTCCTAACATTTCTAAACATTCAGGAAGAATATCAAATATTGCTAAATATATTAGTACTATAAATGCGGATGCAACACTAATGTTGACTAATGATTTATTATTTTTATTTTTTAATGATATTAGGACACCTATTAAAAAGAATAAACCAGCTATTAAATTTAATAATAATTTTATTTTTATCACCTCTTTGTACGTAACTATTATACAAGAATAATTGGAAAATAAAAACCCTTTATTTGTTTGGGTTTAAATTATTTTGATAGTAAAATAATATACAGTACTGAAATTAAAACTGGTAAAATTATAGCAAGTGATACTAGTATATAAAATTTAATATCTTTTTCTTTTTTCTTCATATTCCATCTATTACATATTACTATATATGTGTTATTTTTTCAAGTTAGAATAAATCTGCTGTGCTACTGGCATTTAAATTTAAATCGGTAAATTCTTTGTTTAAATATAATGGATATGCAGCACAACCTATCATTGCGGCATTGTCAGTACAGTATTTTATTGGAGGAATAGTTAAATCAACGTTATATTTTTGCGCAAGTGCTTCTATTTTTGATCTTAAATATTTATTAGCAGATACTCCACCGGCAACTATCATTTTTTGACAATTATATTTTTGAAGAGCAAGTTCTGTTTTTCTTATTAGTTCATCAATTGCGATAGTTTGAAAAGAACAAGCAAGGTCATATTTTCTAATTTCATTTCCTCTTTGTTTTTCATTATGTACTAAATTAATGACAGCACTCTTTAAACCACTAAATGAGAAATTTAATTCATTGTTATTAAGTGGTATTGGTAAGTTGTAACTTGGAGTTCCTTGCTCAGCGAATCGTTCAATATTCGGACCTCCTGGATATGGTAAATCTAAAACTCTAGCTACTTTATCATATACTTCACCAATTGCATCATCCATAGTACTTGCTAATACTTTGAATTTGTAATCATCTTCCATTAATACTAATTCAGTATGTCCACCACTAACTACTAATGCTAGTAATGGAAATTCCATTTTTTTAACTAAATTATTAGCATAGATATGGCCAGCAATGTGATTTACTTTAATTAAAGGTTTATTATAAACTAATGAAATTATTTTAGCGGCTTCTACACCAACTAATAAGCTTCCTAAAAGTCCGGGACCATATGTAACAGCAACAGCATCAATATCATTCAATGTTAAATCTGTTTTACTTAACATGTCTTCTAACACTAAAGTAATGCTTTCAGTGTGCATTCTACTTGCTATTTCTGGCACTACACCACCATATAATGCATGGGTATTCATTTGGGTTAAAATAGTTGTAGCTACATCTTCTGTTCCGTTTTTAATTATTGACATACTTGTTTCATCACAAGAAGATTCTATGGCTAATATATATACATCTTTCATATTTAATTCCTTTCCATAATTATTGCATCGTCGTCTTTGTAATAATTTTTGCGAATGTTTATAATTTTAAAATCATATTTTTGATATAATTTGATGGCGTTAATATTTTTTGATCTCACTTCTAACATTATCTTTTTATCTTGTTTATTATCAATTATATATTTTAGTAATATGCTCCCAATTCCTTGATTTTGAAATTCTGGTTTAACTATTATGTTTAATAAATCTATTATATCTAGTCCGTTTTGAATGTGAATAAATCCTTTATTAATATTATTTTCTTTATATAAATAAATTGTTTCATTTGGATTTAAATTCTCTATATGAAAAAGTTTTGAAAAGTTAGGATTTAACATTGCTCCTAGCTCTATAACTTCTTGAACTTCTTCTTTTGTTAATTTACTTATCACTTAATGCCTCAATAGTTTTTATATATATTGGATTAGCTAAATGAACATTTACGGGATTTAATGTTGATAATTGATTTGAAATTTTATCTAGATCTATTTTTTGATCAATATATACTTTATCTTTGGTATTAGAAAACAATTCTTCAGCTAAATCATTTTTAATGTAATAAATGTCCTTAATTAGTTTATTATCTTTAAATTCACCAATATATTTTCCTTTATTATCTGATATACAAATAATTTTATCTTTTTCAGGTACACTTAATGCGATGGCTTCAATGCTTGTGATTGTTTTGATAGGAATGTTTAAGGTATAAGCAAGCATTTTGGCATCAGTAACACCTAAACGAGTACCGGTAAATGATCCTGGACCATTTACTACTATTATTTCATTTAAATTTGAAACGTTTAGTTTGTTTCTTTCTAATATTTCTTTAATCATAGGAACAATAAACTCACTATGGCTTTTGTAAGTTTCAAATTCACTTTTGTCAAATAAATTATTATCTTTAAATAATCCGATTTGAATTAACTCATTATAAGTACTTATAAATAAATTTAGCATATTAATAACCTCCAATATGCCTATATTATACAATAAATTACAAAAAAAAATAATGCTTTTTTGCATTATTATAGTACCGATTCTACTAAATCAACATATTTTTGACCATATGGTTTTAATACTAGAACACGAGTGTTTTCATCAATTATTTTAAAATCGATTTGTAATCTTTCTTCAGGTAAGCAATCACATATCATATCTGACCATTCAATTATACAAACTCCGTTTTTATTAAAATAATCATTGAAACCAATTGTTTCACATTTACCTTCTAATCTATAAACATCCATATGATATAATGGTATTTCTCCTGATTCATATTCTTTAATTAAATTAAATGTTGGACTAGTGATTGTTTCAGAAATTCCTAGTGATTTAGCAAATCCCTTAACAAATACAGTTTTACCACTACCTAATTCACCATCTAAACATATAACCATGCCAGGAAATTTTTCTGATTCAATATTTTCAGCTAATTCCATAGTGTCATCAATACTTCTTGATGTATATTTATAATCCATATCTTATCACCTATACTTATTATATTGTATCAAATATTAATTGTAAATACAGGTTTACATCTAAAGCAAAAAAAATACAAAAAAAAAATTGGCAACTACCTATTTTCGCATTCACTATCTTCGGCGTTTAAGTGCTTAACTTCT
>CAKOJQ010000012.1 GCA_934090795.1 uncultured Bacilli bacterium
AATCCTTCCTTGGTTCTATATATTTCTATATTACCATAGAAAGGATTTTCACTTTACACAAATTTATTTACAGACTCACTAAATTATTCATTAGACCTTGATTTTTTACATTAGTTTTTAAAATTTTTATTTTTTCTTAGCATCTACAACTGTTGTCTTAGTACAATTTTTATTTTCCAATTTCCATCCTTTTTCGCAAGTAAATACTTTTTTCATTTTTACATCACACATACCACTAGAATTTACATTTGCTCCACCAGCACAATAAGTAATAAATTCTGCTTTATATTTTGCATAATAACAATGGCCATTATAATATACTCTACCATGACTTGAACAATACATTGGATTTGATTCAGCATAATCTTTTCTATAATAACAATCATTTGTTGTTGAATCAAGAACAGCTTCACTTTCTTTGTATCCCATTTTATCCATACATCTGTATTCTTCTTCTGGATCTATTTCAGTTGTACAATAATCATTATCCCATGCTCCTGCACTATAACCTTGTGGACATCTACCAGTTGCATTTTTAGTTTCAGTTTTAGTACATTTAGTTTCTTCTAAAACATAGCCACTTTCACAATAATAAGATACTGTATTTTTATTATCTGTTTGTGTATGTTCTTTAGTTGTAGTTGTAGTTTTATTTTCTTCTAATTTTTTCCATTTTGCATATAGAGTTGTATCTTCACTTAATAGAGCATCGTTATAAATTGGTGTTCCATTTTTATCTTCCCATCCGACAAACTTATAACCTGTTTTACTTGGCTCAGTTGGAAGTTTTAATTTAACATTTTCATGAATAATAATGTCTTTAACCTTGCTTCCTCCTTTTGAATCAAATTTAATAGTAATTGTTTTTACATCATCATTAAAAACTGCTTTTAATTTAACATTTCTATTAATTTTAGTTTTAAGATCAAATGGTTTTTCTGCTAAAATTTCTTTTCCATCTTTAACATCAACAATTTCATACCAATCAACAAATGATTCTCCTAAATCCTCCTTACTTTTAATATTACTTGAATTTATTATTTTATTATGTTTAACATATACTACCTGAACATCTGAACCATTATCTAGATAAAAACTTACCTCATACTTACGATTAAAAAAAAATATTAAAAAAATAATTATTGCAAGTAATATAAGACCTCCTATTATTTCAATAATAATCCTTCTTTTTTGTCATTTTTAGACATAATCGTTCCTCCTTAAATATAATATACTAGACAATTATTAATTTTAAAATATTTTCTTTAACTGAATTATAATTGTTCAATTATTATTCTTTAGATAGACTAAGATATGTTTGATAAATATTACTTGTATTCACAAAACAATACCTCCTTCATATACAAGCAAAATATCAAAAATATATTGTAATATAAGATAATTATAATAATAATTAATATGTTTAAGTTTGATAGAAAAAATTGTCAAAATATAGTATAATTTTTGTGATTGAAATTTAATTTATACAGGGAGTTACAATTATGAAAAAAAATACTAATAATTTAAGTAAATTGTTTAAATATTATAAAAAATATAAGTTTTTATCTATAATGGTAATTATATTAAGTTTGGGATATGCTGGAATATCTTTATTATCACCTATATATGAAGGTAAAATGTTAGGTTTTTTTGAAAATTTTAATAAGAATCAAATATTAAATACTGCTTTATTATTAGTTATATTAAGAATTATAATAGAAATAGTTACTAATTTATGGTCAAGAACAGTTTTGAAATTAAATGGAAAAGTAAATTTTGATTTAAAAAGTGATATGTTAAAAAGTTTAACTAATTTTGAAATAAAAAACTTTGATAATACAAATTCAGGACTTTTTATATCCAGATTAAATAAAGATACAACCGAATTATCTGAGTTATTTGATTATATAACAGATGATTTATCTGGTATTATACTTAACATCAGTTTTATAATTTATGTATTTTTTCTTAATATATATTTAGGCTTCTATTTAATTTTAAATGTAATTTTAGTATATATTTTAACATCAAAGAAATTATTTTATTACAAAAAAGTAAAAAAAGATTACAAAGAAAAAGATGAAAAAGTAGTAGGACTATATACAGACGTAGTAAGAGGAATAAGAGAAATAAAAGATCTTAATTTAAAGTCAACAGTTTTACAAGACGTCAATCAAAAACAAACGGAAACAATTAAGGCTGAAATAAAGAGTATAGATACAAGAAGGACATGGAATAGATGGATTAAAGCTTTTCAACATATATTAGACTTTATATTTATCTTAATATCAATTTATTTTATTACGCATAAATCTCTTGAAATCAGTTCATTTTTAATAATTTTCTTATATAAAAATAAAGTACTAAATTTAATAAATTATATTTCTGAGATAAGAGAAAAGTTAGCAGATGGAAAAGTATCATCTCAAAGAGTATTTGATATAATTACATATAAATCCTTTTCTAAGGAAACATATGGAGATATAGATATCAAAAATATAAAAGGTTCAATTGAATTTAAGAATTTGAAATTCAAATATGGTTCAAATAATTTATTTGAAAATCTTAATTTTAAAATAGATTGTAATAAAATGGTAGCTATAGTTGGAAAAAGTGGTGAAGGAAAGTCTACTATATTAAAGTTGATTAATAAAAGTTACAGCGCTAGTGATGGTGAAATCTTAATAGATAATTATAATATAAATACTTTATCAGAAACAACAATAAGAAATAATATTTCAGTAGTTTCTCAATCACCTTATATATTTAATCTTTCAATAAAAGAAAATATCAGATTAGCAAATCCTAAAGCTTCAGATAAAGAAATAGAAGATGTATGTAGGAAGGCTCAATTACATGATGCTATTATGGAAATGCAAGATGGATATGAAACAATTGTGGGTGAAAATGGAGTAATATTAAGTGGTGGCCAAAAACAAAGATTAGCAATTGCCAGAGTTCTTATAAAAAAATCAAAGATTATTTTATTTGATGAGGCTACAAGTTCATTAGACAACAATAATCAAGAAAAAATTAAAAATATTATTAAGAATTTATCTAAAGATCATACAATAATAATTGTGGCACATAGACTGAGCACAATAATTGACTCAGATTGTATATTTGTTTTAAACAATCATGAAATAATTGATAGTGGTACTCATAATGAATTAATAAAGAAATGCCCAGAATATAAAAATTTATATGAAATTGAAGGTTAAAGTTGTAAAGACAATGCTTAATTGGCATTGTCTTTGTCGTTTATAATAATTAATAAATATTCGTTCATCTCACTATTCTGTATTTTTAAATTTTCTATAAATATTTTGATAGAATAGTTAAAAGCAAGAAAATTAATATCATTAATAATAATTCTATGTAGCTCAATATAAGTTAAGTTCGTCTTGTCAATTTTTCTAATACTACCATTAATAATAGTTGGTTATACTTTAGCAAATTCACATATAAATTCAATTTTCTTTTTTAGGGATTCTTCTAATGAAATTTCTTCTTTAATAATATTTACCATAATTCCATCCTTTCTTTTTAAAGTAGGATAGTTTTTTAAAACACAAAAAAACTAATCCATTTCTAGATTAGTTATTTATCAAAACTCGAAAAGTTCGAGCATATTTTACTATGGAGCGGTTAAACTACAGCTTACGAACTATAACGCTCTCTTTCTAAAAATATTATATATGAATTCTTATTAAATTTCAATGGGTGTATAGAAAATTTTGTTGTTTTATAGTATAATAATCATAATTAAAATTCTTGGAGGTGCTATATGAGTAAATTTAAAACAATGGTTAGAAAAGATATTGAACTTTGTGATGAATATATTGGCAAGAATATGGCTACTCATTCAGAAGTTAATGCTTTATTAGGAAAATATGTAATGGATTATCCTGATTTTAATAAAAATATTATTGCATATGCTAGTGTGCCGGGTTATGAAACTAATGAGATTGAAAATATTAAAATAATAAAATTAAAATTAGAATATTTACTAAATCGAAGTGATAACCCTGATTTATATAATAAGCAGAACAATTCTGGGATTACTATATCTAATATAAATAATAACAATAATACAAATAATGTTAATTTTAATATGAGTATTGAAGACATAAAATCAAATATTGATGATAATACATATTTAAGTGATTTGGATAAAAAAGAATTATTAAATAAATTAGATGAGATATTAGAATTACAAAAAAGCAAAGATAGTAAAACTAAAAAATGGGATAAAGCTAAAAAGATACTTGGATTTATACTAGACAAAGGTGCAGATATAGCAATAATGTATATTCCACAAATATTAAAAGCAATAAGTAATTAAGCAAATTTATGGAAAAAGACAAAGAGTTTAAAATATTTAATGAAATTATGAATGACGCTTTTTGGCTTGGATATATATTAGAAATAAAAAGAAAAATAACTGATTATAGCCAGAAAGAAATATTAAGTTCATTTTTAATTTTTTATTCTTCTATATTTGCAGAAGAAACTATAAAATCTAATTATGGTGGTTTAAGTGAAAAAAGGGATATTACACTAGAAGATATTGAAAATTTTAGAAATTACAATTTAAAATATTGCGCTTTTATTGATTCAGAAACTGCTATTAGAATAATGAAAGAAATGGAAGTTAACTTTAATCCAAATATTTTTGATATAGTATTATATTTAAATGATGAGAATTTATTAGATATAAATTTTAGAAATTGGGATTTAAACAAAAAAGAAAACTTTGAATTGTATGACGGTTTAGTGGCTACACCATCAAGGTGGCTAGAAATTCTAATGCCAGATATATATGTTAAAATATTAGAAGAAATGAAAGAATTATCCAAATGCTTTATAAATAAAATTTCAGAATCCAAAATCAATAAAAAATCTTACTCTTCATATAAGTTATTTAAAAAAAGTAATATAAATAATAATGAGAAATTATATATATTACATAGATATGGACTAATAAAAACAACTATGTTTATTGATAATATAATAAAAGATAATATTTCATTTAATATTGGTAAATTACGTTTTGATTTTAAAACTTTTATTATAAAAGTCAAAGCAATTATTATAGAAATGATTTGGAATGATAAAAAAGTTAGTAAATCCAATAGCATCATAGATAAAATATTTGAAAAAAATAAAAGAGATATAAATGATAATTTTTATTCCATAAATAGAAAATGCAGAAATAACCTACACTATTCTGATTATCATTTTTTGTCAAAAAAAGATATTACCATTCTAGATAAGTATCAAGACTTATATTTGAATAATGTATTAGAAACTTTTGACTCTTATATATTTTTAAAATTTGGTATATTTTATAATATTGGTTTATCTCTAGCAAAATTGGAGTATTGGAGTCGAACAGATGGGAAGTGATAAAATGTTAAAAAAACACTTTTTAGTAACTAAAAAAATTTTTCAGGTAATATTGTACTTGACTGAAATGATTGGAATTTCGTATTTATTAACAAAAGTTACCAGTATATATCTTCCAACAGAAAATTTTATTGATTTTTTTGAAAGAATGACAATATTTTTTACGTTTTATCAGATAATTATATTTGGAATATTGCAACAATTAAATGATATGAAGAAAGACGAATATCTTGCAATCCTTACTATGTATAAATATGTTGAACTATATAATTCAGATAAAAGAGAATATATAGCAAATGATATAAAAAATCTAATACAAAAACAACTTGACAGTTCAATGCTTAACGATAACGATATTAGAAATGAATATTTGGAAATTAAGAAAGTATTTGATAATAATCAAAAATTTGATGATACACTAATTAAAATAAAAATTATAAAATATGAGCATTGTTATGAAGAAGCAACATTAAATTGGAAATTTTCTATATTAACTAGATTATTTAAATAGGAGGCATTAATGAAAAATATTATTTTTGATATAGGTGGTGTACTGGCAGAGCCTAAAAGTGGACATTGGTTTATTACTACTAACTTTTGGAATATTGTAGATAAGAATTTAGTAGATGAAGAAAAATTAAAAATGAGTTTAAAAAAATACTTATACTTACAAACACAAGAACCTAAAAACGAAAAAGATGAACATGCAATGTTTTCAAATTATTACTACAATGTTTTGAAAGATATAAATTACCCTAATACAAGTGTAGATATTGCAAATAAATTAGCTGATGATTGTGTTTACAATGATGATAAATTTATATTCTTTGATGATGATAAGCCAGTTTTAGAAAAATTATCAAAAAATTATAATCTATATATTATTTCAAATGGATGGCCATCATCTTTTAGAGTATTAAAGAATAAAGATATAGATAAATATTTCAAAGGTATCATAATATCTTCTATGTTTACAACAATAAAAGAAGAAAAACTATTTGATATATTTATTGAAAAATACAAAGATGTTAATCCTAGTGAATCACTTTATGTTGATGATAGAAGACATATTTTGCAAAAAGCTAAAGAATATGGATTTAATTTATTATTAATGGATAGATATGGAAAATTTTCAGAAAGTGACTTTAAAACTATTAACAATATGAATGATATTTTGGAGGTGTTAGAATGAGAATTGCTACTTGGAATATTGGTGAAGATGAAACAATCAAAGATGGAAAATTAGATTATTCTTCTTATGAATACATATTAAAAAGAATTAAAGAAGAAGGTATAGATATTTTATGTTTGCAAGAAGCAATAATAAAATCTGACTACTTACCTCCTATAGCTGAATATATTAAACAAAATTAAGAACTTAAATATAATATTCAATTTGAGTTATCAGACTCACATATAAATATTAAATGTAGAATGGCTGTTGTGATTTGCTCAAAATATGAAATAAAAAATTCAGAATTATTTATGCTAGATAACCCTAATTTAGTATATTCAGTAGATAGTAATATAACATATTATTCACATGATAAAGGTTTTATTATTGCAACCATTAAAAATTATAAGATTATTACAGGACACTGTTTACCATTTCATGTATTTAAAAAGAATCCGTTAGACTATATTGAAATATTTGAAACAGCAGATAAAAAATTTAATAGTGAATATGAATTAAATTCTGACTTTATTTTATGCGGTGATTTTAATTATAATAATGTTAATAATATTTTTCCAAATATAATGAAAAATTGTAAAGATTTAATAAACGTTCAAACTAGAAAAAATAAGCAATTAGATCATATTATAGTTAGTGACAAAATAAATATTAATTCAAAAGAAATATTAGAAAATAATTTTGATCATAAACTTTGTCTTATTGAGATTAAAGATAATATATAATTTTATAAAGGGTATGGGAAATCCCATAGTAGAATTTGTACGGGAGTACAAATTCAGTGCTGGCTAGACATAGATTTTATTCCCACATTCAAAAAATAAAAAAGAGGATTAAATTATTCTGATAATTTTTTCCTCTTTTTTGAAGATTATTTATATAAAAACTTACAAACTTTTAAGTCCGTAAGTTGATTTCAATTGGAGCAGGTGATGAGAATCGAACTCACGTCATCAGCTTGGAAGGCTGAGGTTCTACCATTAGACCACACCTGCGTCAAATACAAATTAATTATATAATAAATTAGAATGTATTTGCAAGTATTTTTTACTATTTTATTAAAGAAAGTTGAACTTTTCCTTTGTTTTTGTCGATATCTGAAATATAAACAGTTAAAATATCTCCTACACTAACAATATCTTTAGGATCTTTAACAAAGTTTTTGCTCATTTTAGAAATGTGTAATAATCCATCATCATGTAAACCAATATCTACAAAGGCTCCAAATGAAGCAACATTTCTTACTGTTCCTTTTAATTCCATCCCAATAGATAAATCATCAATAGTTAAAACATCACTTCTTAAAATTGTTTCTGGAGCTTCACTTCTAGGATCTAATCCAGGATTTTTTAATTCTTTAATTATATCAGTTACTGTATAAATATCCGAATTTAGTTCTTTTGTTAATTTTTCTAAATCAATATTTTCTAGTTTATGTTTAAACTCTTCTGTTTTAATATCATTGATATCTAAATTTAATAACTTTAATAATTTACTTGTTAATTCATAACTTTCAGGGTGAATTCCTGTATTATCTAATGGATTTATACTATTATTAATTCTTAAGAAACCAACACATTGTTCATAAACTTTATCTGTTGTTAATTTTTTGATTTCTTCTCTTGATGTAAATTCTTTTTTCTCTTTAAATTTTTGAATTTTATTAATTATAGTAGCAGTTAAACCTGATACATATTTTAAAATAAAGTTAGATGCAGTATTAATGTTTACTCCTACTTCGTTTACAACTTTTGATACTGTATTATCTAGGCTTTCAGTTAGTTTTTTAGAGTTTACATCATGTTGATATTCTCCTACACCAATGCTTTTTGGATCTATTTTTACAAGTTCTGAAAGTGGGTCAATAACTCTTCTTCCAATACTTACTGCACTTCTTTCTTGGACTTCATAATCAGGAAATTCTCTTTGGGCTTCTTTACTAGCAGAGTAAACGCTTGCTCCTGCTTCACTAACTATTGTATAATAAACGTCTTTTAAATCCTTAATAGTATTTGCTACAAATTCTTCACTTTCTCGTGATGCTGTACCATTACCAATAGCGATTAAATTAATGTTATAAGTTTTAATTAAGTTAAGTAATTTAATTCTTGATGCTTCTTTTTCATTTTTAGGTTCGTGTGGATATATTACATCTTTATGTAAAACGTTTCCTTTTTCATCTAAACAGGCTAGTTTACAACCGGTTCTAAATGCTGGGTCAAATCCAAGAACACGATATCCTTTAACAGGTCTAGTCATAAGAAGATTTTCTAAGTTATCTTTAAATACTTCGATAGCGTTATCTTCTGACTTTTCAGTTAATTCACTTCTTACATCTCTTTCAATTGATGGATATATTAATCTTTTTAGGGCATCTTTTATTGCGTCATTAACATGATCTACAACAAATGATTCTTTATTTTTAATAATTTTATTAGATAAAGAGTTAAAAATATAATCGTTATCATAATCTAATTTAACTGATATAACATTTTCCTTCTCAGCTCTATTAATTGCTAACACACGATATGGTTTAATGTATTTAACTTTTTCAGTAAAGTCATAGTATATTTCATATGTTTTTTTTTCATCAACGGCATTTTTCTTTATTTTAGATACAATTGATGCATTATTCCAAATATAATTTCTGACGAATTTACGATAATAAGCGTTATCACTAACCCATTCACTTATAATATATTTAGCGTTTTCTAGGGCAACATCTTTTTCGACATTGGGAACGATACCACATAATGATTCTAAACTTCCTTTTGTAGGAAATGCCATAATTGCTTTAGCTAGAGGTTCTAATCCCATTTTAATAGCTTCAGTAGCTTTTGTTTTTTTCTTTTCTTTATATGGCAAGTATATATCTTCTACTTCAACTAATTTAGTACAGTTTAGGATATTCTTTTTTATTTCATCTGTAAGCATACCTTTTTCATCAATTAATCTAATAACCGTTTCTTTTCTTTCCATTAAGTTATTATAATAACGATATTTTTCTTCTATTTTAGTTATTTGATTTTCATCTAATGCGCCAGTTGCTTCTTTACGATATCTAGCAATAAAGGGAATAGTTGATCCTTCTTCTAATAGCGTTAAAACTGACTTTATCTGATTTATTTTGATATTAAGTTCACTACTTAATTCTTCTATTACTATTTCATTCATATTTTACCTCACTTTATCTATTTTACCATAAAAAAAGAGATTTTAGTCTCTTTCTAATCAATTTTAGTAATATTTATGATATCTTCTTCTTGAAGATAAGATACTTTTAATTTATCACCATTATTTATAAATGGAAGGTTATCTGATAATTCAATGGATGCTTTATATTTTTGATTGTTTGAATCAATAATATAATAATATGTTGTTCCATTTATTACGCTAGATTTTATAGATTTAATTATTATTTCTTTTGATATATCTTCGCCATTTTGAGTTAGTTTAACATTTTTTAAATAGTTATTAGCTGCTTCATTTATACCTTTTGATGAATCGGTAACGATTACTTTTTGATAATCTTTTACATCAACAAAGCCATACATTTTTACTAATCCGGCAGCATCTTTTAAACTTACTAAATAGGTTGGATTTCCTTTAAGATTAATTAATAATGGGAAGGTAGATTTATATTTCATTTGTTGAACTGCACCTTCCGCTGATGCCATAGCACTATACTCTTCGGCTCCGGGTACACTATAAAAGCAAGTTGCACCAGTTCTCATATTAGTTAGTATGAAACCAAGATTTGATTCATCATTTACGATAGAAGTTAATCCAGTATAAAGATATATATCGTCGTTCATAGCTAGATAGTTATAGCCATCGGTTGTATTTACGACATTCTTTTGAGAAAAGATGCTATTTAAGAAACCATTTTGATATGTTCCCCAGTCATCAACTTGTTCTATTATTAAATTAGCATTAAAGGCGATATCAATCCATGTTGGAATATTTCCGATAAGATATTCTTCACTTTCTCCTGTTATAGCATTTAAAATTATTACGCCTTCTACATTAGCACGCAAATTTATAGCACTATATTTAAGAACAGGCATTACCCAATATGGATTACCTTCATTATCAATTTCAAATGATATATTACCAAAATTTTTTGTTGGATATTTAAATCTTAATTTACGATAAACATTATCATTAAATAAGCCTGATTCAACATATTTCATTCCTTTGTCTAGTTTAATTAGTTCTGATTTTCCAGTTGTACTATCAACAGTTATATACCCCTTTACTCCTTCTTTACGATTAGTTAGCCATTTTATAGGAGATGCATATTCTAAAGGTGTTACTCTAATTATTTTATTGTTATAGTTTATTTGAGTATAGATATTTGATACGTCATATTGACTTACTAAATCACTCATTTGTCCCATAACACGGTCTCCTAGGGCTTTACTACTTGTTTTATCAAGTAATGGTAATTTTGAAAAATCTACTTCTTGAATATCAGTGTTAAATTCTTTAGTAGAATCTACTTCAATCCGATTTGCATATTTTGAAGCCATAAATAGTGGACTTTCTATAAAATTCCATAACATGATTAAAACTAATATTGTTGGCACAGCTAGAAGTAAATAGTTTAATTTAATAATTCTTTTGTCAAATGTGATTACTTTTTTTAGGTTAAATATTAAACTTATTCCATAATAAAATAGGATTATAAATATTATAAATAAATACAAGGTTATATTATGTATATTTAAAGCAGGTAAGAATAGGTAATAATAAATAAACGCAAAAAGTATAGTTAAAATAATACTTAATATTTTTTTCATATGTTCCTCCGAATTTATTATATCAAGAAAAATTAGAATATGATAGAATATTATTTGTGATTGGTATGTACTATAATAATTTAAGTGATTTTTATAAGAATAAATTTGGATGTAAAGTTGTTAAACTTTCTTTTGATGGTGGATTTAGTTGTCCTAATAGGGTTAATGGCTCTGGTGGTTGTATTTTTTGTTCAGGTTCTTATGAATTTGCAGGAGATAGAAATAAGTCTTTAGAAGAACAATATCAAGAGCAAAGAATAATGATGGATAAAAAATGGCCTAATGCGAAGTATATAGCTTATTTTGGTTCTTTTACTAATACTTTTGATACACTTGATAATTTAAAGAAAAGATTTGAAAAGGTCTTAAGTTTTGATAATGTAATTGGTTTATCAATTGGAACTAGAAGTGATTCAATTAGTAGTGAATGTTTTGAGTATTTAAGTGAGCTTAACAAAAGAACATTTTTAACAATTGAACTAGGGTTACAGTCTTCTTTTAATCGAACTTTAAAGTATATTAATAGAGGTCATGATATAGAGAATTTTGATAGTTGTGTTAAAAAACTAAAGGAATTAAATATCAATGTAGTTGTACATATTATTGATGGTCTTCCTGGTGAAACTGAAGATATGATGCTAGATACAGTTAGACATTTAAATAAACTTGATATAAATGGGATTAAAATTCATAATTTATTTGTGGTTAAAAATACATTACTTGGTAAAATGTATGAGGATAAACCTTTTAAATTACTTGAAAAAGATGAATATATTGATTTACTTGTTAAGCAAATAAGAATTTTAAAACCTAGTATTGTAGTTCATAGATTAACTGGTGATCCTAGAAAAGAAGATTTGATTGCTCCTTTATGGGCTGTTAAAAAAATTGATGTTTTAAATGGAGTTGTTAAGAAACTTAAGAAAGATAAAGCTAATCAAGGGATTGATTATAAAGAAAATTAGATAATATTAAAAGAGTTAACTTAGGACCAAATGTTAACTCTTTTTTCTGGTTTAATATACATTAAATCTTTTGAATCTATTTTATATGTTTCGTAAAATTTATTTGTTGATGATAATACTCCGTTTACTCTTATTTCATTAGGTGAATGAGTATCAATTAAGCTTTGCAATACTTTTGTGCTTTTACTATAATTATTAGCCCAAACTTTAGCAAATGATTCGTAGGTTGTTTGATAATCTTTTTTATTTGCATTATTTTTTATTAAGATATTTGTAATGCATTCCATAGCACCTAAATCAGCAATGTTTTCGCCAATTGTACGAGTTCCATTGTTAGAAACATTATGAATAATTTCGTAGTTGTTGTAATAATCTATAACTTTATTTTGAATTTCTTGATATTTTTCTTGGCTTGCTGTGGTGTACCAATTACTAAGAAGACCGTTTTCATCAAATTTTGAACCATTATTATCAAATGCATGGGATATTTCATGAGCTATTATAAAACCAATACTTCCAAGATTTTCATATTTATTGTTAATATCTTTAATTACTTTAGTGCCTCCTGTTAAAATATTAATTGAGTTTGATGTAACATCGTAATAGGCATTAAATGTATAATCTGGTAGAGCATTAGTTGTAGTAGTTGTATCTAACATTTCGTATGATGCAGCTCTCACTACTTTGTTAAGATTAATAATATTTTTTACTAATGAAATATTACTATCAAAATCATAGTATGAAGAAAAATCTTTAATATAGTTAGTACCAATATTTATTTTAATATTGTTTAGTTTAGTTACAGCCTTACTTTTTGTTTCATTATCCATCCAAGATGTATTTATCATATCTTCATATTCTTTTATTATTTCATTTGTAAGATTAGAGATATAATTTTTAGTATCATCGCTTAAATATTTGTTATTATAATTTTTGGAAATCTCATTTGGGTATATTTGTTTAATTAAATCATAAGCTGTTTCTTCTCTAGAATATTCTTTACCTAATAGATTTTTATTTAGTTTGGTAAATATTGTTTCATAATTTTCAGTTGTATATTTAGCGTATGTTTGAAGTATTTTTATTGTTGCTATATTTTTCCATAAAGAAAGATTACTATTTGTTAAATATTTATTTAATTCTTGATATGATTTTTCATCAACTAAGCTTAGTTTATCTATTTTAGATAGGCCTAATTCATTAAAATATTTGTTAATATCTAAATTAGTATAAATTTTACTTAACGCTGATTTATCAATAATATTATAGTATTTTTCAGTATTTAATAAATCATCTTGTTTTAATGAATTATTAGCTAGATTTGTATAGAAGTCATCGATTTGATTAGTTATATCTAGGGCTTCTCCAGCAGTATAACCATATTCTCTTAATAGTTTGTTATTATATAATTTAAAATTATTTTTTACAGTTGTTAATGTTTCGTTGCTATAATAATCTGATGAGTAACCATAATCCATTGGAATTGGTGTTATATATAAAATGTTCTTTCCAGTTTTAAAGTCTTTCATGATTGATTTAGACATTAATAATTCAATACTTAGTTCTTTTTCTAGTTTTATTGCTTCAGTAATAAAGTCATTGATATTTGTTGTTTTATTAATTTTATCTATATATGGCTCTAAATCTTTTAATCCATTCTTGTTACGAAATTCAATATTTAAATATTCATTATAGAATTCTTTAATATTTTTTTCTTCACTCGTAGTTGGGTTATTTATTATTTCCTTTACAATGTTGTTTGCATCATTAGATATTTCTTTGTTTATATCATCAATATATGACCAACCGTCTTTTTTATCTTTAATTGTTTCTTTATTTATGTATTCATAATAATTATCAATATAATTTTTATTTAAGTAAATAAAGGCAGCTATTATAGCAACAACAAATATTATTGCATATAGAATATATTTTTTAGTTTTATTTTTAGTCACCGAACAACACCTTCTCTTGATTATATTTTTTTATTATTAGAAATACGGTTATGACAGATAATATGAGTGTACTTATGATAGTCATTATAATATTTAAAGTATTAAAGTTATTTGAAAATATATCCATAAGAATTTGAACACAATTGACAATTGGAATTGCATAGTAAATTAAACTATCAGTTGAAATACTTAGAATATTTGTAAATAAAGGAATCATTGATAAATATTGTAATACAGCAAGCTTGATTCCTGCTTCTTTAGCTGTTTTAGTGTTAGCAACAAGAATGGTAGCAAGTGCAGAAATAACAAGTGATGATGCTAAACTTACGCATAATCCGATTAAAATGCTTTTAGCTGATATGGAAATATTTAAATTGCTAAATGATACAAAATAATGACTTGAAATAACTAAGGTTAATAATACGGATAAAAATTCGATTATTGATGCGGCAGCACTGGCAATAAAGTTAGCTAAGTATTTTCCTAATATTAGTTCTTTTTGAGATATAGGAAAGCTTAATATAGTTTCTAGAGTTCCACTTTCTTTTTCGGTAACGGTTGTTGAAATTGCCATTGACTGAGATGTTGATATTATTCCAGCAAAAATAAGCATAAATAGGGTTGAATAAATTGTTACAAGAATAAAGTCGCTACCTTCTAGTTCTTTAAATTCATAATTATATTTGGCGTTTATTTCTTCATAATCAATACCTTCTCCTGCAACGTATGTTATTAGTTCATTGTTTTTTAATGATTCAAAGTAACCTTTAATTAAACTTTGTAGTTGATAACCATCTTGACTATTATCTGTATAAAAATAATACTTTTTTTCTTCTTTGTTATAATCTATGTAAGCATTTATATCTTTATCTTTATAGGACTTTTCCATTTTACCCAGATTATCATATTTAACTGTTTCTAATTGATATTCGCTACTTACGATGTTTTCGATAATATTTGGTTCAAAGTCAATTCCTACTTTATATGGTTCTAAAACTTGGTTTTGATCAAACATGACTCCATAAACTATGACAAAGAACATTCCTATTAAAGGCATAGCAAGTAAAGTTATAAATGTTTTTTTATCTCTAACGATAGAACGAAGTTCTTTTTTGATTGTTATTATTATATTATTCATTATCTTCTCCTATTAATTTTAAAAAGGCATCTCTAATGTTGGTTGTATTAGTATTTTTTAAAATTTCTTTACTTTTTCCATAGGCAATAACTTTACCTTTATTAATAAGTAATAGTTTATCACAGATGTTTTCTGCTTCTTCCATGTAATGAGTTGAATATAATATGCATTTGCCTTTAGTTTTTTCTTCGTTAATAAAATCTAAAATTGTTTTACTAGAAATAACATCTAGCCCACTTGTTGCTTCATCTAAGATATAATATTTGGGATTATGAACTAGGCAACGAGCAATACAGGTTCTTTGGTATTGACCAGTAGATAAATTTTCAATTCTTTGATAAGCAAATGATTCCATATTAAATCGTTTGATAATATCATTTATTATTTTCTCTAACTTTTCTTTAGGAACTTCATAATATTCACCGCACATTTTTAATAATTCGTATGGAGATATATCTTTATATAATTTAGTATTTCCTGACATGAAGGCGATATTTTTCTTAATTGTTTCATTATTTTTTTGATAGTTCATGTTGTCAACTAGAATCTCTCCACTATCTGGTTTCATAATGCCTGATATCATTCTAAGTAAAGTTGTTTTACCAGCTCCATTAGGTCCTAGAATACCTAAAACTTCTCCTTCCATAGCAGTAAATGAGATATTATTATCAGCAAGAAATGTTTCTATTTTATTTTGGTTATTTTTCTTTTGAAAACTTTTAGTTACGTTTTTTATTTCAATCATGTTAACTCCTTTTTACTATACACAAGTATATCATTTTATAGATAAAATAAAAAGAATTATTGTGAGGTAATTCTTTGTTAATAACTTGTTAGATTTCAACATTTTCTTGTTCTAACATGTCTTTAAATTGAACTTTAAATTTTTCAATTTCTTTCTTTAAACTATCAGGATAAATATTTTTAGCATTTTTAACTGCTTCATAAATATGTTTAATTCTTACTTCAGGTGAGTTTTCGAACACGGCATAACTAAAAGCATTAGCAAGTAGTGTTAAGGTTATATCAGGATATCTACTTGAAATTTCATATACTCTTTTATATTCACTTGTCATGTCTACTAAAAATGCGAATATTTTTTCTTTTTGGAAATCTGTATAAGCAAGTTTTACGCCCATTTTCTTTTCGAATTTAGGATATGTTCCCATAAGAATTTTTACAACTGTTTCAGGATCACTTTCTGCAATATCTATTTTAATAAATCTACGAAGAAATGCTCTATCTCTTAGGATGTATGCTTCATATTCTTCGGTTGTTGTTGCACCTATCATTTTAATAGTTCCACGATCTAAGAATGGTTTTAACATATTAGCAAAATCGATATTGTTATTTGGATTTTTATTTACTAATAGGTGAACTTCATCAATAAAAAGAATAGTATTTGTTTTAGTTTTTAATTCATTAAGTAATATTTCTAATCTAGCATCGGTGTTACCATTTTCGGTTGTACTTCCCAATAATGAAGTAATGTTTATTTTAATAATACTCCACCCTTTTAAAGCATTGGGAACGTCTCCTTTTTGGATGCGATAAGCAAGTCCTTCTACTAATGCGGTTTTACCTATACCTGGCTTACCTGTTAATAGTGCGGCTTTATCAGGAGTAATTAGGGCTAAAATCATTTCATTAATTTCTTTATCTCTTCCTATTGATGGATTAGTAATATATTCTTTTTTAGTTAAATCTTCCCCATATCTTTCAAGTACGCTTATTTTATTTTCTTGATTTGTTTCATTATTTTTTTGTTCATTATTATTTGTTTTAGTTGTTAATGTTTCAATATTTTCATCTAAAGTTTCTAATGTTTCCACTTTCATTACTCCTTTTTTAACGTAGTTTATTATACCTAATTGTGATTAAAATGGCAATATCTTCTTACTATAACCGTTTTGAATGGCATAGCAATCATGGGCTGCAATAAATGCTTTACTATCATATTTTAAGATGTGATATTTAAAATTGTAATATTCATCAAATGGTAGAATAACTAATAAGGTAGGATCTTTATCAATAAATATTCCACCTTTATTACCAATTTCGGTTACGCCTAATTTTAAATCCTTAACAATGTATTTTTCTAAATTTTTCCAGTTTTTACTTTTAATATATATCATTTTACTATCATTTACTCCTAGCATAACTAGATCAATTATTTTTGATGATACAGTTAGGATAAATATGGCATAAATTGTTTTGGTTATACCAAATAAGAAGGCACCACTAATTATAATAAATGTGTTAATAATACTATTGCACTGGCCAATAGGGATTTTAAAATACTTGTTTAAGATAGATGCTAATATATCTGAGCCACCTGTATTAAAACCAGATCGATATATAATGCCATTAGCAATTCCAATTGATATTGAGGATACTAAAACAATTAAAAATTCATTTTTTAAATATCCTTGTAAGTTATATGAAAATGTACTAGTAAATGAGAGTAATAGAGTAAATATGATTGATCCTATTATTGTATATATTGCTTTGTCTTTTCCTAGAATAAAATAAGATATTATTACTAAAATAAGTGTGCTTATATTAATAAATACGGTTGTTGATAATCCAATTATTTCTTTAATTACAATTGCTAAACCACTCATTCCTCCAATAACAATGTTGTTTGGAACTAAAAAGGTATTGTAAATTATTCCATATAAAAATGATGCTAAAGTAAAAAATATAAGTCTGATTAAAAAATTTTTTCTTTCTACTTCATTAATAATACTTATTTTTTTATGAAATAATTTAAACCTTTTCATTTGATACACCTTATTATAATATTACTATTTTTTTGAATTATAGTAAAGAAAAAAACACCCGAAGGTGTTTTAAATGTTATTATTCAATGATTTCAGTAACTGTACCAGCACCAACTGTACGTCCACCTTCACGAATTGAGAACTTAGTTCCGTTTTCTAAGGCAACGTTAGCAATTAATTCAACTGTCATTTCTACATTATCACCAGGCATAACCATTTCAACTCCTTGAGGAAGTTCAATTACACCAGTAACATCAGTAGTTCTGAAGTAGAATTGTGGTCTGTAGTTTGAGAAGAATGGAGTATGACGTCCACCTTCTTCTTTAGATAATACGTATACAGAAGCTTTGAATTTTTTATGAGGATGTACTGAACCCGGTTTAGCTAAAACTTGTCCACGTTCAACATCTTCTCTATTGATACCACGAAGTAAAACTCCAGCGTTATCTCCAGCTTCAGCATAATCTAAAGATTTTCTGAACATTTCGATACCAGTAACAACTGTCTTTCTTGTATCTTTTAATCCAACGATTTCAACTTCGTCGTTAAGATTTAATCTACCTCTTTCAACACGTCCAGTAACAACTGTACCACGTCCTGAAATTGTAAATACGTCTTCAATGCTCATTAAGAAAGGTTTATCAGTATCTCTATCAGGTGTTGGGATATAATCATCAACAGCAGCCATTAAGTCTTTGATAGCTTGAACGCTTGCAGGATCTCCTTCTAATGCTTTTAATGCAGATCCTCTAATAATAGGGCATTCTGGATCAAAACCATATTCTCCTAATAATTCTCTAATTTCCATTTCTACTAAATCTAGTAATTCTGGATCATCAACTTGATCACATTTGTTCATGAATACTACGATTCTTGGAACTCCAACTTGACGAGCAAGTAAGATATGTTCTCTAGTTTGTGGCATAGGACCATCTGCAGCTGAAACAACTAAGATAGCTCCATCCATTTGTGCAGCACCAGTGATCATGTTCTTAACATAGTCAGCATGTCCTGGGCAGTCTACGTGAGCATAGTGACGTTTGTCAGTTTCATACTCAACGTGAGCAGTATTAATAGTAATACCTCTTTCTCTTTCTTCAGGGGCTTTATCGATATTTGCATAATCAACAAAGTCTGCTTTTCCTTCGTCATGTAAAACCTTTGTAATTGCAGCTGTTAATGTTGTTTTACCATGGTCTACGTGTCCAATAGTACCAATATTAACATGTGGTTTACTACGATCAAATTTTTCTTTTGCCATTTTATTTTTCCTCCTATTTCTTTTCTTTCTATAAAATTATTTTATCTAATTCTTGAACTTTATTCAAGTATTATTCAATTAGTTTACGCTGTTTTTCTTAATGATTTCTTCAGCGATTGATTTTGGAACTTCTTCATAATGATCTTTTTCCATTTGGAAGTTAGCACGTCCTTGTGTATTACTTCTTAAATCAGTCATGTAACCAAACATTTCTGATAGTGGAACAAGAGCAATAATTCTAATTGAGTTTCCAATTGATTCTTGTCCTAGTGGTCTACCACGACGAGAAGTTAAATCTCCCATTACATTTCCCATGTATTCTTCTGGAGTATCAACTACAACTTTCATGATAGGTTCTAGAAGTACTGCTTTACATTTTTCTTTAGCAGCTTTTAATGCCATTGATGCAGCAATTTTGAATGCCATTTCTGATGAGTCTACATCATGATATGATCCATCAAATAATGTTGCTTTAACATCAACCATTGGATAACCAGCAAGGATACCACCAGCCATAGCTTCTTGTAATCCTTTATCTGTTACTGGAATATATTCACGAGGAACAACTCCACCAACGATTGCATCAACGAATTCATAACCTTTTCCTGGATTTGGTTCAAATTTAACCCAAACATGTCCGTATTGTCCACGTCCACCTGATTGTTTGATATATTTACCTTCACAATCTCCAGCAACTGTGATAGTTTCACGGTATGCAACTTGTGGTCTACCTTGGTTAACTTCTACACCAAATTCTCTTCTCATTCTATCGATAATGATATCTAAGTGTAATTCACCCATACCTGATAATACAGTTTGACCTGTTTCAGCATCAGTTTTAACTCTTAATGTAGGGTCTTCTTCAACAAGTTTTTGAATAGCAATTGCCATTTTATCTTGATCATTTTTAGATTTAGCTTCAATTGCAATATCAATAACTGGTTCTGGGAATTCCATGCCTTTCATCTTAGCAAATGCTTTTTCATCACATAATGTATCGGCAGTTGTAGTATTTTTTAAACCTACTGCAGCAGCGATTTCACCAGCATAAACTTCAGTGATTTCTTTACGTTGATTTGCATGCATTTGTAAGATACGTCCGATTCTTTCTTTAACTCCTTTAGTTGAGTTAAGTACATATGAACCTGCTTTTAACACACCAGAGTAAACTCTAAAGAATGATAAACGTCCAACGAATGGGTCTGTCATAATTTTGAATGCTAAGGCAGTAAATGGTTCAGAATCACTTGGATGTCTCTTAATATCATTTCCATCTTTATCTACGCAATCAATTGCTTCGATATCTGTAGGTGCTGGTAAATAATCAATAACAGCATCTAATAACGCATGAGTACCTTTGTTTCCTAGGGCATCAGCACATAATACAGGGAAGAATTCAACAGCTAATGTTGCTTTTCTAATAGCACTCTTTAATTCAGCTACAGAAATTTCTCCACCTTCTAAGTATTTTTCCATTAAAGCATCATCAAATTCAACAACTGATTCTAATAGAATAGTTCTGTATTCTTCGGCTTTATCTTGCATATCAGCAGGAATTGGAATTTCTGTAACTTGTTGTTGTTCAGTTCCATCATACTCATATGCTTTCATTTCAACTAAATCAATATAACCAGTAAAATGATCTTCAGCACCAATTGGTAACATGATTGCAGCGGCATTAGCGCCTAATCTATCTTTAATAGTTTTTAAACTATAATAATAGTCTGCACCCATTTTTTCCATTTTGTTAGCACAAATCATTCTTGGAACTTTATATTCATTAGCTTGTCTCCAAACTGTTTCAGTTTGAGGTTCTACACCAGCTTGAGCATCGATTAGGGCAATTGCACCATCTAATACTCTTAAACTTCTTTGAACTTCAATTGTAAAGTCTACGTGTCCTGGTGTATCGATTATATTAAGTCTATAACCTTTCCAGTGTGCAGTAGTTGCAGCACTTGTAATTGTGATACCTCTTTCTTGTTCTTGAGCCATCCAGTCCATTTGAGATTCACCATCATGTGTTTCACCTATTTTATGAGTGATACCTGTTAAGAATAAAATTCTTTCGGTTGTAGTAGTTTTACCGGCATCAATGTGAGCCATTATACCGATATTTCTTAGTTTATCTATTGAAACGTCTCTTGCCATAGTAACCTACCATCTATAATGAGCAAATGCTTTATTTGCTTCAGCCATCTTATGAGTATCTTCTCTCTTCTTAGCAGCTCCACCAACACCGTTTGATGCATCGATGATTTCAGCAGCTAATTTATTTGACATTCCTCTTCCTGGTCTTAATCTTGAATAATTGATTAAGTAACGAAGAGCAAGTGTTTGTCCTCTTGTTTCACTAACTTCAATTGGAACTTGAACGTTAGATCCACCAACACGACGTGATTTTACTTCTAATGCAGGAGTAATATTTTCCATTGCTTTAGTAAAAACTTCCATCGGATCTTTATTTGTTTGTTCTTTTATTTTATCAAATGCCTCATTAACAATTCTTGTAGCAGTACCTTTTTTACCGTCATTCATAACAGCATTAATTAATTTAGTAACAACTTTTGAATTGTATATAGGATCTGGTAAAACATCACGTTTAATTGCACGTCTTTTACGCATATTTTTTCCTCCTTATTTAACTATTTTTTCTTTGGTTTTTTAGTACCATATTTACTTCTTGATTGTTTACGATCATTAACACCTTGAGTGTCTAATGTACCACGAACAATGTGATAACGTACACCGATAAGGTCTTTAACACGTCCACCACGAACTAAAACAACACTATGTTCTTGTAAGTTATGTCCTTCACCTGGAATATAAGTATCTACTTCACGACCATTTGATAATCTTACACGAGCATATTTTCTTAATGCTGAGTTTGGTTTCTTTGGAGTTTTTGTACCAACACGAGTACATACACCTCTCATTTGTGGATGATCAGTTGCTGTAGTCTTTCTTTCCATACTATTAAAACCGATGTTTAATACAGGACTCTTTTTCTTTTTAGTTTTGTTTTTTCTTCTTGTCTTAACTAATTGGTTTATTGTAGGCATTTTAATACTTCCTTTCTATACACACATCCCGGTGTGTTGTATTACTCATAAATCAAGGTTCTATGCGACATAGAACCAAAATTTAAAATGCAAATATAATATACCACTTGACTATTGTAGTGTCAAGCATAAGTTTGATGTTTTGAGTAAAAAATGTTATATGAATTTTCGTGCTTTTTTATTGACTTATTATTTTATTATTTGATATTCTATTACTCAAGGAACATTTAATTGTTTAGGTGATTACCTTATTTCTATATTTTTATATGAAATGAGGTGATCTTATGAATAAAATGTTATTATATTTTATAATTTTCAATTTATTTATAATTGTTTTTATTTTACTTTTTATCATTATTAAAATGATTGGATTAAATTAAAAACACCATAAACACAGGAGGTTTTGGTGATTCACAACTTTTAGGTAATCACTTAACATTCCAAATTAAGTGTTCCTTTTTTATTTTATGTAAGTTTTCCTTACATATTCATTGTAGCAAAAATTAAACGGATTTTCAATATGTTAAAATTATAAATATTGCATATTTTTACCAATTAACTAATTGTTGTTCTAATTTTAAATCAATTTTATATTTATCTTTAACTTCTTTTTGAACTAATTTAATTAAATTTAAAATATCAGATGATGAAGCATTATTTTTATTAATAATAAAGTTAGCATGTTTAGTACTAATTTCTGCTCCACCAATGTTTTTTCCCTTTAGGCCTAGTTCTTCAATTATTTTACCGGCATAATTTCCTTCGGGATTTCTAAATACACTACCAGCTGATGGATATTCTAAAGGTTGGCTGTTCTTTCTTTTTAATAAGTTTTCTTTTATTTTGCTAGCTATTTCATCATGATTACCATGTTCTAGCTTAATATTTGCAGCAACACAAATTAAATTTTTGTTAGCTTGAAATATTGAATATCGATAATCGAATTTTAATTTTTCTAATGGTATTTCTTCGATTTGTAATTTCTCATTTAACACTATAACACTTTTAACAATGTTGCTCATATTGTTACCATAAGCTCCAGCGTTCATATATATTGCTCCGCCAATTGTTCCAGGAATTCCTATTGCAAACTCTAAACCGGTTAATTCATTTTTAACACTTGCTTGAACTAATTTACTTAAAATCATACCTGATTCAACATATATTTCAGTTTCTTTAATTTTGAAATTATTTAATTTATCTAATTTAATAATTACTCCGTTAAATTCTTTATCACTAAATAGTGTATTACTTCCTTTTCCTAAAATAAAATATTTAATATTATGTTTATGAATTAGTTTTAATAATTGTTTTAAATTGTTAATATTATTTGGGTAAACAACTAATTTAGCAATACCACCTGTTTTGTAAGTTGTTAAGGTTGATAATGAAATATCTTTTTCGATTTTTCCTAAATTTAGTTTTTCTAATTCTAAAATAAAATTATTCATATTTATTCTCCTTATTAATTATATGTTTATTGTATTAAAAAAAGGAAAGCATAGTTTTCCCTTTGTATTAACATCCTTCTGTACATGTGCTTGATTGATTAACATATCCTTTGGTTGTGTATTCATTACATTTAATATATGCTTTATATTCAAAAATACCCATATTAGATGTAGTTTTAACATATCCATTACATTCTTCTTCGTTAACTTTATTTGTTAAAGTATTATCATAATTTGATAAATCTTGTAATGAGATTGTTTCATTGTTTTTTAAAAGTCCTGGTTTTTCCCCATAATAAGCCTTAGCAACATCTGTCATTTTCTTTTCTAATGTTTTATATTCTTTATTATCATTTTTAATTTTTAGACCAATTGCAGTTAATCCACCAACTAATATTACTATTAAAATTAACCATATTACCATATTCTTTTTCATAAAATTTCAACTACCTTTACTATAATTCCACTTAGAAAATTAATTTCACTATAAAATTTATATATAAAATAGATGGCTATTAATAATGCAAAAATAAGTAATCCCATTAGAAATAGCATCATTTTAAAGCCCCAACCATTTTTATTTAATTTCATATTCTTAACCTCTACTTAATTATAACAATAAATAATAAATTATGTAAACAAAAAACTCCCCAGTTGTGGGAAGTTCATTTTAGTAATTAAACTAATTCAACAGTAGCTCCAGCTTCTTCTAATTTAGCTTTAATTTCGTTAGCTTCGTCAGCAGAAACGTTTTCTTTAATGTTTCCACCTTTGTCAGCTACTCCTTTAGCTTCAACTAATCCTAAACCAGTGATTTCTCTTATAACTTTGATAACACCGATTTTAGCAGCTCCAGCGTCTTTTAAAACTACAGTTTTAGTAGAAGGTCCTTCTTCAACAGCAGCAGCAGGTGCAGCAGCAACAGCAACAGCAGATGGGTCTACTCCGAATTCCTCCTTCATTGCGTCAACTAATTCTTTTACTTCAAGAATAGTCATTTCTTTTAATGAATTAATAAAATCTTCTTTAGTAATTTTAGCCATTTTTTATTTCTCCTTTCCTAATATTACTTTTCTTCTAATCCTTCAGCATATAAGTTTAATGCTATAGATAGATTTTTAACGTGTTCTATCATACCACCTGCAAGCATAGTAAGTAATCCTTCCATAGATGGAATAGTTGCATATTCATTAATTTCATCTAATGTAGCTACTTCGCCATTAATAATTCCGCTTCTGATTTCAGCACATTTGTGATCTTTAGTAAAAGCACTAATAGCTTTAATAGGCGCTAATAATTCTTTACCAAATACAATAGCGTTAGGTCCTTCAAGAGTATCAGATAAATCAATGTTTAATTCGTCTGTTGCTCTTTTAACAAGGGTATTCTTATAAATCTTAACTTCGCCATTAGCTTCTTTAACTTTATTTCTTAATTCAGCCATATCAGCAACAGTTAATCCTTGATAAGAAAATAATACTACAGATTCAGAATTCTTAATTTTGTCAGCAATTTCGTTTACTACTTCTTTTTTTGCATTAAGAATTTTTGTACTTGCCATATTTTCCTCCTTTTTTTATAAAAAAACTTTCCATGAGGAAAGCACAAGTTCTTCCCTCGGCTGGATTATTAAGCTTAAAGCCCCAGCTGTCTACGGATAAAAAGTTTTTTTAACAATTTTTAATATACAACATTTGTAACTATTTGTCAAAAGAATTTGTATTTAATTTAATTCCAGGACCCATAGTAGTACAAATTGATACACTCTTAACGAATGTTCCTTTAACTGTTTTAGGTTTGTTTTTGATTATTGTATTAACAAAATATGTTAAGTTTTCTTCTAATGATTTTTCATCAAAAGATACTTTTCCAATAATACTATGAACATTTCCTAAAGAATCAGCACGGTATTCGATCATACCTTTTTTGATATCTTCAACAGTTTTTTCTGGTGTAGTAGTAACTGTTCCAGTCTTAGGGTTTGGCATTAAACCTTTAGGTCCTAAAACTTTACCAATTCTACCTAATGCAGGCATCATTTCTGGTGTTGCAACGATTACATCGTAATCAAACCAATTTTCATTTGAAATTTTATCAATTAGATCTTGTTCTCCTACAAAATCAGCTCCAGCTTTTTTAGCGGCTTCAGCAGCTGCTCCTTTAGCTAAAACTAAGATTTTTTTAGATTTTCCAGTACCATTTGGTAGTACGATTGATCCTCTTAATTGTTGATCTGATTTCTTAGTATCAATATTTAAATGCATAGCTACTTCAACAGAACTATCAAATTTAGTAGTACTTGTTTCTTTAACTAAGCTAATTGCTTCTTTAACATCGTATAATTTTGCTTTTTCGATTTTTTTAGAAGCTTCCACGTACTTTTTTCCTAATTTTCTCATTTTATTCCCTCCAATCGTGGTAGATTTTGCGGATTATTAATTTTCTTCAGTTTCTTTGTTTTCGCCAATAACTTCTACTTCAGCGTTATTGTTGTTTGCAGATTCTTCCATCTTTTCTAATGCTGCTTCACGTTTAGCTTCAGCTATTTCGGCTTCTTTTGCTTCAAGAGCTTGTTCTTTTAGTTCTTCATCATTAATTCCTTCAACGGCAATACCCATATTACGAGCAGTTCCTTCAATAATTTTCATTGCTGCTTCAATAGTATAAGCATTTAAATCTGGCATTTTAGTTTCAGCTATTTTTCTTAAATCTTCTTTAGAGATAGTTGCAACAACTTCGTTAGCACCCTTTTTAGATGCTTTGTTAATTTTTGCAGCCTTTTTAAGTAAGAAAGCAGCTGGTGGAGTCTTTAATACAAAACTAAATGTTCTATCATCATAAATTGAGATTTCAACAGGTAGAATATCTCCCATTTTATCTTTAGATGCATCATTAAATTTAGTACAAAATTCTCCTAAATTAATTCCAGCAGGTCCTAAAACTGTTCCAACAGGAGGAGCAGGTGTAGCTTTTCCAGCAGGAATTTGTAATTTAATTTTCTTTACGACTTCTTTTGCCACGAAATACACATCCTTTCATATTTTCGCTTAGTGGTATGGGCAAATCCGCATTCCCCTCCACTTACAATTAAACCTAATTGCAATTTGGACTATACCACATTTTTTTTCTTTTTACAATATAAATTTTGTTTGTTTATTTAAAAATATGAAAAAAGCTCTAAATTAATAGAGCTTTTAATTAATTATTTAATTGTTGCTACTTGGAATAATTCTACTTCAACTGGTGTTTCTTGACCAAATAAATCAACTAATACTGTTAATCTGCTGTTCTCTAAATCTAATGTACTAATTGTTCCGTCCATACCTTTAAATGGTCCATCAACAATTGTAACTTTAGTTCCAACAGTAAGTTCTTTATCAACATCCATTCTAGTCATACCCATATTAGCTAGAATTTTATCGATTTCTTGTGGTTTTAATGGAGTTGGTTTTGCTCCTTTTCCACTTGATCCAATGAATCCAGTAACTCCTGGAGTATTTCTTACAATATACCATGCTTCATCTGTCATAATCATTTCAACTAAAATATAACCGGGAAACATTTTTTTCTTTTTTTCTTTAACGCTTCCATCTTTCATTGTTTCTTTAACAGTTTCTTCTGGCACAATAATTCTAAAAATATTATCTTTGAATCCCATTGATTCAGCACGCATTTCAAGTTTTTCTTTGACTTTAGATTCATGTCCTGAATAAGTGTTAACTACATACCATTCTTTTTCCATATATTATAACCCCTTTACTAATGAACTTAGCCATGCAAATAATGCATCTAAACCATAAAAATATAAACCAAATATTACAATAAATATAATAGTTGCTACACCATATTTAGTTAAATCTTTTTTAGAAGGCCAATTAACTTTTTTAAGTTCAGCTTTTACTTCAGAACTATATGATTTTTTTGGTGTTTGTTTCTTTACTTTTTTAGTTTCTTTTTTAACTGGTTTAGTTTCTTTCTTTAATTTTTTGTTAGTAACTTCTACTTTTTCAACAGTCACTTTTGTTTCTTCTTTTTGTACTTTAGCTGCTTTTTTACTTGTATTTTTCTTTTTTACATCTTTTGCCATAATATCTCCTTTTTTATTTCAAATAAAAAACGCTTTCTGCGTCAATTAGAATATATCAAAATTTTAGTATAATTGCAAGTGTTTATATTTATTCAGTGATTTTTTTTAAATTTTTTCTAAACTTTACTGATTGTTTTTTGACGTTATAAAAAAAGTTGCTGTTTTGAGAAGAAAAAAATTAGATAAAATTTTTTTATTTATTTTATCTAATTTTTAACAATAAAAATTATTTTCTCTTATATACCGTATTTATCTACCAATTTAAGTGTTTTTTCAACCATTTTACAATGTAAATCATAGTATTTTTGAATTTGCTCTTTTAATTCTACGTATACCTCCATTTGAAAGTCACGTTTCAATTTATTAAATATTTTTGATAAATTTATATCTAAAGCTTTTTCTAAACTTTTATATAGTTCAGGATAATTTGTAATTGTTTCAATAGTATGTTCATCTATATGATTTTCATTTGCACTAAATATAAGGGTATCAAAGCAAGATTCAAAAATATAAGTATCAGGACGATTATTTTCCTTGAAGATATTGCCATTATCAAACATTGGTGCAAGTTTTAAATGCTCATTAGATTTTTCAAACATTATGTTGTAATAACGATGATCATATTGTCCAAACATTATATCTATTGCTATAATCTTTGAGACTATTCCTAAATATATATTAAAGTCAAATTTTTTCATTTTAGTTTCAATTACCTCATTGTATTTTATAATACTTAAAGGTACATCAGTATCTTTAGAAATTATATCAGCATAATCTATATATTCACAATCTTTTTTTCTGAAATTTTCACTAATAATTCCTACTCTTCCATTACATTTAACAATCTTATGTTTAACACATGAAACACTAAATACATTAAAAATCTTTTCCATGAATAATTCTTCAAATAAATAACGATATTTAAAGTAGTAATATTTATCTTGGATTTTAAACCATGTGTGATAAATTTCGAGATTCTCAGGATTAATATTAATTTGCTTTGCTAATTCTTCAAGAAATTTTTTATTTAAAATATCACTATCTTTTGTTATACATCTATATTTAAAAATATCTGGAAGCATTCTTGTATTAATTAGATCGTCAATGTATATATCATCAATGTTAAAACTTCTCATAATTAAAACACCCCTTTGTTTGGGTGTATTATAGCATATTTTTTAATAATTTTCAATTATAGTTCTGGACTTTTCTTTTATACGTCCTATTACATTATATACCGTTTTAATATTTAATTTTAATATTTTAGAAATTTCTTTTAGTGAAAAGCCACCAATATATAGTTTAAATATATCTTTTTCTCTAGGGGATAATGAAACTAATATTTTACTTGCTATTTCTTCATAATAACCATTAGTAATAACAATTTTTTCGGGATTATACTTCATATCACAAAGCTTTTCTAAATCAGATGTTTTTACAAATATGTTATTTATACTTGTTTCATTTAAATGAGTTAAATTCTTATTTGCTGTTGTTATTTTAAAACGATTCCATAATTTTCTTCGAATGCATAAACTTATAAATGTAGGAAATGATGCAGCAAGTTCATCCCGGTAATTAATTATAGCATCATTAAAGGCATAATAGGCTTCTTGTTTAACTTCCTCCATGTCAAGTTTTAGTGCTTTTATTGTACCTTCATATTTATAAACAATCACATCTACTAAATAACTATATTTATCAAAAATAGCATCTGTTACATCTTCATTATTATCACATATCATTGATGTTAATTCATTTTCGGAAAACTTCATTAATTTTCTATTCCAAATAGTAGAATTCCTGCTGATACTGATGCATTAAGGGAATTCACTTTTCCTTTCATTGGGATACTTAATATTTCATCGCAATTTTTTCTAACTAATTTACTTATACCAAATCCTTCTGATCCAATTATTAAACAAACTTTATCGGCATAATTTACTTTACGATAATCAGTTCCATCGGCTTCGGCTGCATAGATAAAAAATCCTTTATCTTTTAGCTTATTAATGGCATTTACTAAGTTATTAACCATGATTATGTTAACTCTTTCTAAAGCTCCCGTACTTGTTTTCATAACTGTTTCAGTGACTAATACTGAACGATCTTTAGGAATAATTATATTTTTAATTCCTCTTGCTTCACATGATCTAATTATAGCTCCAAAGTTGTGAGGATCCTCTAAATGGTCTAACATTAAAACAAAGGTATCATCAGTAATATCATCTATATTTCCATATTCATAATCTAATATTTCAAAAATTATTCCTTGATTATTTTTTAACATTTTATCCATTAATTTAGGATCTGTTAATATATATTTTATATTGTTATCTTTTATTTTTTTAATTATTTCTTGATCTTTAAAATTTGTTGATAATAGAACTTTTCTTATTTTAGAAGGTTCTAATTCATTAAAAACATTTTTTCCACATACTCTCATAAAATCTTCTCCATTATTTCATTTAATCTATTTTTATCATTTTGATATAAATAACCTATTAAACATTCAAAACCAGTGGCTTTATGATAAGTTACTATATCATTATTTTTACTACGATGCATTTTGGCGTTACGACCTTTTTTTACAATATCTAATTCGGTTTCTGTTAAGATATTTTCTTGTTCTAATTTTTCTAAAAGTTTTCGTTGACTTTTAGCACTTACGAAATTAAGACTTTCAGTTTGAAGGTCATTAACATTTTTTATTCCTTTATCAATTAAATGATTACGAACTATAAGTTCATATACAGCGTCTCCTAAGTATGCAAGGATTAAATATTCCATAAACATCACGGTTATAATATAGCATATTTAATTAAAAAGAAAAAGAATTAAATGGAAATAATTCTTATCTATTTTTAGTTCTTTGTTCTAAGGAATAAATTTTGGCATCAATTAAGTTTGATTCTGTTTGATTTTGAATAGTTTCTTTATTTTGATCAATAGAAGATCTTATGTCATATTCTAATTTAGCTATTTCTTGGATAAAACATCCTTGAATTGTATATTCATTATCAACTGAAAGTTCATTTATTTGGGATAATCTTGATGCATAAGCTTCTTTAATTGTTTTTATTTTTGATAAATAATTTTGAATGGTTTGTCTAGAAAGATTTGAGGTAGATAATAACTCAATAAGTTTAAATATTTCATTAAATACCGGATCTTGTATATTTTTAGTTGATGATTTTGATTCTACTTCAAGTAATTTGGATTCTTTTGGACTAGATAGTTCTAAATTTTTAAATAAATAATCAGAGTTAATCATTGCTTGAATTAATTTTTTTTTATTTTCTACATTATTTACATGTGAAATATGTCTTTTTTTTATGAAGTTTATTAATATGAAACATAAGGTTGGACATAAAGTAAATATAATCCCTGAGGCAATAATTAAAATAGAACATTCAAATATTTTCATAAATATTGTGGTTATTACACCTAAACAAAATGTTGCTAATTGTGAATATGTATATAAATCATCATGTGATTTTACAAGTTTCTTAATATTAAATGCTGATATAAAATCTTTAAATAGATTAGAAAAATATTTTATAACTAATTCTTTCTTTATTCTTTTTATAGCTTTCAAATATATTTGCTTTTCTTCTATTGATTTTAAAGGACTAATATTATAATCGTTACTAATACTTACAATATAATCTAATTCTTTTAAAATGGATGTTTTAGGATTATATATTCCATTAGAAATATCTTCTTTTTCTTTTTTTGTTAAAATAATGGAAATTTCCTGACAATTTTCATTACCGCTTTTGAATTCAAAATTTTTATCTAAACTTATTTTGTCATGATACTTTGATATTCTTATTTCCCTTAGTATTTGTTTATATAATTTTAACATTTCTTTATTTTTCATAATATCCCCCTGACTTGGAGAATATAGTAGCAGATTTTATTAATTATTTCAATTTATTTATTTTTAATCGACTATGAAACGACCATGAAATCTTAAATTTTTATTTTAAAACTAGAACTTACAATTATGTTTAGTCTTTTTATATTAATTTTTCAATAAGTTCTTTATTGCGTAGTAGTCTTGGTTCGCTTGGATTATATTTTAAAGCTTTATTAATATAAATATAGGCTTCTTTATAATTTTTTAGATTATATTCACAAATTGTTAAAAGGTCTTCAATTGTTCCATTGTAACAAGCCGGATCATTAATATATGTCTTTGGGTTTGATTTAATTTGAAGGGCGAGTAAAAGATATAGCTTAGCTTTATTATATTCATTTAGATGATAATATATTAGTCCTGTTTCATAATATCCTTCTCTTAAATATGGTGCTTCACTAATACTCATTATAGCGTATTTTATAGCTTCATTATAATCTTTTAAATTATAATATGACCTTGATATAAAACGCATAGATGCGCATCTCTCATCACGCCATGTGGCATTTTTCATTTTAAGATGATGTTTTAAGGTTTTAATTGCTTCTTTGTATTTTCCATAAAACATATATTCTCTACCTAAATAGTGATAGTTACGATCATTTTTAGGATTTTCTTTAACTGAAAGTTCAAGTAATGGCAAATAAGAACTTCGCGATTTGGTACTATCTGGGTAATGTTTCAATACTATGTCTTCTATTAAAATGGTTTTAGGGTTTTTTAGGGAGCACTCTAAAACTTCATGAACTGGATTAACCCATTTATAGCCATGACGACTATGAATTTTTTCATAAAAGAAATTTACGGCAGGATTATTATTTTTATCAAATGACCATATATAGTTGTATTTTACTAGATTATATTTTTGGGCTTGTTCTAATTTTTGACGCCAACCTTTATCAAATATTTCATCTAAATCGGTGCAAACACATAAATCAGCATCTTCAGGAACTAATTTTAAAGATTCATTTCTGGCTACATCAAATCGCCAGGGGGCTATTATTTTAGTAGTTACTTTAATGTTATGTTTTTTTAATTTTTCAACAGTATCGTCAGTTGAACCAGTATCAAGAACATATATTTCATCGGCTTCTTTCATAGATTCATACCAACGATCTACAAATTTTGATTCATTTTTGCTAATAGCATATACACATATTTTCAATTTATCACCTATTAATTTTATGTTGTTTAAATCAAAAAAATGTGCTAGTTTATTAGTTGATTTGGAAGTGATTTTTTGAAAAATAGACGAAAAAAAGCTTTTGCATTACTTGTTATTTATAGTTTAATTATTTTTAAACTTAATTCTAGAAGAAATATTAAAGTTAATTATAATGAAGAATATGATAAATGTGGAGATAGTTATTTTGCATGTTTAGATGACAAAAATATTTTTATTGTTGACGATAAAGATAGTTTTTGCTTGGATGATAATATTTATGTAATTGATAGTAGATATGATGATGATCCAAATATGATTGTATATAACTCTTATAAAATTAAGTCTTTAGAGGAAATAAAAGAAATATTAAAGATTTTAAAGGAATATGAAAGGCAATATCCTTCTAAGTGGAAAAGAAGTATTTTATCAATGGAATATGAATGGATAGTTCATAACCTTGCATATTATTTAAATATTTATCCTGAAAGTAGTAAGGATGTCGATTTAAATAATGCGGATGAGGGGGTTTTAATTCCTAAATTTGAAAATAAAATAAAAGAGAAAATTCTTAGATAATAAGGTTTTCTCTTTTTAATTGTTCAAATCTTTGACAATTAAAATTATTTAATTTTTATTTCTATTCCTAGAACTCCATATTTATTTTGTTCTTCTATAGAATAATATTTTTCCATATCTTTGGGGTTTGCGATTTCATCTTTATTATATCCTAAAGATTCTTTATCAAAATGTTTATATAGTTCTTCAAATGTCTTATATTTATGAAGATTTATTACTTCTGTTAATATTTTTTCATTGTTTAAAATGTTTGTAAATTCAATTTTATCTCTTATTTTAACTTTTTGTCTTTTTTCATCATAGAGTCTTAATTCAATTGTTTTTTTACAATTTTTAATAGAATTAAATGGTCCATTTTGTAATTTCATTTCATGTAACATATAATTTCACCTCACTAACGAGAAATAATTTTTAATTTTGTTAATATATTTTTTTATCTTTTTTATAGTTAACTAATTTTGTATATGAATCTGTATTCCAAACACGGCATCTTTCTTGATCGGGATAATTTCCTATTGTTTTATCATATCCATCTGGTATAAATATAAAGTCCCAACTCCATCTATATGTGCCTGACTTAGTTTCAGCTATTTTCCTTTTGCTACTGATTAAAAAATTACAGGTTCTTTTCCATATTCACAATAAGCATATGCTTCCATTTAGTGCTTCTACATATAATCCAGTATCATTTTTTAATACTGTACATTTTAATTTATCATTTGCTTCTTTTGCTGAATGTATTGCAAATGCCTCTACTGTGTCTGCTTGTATTTCAGTAGTTTCCATTTTAATATTCTCAACTTCAACTCCTATACTCATAATAGCATATGGTATATATTAATTAAATACTTATTATGTTGCATTTTTTAACTTTTTTACTAAAAAAAGAGAAAGATAATCGTTTTTATGAATATTTTTCTCTTTTAATCTTATGCACTTGGGCCGGTTGGTCCTGTTGGTCCTGTTGGTCCGGTTGGCCCAGTTGCGCCTTCAGTTCCTGCTACTCCTTGTGGTCCTGTTGGTCCTTGTGGAATTGTAAAGTTTAATGTATAGTTTGGAGCTGTACCTGAAATTGTTACTTCAGCATTTGTTCCTGGGGCACCTGTTGTTACATTACCTATTGTAAATACTGGAGTTTCACCAGCTGTACCAGTAGGACCAGTTGGTCCGGTTGGGCCTGTTTCTCCTTGTGGTCCTGCTACACCAGCTGGTCCCTGAATTCCTTGTGGACCAGTTGCTCCAGTTGGTCCTGTTTCTCCTTGTGGTCCTGCTTCACCAGTTGGTCCTTGAATTCCTTGTGGACCGGTTGCTCCTGTTGCTCCAGTAGGTCCAGTTACACCTTGTGGTCCTGCTTCACCAGTTGGTCCTTGAATTCCTTGTGGACCGGTTGCTCCTGTTGGTCCAGTTACACCTTGGGTTCCTGCTTCACCAGCTGGTCCCTGAATTCCTTGTGGTCCAGTTGCTCCTGTTGGTCCAGTTACACCTTGTGGTCCGGCTACACCAGTAGGGCCTTGAATTCCTTGTGGTCCTGTTGGACCTGTTGCTCCAGTTGGACCAGTTACACCTTGTGGTCCGGCTTCACCAGTTGGTCCTTGAATTCCTTGTGGACCGGTAGCTCCTGTTGGTCCAGTTACACCTTGGGTTCCTGCTACACCAGCAGGGCCTTGAATTCCTTGTGGACCGGTTGCTCCTGTTGCTCCAGTTGGACCAGTTACTCCTTGTGGTCCTGCTACACCAGCTGGGCCCTGAATTCCTTGTGGTCCTGTTGGGCCTTGCATACCTTGGATACCTTGTACACCTTGAATACCTTGTGGGCCTCTAGGTCCAGTTGGACCAGTAGGCCCTGCTGGCGCACAAAATGTATAAGTACATCCGTCATTGCATCCATTCATGAATAAATACATCCTTTCCTTTATAGTTTATGTAACAAGTCTTAAATTAGTGCAAAGAAAATAGATGTTTAATGACACCTATTTATAATTTTTTATATATTTATATGCATCAGTTGCAGCAAGTGCTCCTTCAGATGCTGCTGTAATTATTTGATACAATGTTTTTTCCTTACTATCACCGCAGACATATATACCATCTATTTTAGTTTTTCCATTATCGTCAGCAATTATATAACCTTTTTCATTAGTTATTCCTAAATCTTTAACAAATGAAGTGATTGGACCATATTCATTATTAATAAATAATCCATCTATTATTAATAATGTTTTATCGTTTAATTCAATAGATTCTATTTTATCTTTTCCATTTATTTTTTTGATATTTTGGTTAAATAATAATTCTATATTTTCTAATTTGTTAACTTTATCTAATAATTCACTATTACCTAGCAATTTATCTTTAGAAGTTATTACATAGAGTTTTTTGACAATGTTTGATAAATATAAAATATCTTCTAACATTAAAGGATTATTTCCATAAATAGCAACAGTTTTATCTTTATATAGAGCACCATCACAGACTGCACAAGTTGATACTCCATTTATATTTTCATTATCAAGACCTAATTTTTGTTTTCCTCTACCGGTTGCAATAATTACAGCTTTAGCTTTATATGTTCCATTATTTGTTTTTACTATTTTTTCATTACCATTTAATTCTACTTTAATTACTTCTTCATTCTTCATAGGAACTTTTAATTCTTTAAATTGTTTATAAAATAGCATGGCAAGTTCAGTACCATCAACATTGTTATATCCTAGATAGTTATCAACATGTTTAATAGTATGAAGAGTTCCTCCTGGCATGTTCTTTTCAAACACCAAAATGTTTAAATTACTTCTTTTAGCATAAATACAGGCATTTATTCCAGCTGGTCCTAAACCGATAATAATTAAATCATACATTAGTTAATCAGTCCTTTCTTCTATATTATAGCATTTTCCTTTGAATTTAATAGATATTTTTTAGAATATATTGTATAATAGTCTAATTAGTAAAGGAGTTGCCATGATACTTAGAAAAGAAATTGATAGTTACAATTTGCATATAGAAGAGATTAAAAAATACGCTAATGAACATGATTTACTTAAGGGAAAATATTTTGCTAGATATTATATTAATGAAGGTAAAATATATAATAATGTTATAAATGGAGAAACAATTAAATTTTATGAATTTAGTTTAAGGGATTATTCTTTTAATTTTAAATCTTTTAATGTTTCATTTGGAATTAAAAATAATCATATAGATACTTGTACTTGTGATTGTGATTTATTTAAACAAAATAAGAGTTGTTATCATATAGGGGCAGTTTACTATAATTATGCTAATTATTTATTTGATGATAAGTATGATGATAATTTGTTATATAAAGATTTTTTAAATAGATATAAAAATGATGATGCTGATAAAAAGATTGTAAAAAAGGAAGTATTTGTTGAACCTGCTTTTAACTTACAATGTTATTCTTATGAGGGATATAAAAGATATAATACTGAATTTAAAGTGTTTATTGGAATGAATAAAATGTATAGTTTGCTTAATCATTCTAGTGGTTTTTATCAAGTATATGATAATCAAGATGGTGAATTTAAATTTGGTAAAGAATTTACTTATAATCCGAAATTAAATTTCTTTTCTAAACAAACTGATAGATTAATTAAAGAGATTAAAATATATATTCTTAATTGTAATAATATTGGTCCTTCTAAGGCTTTAAAGAGAATGCTAGATTTCTTAGATTCTAATAAGATTAAGTTTAAAGTTAGTGATCATGTTATTGAAAGTATTATTGATGGTAGTCCATTAAATTCATATATTCTTAAGGAAAATGATCATTATGTTATTAAGTTTGATTATGATAGAATTTATCCATTAACTGATGATTATGAATATGTTTATTATAATGGGGATGTGTATCATTTAAGTTTACAGGAAAGAAATGTATTAGAAGATATTGTGGATAATGAACTTGAAGAAATTAAAGTTGATAAAAATGAACTTAATGTATTTTCAAATGGATTACTTAAAATTATTAAAAATAATGTAATTGTTGATGAGAGTGCAAGTGAAGATATAAAGATTAATAGTTTAAGTGAAACTGAATTATATTTTGATATTGCTAAGGATGCTATAAAAGCTAAGGTTATATTTGACTATAAAAATGATAAGGTTGGATATTTTGATAAAAATGAAGCGGTTGTTAGGGATATAGATAAAGAAAATGAGGTTATTGCTAAACTTACTAGTTACGGATTTGTAGTCGATAAAAAAAATATTTCTATGAATGATGTTAATGATGAAGTTGAATTTATTGAAAATGGTTTAGAAGAACTTGCTAATGATTATAAAATCTTTACTACTGAAAAGTTTAATAATATTAAAATTAGAAAGAAAACTAATGTATCTTCTTCTTTTGGTATTGGATCTGATAATATATTTAAGTATGATTTTAGTTTAGATAATATTAATAGTGATGAACTTGTTAATATATTTAAAAATATGAAAGCTAAGAAGAAGTATTTTAGACTTAAAAATGGTGATATTCTTAATTTAGAAGACGATAATTTAAAAGAACTTGAAGATTTAACTGAAGAGATGAATTTTACTGATGAAGAGATTATTAATGGTAGAGGCGCTATTCAAAAATATAGAGCGATATATTTAGATAGTTTAAGACAAAATAAGTTTAAAAATGTTAATACGAATAATTTATTTGATGATTTTATTAAGAATTTCTATGAGTTTAAAGATGCAAAGTTGTCTATTAGTGAAGATGAGTTAAAGGTTTTAAGAGATTATCAGGTTACTGGTGTTAAGTGGCTTTACAATATTCATAAGACGGGATTTGGTGGAATTCTTGCTGATGAAATGGGACTTGGTAAAACAATTCAAACTATTTATTATATTAAACAAATTTTATTAGAAGATAGAAATGCTAAATTTTTAATTGTTGTACCTACTAGTTTAGTTTATAATTGGAAACATGAATTTGAGATGTATGGGGAAAATATTCCGGTTTCAATTGTTTCAGGAACTAAGAACTTGAGAAAGAAATTAATTGAAGAAAATAAAAATGTATTTATAACATCTTATGGTCAATTAAGAGAAGATGAAGATTTATATAAAGATAAGAGTTATCATACAATGTTTATTGATGAAGCACAAAGCATTAAGAATTATGTAGCTGGTATTACAAAGGTTGTTAAAGGAATTAAGGCTGGAACTAAGTTTGCGCTTACTGGTACTCCACTTGAAAATAGTCCTTTAGAATTATGGAGTATTTTTGACTATATTATGCCTGGATATTTATCAACTGCGGAAAAATTTAGGGCAAAATATCGTATTACTGATTTTGATGATAATGCGAATATGCTTTTAGATAATTTAAATAAACAAATTAGACCATTTATTTTAAGAAGAAAGAAAATGGATGTTACTAAAGATTTACCTGAGAAGATGGAAAATAATATTTTTGTTGAACTTACTGATGAACAAAAGAAAATATATGTTGCTGAACTTGAAAAGGTAAAAAAAGAAATAGATGATATTTTAAAGCAAGGCGGAGAGAAAAAGGCAGCATTCTTGATTTTGCCACTGCTTACTAAATTAAGACAAATTTGTATTGATCCTAAGATTGTTTATCCAGAATATAATGGCGGATCTAATAAGATTGATAGTTTAATTTATGCTATTAAAGAAAATATTGCAAATGGGAATAAGATTTTAATGTTTACTTCTTTTAAGGATGCAATGAATGATGTTATTGAACATCTAGAAAAAGAAGATATTCCTTATTATACGATTTCTGGTGAAGTTGCAAGTAAAGAAAGAATACGTAGGGTTGATGAATTTAATGAAAGAAAAGATCCTGCTGTATTCTTAATAATGCTTAAAGCCGGTGGGACTGGACTTAATCTTGCTAGTGCATCAACGGTTATTCATTTAGATTTATGGTGGAATCCGCAAGCTGAAAATCAGGCTACTGATAGAGCTCATAGGATTGGTCAAACTAAGACTGTAGAGGTTATTCATATTGTTGCTAAAGGAACAATTGAAGAAAAGATATTGGAATTACAAAAGAAGAAGCTTAAATTAAGTGAAAAATTAATTGATGGTGAAATTAGAGATAAAGATATTTTGTCTAGCTTATCAGAAAAAGATATTAGAGAATTATTGTCAAACGAAAACAAGGATTAGACCTTGTTTTTTTAAGGCTCTAGAATTTCTAGTGGGGAGTTATTTTTAACTTTTTCCTCTATTTAAAAGGTCTAGAGCCTTATTTTTTTGA
>CAKOJQ010000013.1 GCA_934090795.1 uncultured Bacilli bacterium
AGGTATAAGAGTTGTTAGATATATAATGACTATTTATACCTTTTTATATTATTTAAAAAAGTGTCCGGTAATAAGATCAAATTGCATTAAGCGATTTTGATAAGGATTCGTGGAGTACAATAGCAGAGAATGTTAAGAATGGAAATTCTTCTATGTATAAAGTAGGAGATGAAAAAGAATTAAATATTGGTGGTACAAAATATACGGTAAGAGTTGCTAATAATTCAACACCTAGTGAATGTAAAGGTGCTAATTTTTCTCAAACTGCTTGTGGCTTTGTAGTTGAGTTTGTGGATATAGTAGAATCTAGAGCAATGAATACGCATACAAATGTAGGCGGATGGCCAGCAACTCCTATACAAGCATATGCAAATGGAGATTTCTTTAATAAACTACCAACTGATTTACAAAATGTAATAATAGATACCAAAGTAATATCAGGACACGGAAGTACATCAGGAGAAACAAATTTTACATCGACAGATAAAATATATTTGTTAAGTGCAAAAGAAGTATGGAATGGTAATTCTTATGATAGTGCTGTAAATAATACAAGACAATTAGATTATTATAGTGCAAATGGAGTTACTACTAGTAACTACACAAATGCAATAAAGCAAAATAATGGTTCGAATGATGTTTGGTGGCTTCGTTCGGCTTGTTCGAGTGTTAGCAATAGTTTCCTTCGTGTGACTTCGAACGGTGGATGGGGTAGCAACGAATCGACTTATAGCTACGGTTTTTCTCCAGCGTTCCGTATAGGATAAATAAAAATATCTAACTTTGATGTTGGGTATTTTTTTCGTAAATAGTCTTGATAAGATAAAAATATGTGTGATATAATTTATTAGAATATAGGAGGATAAAAATGGGAAATATAATGATTAGTATAAAAAGATTTTTAGGAAATAAGAATACAGTTACAATTATATGTGTAATTCTTGGGATTGTAGTTCTTTATTTTGGATATAACATAAGAGTAAAACAGGCTGTAGAACCTCAACAAATTCCATATGCAAAAGTTGAGATTTCTAGTAATACTTTAATTACTGATAGTATGTTAGGTATGATTAAAGTTAGTAAAAGTTTTGTAGATCAAACTCCTAATTTAGTTACTAGTAAAGCACAATTAATAGGTAAATATGTTTCATATGATACTACTGTACCTGAGGGTGGTTTGTTTTATAAGTCTGAGGTTATGACAGAAGAACAAAAGCCTAATTATATTACAGTAGATTTAGAAGAATGTCACACAGTTTATAGTTTAGCAGTAAATATGCATACAACATATGCTAATTCAATTATGCCGGGAGATTATATAGATTTATATGTATCTGCTGTAAATGATAATGGACAAATTATTGTTACTAAATTTATTGAAAGTATTAAAGTTAGAGATGTAAGAGATAGTGATGGTATTAGTGTATTCTCATCTGCTAGTAAGAGAGGAGAACCTGCTGAATTAATATTTAGTGTACCTAATAAAATGTTTGTGTTACTTACTAAAGCAGATAATATTAAGAGTAATTCAATAAAGATATTCCCAGTACCAAGAAACCAAGAATATACAGAAAATCATGGTGAAACTAAAATAACAAGTACTGAAATGCAAGAATTTATTGAAAGTAAATCAGATGATACATTTAATACAATAATAAGTGATATTGATCAAAAATGTTATAATGAGTAGGTGATTGGTTTGAATAATAATTTATTTGATGAATTAGATTTTGGACCTCTTAAAGAATTTTTAAATGATGATAATGTTACTGATATTTCTTATGATAATGGTGGACAAATTCATCTTAAAACATTAGATAAAGGTATATTTAGGGTTGAAAGACCAGAAATTAATAATGCATTAATGGAAAAGTTAGCGTTTCAGTGTTCAAATGTTATGGGTAAAACTTTTAATATGGCTCATCCCTTTTTAGATGCTGAATCTGCTGAGTTACGTATGAACTTTATTCATGAGTCTATTGCGACAAATGGGATAGCTTGCGTTATACGTAAAACACCAGCTAAAATTAGACTTAATAAGAATAAATTATTAACTGAAAAATATTGTACGCTTCAAATTCATGATTTTTTAATGAAATGTGTTGAAGGACATTGTAACATTATAGTTGCTGGTGAAACTGGTTCTGGTAAAACAGAGTTAGTAAAATATCTTGCTTCACATATAAAAGATAATGAAAAAATAATTACTATTGAAGATACTTTAGAACTTCACTTAGATAAGATTTATCCTAATAGAGATATTGTAGCAATTAAAACAAATAATATTGCATCATATACAGATGTTTTAGTTACTTGTATGAGACAAAACCCAAAATGGATTTTATTATCAGAGGTTAGATCAGCTGAAGCAGTTATGGCAGTTAGAAACTCGATTTCATCTGGACATAATATTCTATCAACTATTCATGCTGATAAAGCATCAAGTGTTCCTATGCGTTTATATTCACTTTTAGAAAGTAATCAAGATGTTGGACAGTTTTTATCAACAATTCATAGATATGTACAATTAGCTGTATGTGTTAAAGGTTATATGTCAAAAGAACTTGGACGTTTCCAAAGAGAAATTATGGAAGTTTGTGAATTTTATGTAGATGATAATAATAATCCATGTTCAAATGTAATTTATAGAAAAAATATAGGTGGGGGATTTGTTATTAAAAATCCAACTAAGTATTTATTAGAGTATTTAGATTTACAAGGAGTAGTACTACCAAGAGATACATTTAATCTAGGTAGTGTAAATAATGGGGATTCGAAAGAAAATAAGGTTGAAATAGAAAAAAAGTAAAAGAAAGGGTAATTAGTTATGGAATTAGTTATATTATTAATAATTGGAATATTCGTAATTACTTATCGCAAAAATGATGGTGAAAAGATATATGAAACCTTTTTAAAAGGTGTAACTAGTATCTATGACAAATATGCACCGTATTCTTTTAAAACTGTTAGAGAAAAGTCTATTGAGTTAGGTGAAGAATATACTGCTAAGCAATACATTACACAAGTTATTTTATTTGGTGGATTTGGTGCTGGAGTTGGCTACTTATATTTTTATAGTATTATATGGGCAATTTTTTATGGAGTTGCTGCTGTAATGTTTATACCTTATTTGGCTTATTTACGTTGTCAAAGAATTTATAGTGAATTTATATTTGAACAAATTCAAGTATATACTACAAATGTTATTATGGAATTTAATACAACACAAAGTTTTGTTAAAGCTTTAGAAGGAGTTAGAGATTCTGGAGTTTTAGAAAATCCTGTGTTAGATGATGTTAAAAAAATGATTCAAATGAGTTATGAAAATGGTACTATTGATGAATCAATAAATTTCTTTAATCAAAAATATCCTTATTATATGGTTAAAAATATGCATCAATTATTTTTACAAATTACTAAAGAGGGTGCTAGGGATTCAGGAGAGTCATTAGAAAATATGCTTTTGGATATAGATCAATTGGTAGAAGGTGTGTATAGAGATAAAATGGATCGTGAGACATTCCATAAGAGATTTTTAACCTTTGGTTTTGCACTTTATTTATTAGTAATGCTTACTCAGACACTTCTAGGAGTGGAAAATTATATTGATATGTTAAAAAAACCTTATGTTTCAGTTATATTACATTTAATTATAATAGTTAATTCATACTTTTTACTTAATGGTGAAAAATATTATAATGAAGATACTGGAGGGGAATAGTTATGTTAATAGAGGTTTTAATATTTGGTGTTCTTCTTTATGCAGTCTTAGAATATAATGGAAGTATTAGTACAAATAAGTTTTTAAATGATAATAAAGATTTATTTATTAAAATGAAAGAAAAAGATTATGATTTTTATCTAAAGGCTAAATTTGGTGATGCTGTTGATATTCAATCATTATATAATGTTAGATTAAGAAATGGTTTGTTTGTAATATTTATTTTACTATTATTTTTTATTGGTGATTTAAATTATATTAAGATTATTATTACAGTTTTAGTTGGTTATGGAGCATTTAAAATGCCATACTTTCAAATTAAAAGATACTATAAAGCACATTTGAGTAAAATAGATATGATGCTTCCATATTATTTAAAGAATTTAGAAATTCTTGTTCAACATTATACAGTGCCTGTTGCACTTGGAAAATCAATTAATGATGCTCCGGAAATATTTAGAAATGGATTACTTGAGTTAATTGAAAAAATAAATGCGGGTGATTCAAGTATTAATCCTTATATGGATTTTGCTAAGGAATACCCGGTTAGAGATTCAATGAGAATGATGAGGTTATTATATCGTCTTAGTTTAGGTAGTCAAGAAAGAAAACAAGAGCAATTGCTTACATTTTCAAGAAATATATCTAGTTTGCAACAAAAAGCGAGAGAAACAAGATATAAAGCTAGACTTGATACAATGGAAAGTAAAACAAGAATTATGCTTGTTTCAACTACTGTTGGAGTTATGATTTTGCTAGTTATTTCAATTATGATGTTATTTGCTAGTTAATAGAAAAGAGAGATAAAATGGATAAAATAAAAAATATATTAGATACTATTTATAGTTCTAATAATGGAATGATTTACTTTTATATTATAATGACAATTGTAGCACTAACTTTTATAATATTAATAATTATGACAATTAAAAATGAAAAGAAAAAAGTTGTAAGTGATGATAAGAATTTAGATGTAGTTACTAAAAATATTGAAGATAAAAAAGAAGAAGATTTAGAACTACCTAAAACTCGTGAAGATGCAACTATTACAAGTGAAGAATTTAAAGAAAGATTAAATGCTTTAAAGAATAAATAATTAACAGTGTATTTTTTTACATTGTTTTTTTAATTTATAAACTTTAGTAAATGTATTGTTTTTTTTATTAAAAATATGGTATACTCTTTTTAGAATAAGGTAGGTTGGTAGCGATGCTAGACAAAATTAATGAAATTAATAATAAATTAAAGAAAATCTTAGAAGAATTAACTCATGAAAAAAATGATTTATCTGATTCTTTAGAGGAAGTACAAAGAAAAATTGATGCTAAGATTGATGAGGCTAAAGGATACAAAATAAATGTTGATGAATATAAAGCCAATATTACTGAATTAGAAGCTGAAATAAATTCTTATGAAAAAGATTTAGAAGATTTAAAAGAAAATTATGGTAATAAAGGATTAGATACAATAGTTGAGGTAGGTACTAAGGAAATTAATTCTAAAATTGTTAGTAAACAAAAAGAAATTGCTAAACAAGCCAACAAAATAAATGAACTTACTGATCGAGCTAGAACTATTAAAGACTTATTAATAAATCTTAAAAAAGATAAAAAAGAAAAGAAAGATAAATTTGATGCTGTTAGTGTATCATTAGAATATTATACAAATGAGTTTGAAAGAATAATAAGTTATTCTGAAGAAAATCCTGAGTCTTTAGTGTTTACGCCAACTGAATCAGTTGCTGTTGAGGTAGAAGATACTCCTGTAATTGAAGAGCAACCTATTGATGATAGTCCTGTTTTTGATGAAATTGCATCTATGAATAAAGAAGATAGTGTTGAAGAAAAAAAAGATGATGTTGTAGTGAATAAAGAAGATGGAAAAGATAAATCTAAAGATGATATAAAAATAGGTAGTAATTATAATTTTGAATTTGATAATTCTTTATTTATGAATAATGATGAAGAAGATTTAATTAAAGTTGAAGATGAAGAAGATGCTCATTTTGATGATACAATAAGTTCATTATTTGCTACTCAAAAAGATAGTAATATAGATTTTAAAACATTAAATGATTCAATAGATAAAGAGTATGAAAATATATTTGGTAAAAAAATTGATGATAAAAAAGATGATGTTAAATTAGATGACTTTAATAATTATTCATTTTTGAATGAAAAAAATTTAGATGAAGAAGAAAAAAGTTATGATCATACTGGATTTACAGAATTAGATATTTTTGGTGATAATCGTAATAAACCAAGTGTAACTAAACCTTTAGTTCAAAATAATAATATAAATTTAAATACTAATACTGATATAGTAACTAATTTCTTTATTACTAATAAGATTGATTTTGATAAATTTAGTGATGAAAATAAAGAATATATAAGAAAGATATTTAATCCAATTAACTTTACTAAAGTATTAGAAGTATTAAGAAAAAATAGTATAGAATTAGACGGTATTTATCAAAATCCAAAGGTATTTGAAATGAATAGTAGTGAACTTGATAGTATGATAACTAAATTATTAATTGCTAATCAATCTATTCATAATATATCATTAGTGCTTAGTAGTTTACCAAGTATAACATTAATGGATTTAAATGAAGTAATATCAAGTTTTGGTACAAACATTAAAGATGCTAATATAACTGATATAATTATTAAAGCAAAACATTTAAGTGATATGGGAAAGGCTGATAAATAATGGATTATTTAGTAGATTTAGGATTAACAAGTGAGGAAATAAATAATATAAGTTCTTCTTTAAAGGATAGTTTAGAATTGTTTCCTAATGTTGTTCAAGAAAATTTTGCTACTTTAAAAGATTTAAAATTAACTAATGAACATGATGTATTTGTAAATCATTTAGGTATGTTTTTAATAAATCCTGATAAATTAAAAGATATATTTAGTAAATATGATCGTGATGATTTAATAAGATGTTTAGAAAAAAATCATAAAGTTATTGAAAAATTATAAGTGTAAAGTAATGTATATTTTAGAAGATAATGCTTAAAAGTGTTATCTTTTTTGATATAATTATGCATGAAGATGGAGATGTAAAAAGTGAAGTATATTAAGTATTTATTGTTGTTACTATTATTTTGTTTTATTACATCTGTAAGTGCAGATACTACTTACAAAAGAGGTGTAATTGCTAAAGGGGTAACTGGGGTTTATGTTAGGGGTTGTGCAAGTAGTAATTGTGATAGAATATTAAGTGATATTGGTGCTAAAATAAGTATTTCTTATCCAAGAGCGTTTGAGATAATTGGAGAAGAAGGTAATTTTTACAAGATTAAATTACAATATAGTGGATTTTGGTATGAGGGATATATTTCTAAAGGTAATAGTTCTATTTCTTTTGTAGATGTTAATGAATATACTATAAGCGATGGTTTAATAACTGAATATATAAATAAAGGATTTCCTGAGTCATATGCTAAGAGTTTAGCAGTTTTAAAGACTATTCATCCATCATGGGAATTTAATCCTTATTATGTTAACGCTACTTTTGATGAAGCAGTAGCAGGAGAAACTAGATATGTTAACTTAAATTTAATAGATAGCTCTAATACAACTTTAAGAAGTACGGAAGATGGAGCATATGCTGATGGAAAATGGATAACATTTGAAGGTGGATGGTATGCTGCTAGTAAACAAACTATAAAGTTTTATTTAGATCCTCGTAACTTTTTAAATGATGAAAGAGTATTCATGTTTGAAGAACTTGGATATCAAGAGAATATTCATACAGAGGAGTTAGTTCAAACAATGCTTAATGGTTCATTTATGGAAGGTAATGCTTTTTATTATAATGATAATGGGGAAAAAATAGAAATAAGTTATGCTAAAACATTTATGGATTCTGCTAAGAAAAATGGAGTAAGTCCAGTTCATTTGGTTGCTAGAGCACTTCAAGAACAAGGAAATAAAGGTTCAGCGTTATCTAGTGGGGATAATAGTGAATATCCTGGTTATTATAATTTTTTCAATATAAATGCGAGTGGTAAAACAGATGCTGATATTATTAGATCAGGACTTGCGTATGCTAAGAAAAAAGGATGGAATAGTCCATACGCAGCGATTGTTAATGGAGGAGATTTGTTTAATAGATATGTTACTGAATTTAAACAATCAACTTTGTATTTACAAAAGTTTGATTTAGCAGGTGATACTTATTATAGTACTCAGTATATGCAAAATGTAAGAGCACCTTATAGTGAATCATTTGATTATTATGAAGGATATTATGATAATGGATTAATAGATAAAACTTTTTATTTCTCTATTCCTGTATTTAAGGGTGAAATGCCAAGTATGACTACTTTAGATGTTAATTATAGCGAAGATAATACACTGGCTAGTTTAAATGTTTCAGGATGTAATTTAATGCCGTCATTTATAAGTAGTGCAACAAATTATACATGTTATGTTTCTAAAGATACTAATAAAGTTACAGTTAGTGCAACAGCAACTAATTTAAACGCTAAAGTTGATGGCGTTGGAGAAAAAAACTTAGATAACGATGAAACAAAGATAGATGTTGTTGTAACAAGTGCATCAGGGGATAAGAAAACTTATACAATTTTAGTTCAAAAAAGAGATGAAATATTATATAGTCCTGATGAGGTATTATCTAATTTACAGGTAAATATTAAAAATAATTATATAAGTCATTTTGATTATAATTTAGATGCTGCTTCATTAATAAGTCAAATTAATTTAAATTATCCCACTATGAATGCTGATGTAAGTGAAAATAAAATACTTTCTACAGGTATGACTTTAAAGTTAAAGGGTAATGGGGAAAAAACATATACTATTGTTATTTATGGAGATAATAATGGGGATGGAAATATAGATATTGTTGATTTATTAAAAGTACAAAAAGATATTTTAGGGGTTAATAAATTAAATGATGCATATAAGGAAGCTGCAGATGTAAATAAAGATGGGGTAGTTGATATAATTGATTTACTTAAAATTCAAAAACATATTCTAGGTGTTAGTAAAATAGAACAATAGGAGGAAAAATGAAAAAATATATTTTAATGTTTATGATGTTGTTATTACCACTAAATATTTATGCAGCTACTGGCTCAATTAAAGGAAGTAGTAGTTCTAGTAAAGTTACTTTAAATAATACTTTTACAGTAACCGTTAAGGTATCTTCTAGTGGTAAACTTGGATCATGGCAATTTGGAGTTTCTTATGATAAGTCTAAGTTATCACTTATTAGCGGTGAGCCAAGTGTTGTACAATATGGTGATGGAGCTAGTTCTTCAAAAACATATACATATAAATTTAAAGCAATTGCTGTAGGAACAGCAACAATTAATGTAGAGAACACTAAATTAGTTGATTGGGATAGTGAAAGCGTTATTCCAACTAGTTCATCTTCTATAAAAGTAAATATTAAAGAGCCAGTAATAATTAATTATTCTTCAGATAATAATTTAAAATCTTTAGGGATTGAAGGATTTGAAATTAGTCCGGCTTTTGATAAAAAAACTTTAGAGTATACAAGTTTAGTTACAGCTACTACAACTAAGATTAAAATAAACGGTGAAGTAAATGATAAGAATGCTAAAGTAAGTGGGTTAGGTGAAGTAGATGTTAAAGAAGGATTAAATGAATTTAACATAGTTGTTACAGCTGAAAATGGTACTACTAAAACTTATGTACTAAAAGTAACTGTGCCTGAAAAAGATCCTATAATGTATAAATTTAAAAATGGAGAATTTAATATTTTAAGAAAATTACCAGAAGCTTTACCTACTAATTTTGTATCTTCAACTATTAAATTTAATGAAGAAGATGTAACTTGTTTAAAAAATGAGACATTAGATTTAACATTACTTTATTTAAGAGATGGAAATAATAAGGATGGCTTTTATATTTATGATGAGGTAAATAATGAGGTTACATATTATAATGAGCTTGGTTCAAATGATTTTAAAATATATTTAACTAATAAAGAAATAGTAATTAAAAATTTAGAAAAGAAAGAAATAACTATTAATGATGTTAAAGTTACCGGTTATAGATTAACTAAGGATAGTAATAATTATGTTATTTCAGGAAGAAATATTTCTACTGGTAAAGATGGTATATATCTATATGATAGTGTTAATAAGACAATATCTTTATTTAATCAAAGTGATTATGATAATTTAATTAACACTAATAAGTTATATATTTATGTATCTATTGGACTTGGAGTATGTGTTTTAATTCTTTTACTAGCGTTAATTCTTGTTAATAATAGTAAGAATAAACTTTCTAAAGTATTTATAGCTAAGCAAGAAGAAATGGTTAATCAAATAAATAAAGATAGAGAAAATAAAGTTAATAATAAGAAAAAGAATAAGAAATTTAAAGAAGAAGATGAAACTTTAGATAATGAACAAAATGACAGTAAAGATAATGATGAAAAGGAAGATAATATTTTAGAATAATTCTTCTTTTTTGTTTTAAATAAAAGTTAGATTGTTTAAAGAAAAAATAAATTAAGAGATAATTAACTTAATTAAAAATTTGTAAATTATGTTATTTTTTGATATTATTAGTTTGTTGTGGAGGTAATTTAATGGCTAATATAAATGATTATATTAAATGGAGAGGTGATTTAAAATTTTCTTCTAAATTTAAATTTAATGAATTAGATAGTTTAATTCTTGCTAGATTTTCTTATTTAATTTTTCATAAAATTGAAATGAGAGAAATAGAGACAATTGAATCTATTGCTAATAAAATGACTAAGTTTGATAATGATAAGTTTATTTTTAATGGAGATAAAGAAATGATTACATTATTAGGTCAGAGTGAAAGATTTAAAAATTTAAAAGTTACTAATTATGTTAGAAATAATAGTAAAAAGTTAGAACAACAATTTGGAGCAATAGTTATTCACTTATCTAAAAAAGAGATGTATGTTTCTTTTATTGGTACTGATCAAACTATTTATGGATGGAAGGAAGACTTTAATATGGCTTTTTTGGATGAAATTCCATGTCAAAGGCTTGGTACTGATTATTTAAAACTAATTGCTAAAAAATATTGGAATAAAAAAATTAGAATTGGAGGACATTCTAAAGGTGGAAATATTGCAATATATTCAGCACTTACAGTTCCAAAGAAAATTCAAAATAGAATAATTAAAGTATATAATTATGATGGGCCAGGACTTAATGAAAGTATTTATAAAAAATATGCTAATCCAAAGTTAATATCTAAAATGGAAACTTATTTACCTCAAGATTCAATAGTTGGAAATTTATTTAATCATGAAGAAAAAATTACTACTGTAAGTAGTAATCAAACGTTTTTACTTGAACATGATATATTTTCTTGGGAAGTTAATAAAGATAACTTAGTATTTTCAAATGTTAAAATTAATCGAAGTGAGAAATTAGATAAAGCAATAAGAGAATACTTTAATAATACAACTAAAGAAGAAAGAAAAATAGTTGTGGATTCTATATATGAAATAATAGATGCATCAAAAATTGAGAATGTTTCTGATTTATTAAAAAAATATCCAATTCTTTTACCTAAAATATTATTAAAATATAAGAGTTTGTCTAAAGAAGATCGTGCTAAATTACTATCACTTGTTAATGCGATAGTGACAACTTATTTAACTAAAAATAAAAAAGTGAAATAATTATGGAATATGAATTATTTAAAAAATGTGTATTTGATTATTCTAAATTATTAAATTATGGTTTTAAAGAAGAAAATAATATTTATTATTATGAAAAATATATTATAGATAATAATTATAAGATATGTATTAAAATAGAAAATAATAATGTTATAGGAAAAATATATGATTTAATATTTAATGATGAGTATCTTAATTTAAATGTAGATTCTAATTTAAGTTTTAATAATAAAATTAAAGAAGAATATATAAAAGTACTTAAAGATATTAAAGCTAAATGTACTAAAGAATCTTTATTTGTGTTTAAACAATCTAATGAGATAACTAGTTATATTAAAAGAAAATATAAAGTTAATCCTGAATTTTTATGGGATAAAAGTTCTGGTAATGGAGTATTTAGAAATAAATATAATAAAAAGTGGTTTGGAATAATTATTAGTGTATCAAAAGATAAATTAGATTTAAAATATAAACAAGAAATAATAGAAGTTATTAATTTAAAAATAGATGAAGATATGATTAAAGAATTAATTAAAATTAATGGATTTTATAAGGCTTATCATATGAATAAGAAAAGTTGGATAAGTGTTATTTTAGATAATACATTAGATAATGAAATAATATATTCTTTGATTGATCAAAGTTATAATAATGTAAATAAATAAATAATTAATTAAATGAATATAATTAATTGGTAAATAATTTGTTAATTAATAGTATAGTTGTGTAAACTAATATTTACTAAATTAATTTATTGTGGTTATAATTAACAAAAGAGGTGTAAAATTATGCTAATATTAGCAAAATCATTATTAGGTTTAATGTTAGGTTTTGTATTATCACTTATTGTATCTGTTATTACAATACCTTTATTAAAAAAATTTCATATAGGACAAAGTGTTAGTCATACTATTAATGAAAGACATTTAAAAAAAGAGGGTACTCCTACAATGGGAGGTATTATCTTTATATTAACAACATTAATTATTATGATAGTTCTTTATTTAAGAGGAAGTATAGAATATAGTCATAATTTAATAATATTAATAATTACTTTCTTATCATATGCATTACTTGGTTTTGTAGATGATTTTTTGAAAGTTAAGTATCATAATAATAAAGGAATACCGACTTTAGTTAAGTTACTTTTTCAAACTATAATTGCAATTATTTTCTATGTAATATTTAGAAAAAATGGAGGAGATCCTACAATTGAGATTACATTTTTACATACAAATATTAATTTAGGATGGGCATATGGATTATTTATTTTACTTGTGTTAGTTGGAACAAGTAATGCGGTTAATATTACTGATGGATTAGATGGACTTGCTGGTGGATTATCAGTTATTACATTTTTAGCTTATGGAGTAATAACTTGGGGAACTAGTTGGCTTGTGGGGTACCAAGATATTGCAATATTTTCTTTTGTATTAACAGGTGCTATAATGGGATTTTTAGTATTTAATTCATATCCTGCTAGGGTATTTATGGGAGATACTGGATCACTTGCACTAGGAGCAGCTCTTGCAACCATTGCAATTTTAACAAGACATGAAATATCACTAATATTAATAGGTGGTGTATTTGTAGTTGAAACTCTATCAAGTTTAATTCAAATTATTGCAATTAGAAAATTCCATAAAAAAGTATTTAAGAAAGCTCCATTACATCATCATTTTGAAGAATTAGGATGGGAAGAAATTGATATTGTTAAGTTATTTTGGACTGTAGGTTTCTTACTTGCTATGATTGGTGTAATATATGGAGTTTGGTTATAGAATTAAAACACAAAGTATATGTGTTTTTTTCTTTGATTAAAAATATAATTATTATAGGGTGATAGCAATTAAATATAAATATCGTATAATTATATCTTGTTTATTAATTTGTTTATTTGGTCTTATTATGATATATTCTTCATCAAATATATGGGCTTTATATAAATTTAATGATTCATTATATTATTTAAAACATCAAAGTTTGTTTTTTGTTGTAGGTTTAATAGCAATGTTTATAATATCTAAAATAGATTATAAATTGTATTTAAAGTATAGTAATAAAATACTTTTATTGTCTTTAATTTTATTGGTATTAGTTTTAATTCCAGGAATAGGACAGGTTAGAAATGGATCAAGAAGTTGGTTTGGAATTGGATCTTTTGGTTTTCAACCGTCGGAAATTGCTAAAATAGCTTTAATTATATTTGTTTCTAAATATTTAGCAAATAATGAAAAAGAGGTTAAATCAATAAAAAAAGGTGTATTTCCTATTTTACTAATTATATTTTTGTTTTTTGGACTTATTATGCTAGAACCTGATTTTGGTACAGGTATGGTAATAGTTGCTACTTTATTTGTAATGTTATTTGCATCTAATATTAAATTATCATTTTTTGGGTATTTGATAGTACTAGGAATTGCGGGAATTGTTGGATTAATTATTATGGCACCATACCGAATGGCTAGAATAGTTTCTTTTATAAATCCTTGGGTAGATCCACTTGGTTCAGGTTTTCAAATAATTCAAAGTTTATATGCAATTAGTCCATCTGGTTTATTTGGAAGAGGACTTGGTAATTCAATTCAAAAGCATTTTTATTTACCAGAACCACAAACTGATTTTATTTTTGCTATTATTTCAGAAGAACTTGGAATACTGGGTATAATAATTTTATCGATTTTATTTTTAGTATTATTTAGTAGTTCATTAAAAATTAGTTTTAATAGTAATAATTTATTTGCTAAATATTTATCATTTGGATTAATAATTGGAATAATGCTTCAAACAATTTTAAATATTTGTGTTGTCATTGGACTTGTGCCAGTAACTGGAGTTACACTTCCTTTTATTAGTTATGGAGGTTCTTCTTTACTTGTTAGTATGATAAGTGTTGGTATAATACTTAATGTTGGTAACGATAAATAAAATATCAATAAGCTACTTAATATCTTTAATCTTGTTTGCAAAACTTTGACGATATCTGATAATTATGAAAAAATAATTTTATCAATGAATAAATCAATTAATAATGATTATAATGGAATTAAAGTTAAAAATATAATAAATTGGTTGTTAGAAAATGAAGAATAAATTTTAAGTTTGGTTTATTCTTAGTATTTCATGGATAACTGATAGATATTACTTTATTTATTTGTTAAAATACTATTAGGAAAGAAGGATAAAGATGTTTAAAAATAATCCTGATGAATTAGATCAACATTTTTTAATAGATAAAGATGTAATTAATAATTTTATTAAAGTTTGTAATTTAAATAAAGATGATGTAGTTTTAGAAATTGGACCTGGTGATGGAACTTTAACTAAATTAATTGCACCTAAAGTTAAAAAATTGTATGTAATTGAAAAAGATACTCGTTTAAAACCGTATTTAGATAAGATAAAAAATATTGATGTTACATATGGTAGTTGCTTAGATGTACCTTTTCCGAAAGTAGATAAAATAATAACATCACTTCCTTATAGTATTATTGAACCTTTTATTTATAAAATAATACATGAAGATTTTAATGAATTGTATATGATAATGGGAAAGAATTATTGTGATAATGTAATTAATAATAAAATAACTAATTTAGGTTTATTAACTAATATTTATTTTGATGTATATAAATATTTTGATATTTATCCTGATAGTTTTAATCCTAAACCAAGAGTTATATCTTCTTTAGTTAGACTTACTTTTAAAAATAAATCAGATGAAAAAGATATGATATTTAGAAATATGTATAAATTAAATGATAAATTAGTAAAAAATGCATTAATGGAATCTTTAATAATTGTTAAAGGACTAACTAAAAGAGAAAGTAAGGATTATATAAATAAATTAAATATAGATGATGAAATTTTAAATAAAAAATTTTGTATGATAAGTAATGAAGAATTAGAAGTGTTATATATTAAAATAAAGAATAGTTTTGAGTGATAATATTAGGAAGTTATTAATACTTTCTTTTATTTTTTAATATAATTTGGTATACTAATTAAAGAATAGGGGAAGATAAAGTGTTACTAGATAGATATGAATCAAAATTAATTCAATCAGGACTTAAAATGGTAATGTATGTTGCAGTTAGAAAGTTATTTAAATGTGATGTTTATTATATGCATTCATTAGATAAAGGTTTATATTGTAAGATACAAAGTAAAAATGAACTTAATTTGGATGATATAAATAAATTAAAAAATATGATGGATGATTTAATTAAAAAAGATTTAAAGATTATTAAAAAGGTTATTACTGTTAAGGATGCTTATAATTTTTATATTAAAATAAATGAGATAGAAAAGGCAAATAATATACTTTATTCTAATAATAAAACATGTACTATATATGAATTATGTGGATATTATAATTATTTTTTAAGTGATATGCCAGAATCTACTGGTAAATTAAATTGTTATACATTAAATTATTTAGGAGATAATAGTGTAGTTTTAACTACTCCTTATTTAAGTGATTATTCATTACCTGAATTTAATAATCAGGATATGATATTAAAAAGTTTTAGTGATTATAAAGCATGGTGTAATTTAGTTCATGTTAATTATATATCTGATTTAAATATGTTGGTTTCAGAAAGCAAGATAAAAGAATTTATTAAGAAAAATGATATTATGATGGATAATCAAATATATGAACTTGCTAATTTGATTAGAAAAGAAAATAAGAAGTTAATTTTATTAGGCGGACCGTCTTCTTCTGGTAAGACAACTAGTACTAAGAAACTTGCGTTATATATGAGTGCGATTGGACTTAATCCAATATATTTAGGTTTAGATGATTATTTTAAGGAAAAAGTTGATTCTCCTAAATTGGAAAATGGAGAATATGATTTTGAATCTATTGATTGTATTGATTTAGATTTATTTAATAGACAATTAACAAGTATATTAAATGGTGAGGCGGTAAGTGTTCCAACTTATAATTTTATTGAAGGTAAGAAAGAATATAAGGGGAGAATAATAAAATTAAAAGAAAATGATATAATACTTATTGAAGGATTACATTGTTTGAATGAAAAGTTAACTAGTACAATACCACAGGAAGCTAAATTAAAGGTATATATTAGTCCTTTTATGCCATTATCTGTTGATAGACATAATCATATATCTACTGTTGATATTAGGTTACTTAGAAGGATTGTTAGGGATAATAGAACTAGAGGATATAATGTACAAGATACTTTAAAGTCTTGGGATAAAGTAAGAAATGGGGAGACAAAGTATGTTTTTCCATTTACAAATGAGGCTAATGTAGTTCTTAATACGGCTTATACATATGAAATGGGAATATTAAGAGTTTATGCTGAACCACTTTTATATAGTGTTCCAATTGATTCTAAATATTATAATGAATCTAGAAGACTAATAGATGAACTACAAATGTTTTTTCCAATACCTAGTGATTATTTATCTGATAGTAATATTTTAAGGGAGTTTGTGGGAGAAAGTTATTTTGAGAGAGGTTAGAAAATGAAGAAAAGAATAGCAATTAATGGTTTTGGTAGAATTGGTAGAATAGCATATAGAATGCTTCTTGGAAGTAGTGATTATGAGGTAGTTGCAATTAATTCAAGAGGTAGTGCTGAAGAAAATGCTTATTTACTTAAGTATGATAGTGTTTTTAGAACTTTAGATGAGAATGTAAATATTACTCAAGATGGAATTATGGTTGATACTATGTTTACAAGAGTACTTCAAATAGATGATCCAAAAGATTATCCTTGGAAAGAATTAAATGTTGATTTAGTGCTAGAGTGTACAGGTGCTTTTACTAAATTAGAAGATGCTTATAAACATATTGAAGCAGGAGCAAAGCACGTAATTATTTCAGCACCAGGAAAAGGTGAGATGAAAACAATAGTTTATGGAGTTAATGATAATTTATTAGAACGTAATGATGAGATTATTTCTAGTGCTTCTTGTACAACTAATTGTTTAGCACCAGTTTTAAAATTAATTGAAGATAATATTGGGATAGAATCAGGATTTATGTCTACGATTCATGCTTATACTAATGATCAAAATACATTAGATGGATCACATAAAAAAGGAATCGAATCAAGAAGAGGAAGAACAGCAGCAGCAAACATTATTCCAACAAGTACAGGAGCAGCTAAAGCTATTGGACTTGTAATACCATCACTTAGTGGAAAAATGGAAGGCGTTGCTTATAGAGTTCCAGTTATAGATGGATCTATGGTTGATGTAACTTTAACATTAAATAGAGAAACAAGTAAAGAAGAACTAAACAATATATTTAAAAATAACGAAAGTGAAGCGCTTAAATTTACAATGGATCCTGTTGTGTCAAGTGATGTGGTTGGACTTGCAACAGGTGCCTTAGTTGATGGATTATCTACTAAAGTATTAGATGTAAATAAGAAACAAGTTAAAATAGTTGCTTGGTATGATAATGAATTTGGTTATACTGCTCAAATGATTAGAGTAATGGATAAATTATTAAAATTATAAAATGAAAACAATAGTAGAATATAATATTACAGGTGATACAAAAGGGATGATGAGATGTTATCCTAAAAATAATAAAATAATTAATTATAAGAATATAGTTTGTAATAAATTAAATAGTTATAAAGAATCAAGTAAAAATCATTATAATATTTGGGAAAAATATGATGAATTTATAAATATGGTTAAAGAAGATTTAAAAATAGATATAGATTTAAATAATTTAATTAGTAATAAAAATAAATATAATAACATGAAAAATAATTCATCATTTTATACTGAAAATGATTTTAATGAAATAATTACTTTAATAAATAATGAGTATGAGAATATAATTAAAGACATTGAAAATAGAACTAATAAAAGATTTGGAAAAGATTACATATTATTGTAATTTTTTTTTGATGTGGTAGAATATTAAGTATGAGTTATATTAAAGGAAAGTTTAAACATATTATTTTTGAATCTGAATCAGGCTATAGGGTTGGTCTTTTTAGGGTTAATGAAACTGATGATGAAGATATTCCTACTAATAAACAAATTACTTATACTGGTTATTTTATGAAAACTAATGAAAATGATACTTACGTTTTAAATGGAAAGTATATATTTCATGATAGATATGGTTATCAGTTTAGTACTGATAATTATGAAAAGGTTGTGCCAGAAGGAAAAGATGCAATAATTGAATTTTTAACTAGTTCTTTTGTTAAGGGATGTGGAGAAGCAACTGCTAAAAAAATATATAAAGTATTTGGTAATGATAGTTTATATAAAATTAAAGAAAATAAAAGTAATTTAGAATTAGTTGAAGGAATAAACGATAAGAAGAGAGATCAAATATATAATTCAGTATGTAAATATTTTGATAATGATGCTTTAATAGTTGAACTTAAAAATATGGGATTTAGTGTTAAAGAAACAATGAATTTAATTAATAAGTTTGGTAAAAGAATTAAAGATATAATAAATAAAAATATTTATGATTTAAATGATGAAGTAAATTTTAAGAAATTAGATGAAATATTTTTAAGTAATAATGATATGGAAGATGATCGAAGGGTTAAGGCTTGTTTAATTGAAACTATGAAATATTTAACGTTTAATACCGGTGATATTTATTTATATAAAGAAGAGATATGCGCTGGTTTAAAAAAGTTATATGGAATAAATGTTGATATTGATAGTCAAATTAATTATTTATTTAATACTGGAATACTCGCAGTTAAAGAGGATAAAATATATTTAAAAGAAGATTATGATGATGAGGTGTATATTGCTGATTATTTAACTAAATTATTTAAATTAAGTAGTAGAGTAAGTAATATAGATAGATATATTAATAAAGCTGAAAAAGTTCTTGATATAAAGTATAATGAAGAACAAAAAGAAGCAATTAATAAATCTTTAATTAATAATATAAGTGTTATTACGGGAGGACCTGGAACTGGTAAAACAACAATTATTAAGGGGATAATTAAAACGTATTCACTTATCTATAAAGTTAGTGAAAATGCGATTAAGGATCATGTATTACTATTAGCACCCACTGGAAGAGCTGCTAAAAGAATGAGTGATTCAACTGGATATCAAGCAAGTACTATTCATAGATTTTTAAAATGGGATAAAGAAAATAATGTTTTTAATATAAATGAATTAAATAGTATGCATTATAACTTAATTATAGTTGATGAATCTTCAATGATAGATAATCATTTAATGGCATCGTTACTTAGAGGATTAGATATTTTTAATACGCAAATTGTTTTAGTAGGTGATGAATATCAACTTCCTTCGGTTGGACCAGGATTAGTTTTAAATGATATTATAAACACTAATATACCGCATATTAGATTAGAAAAGATTTATAGACAAAGTGATAAATCATATATTCCAACTGTTGCTAAAAATATTAAAGATAAAGTTATGGATATAGTTCCTAGCGGAGATGATTTTAGTTTTATTTCTTGTGATAATTTAAATATAAAGAGTATTATTGTTCAGCTATTAGATAAAATGCAAGAAAAAGGTATTGATGTTAGAAATGTTCAAGTTTTAGCTCCTATGTATAAGGGAGAAAATGGGATAGATAATTTAAATATCTTGTTACAGGAATATTTTAATCCGGTTGTTAATAAAAAAGATGAATTAAAGGTTGGTCCTATTACTTATAGAGTAGGCGATAAAATGCTTAATTTGGTTAATGATGTTGATAATAATATCTTTAATGGTGATATAGGTTATATTTGCTCTGTTAATGTAAACTCTAAAAAGGATATATTAAGTATAGATTATGATGGTAACATAGTTGATTATAAAAGAGAGGATTTAATAAGTATTAGTCATGCTTATGCTATAACTATACATAAGTCTCAAGGATCAGAATTTGACTATGTTATTATGCCTGTTTCGTTAAGTTATAATAGAATGCTTTATAATAAGTTACTTTATACAGGGGTATCAAGAGCTAAAAAATCACTTATATTAGTTGGTAGTAAAGATGCTTATTTAAAGGCTATAAATAATGATTATAGTTTTAAGAGAAAAACTACTTTAAATGAATTAATTATGAATAAACTTTAATATTTTGTTCATAATAATAATGGTGATAGAATGAAAAATACAGTGATGATGATGGTTGGAGCTGCTGCTGGTATAGGATTATATATTGGTGTGGAGAATCTAACTAAAAATAAAAAAGTTATTAAACGTAAAATAAATACATTTATTGACGATACAGCTGATTTAGTTAGTTAAAATAAAAAACTATAGAGATTATAATGTTTCTATAGTTTCTTTTTTTATTGGTAATTCAATATTTTTTTCTTTAGCTTCTTCAGATTCTTCTTCAATTTCAGTATCTTCTTCATCGTCTGTTTCAACTAATTTTAATATTTCTTCTAAAGATGTTTCACCTGATACAACTTTTAGTAAACCATCTTGGAATAGGGTAGTTGTTCCGGCTTTGCCGTAAACTAATTTTCGTAGTTCTTTTTTGGGTGAGTTAAGGACAATAGCATCTTTTATATCTTGATTTATAAGTAATACTTCTTGAATAGCGATACGTCCTTTATATCCTTGATGACATTCATCACAACCATGGTTTTCATATATTTCATTAACTTCAATTCCTAGGTTTTTCTTAAATAACTCTTTTTCATATTCATTGGTTTCTCTTAAAACTCTACATTTTTTACATAAGCGTCTAGCAAGTCTTTGAGAAATAATTCCTGATAAGGCAGCACCTAGTAGGTAACGTTCTACATTCATATCAGTTAAACGCTCAATTGTATTAAGTGAGTTATTAGTGTGGATAGTTGATAAAACTAGGTGACCAGTGATAGATGCACGCACAGCAATTTTAGCTGTTTCATCATCACGAATTTCTCCAATCATAATAATATCGGGGTCTTGTCTTAAAATACTTCTTAAGGCAGTAGCAAAAGAAAGACCAACATCAGCATTTACTTGAACTTGATTAATTCCTTCAATATTCATTTCAATTGGGTCTTCGACAGTGATTATATTAGAATCTTCTGTATTAAGTCTTTGTAATATAGAATATACAGTAGTTGATTTACCAGTACCAGTTGCACCAGTAACTAAGATAATACCATTAGGAATTTGAATCATTTTTTTAACTTTTTCTAAATTACTTTTACTAAAATCTAATTCTTCAATACCGGCAGCTGACATTTTATAATCTAAAATACGAATAACAATTTTTTCACCTAAGTTAGTTGGTAAACAAGAAACACGTAAATCAACATCAATGTTGTCTAAACTATTTTTTATAGCACCATCCTGAGGTACTCTTGATTCAGTTATATTCATTCCAGAAATGATTTTTATTCTAGTAATCATATTTTTTTCAACGTATAGAGGAATCATACTGTAATCCGATAGGGCACCATCAATTCTTACTCTAATTTTAAGACCATCTTCCATAGGATCAAAGTGAATATCAGATGCTTTCATTTTAATTGCATCTACTATAATAGCGTTAACTATTTCAGTAATAGGTGTTTCTTCAAAATTAAAAACGACAAGTTTAGAGACTGGATCTATTAAATCTTGTGGATTTAGGTTAACATCATTAATAAGTTTTTCTTTATTTTTCTTATCTTCTTTCATAATCCAATCTCTTTCTATTCTACACTTAATTTTAACAATTTTGATTTATTATATCAATAGAACAAATGTATTATATTGACTGGAGGAGGCGTTTTAATAGTATAATTTTTTATAGTAGAGGAAGGATGAAAAATATGAAGGTAAATCAAGTTTAAATAATTATGATTTTGACAGTAACAAGTTTAATATTAATATTTATAGGGCTATCATATGCCTTCTTTACAGCAAATAATCAAGAAGAATCGACAGCCTAAGCAACAATTGATACAGGTAAAATGATTATAATTTATAATGATGGAACAGATAATCTAGTACCAGTTATAGATATTCAACCAAGCAACAATGTCTTAGTAGATAAAACATTTTCTTTAACTGGTATTAATACCACATTAGGAAAAGGCATCAACATGCCATATGTCGTTAGGATTGAATACCAAAGTACATTTACATTTAGAAAAAATATTGGGTATTAGCGAAAGTGGATATGAATATACTGCTGGATATTTCGAAGACTGGAGTGGTGAAACATATAAACAAGAGCTAGTAAAAGAAAATTTAAAGTCGTAAGTGGAGAACAAGTAATAACCTTTAATTTTAAAATGATGTTTGTAGATACTAGAGGTAATCAAGATTATAATAAAGGAGCAATCTTTAATGGAAAAATAGTTATAAATGAAGGAAAAACATCTGAAGTAGCTCAAGAAGATACTGCAGTAAATACAATAGATAAACAATTAATAACCCAAGATAATAGTTTATATGAAACAAAAATATTTACTGATAACACCCCAGATAAAAGTACAAATAAAAATAATTTAACTAAATATAATGCTAATAACAACAATGAAATTTCATTTAGATTTTTCTTAAATAATTTATGTAAAAATGGAAAAGTAATTAATATTAAAAGTAATTAATATTCCTTTATATTTTATTGAATACATTAATAATTTAGATTTATAAAATTTATGGTGTTACAATTTCCATATTACTGGAAATATTAAATAGTTTTTACGAGTGAATCAACTGAAAGTAATAATATTGCATTAATATATAGCACATTTATTAAATAAAGTAGTGATTTAAGATAATTCTATTAATTAGGGATTATCTTTTTTAATGAATATATGATATTATATAAAACAAATCAAGGGGATGCCTATGGATAATAAAACAAGAGATGCTTGGATAGATATGATATCTAAAGTTTATGTTAATCTTCATAACAACCAAAGTGTAATAAATTCGTCAAACAAATCGGATAAAAAAAGGGAAAGAATAATTAAATATTTTAATCGATTAGAAGAAGTGCATAATAAAGTATCAAAAACTAAAAGTGCTTCAGCTGAAAAAATCCTTAAAAATTTTTACTATGACTTATACATTATAAAGCCAGAAAATATTCCTGAATCTTATTTTAATAATCAAATCGAACTTGCTAGAGAAAGAGGTTATGGCAATATAATATTATCCGATAAAGACAAAGAAAGAATGATTAAACAGGTTATTGATGATCAAAAAGAAACATTAGATAAATGGATTGAATATTTTTTATATGATGAAGAAAGCTCATATTATGAAATGTGGGAAAAATATTGGGTATTTCAAGGCTTACAAACTTTAGGTAAATATGACAAAAAAACATATAAATTTAGTAAAAGAGATAAAACAACTGTATACCCATTTCCACCAGTTGAAAGAGAATATATTTTTACTACCTTAAAATTAATGGAAGATTTTCTAAAAGATAAAAAAACTGAAGAAGATATAAAAAATGCTTTAGAAGCAGGTAACTTTAAATTATTATACGAATATGTAATTAAACAAAGTATGCTAAGAGGAGAAAAACAAAGTAGTAGCACCTCTGGTAAATGGATTAAATACGAGCAAGGTAGTGATTACAATATTTTAAGAAATTCACTTCAAGGTTATTATACCGGATGGTGTACTGCAGCAGGCGAAAACTTTGCTAAACATCAACTTGCAAACGGAGATTTTTATGTATATTACACTTTAGATAATAATGGAGAAGCTAAAGTACCAAGAATCGAAATTAGAATGGATGGAAGTACTAAAATTGGTGAAATAAGAGGAATAGCTGACAAACAAAATATGGAGCCTGAAATGATGCCAATTTTAGAAGAAAAATTAGAAGAATTTCCTGATCGAGATAAATATTATAAAAAAGAACATGATATGAAATTACTTACTTTAATCGATAAAAAAGTAAATAAGAATATTGAACTAAATCTAGATGAACTAAAATTTTTATATGAAATGGATAATGAAATTGAAGGATTCGGTTATGAAAAAGATCCTAGAATACAAGAAATAATAAATAAACGAAATCAAAAAAAAGATTATGCATTAATATACAATATAAATGAAAATGAAATTGCTTTAACACAAGAAGAGTGGAAAGAAAATCCAAAACAATATAAAATTCTATTAAATGATTTAAAACTAGATTATGTAACTTCATCAAAAGAATTAATACTACCTAATATAATAAGTGGAAATTTAGAATTAAAAGAATTAACAAATGCATCTGGATTATTACTACCAGATAAAGTTGGTGGTAGTATGCAATTAAATAGTTTAATTAGTGCTAAAGATTTAAAATTTCCAAAAATAATAAATAAAGATTTAGATTTAAGTTGTTTATTTGATGCAGAAAATATAATATTACCTGAAAAAATTGGAGGAAATTTAAATTTAAGCTGCTTACTTCTAAATAAAGGAATCGCATTTCCAAAAATAATAGATGGTAATTTGGATTTATCAAGTTTACCTTATGCTGCTGGATTAGAGCTTCCTGAAAAGATTGGAGGATTCTTAGATTTAAGTAGTATATCTGATTTAGCAGGTTTAGTATTACCAAAAACACTAGGAGGTCCTTTAATTCTAAATAGCATAACATATGTCTATAGCTTTATATTTCCAAAATACATGAAAGGAAGTTTAGATTTACACAGTTTAATTAGTGCTGATGAATTAATTTTACCACAGATAATGGATGATGATTTGTATCTAAATAGTTTAGTTAGTGTAAAAGGAATAATATTTCCTAATACAATAAGAGGAAATTTAAATTTAAATGGATTAGAAAGTGCTAAAGGACTAATTCTTCCACAAATCGTTGAGGGATGGATTTGCTTAAATGGTTTGAAATCTTCTAAAGGATTAAAGTTACCTTATGGATTTGATTTAAATTACTTAATATGTCCTGATAACGTAAAAAATGAAATACTAAAAAATCCTGATAAATATTTTATGGCACCATCAATAAATGAAGAAAAGATGAAAAAACTAAAATAGTAAAAAAGCCTAAATTAAACACTTGTAATTTAGGTATTCTTTTGGTATAATCAAAATGCTTTTGGAAGAAAAAGCTCCTATAATCCGCTATATTTATATATGATTATCAGTGAAATATATTATGAAAGGACGTGCTTTATGGATTTAATCGCTAAGATTAATAATAAACAAATTAAATCTAATACTCCTGAATTTAGAGTTGGAGATATCGTTAGAGTTGATTTGTGGATTAAAGAAGGTAAGAAAGAAAGAATTCAAGCATTTGAAGGAATTGTAACAAGTATTAAAGGTGGTAAGGTTTCTAAGAGATTTACTGTTAGAAAGAAATCAGGAAGCGTTGTTGTTAAGAGAATATTTGCTGTTAATTCACCATTAATTGATAAAATTACAGTTGTTAAAAAAGGAAAAGTTAGAAGAGCTAAACTTCATTTCCTTGATGAAATGGTTAAAGAATTTAAAGTTAAAGAAAGAAATTAATCTTTCTTTTTTCTTTGCTCTAATTTATAATATTTATAGAATAGAGAGTGGATATAATGAATATGTTAGATATTATAACTAAAAAGAAAAATAAAGAAATTTTAACTCATGAAGAACTAAGTTATGCTTTTAATGGTTATTTAAATAAAGAAATACCAGATTATCAAATGACTTCATTATTAATGGCTATTGTTATTAATGGACTTACTTTTGAAGAAACCTTTGATTTAACTAAAATATTTATTGATAGCGGGGAAACTTTTAAGTTTGATAAAAAAGTTTGTGATAAGCATTCAACTGGAGGTATAGGTGATACCGTAACATTAGTTGCTATTCCCATACTTGGTGCATTAAATATTCCGGTAGTTAAAATGAGTGGTAGAGGTCTTGGAATAACTGGTGGTACAATAGATAAATTAGAATCTATTCCAGGATTTAATGTTAATTTAACTAAAGAAGATTATTATAATAATTTGGATAAAATAGGTATTGTTGTTGGTGCTCAAACTAATGATTTAGTACCACTTGATAAAGTTATTTATGCTTTACGTGATGTATCTGGAACAACTGAAAGTATTCCTCTTATTGCTTCAAGTATTATGAGTAAGAAAATTGCTTGTGGAGCAGATTATATTTTAATTGATGTTAAATGGGGTAGTGGTGCTTTAGTTAAAACTCAAAAAGATGCTGATGTATTATCAAATTATTTAATAGAGATTGGTAAGAGATTTAATAGAAATGTTAAAACAATTATTTCAGATATGAATGAGCCATTATCAAATTGCATAGGTAATGCGTTAGAAGTAGAAGAAGCTATAAATGTTTTAAAAGGAGAAAAAAATAAATTAAGAGAAACATCTTTAGAAGTAGCCGGAAATTTAGCAAGTATGTATTTAAATATTCCTTATGATGAAGCATATAAAATGACAAGTGAAGTGTTAGATAATAATAAAGCTTATGAAATGTTTAAAAAATGGATATCTAATCAGGGAGGAGATTTATCTAAGTTAAAGATTAGTGATAAAGTTATTTTAATTAAATCTAATCAAGATGGAATAATTAGTCATATTAATGCTTTAAAAGTTGGAGAGTTATCAGTTAAATTAGGAGCTGGTAGAATAACTAAAGATTCTAAAATTGATTATAGTGTTGGTATTAAATTATTAAAACAGTCAGGTGATTTAGTTAAAAAAGATGATATAATTGCTAAGTTATATGTTAATGATCTAAATATTAAATTAACTAAAGATGATATAAATTTTTATAGTGTAAAATAGGAGATAAGTCCTATTTTTATTTTGATGAAATATAGTTTTAAATAAGCACTAATTTAAATTTAAAAAATCACTTAAAAACTATTTACGAAAAAAAATATTATGCTATAATAAATTACATATTCAGGAGGTGCAAAAGTGGATAAAAACTTACCAATATTGTTACTTAAGAAGTTATCTATTTTACCAACTGCCGAAGTACGTTTAGAACTAAATAATGAGTTATCACAAAAAATTATAGAAGTTGCTCAAAATAAATATGATAAAAAAGTAGTTGTTATTTTACCTAATGAGACTAAAGAAGAATCACTTGGAGTATCGGATTTACCAAATGTTGGAGTTCTTTGTTTAGTTAAATCTTGTGTCGTGTTACCTAATAAAAATTATAGAGTTGTATTAAAAGGCTTAAATAGAGTTAAAATAAATGAATATTCTAATTATCGATATAATAAATCTATATTAATAGGTAATGTTAAAATGATTTATATTGATAATGGAGAATCTGTAGAAAGTATTGCTTTAAAGAAAAAATTAATTAGTTTATTAAAACAATATATTACATCATCTACTGAAGTATCTAATAGTATATTATCTAAAATAAATGATAAACTGTCGTTAGATGAACTAACGGATATAATAGTTAATTTTTTGAAATTTCCAATAGATAAAAAAATTGCTTATATGAATGAATTTAATGAAGTAGAAAGAGCTAAAATGCTTGTTAAAGATATAAGTGTAGAATTAGAAATACTTTCATTAGATCATAAAATTGATAATGAAATAAGAAGTGGATTAGAAAAAGAGCAGAAAGAATTTATTATTAAAAATAAAATAGATAAATTAAATGAAGAATTAGGGGTTAAAAATAGTAAAGATAGTGAAATAAGTGAATACTTAGATAAAATTAATTCATTAAATGTTAGTGATGATATTAGAAATAAATTATTAAGTGAATTAAAAAAGTATGAATATACTCCTGTTAATAATCCGGAAATAAGTGTTATAAGATCATATATAGATACTTTAATTAATTTACCATTTAATAAGACTAGTGAAGAAGAAACTAATTTAAAGAAAATAAGTGAATATTTAGACAATACGCATTATAAAATGGAAGGTATTAAAACTAGAATTAAAGAATATGCTTATTTTAAGAGTAAGAATCCTAATTTGGAAAATCCAATAATATGTTTAGTTGGATCACCGGGGGTTGGTAAGAGTACAATTGCATCATCAATTGCTGGAGCATTAAAAAGAAAATTTTATAAAATAAGTGTTGGAGGAATGAATGATTCATCTGAACTTATTGGACATAGAAGAACATATTTAGGTGCATCTCCTGGTAAAATAATGGAGGCTATAATTAAGTGTAATACGAATAATCCGGTTATTTTAATAGATGAAGTAGATAAAATAGTTAAAGATTATAAAGGAGATCCTTCTAGTACTTTACTAGATATATTAGATAATAATTTAAATAAATCATTTACGGATAATTATATCGAAGAACCTTTTGATTTATCTAATGTATTATTTATATTAACTGCTAATGATGTAAATAATATTAATCCTGTATTAAAAGATAGATTAGAAATAATATATATTGATAATTATACGCCTTTTGATAAACAAAATATTGCTATAAATTATTTGATTCCTAAGATATGTTGTAAGTATAACATTAAGAAGATAAATATAACTAAAGAAGAAATATTAGAACTAATTAATAGTTATATATGTGATCCTGGTATTAGAGAATTAGAAAGATTATTAGATAAAATAATAAGATATATGTTAATTAATGGAATAAAGAAAGAACCTAATTTTAATGAAATATTAGGGAGAACTATTAATAATTTGTTTGATAATGAGTTGCATGTTGGTGAGGCAAACATCATTGGAGTTAGTGGTTATGGAGGTGCATGTGTTAAAGTATCTTCAATAATTAATGATAAAATGGTTGTTACTGGTAATATAGGAAAAAATTTAAATAATTCTGTTTTAATGGTTATTAGTTATTTAAAGAATAATAAATATTTAACATCAGAAGATAATATTCATTTAAATTTTAATGTTAATAAATATGAATTAGATGGATTTTCTGGGGGACTTGGAATTGCTGCTTCAATAATGAGTACAATATCTAATAAAAAAATAGATAATAATATCTGTTTTATAGGCGTTCTAGATTTATATGGTCAAATTTTAAGAGTAAATAGATTAAAAGATAAAATAATTACAGCATATAATAACAAATTAGATATAATTTATTTGCCTTTACAAAATAAGGTAGATGAAGATTTAATTCCTATTGAGATACTTGAAAATGTAAAATTAAGATATATTAGTAATTTTAATGAAGTATATAATGAATTATTTAAATAAAAATATGTTAAATAAAAACTGTATAAACGAATGTTTGTATGCTTGACGGGGGGGCGTTTAGAGGTATAATTTCACCATAAGGATATGGTGAAATTTTTTTATGGCGAAAAATAATCAAAGAGTATGGACAATTGTAACAATAATAACGGTAATATTATTAATAATAATATTTTCTGGAGTAACTTATGCCTACTTTAGTGCATTTAATAATCAAGGATCAACAGAAAGCATAAGTATGACAAGTGGAAAAATGACAATAACGTACACAGATGGTAAAAGTAGTTTATTAATATCAAAAGAGATTCATCCAAGTGATAGAATAATAATAGATAAAACGTTTACACTTACAGGAACGAATACGACAAGTGGATTACCAATGCCATATAAGATAGGAATAAAATTTAAAAACGAATTCAGTTATAATCAATTGTATTATTATATAAAAAGAGTAAGTGAAAATGAAAATATAACAGCAAAATTAATAGGAGATGCGAATCAGACTATACCGGGGCATGAAACAGAAACAGGATATACAAAGGGAACATTCATAAAAAATAGTGATGAGACATATCTTGAATTAGCAAATGGAGAATTTAAAGCAAACACAAATAATCAAACAATAACATTTAATTTAAAGATACAATTTCCAGACAATAATGAAAATCAAGATAGTGAAAAAGGCAAAAGTTTTACAGGATATATAGTAGTAAATAATGAAGAAGAAACAGCAGTAGATTATATAGTAAATTTATATAATGAAGATAAAGAAAATAATGGTTTAATGATGGATGATACAGAAGACTATAATATAAGATATAGTGGATCAAATCCAAATAATTATGTTGAGTTCGGAAATGATGGCGAATTGTGGAGAATAATCGGCTTATTTGATATTAAAGATGATGCAAATGGAGAATATCAAAAGAAGATAAAATTAATACGCAATAACTCATTAGGTTCATATGTTTATGATTCAAGTGATGCAAGTATTAATAATGGATTTGGAACATCAGATTGGACAACTTCAAAATTAAAAGATGAACTAAATGGTGACTATTTAGACACAACACTAACATCTTCTAAATATTGGTATAATGGAAAAAATAATCAAAAACAATCTATATTTAGATATGAAGATGTAATTAAATCAAAATATCAACAAATGATAAGCACAAGTTTGTGGAATATAGGTGCATCTAAGTATAGCGGACAATATCCATATAATTTATTTACTAAAGTAGAATATGAAAATGAAAGAGGAAATTTGCCATATCAAAATGGTAAAGCAACTACCTGGGTAGGAAAAATAGCACTTATGTATCCATCTGATTATGGATATGCATCAACTGATAAAGATTGCCGTTATGATTTGAGGTCGGGTATAGTATATGATGGTTCATCTAAACTTGATTATTCAAATACTAAATGTAAAAATAATAACTGGCTTTCGGATAATGGCAGTTTGTGGTATACTACATTAACAGCAGTATTTGCTGATCCGCTATCTGTTTTTATAACTTATGGTGATAATGGTGTTATAACAGTGGATAGTATCCAATATCCTAAAGCAACAAAACCTACATTATATCTTTCACCTAATGTAAAGATAATTTCAGGAACTGGTACAAGTACAGACCCATATATTTTAGGATAAAAGTTATGTTATATATTTTGCATAACTTTTTTTAAATTATATACAATTTATAAAATGTCAAGCAAATGTCAATTGACTGGGGGGGTGTTTAGTGATATTCTATCACTAGAATATGGTGATTGATTATGAATAATGCAGATAAAGAACAAAAAATATGGATAATGGTAACTATAGCAACAGTTACTATTTTAATATTTATATTTGCAGGAATAACCTATGCATTCTTTACTTCAAACAATAATACAGGTAGTACAGCTGAAATAACTAGTACTAGTGGTAAGATGATTATTACATATACAGATGGTGGTAATAACTTATTAGTATCAAGTAATATCTTACCAAGTAACAACATAATAGCAGACAAGACTTTTACTTTAACTGGAACTAATACAACAAATGGCCTTAATATGAAATATAGTGTTGGTTTATTATATAAATCTACATTTTCATATGGTCAATTAAAATATTATTTAAAAAGGACTACAACAAATGAAAATATAACTAGTAATATAATTGGAGTTTCTAATCAAACAATTGAAGGACACCCTACTGAAACAGGATATACATCAGGAACATTCATTAAAAGTAATAAAGATACTTATGTTGAACTAGTAACTGGAGACTTTTCAAAAACAAGTAATCAAACTATAACTTTTAATCTAAAACTTCAATTTCCCGATACAGGCAAAAACCAAGATACTGAAAAGGGTAAAACATTTAATGGTCAAATAGTAGTTAATTATGAAGAAAACTCTAATGCAATAGTAACCATGTTTGAATATAAAAGTCCAACAGACGATATTACAGAACCATATTATATCTATACAGCAGCTAAAACAGGTACATATAAAGTAGAAACTTGGGGAGCACAAGGAGGATATGGTAAACCAAATGGTAATCGTGGTGGCTTTGGAGGATATTCAGTAGGAAATATAAAAATAAATTCAGGAGATAAAATATATATCTATGTTGGTGGCCAAGGTGGAACATCCACAAATATTGCTGCAAAGTACAAAACCTCAGGTGGTTATAATGGTGGCGGTTATGGTATAAGTACTAGTGGCAAATACGGTTCCGGTGGTGGAGGAGCAACCCATATTGCTTACCAATCTGGATTACTTCAAACCCTAGAAAATAATAAAGATAAGATAATTATTGTATCCGGTGGAGGAGGCTCAGGATTTAATCATTTTCGAGATGATTTATCAACTATAGGAGGCTCTGCTGGTGGATATACAGGAAGTGGATTAAATCCGGGTACTCAAAGCTCAGGTGGTGGAAAATTTGGCTTAGGCAGTCCCAATAGCGCTGGATCAGCCGGTGGAGCAGGCTACTATGGTGGTGGAGCATGCGACGATTATGATAGGTGTGGTGGAGGCTCAAGCTACATAGCATCATCATACCTAATATCAAATACAAGATTTATGTATTGTTACGAATGTGAAGAAAGTACAACCGATACAACATATTCAATTAATACAATAGGAACAAATTCATTAACTGATAAAGTAAATTGTCCAAATGGGTATTCAAATGAGCCTATAGCAAAATGTGCTAAAGAAGGAAATGGTTTTGCTAAAATAACATTTATTTCATAATAAATAAGCATTCATATTAATTGAATGTTTTTTTGGTAATTTTTTAATAAAAATAGTATTAAATTTAAAATTGTGATAAAATTTGTTTATAAGGTTTATTTTAAACTTTAGTTATGGAAGGAGATACAATCATGATTGATATTAAATTAATTAGAGAAAATCGTGAATTAGTAAAAGAAAATATAAAAAAGAAATTTCAAGATGAAAAACTTGGATTAGTTGATGAGGTTTTTGAACTTGATAAAGATGTAAGAGAAGCTAAATTAAAAGGTGATAATTTAAGAAGTGAAAAAAATAACTTATCTAAAAGTATTGGAGCTCTTTTAAAAGATGGAAAAAAAGATGAGGCTGAAGAAGTTAAAAAGAAAATAGCAGATATGGATGCTCAAATCAAAATATTAGAAATATCTGAAGAAAAGAAAAATAGTCTTATTAGAGAAAAAATGATGATTATTCCTAATATTATTGATGAATCTGTTCCAATTGGTAAAGATGATAGTGAAAATGTTGAAGTAGAAAGATTTGGTGAACCAGTTGTTCCAAACTATGAAATTCCTTATCATGCTGATATTATTAACGCAGTAGGTGGTATGGATAAAGAATCAGCAGGAAGAACCAGTGGCGAAGGTTTTTATTACTTGTTAGGTGATATAGCAAGACTACATGAAGCAATGATTGCTTATGCTAGAGATTATATGATAAATAAAGGATTTACCTATGCTATTCCTCCTTTTATGATTCATGCTGATGTAGTAACTGGTGTTATGTCTTTTCCTGAAATGGAGGCTATGATGTATAAAATTGAAGGAGAAGATTTATATTTAATAGGTACTTCTGAACATTCAATGATTGGTAGATTTAAAGGTCAAATGGTTAAAAAAGAGGAATTACCAATTAGAATGACAAGTTATTCACCTTGTTTTAGAAAAGAAGGTGGATCTCATGGATTAGAAGAAAGAGGTTTATACCGAGTTCATCAATTTGAAAAACAAGAAATGATCGTATTATGTGAACCAGAAAAATCTATGGAAGAATATAATAAAATGTGGAAATATACTGTTGAAGTATTTAGAAATATGGATGTTCCAGTAAGACAACTTGAATGTTGCTCTGGAGATTTAGCTGATTTAAAAGTTAAATCATGTGATATTGAAGCCTGGAGTCCTAGACAAAAGAAATATTTTGAAGTAGGATCTTGTTCTAATTTGGGTGATGCACAAGCAAGAAGATTAGGTATTCGTGTTAAGGGAGATAATGGTAATTATTATTTACACACTCTTAATAATACTGTTTTAGCAACACCTCGTGGATTAATCGCTGTAGTTGAAAATAATTATAATGAAGATGGAAGTATCAATGTTCCAAAGGTATTACAACCGTATATGGGTGGATTAGAAAAAATTGTACCTAAAAATAAATAAAAAAATATGTGGTTATGATATTAATATAGCCACTTTTTTGTTTTTAAATAAATTAAAGTTGATGGGGTAGATGAATATGGAAAAATTATTATTTAACAATGATTATAATTTAAAGTTTTTAGAATTTAATAATTTTGAATTAAATTTATTATTTAATGAGTTAAAAGATTTTTATTTAGTTTATCGTGAGTCTTTAGATTTACCTTCTACTATTACTTTTGGAACTGAATTAGAGTATGATTTAATGTATAAGGGATTATGCGATAATTTTTTAGCTGCTAATAATTTAATTAATTGGATAAGTAAGAGAGATAAGTCATTAATATTTGGTGGTGAGATATGTTCTCCAATTTTAATTGATTGTGAAAAATCTTGGAGAGAATTAAAAAATATATGTGATTTTTTGACTGAGAAACATGCTAATATGAGACTAAATTCTGGGGGACATATACATATAGGTGCTAAGATTCTTGATAATAATATAGATGCTTGGAAATCATTCTTAAAACTTTATATGTGTTATGAACACATATTATTTAGATTTGGTTATGGTGATAAAGTTAATGGAAGAAGAAATATGGATATTTTTTCTAAAAGATGTGCTGAAAAATTATTTGATAATTTAAAGTTTATTGAGCAATCAAATACATTGGAAGATTTACATTATTCTCTTGAAGATAAACAAGGAAATATGTATGCATTAAATTTTAATCATATTAGATTTAATGAAAATTATAATCATCGTTTTCATACTATTGAATTTAGATTTCCTAATGCGAGTAATAATGAAATTATTTGGCAAAATAATATAAATGTTTTTTCTAAGATGATTTTATCTTGTTTAAGTGGAAAAATTGATAATGATTTATTAAATAATAAGTTAAAAGAAAATTTTAATGAACACAATGAATTAAAATATAATTTGATGATTTTAGAAGATGCTTTAGAGTTTGCTGATTTGGTATTTGATAATAATTTAGATAAAATGTATTTTTTAAGACAATATTTTAAAAATTTTGAATATTATGTTGGAAAATGTCATGGAGTTATTGCTAAAAATTTTACATTAAAGAAATAACGAAAAAGCGTATATTTATTCTTGACTAGTATTAGTACTTTTGATAGACTAAGATTCTGGAACAACTAATTGTTTTGGTGGTTACTACTAAATTTCAAAACGAAAGATGGTGGTAGTTATGAGTAAAAAGATGTTATATTATATAATATTCAATTTATTTATAATAATTATTTTATTAATTATATTACTTTTTAAAGTAATTAACTAATAAAAAAACCAAAACTCAGGGGGTTTTGGTGATTTAACCTAAAAGGTAACCATCTTAACTTCCAAATTAGATGTTCCTTTTTATTTTATGTAAGTCTTGCTTACATATTCATAATACCAAATTTTTGATTTTTTTACAATATATCTTTTCACGAAAAAACGTATATTTATTCTTGACTAGTGTTAGTACTTTTGATAGACTAAGGTTTTGGAACAACTAATTGTTTTGGTGGTTACTACTAAATTTCAAAATGAAAGATGGTGGTAGTTATGAGTAAAAAGATGTTATATTATATAATATTCAATTTATTTATAATAATTATTTTATTA
>CAKOJQ010000014.1 GCA_934090795.1 uncultured Bacilli bacterium
AGCAAAAAAATAAGGCTCTAGACCTTTTAAATAGAGGAAAAAGTTAAAAATAACTCCCCACTAGAAATTCTAGAGCCGAGATTCTTTTTTAGAATCTCTTTTTGTATTAGTAATTTTCTGCTTTTAATTCCATGTAGCTTTGAGGATGGTTACAAACTGGACATACTTCTGGGGCTTTTGTTCCATAGGTAATATGGCCACAATTACGGCAAATCCATACTTTTTCTTCTCCTCTTTGGAATACCATATTGTCGTTAATGTTTCCAACTAATTTTAGATATCTTTCTTCATGATGTTTTTCAATTTCGCCTACTTTTTCGAATAATTCAGCTATTTTATCAAAACCTTCTTCTCTAGCGATTGCAGCAAAGTCTTTATACATTTCAGTCCATTCATAGTTTTCACCATTTGCAGCATCTTTTAAGTTATCTATTGTAGATGGAACTTTACCACCATGAAGTTCTTTAAACCACATTTTAGCATGTTCTTTTTCATTGTTTGCTGTTTCTTCAAAGATTGATGCTATTTGTTCATAACCATCTTTTCTTGCTTGTGATGCGTAGAATGTATATTTATTACGTGCTTGACTTTCTCCTGCAAAAGCAGCTAATAAGTTAGCTTCTGTTCTACTTCCTTTTAATTCCATTTTAATTCCTTCTTTCCTTGTTAATTATACCATTTTTTAATATTTGATATCAAGCGAACATATACTTTATTATGAATAATAAGGAAGAGGAAGCAGCTTCTAGGGTTGATACTTTAGCGGCATTAATTATAGGTTATGCTCTTACGTATCCTTTTAATAGTTATGTACAAAATGCGATTGGAAACTGGTTTATGTTATTAGGGCAAGTATTAGAAACTAATGCTACGTTTTTACAGTTATATCAAAACAATAATAACACTAATAAGCAAAGTAGTAATAAGAGCATGAAATATGATCTTGATTTAGAACAAATAAAAGAAGCCATAAATATAATGAAGGAAGAAATTGATAAGTTAATTGAAGCAAATAAATAGTTTTATGTTTTCTGTAGGAAAACATAGTTTGGAAAATTGTATATAAAAAAGTAGAATCTAAATTAAATTCTACTTAATTATTATCTACTTACTCTAAAACGTTCTTTTGGATCTAATATTTTTTTACGTAATCTGATAACTGCAGGAGTTATTTCAACGTATTCATCATCAGCAATAAATTCTAGTGATTCTTCTAAACTAAATGTTTTTGGTGTAATTAAGTTAATTGCTTCGTCACTTGATTTACTTCTGGTATTAGACATTTCTTTATTTTTACATGGGTTAACATTTAAATCATTATCTCTATTATTAATACCAACTATCATACCAACATATACATCAGTTGCTGGTCCAATAATTAAAGTACCTCTTTCTTGTAAGTTAAATAAAGAATAGCCTAAACTCTTTCCTGTTTCCATAGATACTAATACGCCATTTTTTCTTGAGGCAATAGGTCCAGCATATGGTTTATAATCACTAAATGATCTAACCATAATTCCTTCTCCTTTAGTATCAGTTATGAAAGCACTACGATATCCAAGTAATCCTCTTGTTGGAGCTTCAAATTCTAAATGAGTATAGTTTTCTTCATTTTCCATTCTAAGAAGCATACCTTTTCTTTCTTGTAAGGCATTAATTACAGTACTTGCATAATCATTTGGAACATTTACAATAACGGTTTCAAATGGTTCACATTTTTTACCATCAATTTCTTTAAATAAAACTTCTGGTTTTGATACACATAATTCGTATCCTTCTCTTCTCATGTTTTCTAAAAGAATTGATAAATGTAGTTCTCCTCTACCGCTTACTTTAAATCCATCTGATGATGGTAATTCTTCTACTTCTAAACCAACATTAGTTTCTAACTCTCTTTCTAATCTTTCTTTAATATGTCTAGTTGTTAAGAATTTACCACTTTGGCCAGCAAATGGGCCATTGTTTACTAAGAAATTCATTGATAGAGTTGGCTTTTCTATTTCAATTGGAGGTAATGGATCAATACAGTTTAGTTCGTTAATTGTATCTCCAATAGAAATATGTGAGCATCCAGCAATAGTTACAATATCACCATAATAAGCTTCTTGTTTTTCAACTTTTTTAATTCCTTCATTAACAAATAATTTAGTTATCTTAAAGTTAGTGATTGTTCCGTCATTTTTAACTAATGATACATTTTCTCCTGATTTTATTTTACCTTTAGTAATACGACCAATACCTAATCTTCCGATATATTCATCATAACCTAGGTTAGAAATTTGTAATTGTAATTTATCGTCTATGCTTCCTTCATATGGTTTGCATTGTTTTAAAATTGTTTCTAATAATGGTTCAATTGTAGTATTATCATCGTCTAGTCTATATTTAGCTATTCCATCTCTAGCAACTCCATAAATAATTGGGAAGTCTAATTGTTCATCAGTAGCGTTAAGTTCACAGAATAAATCGAAGGTCATATTAACTACTTCTTCTGGTCTAGCATCTTTTTTGTCAATTTTGTTAATAAATAAGATAGGTCTTAGATTATGTTCTAATGCTTTTTTAAGAACGAATCTTGTTTGTGGCATTGGTCCTTCTGCTGAATCTACTAATAGAATAACTGTATCAACAGTTTTAATTACACGTTCAACTTCTGATGAAAAGTCAGCATGTCCTGGTGTATCTACTATATTAATTTTATAGTCTTTATATCTTATTGAACAGTTCTTAGAATATATTGTAATTCCTCTTTCTCTTTCAATATCGTTACTATCCATAACACAGTCTACAATTTGATCTCTTTCTCCGAACGCTCCATTTTGTTCTAGTAAAGCATCAACCAATGTACTTTTACCAGCATCTACATGGGCTACAACAGCTATATTAATTATTTTATCCATAATCTTTCCCTCTTTCAAACATAGTTCATACTACTACAAAAATGGGGTAAAAGTCAAGAAAAATCGCACGTATGCTGATTATTTATACTTTATTTTATTGTTTCAACTTAACCTTATTATATGTTATACTCTTCTTAGGTGGTTTATCATGAAGAAAATTCTGATTAAAAAGTTATGGAATAATTATAAAAATTTATTATTGACTCTCATATGCGCAATTATAGTTGTAATTACGTTATATATATTAAATGAGGTTGCTCCTTTTGGAAAATACTCAATGTTAACAGTTGATTTTTATCATCAATATGGTCCAATGATGGGAGAATTATTTGATAGAGTTAAAAATAGCAGTAATTTCATCTACTCTTTTAACATGGGGATGGGGCTTCCATTTTTTAGAAATTATTTTAATTATATGAGTAGTTTTTTTAATATTATATTATTTTTTGTAAAGAGAGAAAATTTATTAGCATCTTATTCAGTCATAATTGGACTTAAAGCGGTCGTATCTGCGGTTACTATGAATATCTTTCTTAATTATAAATTTAAAAAGAAAAGTTATATTCATTCAATAATTGCAATTATTTATGCTTTTAATAATTATTTTACAGCTTATTACTGGAATATTATGTGGCTTGATGGGTTAGTGCTACTTCCAATTGTAGTTATGGGAATTGAAAAATTAATTGAAGATGATAAATATTATCTCTATATTTTTAGTTTGGCATGTATGTTATTTAGTAATTATTTTATTGGTTTTATGCTATGTATATTTAGTGTGATTTATTTTTTAATATATCTATTTATTATTAAAGATAAGTTAAGCATTAAAATTTATTTAGAAAAATGTTTAAAATTTGGAATATGTTCATTACTGGCCGGAGGATTATGTGCTTTTGCTTTAATACCAATGTTTAAATCATTATCTGGAATAAGTGCAACTAGTGATATATGGCCAAGTAATCAATATTATAGTTTTACTTTAATAGATTTTATTTATAATCATTTAAGTGGGGTTCCAACTACTGTATTTAAAAGTGATGCTATAAATGCGCCAAATATATCTAGTAGTATTATAGTACTTCCTTTATTTATATTATTCTTACTTAACAAAGATATTAAGTTAAGAGTTAAAATTGGTTATAGCTTGATGCTTGGAATAATGGTTTTAAGTTTCTTTTGGGCTCCTTTAGACTTTATATGGCATGCTTTTCATGTGCCGAATGATTTACCTTATAGATATTCTTTTATTTATCCGTTTATATTTTTGATTATTAGTACATATTCTATTTATAAGATAGATAAAGTTAAGGAATATATTGTAATAATTATTTTTGTACTTACTTTGTTATTTGCTGGTTCAGTTCATTTTATTAAGAGCTTTAATATTTTAGATACTACTATTGTTTTTAATTTTATAATTGTTATTTTATGGTTTTTACTTTATATTATTTATAAATTTTTTAATGATAAAAGTAAATTTATACCCTTTATTGGAATAATAGTTGTTTGTTTAGAGGCAATTATTAGTATTAATGGTTGTTGGGATATTGATCAAGATTTAAAAGGATTTTACTCAGATTATAATAAAATAAAAAATAATTTAAATTATATTAAGAATAATGATACTGATTTGTTTTATAGAATTGAAAAAAAAGATATGAAAACATTTAATGATCCTTCTTGGTATGGTTATTATGGGATAACTGCTTTTAGTTCAATGGAATATGAAAATTTAGCAGTTCTTGAACATAATCTTGGAATGCCTGGAAATCAGATTAATAGTTTTTCATTAGGTGATAATACGCCAATATATAATATTATGTTTAATTTAAAATATATTGTTGGTGACATGAGTGATAATAATAACTATGATTTATATTTTACAGATGCTATTAATGATAATTATATTTATAGGTCTAAATATTATGCTGGGTTAATGTATAAAGTTAATAAAGATATAGTAAATTGGGATTTTTTTAGTGATAATCCTTTTGAAAATCAAAATAATTTTATAAAACAAGCTTATGGAATTAATGACATATTGGTTAAGAATAAAATTAATAATGATTCAATTGTAAAGTTCGATAATGGGGTTGTACATAAATATAAGATGAATAAAAATGAAGGTTATATTTATTTAGGTAGCAATATTAATTCGGTAATCATTGATAAAGTATTGTATGTTAATGATGGATATACTTCGGGAATTGATTCTTCATTTGATTATAACACTTCTTTAACCTTTAGTGAAAATAAGATTATTCATTATTCAAATTGTGATACGATTTATATTTCTTATAATAATGAGATAGAAAGCTATGCATATATTTATTATGTTGATAATGATAAATTAAAGAATATTAATGAAATGGTTAACAATAATTTAGTAAAACTATCCAATTTTGACGAATATAAAATAAGTGGTAAAATTTCTGGCTTAGAAGGAACAATATATACTTCTATACCGTACGATGAGGGATGGAATGTTTATATTGATGGAGAGAGAACTAATACTTTTCTAATTGGTAATTCTTTGCTCGGATTCGATATTAATGATGGTGATCATGAAATTACTTTAGTGTATAAAATTCCTTATTTTAAAACAGGTTTGGGAATATCTATCGGATCTTTATCAGTAATTATTGGATATGCAGTTTTAAAAAAGAAAAAATTGATTAGGTAGTTAATCAATTTTTTTGTTTACAAATATTTTATTTATATTTTTAGTAGGTAGCATGATTTTAATATGATTAATATTTTTAATGTCATATTTTAGGGTTCTGTATTTTAATTTTTCTCCATCAATACACCAGCCATATTTAGGATAATCATCAAACTCTAATTCAATATGGTTAGTTTTATAAAATTCTACACCAGATACTTTAGATGCATCTGTTGTCATTAATAGTGAAAATGTTTTAATTATATCGATACGGCGATTGAAATTGCATAGTAAGACTTCAAATTGGTCATCATCTAATTTAACGTTACGATAAAAGTTATTTATTCCAGCGATTCGATTGGCATTAGATATTAATATAAATGAATAATATCCTGTTTTAGTTATTCCATTAACGTTATATTTTATTTTATATAGTTTGGTAGGACTAAAGTAGTCTTTTATTCCTTCAATTAGATAGGCAATATAGCCATATTTTTTCTTTAATTTACGAGGTGTCTGATAAGGAACTTGCATAAATTTGCCAAAGCCGGCAACATATACAAATGGTTGATTATTTATTAGGCAAATATCCATTTCTTTAATGCAACCTTTAAGTAAAAGTTTTAAATTATTTTTAATATCTTTTCCATAGCCAAACATAACGCCTATGTCGTTGGTAGTTCCTACAGGAAGATGTGAGATAATTAATGGCTCTTTTCGTTCTAAATTACCAGTTATGATTTCGTTAAAGGTGCCATCACCACCCATACTTATGACTAAATCTACTTTTTCTAAATGAGATATAATTTCTTTAGCGTGGCCTTGATAACATGTAGCAATAAATTTAGGATTATAATCATTCTTTATAAGAATATCTTTATATTCTTTTAAGTATTTAGTTTTAAACACATGGCCGCTATTGGGGTTATAAATTAATACGCATGTTTTCATGATTATTCCTCTTTCATTAATTATATATTATATTTTAACATAAATATTTATTCAATATAGAAGAATTATCGAATTAAAATAATTTTGTTCTTAGAAAAAAATATCAACTTCACTTTGAAATTGATCTTTTACTATATTAAGTACGGACATTTGGTTCGAATAAATTTTTATAATGGAGGGGCCTACCAGATTTGAACTGGTGCTCAGGGAGTTGCAGTCCCTTGCCTTACCACTTGGCTAAAGCCCCATCTAATACAATATATGCAATATTTGTCATTGCAAGAATATTGTATTATATATTTTTTTTAAAGTCAACATGAAATGGACTAGTTAAAGTCATATGAATACTCATTTTCTCTAGTTTTAATTACATAACTTTTTGATGTTGATTTATCTTTGATGTTATTAGGAATATCAAAGAAGATTTTGTTTTCTAAATTTGAATATGTTTTTCCATATATAGTTGATGTCTTTTCACTATTATTAATATTATAATTAATTTTAGAAAATTTATTAATAATAGATTCAATATTATTATTTGTGCTTCTAGCAAGAAGTGATGTTTCATCGACATTTAATTCATAATCAACAATTAAAAGATTATTTTGATTACGATTATCTGGAATAATTATATCTGTCAAGGTTTGACATTTATTTTCATCTATACACTTTTGATAAGTATATTCATATTTTTCTTTTATTTCAATATTGTTAATTTTTATTGTTGTATTACCATATAAAGATGTTCCTAAATAATTTAATGTATTTATGGATGATTTTTGTGTATTTATTTCTTTATCTAAGTTATTGGCATTAAATTTATATTCACGATAAATATTATTTGTTACGCCATTTTTATATTCATATCCTTTATAAACCATTAGTTTTAAATTATTTACTTTAGCACTATTTGGTACTTCATATATAAATAATAAATTTGTGGGTGTTGTAGGAATTAAATCACCATTATATACAGTTCCTAAATCTGAGAAGCTATTTGCTAAGCTTGATTTATATATTGCCTCTTTATTTCCGTTATACATAATATACATTTCTTCTGGTTTCAATTCATATTTTCCTTTGTTTGTTAATGTCATGTCTAATATAATGTACTTATTATCATTGCTTATTTGCTTATTTTTATAGTCATAAGATGTTACATAAGCATTATTTAGTTTATATACAAATTTATCTGCTGTTAAAGAACTTCCAATGTGATACTTATGAATTGTAATTGATGTATTTATAAAGGTTGTAACCAATATAATAGATATAATTGTTCCTCCTACTATGTTTATTAAAAATTTGTTTTCTTTGTAATATATAATTATTTCACGATATAATCTATGAATTTTTCTTTTTATTAAATAGTTATCTTTACCAAATTCAAACTCAAATTCCTCGTTATCTTCTGCTTTTATTTCAAGTTCTTGCATGTCTTTACTGAAATTAAATTTTTTAATATCAAATCCAATTCCTCTTACTAGATACATGAATAAGAAATAGTAATGAGGTAAATTAAATATAAAATAAACATCTCGATATAATCTACTGGCTCTTTGAGTTAGTGTTGCCTCATATAGAGTATTTATTTTATTATAAATAAATAACATTGAAATTAATAAAACAATATAATAAATTATGGAAAATATATATAATTTAGTTGGTTTTTTCTTTTTCTCCATTAAGTAAAACATTATACTTAGAAATCCAATTAAAAATATAACAGCTATAAAAGAAATAGTTGGTAAATAATCTTTAGCAATATTGTAATCATAGAAGTTGCTTGATGAATAATTTTTAAAGAATTTATATATTTTAACATAATAGTTATTAATAACAAGCGCTAATAAAAAGATAATTATGTGTATTATTTTAAAATACTTTATTAAAAATGCATATGGTTTTTTTAAAATCATTATTTATGCCCCTTATCTTAAATAGATTATATCATGCAAAAAAAATAAAATAAACTATTCGCTTATTTTATTAACTATTAATTGTCCTTCTTGTAAATAAATTGTTTCATTATTTCTCAGAATATTTGATACACTTGTATTAAATGTATTTGCTACTAAGTTAAGAGTATCTCCGGCTTTTGTTACGTAATATGAATATCCTTCTTTAGGAACCATTATAGTTTCATTTGGATAAATATAATCATTTAGGTTTAAACCATTAAGTATTGCAATTAAAGCAGGATTTACGTTATAGCTTTTACCTATTTGATATAAGTTATCTCCTTTTTTAATTTTATAGTAATCAAAGTATTTATTGGCATCTTGATTTACATTATACATATCAATCATTTTTTCATCCCCTAATATAGGGTATTCTTAAAATAATTATTTGTTAAAGATAAATATTTGATTATGATAATTATATTTCCATTCTTTATATTTAAGTAGTTGTTCTTCTCCAGTAGCTTCATTATATTTGTACAAAGTATCATCTACTAAATAATAAACTGTATCATTAATTATTCTTACTATTTCAGTGATTTTTTGATTGCTTACTTTTACTTTGTATCTATCAACACTTTTATATAAGTAATTATCTTCCAAGGTATAATTATTGTTAATTTCGCTAACAAATATTTTTTCATTTTTAACTAATGTATCAACTTTTACATGTTCTAGTTTATTACCATTTAGAAACAATCCATAATTATCTTTTTCATTTAGATGTTTAATTGTTTTCTTTTTTAAATTTAATTCATATTCGTTTTTATTTTTTAGATCTAAAAAGTACAATTTATTTTTAAATGTTCCTAAATATAATAAATTATAAGATATTTCATAATTAAAGGTTATATTTGATAAATTATTCTTTTCGGTGTCATATATGTATATTTTTTTAAAGTAATATGATGAGTCATAGTCTGGAATAACTAGGTAGCGATCATTTTGATAGGTTGATTGGTTATTATATTTTTCTTCTTTTAAAATATTAATTTTTTCATTATTATTAGATATCTTTAAATAACCATTATAATTCCAAATAAGATATGTTTCGTCGGTATTATAAATCTTAATGTTTTCATAGGTTGTTTCTTTGATTGGTTTAATTATTTTCTCATAGTTTTCACTATAAAGTTTATCATTAATAAGTCGATAATCTTTTAGGCCTGATGAGTCGCTACAAATAATTTTATTATTATCTAAGTAGTCAATATTTAAACAGGTATCTTTTTCATCGGATGCTATTTTGATATTTTCAATTAATTTACGTTTTTTGAAATATTTGGAATTTACTATTAGAGGGTAATCGGTATTTTCATAGGTTAAAATAAAAGTATATTGTTTAGTATGTTTATCATATTTTTCATTTATTTTTACTTTATTAATAATGTAATCTATTTCATAGTTTTTTGGTATGTTGAGTACGATGATATAAATTATTATTAATAGAAATATTATAAACATAAATTTGACGTTTTTATTAATCTTTTTCATACTTCTCCATTTTTGAAAAAAAGAATTCTTATTTGAACTCTTTATTTTCTGCTTTTTTGTAATATTTTGTTTTTGCTTCCATCATGTATGATGTGATTTCTTTTTGAATTTCAGGTAACGCTTGTTTTGATAGATTAGAAAAATAAATAGTTTCTTTCATTGTATCAATAGTTATCATTCCCCAAATAATTCCAGCATTAATTTGCATATCATTATATAAGTCTGGGGTAATTGAATTTAAATCATATCCTACTAAAACATAATCCTGCGCAATTATTAGTCTTTTATTGGTAATAGCAAGTACTGCTGTATCAAATATACTTCCATGTGATGTGTTGTTTTGAGCAGCAAAAGCATAATTTACAACTTCATCGGGATATAAATTTTCGTCAACTAATTTTGCATGTTTTTTGATTCTCCAACATATTGTGCTAGGATATTTATTTTTAAATTTTTTTACAATTTCATAAGTAGACGCCATTTATTTTCTCCTTTACTTCATCATTCCAACTGATTTTAATTTAGTTTCTAATTTATCTTTGTTAACATATCCAGAAATACATCCTACTACTTTACCATTTTTAAAATATAATGTTAAAGGTGTTCCAAAACCTGATGATAAAGGAGTTTCTTCTTTTGATGTTGTACATTCTGCTGGAATGTTGATACCTGAATTTAATATTTTACTGTATTCTTCACTATCAAAACTATCTGAATCATAGTAGTAAATATCTAAATTTTTTTCAGCAGCAACTTCGTTATATACTGGTTTAAAGATATTACAGTAATAACATGTGTTACGTCCAAAAACATGCATAGTTACTTTTTTGCTCTTATAAATATTCATGAATTCTTTATATGTTGAAACTGTTTTATAAGCTACTTCATCATCTGGAATTACATTGTTAATATATTTATTTAATTGAGTATCTAAGTTAACATTTTCTGTAACTTTATCTACTATTTTTACTATTTCTCCATTTTGAGAAATTACATAAACTGATCTACTACTAAACTTTTCATTTGAACTTGTTAAAGTTTGTTTTTCAGCTTCAGTTAATTTTGTAGTATTTACTGTTGTAACTTTTACTGAATATTTGCTTTTTAAATCAATTAATTCTTCTTTAATTTTAGCATATTCATCTGAACTTGGATCACCAAAATATGTAAGTGTTACTTTTTCTTTTGCTACATTTGATAAATAATCATCATATGAGACAACAGCTATTTTTTTGTTATTAACATAATTTACAATGATAGGTGAAAGTAAAATTACAACTAATAGTACAGGTAATAACATTTTTTTAACTTTTTCCATTTTCTATTCCTCCCTAATTTTTATTTTACTTGTTTTTTTGCTAATAATCAATTATTTATGGGGATTTTTTGAATATTTGTTGTGATATTCATTTATTTTGATTGCTTTTTCTAAGGCTATTTTTGCTAAATTAGAATATTTTTGAATAAAATATTTATTAGATGTTGTTGCAATAATTTTGCAGTTGGTTTTACCAATTATTTATTTTCAATTCTTGGCATTTTTAATCAAATCATAAGATAATGATTCAAAATTAATAAAGATAATATTTTCTTCTTTTATTCCTTGACTTATTAATTCATCTTTTATTTGAATTTGTATAACAGATTTTCCACTTCTTCTCATTCCATAAATACTTTTTATCAACGACTCAGTATGATAAAATCATCTGATTTTAGATAAATTTTTTCTCTTTTTAACATAACGTCACTACTCTTACATTATACTATTATAACTTTTTAAATTAGTTATAATTTTTGAGGCTATGTTTTTAGCAACTTATCTTTATTTTCTTCGATGTAATTCATCTAGTAGCGATAATTTTTTAATATTTAAATTGTTGTTTATTCCGGTACCTAGTTCAATTTCTGGTTTAACAGTTGAACCATGGTAGTCACTTCCTCCGCTAATCAGTAAATCATATTTTTGAGCAATTTCCATATATTGTTTAATTTCAAGTGGTGTTTGACTTGAGTGAAAAACTTCAATGCCTTTTAAACCACAATTTATCATATTTTCTAGTAAATTTAAAAATTCTGTTTCGGTTAATTCAAGTGATTTTGGATGAGCTAGTATAGGAATACCACCGCTTTTAGTAATTAAATCAATACATTCTTCATAACTTATTCCTTTGCTAAAACTTCTTGTCTTGTTATGAGCATCTATTAAATATTTACTAAATGCTTCTTTGACTGATGATACATAGCCTTTATTAATTAATATTTTTGCTAAATCTGGGCGTCCTAAATTATGTTCAAACTGAAATAATGATTTTATTTCATCATAAGTGAATCTGATATTATAATCTTTTTTTAATACTTCTATAATTGATAAAACTGAATTCAAGCTTATATCTTTAAGTTCTAATAATTTTTTATTTAGGTTTGTATCTTCTAAATTAATTCCATAACCAAGGACATGCATTCTTCCTTTTGGAACTTTAACTGATAATTCTATTCCATTAATTATTTCAATTCCTGTTTTAACAATTAAATCATCATTTCTATTTATTTTTTTAATTCCTTCTATGGTATCATGATCAGTTATTGCTAAGGTGCTTATTCCTTTTTCTAGTGCTAGAGATATTAATTCATGAGGTTTTAATTCTCCGTCTGAGTAGCATGTATGAGTATGCATATCAATTATTTTATCTTTAGATAAATAAGGATTAATTATTGTATCATTTATATATTTATCTAATGTTTTTATAATTAGTTCTTCTTTATCTTCATATATATCATATGTGTAATAATTATCTTCCATTTTACTTTTCTCCTTCTGCTTGTATTATATAATTTTTGTTATTATAATAAAAATATATATTTGTTATCACTTTGATAACTGGAGGTTATTATGAATATTGATTTTGAATTATATAGAATATTTTATGAAGTTGCTAATTATGGAAATATTACTAAAGCTAGTATGCATTTAAATATTTCGCAACCGGCTATAAGTAAATCAATTAAAAATTTAGAAAATCAATTAGGGGGCTCTTTATTTATAAGAACTAAAAAAGGAGTTGTTTTAACCGAAGAAGGAAAAGAACTTTATTATTATATTAAACAAGCTATAGAGTTTATTAATAATGGGGAAAATAAATTTACTGATTTAATTAATTTAAAAACAGGATGCATTAAAATTGGAACAAGTACTACTATAGCAAAGGAATTTTTACTACCTTATTTAGAAATATTTCATGAAAAATATCCTAGTATTGACATTAAAATTATTACGGGTATTTCTAATGAATTAATTTCAAAATTAAAATATGGACTTATTGATATATTATTTTTAAATTTAAACAATGATAGTTATGAGAGTGATTTAAACATAGCTAAATGTAAAATTGTTAACGATTGTTTTGTTGTTGGAGAAAAATATAAAGATTTAAAAGATAAAATTATTACAATGAAAGAGATTAATAATTATCCTTTGATTTTGCAAGCTAAAGGTTCAAACACAAGAAAATTTTTGGATGATTTCATGAAGGATAATAATGTTTTGTTAAAGCCAAGTATTGAACTTACAAGTTATTCTTTAGTTGTTGATTTGGCTAAAATTGGATTTGGTATTGGTTATGTTACTAAAGAATATGCAAAAAATTTATTAGATAGTGAATTATTATATGAAATTAAAACTGATATAAAAATTCCTTCTAGATATATTGGATATGTTTTATCTAAAAATCATATACCTAGTTTTAGTACGAAAAAGTTAATTGAAATAATAAATGATAATAAAAAAAACGATGAGATCCCCCAGGCGAGATGAATGCTCACATATAAAATATGCTTACTGGCATTGCCAACACATCGTTAATCCTTCACAAGTATCCCATCTACAAATATATTATATCATATTAATATAAATTATTCATTATTTTTTGTTTTTAATTTCTTCAATGTAGACTTGGCTTATATATTCAATTGCTAAATCACTATACTTCTTAATATTATTTTTAGAGTAGGGAAATTGATAACAATAATCTTGATTATTTTTAATATTTTTTCTCTTACATATATCATGAAATTTATTGGATGTAAATCCATGATTTGGACCCAATGTTATTTCTATAGTTTCACATATTTTTTTAATAACTTCTTGTGTTGTATAAGGATGTGTTACTTCGATATCTTTTGGGACATTTATAAATTTTGCGGTTTCTCCACCATCTTTGACAAGTGTGTATTTAATATCAGCATCGGCTTCTTTCTTGGTTGATACTAATCTTAAAGTTTGAACTAAACTTTCGTCAGTATCTAGTTCATTTTTTAATTTATCAAATAGTATTAGATTGGCTGGATTAAGTACTAATGATGAAACATCTTGATTATCTCCAGGATTTACAAGCGCTATGTATGGCGTAATTTTTTCGTTTAAATTATAGTTTGGAAATTGTTTTTTAAAAAACTTATTATAGTTTGTTAAACATCTCTGAAAAGCAGGTGCTAATACAAAATCAAATTCAGGTAAGATTAAATGTGTAGACTTATTTCTAATGTTTCTTATAAATGAAATATTAGTTTTAGTCTTATCTGTTGTACTTGTAAAGACTTTATCAACACATTCATCTAATCCTATAGTTCTAGTGGAATCGTTTTTAAAATTAATTATATTTATATCATTTGCTTTATTAATTAAATAGGCTTTTAGCAAAAGTTCCCAAGCATTACAAATAAAGAAACAAAATCCCTCTGTTCTATAATTAATAGTAGGTTTATTAATAATTTCAATCGACATCAAATATGCTTCTTCTGATTTATTTAATAAGGCATTAACATATTTTTTTAAGTCTTCTGAATTCAATATTTACACCATCTCCTTTTATTTGTTTATTATATCACTAATATTAATAAATAATTAACATTTTTTACCTGAATCTCAAATCCCACAACTCAAATATTACTTTTTTTTAACTAATTTTTATATAATTTAAAATTAGTATGCTTTTAAAATGTGTTTGGAAGTGTATTTGAAAAATATTTTGCATTAAAAAAGCCCATAAAATGGGCATAAAATTCATTAATGGTGGAGCTATTGCACCCTCAAACGAACTTAAAAGGACGTCGCTACTTGGAAAATTAACACTTATTTCTTTTTGTGTAGTAAAGGTTATTATCATTTTATCATCATATAAATATATTTTATGAATAAATGTATCAATTAATAATCTTCTATATTCAATATCATTTACGTTGCCTTTTTTTAATTCGGTTAAATAAAATCTAATTTGTGTTGCACTTATAGGCATATTATTTGCCTCCTCAAAAAGCAATTGTGTTTCTAAATCTTTTTGTCTTAATTGAATTTTATTTATCTCATTTAAAATTAGATTTCTTATACTATCATTATTAGCTTGCTTCAAGCTTGTTAATAAGTTTTCAATTTCCTTTTTACAATTTTTTATAGATTTTTGTAATGATTTAATAGCTGATGTGTCCTTTTCCTTTTCTATGTACTCCATAACCTTATCAGCTATAATCTTAATATTTTCCTTTGTTAATAGATTTTTTGTTTCTTTTATTACTAAATCTTCAATATATTCCCTATCCACTTTTTGTTTATTACAAGTTTTAGTAGTACCTTTGGAATTAACACACTTGTAATAATGATATATATGTTTTGCAACAGCACCAGTCATTTTTGCTCCACACATACCACAGTATAACTTATCGGTTAATAAATAATCACTTTTTCTTGAATGTGATATATGTTTTCTCTTAATTAAATCTTGTACCTCATTAAATGTTCTTTCATCAATTATACTTGGTATTCTCACTGGCATTTCTTCTCCTTTAAAAGTATATATACCAATATATTTTTTGTTTGTGATAATTCTTAAAATACTATTCTTATTAAAAGCATTTCCTCTTGATGTTTTGATATTATTCATATTTAAATATCTAACAATATCAGCCATAGTACAATTATTTTTATACATTTTAAATATTTCTCTTACATAAGGAGCCGTTTCTTCGTCAATAATTATTTCTTTTGCGCTATTCGATTTATAACCTAAGGGCAAAGAATATCCACCAATAGATAAACCTTTTTTCGCGTTAGTTTTTAAACCGTCCTTAATGTTTTTAGCTGTATTTTTTGAATAATATTCATTAACTCCACGCATAATATTTTTCATAAGAGAAGCTATTGGGTCGTCATCATCTCCATTGATACTCTCGGTTGCTGACACTACTGATACACCATTTTTATTTAAGATTAATTCGTTCATTACACTTTCGGTACTATTTCTAGCAAATCTAGATAAATTGTATACTAGTACATACCTAAATAGTTTTTTACTACTATCAGCAAGCATATTTTGAAAAGCCTCTCTATTATCATTTGTACCAGTTTTAGCTTTATCGCTATATACTTTAATAATATTTAAGTTATTCTTTTTTGCGTAGCTTTGGCATATTTCTACTTGTGTCTCAATAGACTGTTCATTTTGGCTATGAGAACTATATCTAGCATATATAACAGCATTTCCACTCATTGGCTAGCACCACCTTTTTTTAATATAATAGATGTCTTATTATCTAAATCGGTAAGTAATTCTAAAAAATCATTTTCGCTTATATCTCCGTGTTTTAATCTTAGTCTATTTTTATGTACTAATTCATTAAACTTTAATAAATCATTTTCATACATAGTTATTATTTTATTGTCAATTTCTTTATTTATCGCATTATAATATCTTTGTCTTATTTTATTAATAATAATATTGTATGGTAATTTAGCTCTTTCTTTTTGTTCCACGTTTTTAGTTGTTGTTCTTTCTTCCTCTTTTAATATTTTACATTTATCGCAATATAAACTTCTTTTGTCGTTCCTTAAATAAGCTGAGCCACATTTTTGACATATTTTAAAATAATAACCATTATTTAAAAAGTGATATAAAATAGCAACACATAAATCTTTTTGGTCAGCACAATAATAAATATGTTTTTTTTCTTCATTATTATATTTAGTAATAGCTCTTTTTATATCCTCAGTATCGCTGGACATATCTAAGTCATAAAAATTATTAATAAAATTAAGTGGTATTCTTCTATCAAATGTCATTTTACTTTTTAAAGCTATATCACAAGCAACTTTGGGCGTTTGTAATAATTCGTCAGTAATATAAATATATACATCTTGAAATCTAGTTAATATCATTTTGTTTTCTAAAGATAAATTGTTTAAAAAATCGTTCACATTAATTTTTGTTGATGTGATTTTTATTTGTTTATTTTTTTCAATTTCAACTATCAAATCATTATTAGTTATTATTAAATTATATTGCATATTATACTCTCCTTTGTTTGCTAATTATTTCATTAATTTTGCAAGTATTTTGCACGTATTTAATTTTGTTTGCACACATCGTATTATGTAATTGACAAACAAATTATATCATTAGATGTTGATGTTGTCAATATATCAAGGAGGTGTAATTTATGGCTAATCAAGATATACGAGAACTTATGAAAGAAAACCGTGTTTATATATGGGAAGTTGCTCAAGCCTATGGTTGTGCTGAAAGTACGTTTATAAAAAAACTACGTGTAGAATTACCACAAGAAGAAAAAGACAAAATAATAGCTATTATAAATGAGCTAAAACAAAACTAATATTATCCATTTAAAGAAAGGAGCGATAATATATGGATAATATAGAACTAACTCAACAACAAATAGATAATATAGCGTCAAAAATATTAGTTAGTGACGTACTATCTTATATTGAAAAAAATCGCTCCGCTTATGAGAACTTTTTAAAAGAAGTAAACGGAGAGGAGGTAAAAGATTATGACAATAGAAGAATTGAAAAACAAAAACCAATGGATAAATTGGAACTACAAACTAACTAAGGACAATATAAAGACTAAAGTACCTATTGCCTATAACGGACAAGCTACTGGAACTAATAAAGATTATAGTCACACTTGGACTACTTATGAAAACGTTTATAAATCACGTAATAAATATAGTGGTATTGGTGTGATATTTACAAATGGCTTATGCGGAATTGACATAGACCATAAAAATAATGATGACCCAATGGTTAAAGATATAATTAATTTAATGGATACTTATACTGAATTAAGCCCAAGCGGTAATGGTTATCATTTATTATTCACTGTTGATTTAACTAAAGTACCAACGATAACTAATAGTAGGGGCGAAAAGAAACTAAATGATATTTATTATTTGAAAAATCCGCATAACCAAATTGAGTGTTATATGGACGGTTTAACTAATAGATATTTTACCTTTACTGGCAATGTTATAAATGATAAACCTATTTGTGAAAGAACAAAAGAATTATTAGTCTTTTTAGAAAAGTATATGATTAGGAATAATAAACTATCAAGTAAAAGTAAAACTACTATATCTTCAAAAACTGATGAGGAAATAATAGAACTATTACGAAAATCAAATGATAAGTTTATTAAACTTTATGATGAGGGAGATATAAGTCTTTATAATAATGATAATAGCTCCGCTGATATGGGACTAGCTTGTATAATAGCTCATTATTCACAAGACTTTAATCAAATAGATAGGATATTTAAAACAAGTAAATTATATCGTAATAAATGGGAACGTGAGGACTACAAAGAAATGACGATAAATAAAGCTATATCTATGGCAAGCGAGGAAGATATTAAAACTCAAGATTTAGAATATATTTCGGCGATAGAATTACAAACAAAAGATTTGCCTCCAGTAGTTTATTATGTTGATAAAATATTGCCACAAGGTTTAAATCTAATATGTAGTGTTCCAAAGCTTGGTAAGAGTTGCTTAGCCCTAGATTTATGTTTATCAATATGTAATGGCACACCATTTCTAAACTTTAAAACCAAACAAGCTGGGTGTTTATATTTAGCTCTTGAAGATAGTTACAATAGATTAAAAGGTCGTATGAATAAGCTACTTGATGATAAGTTAGCTCCCAGTAATTTTATATATGCTATAAGCTGTAACGATTTAAAAAACGGCTTTGTTAAGCAAATTGAAAACTTTTTGTTTAAACATAAGGATATAAAAGTAATTATTATTGACACTCTTCAAAAGATTAGGAGTGAAAGTAAAAATAATAATGCTTATAGCCACGACTATAAAGAACTAAGTATGATTAAAAAGTTAGCTGATGAAAAAGGTTTGTGTATTATACTTATACATCATTTAAAAAAAGGTATAACTACTGACCCATTTGAGAAAGTAAGTGGAACTAATGGAATTACGGGGACTGTTGATACTACATTTGTACTAGATAAGAAAAATAGAAATGATGATGAAACATATATGTCAGTTGTAGGACGTGATGTTGAATATAATGATTATATTCTAAAGTTTGATAAAGATACTTGTAAATGGGCTATGATTTCTACGGCGGATAAATACGAAGAAACACAAATGAAAAATAGCTATACTGGAAATACTTTAGTTGATACTATTAAAACCTTATTAGATGATAATAATAACTCTTGGAGTGGAACTATTAGGAGTATTAATGATAAACACAAAGAATTATACGGATATAATTATTCAACTAATGAAATAAAACTAAGGAATGAAAATGATAAATTAGCTCCTATGCTTATGTTATTCGACCATATAAAGTTTACTCCAGCTGAATACGTGAACAAAGGTAAAAGATTACATACTTTTGAGTATATAAAATAAGTTGTTAAGTTGTTGGTATCGTTGGCAACAACTACCAACAAGTGAAACAATACCAACGACTACCAACAAGATAAGGAGTTTATAATAATGTATTATAGAATTAAAAATATAAAGCAAGAATTAAGAGAATGTGAAAGTGAATATTTTCAAAGAGTAATTAATTTCTTTGATGAATACATTAATCAGAGAAATTATTCTTTAATTGATATACAATGGATAGTAAAGGAAGATATTATCCCTTTATATAATTGTATTATTACTTATACTGTGAATGATTAGAAAAGGAGGCTAATTATGAAATTAACTGAAAAACAAAAAAAGTTTATTGATTATTATATTCAAACTGGAAACGCAACCGAAAGTTGTAGGCTTGCTGGATATAAAGGTAATAACTTAGATAGATTAGGATATGAAAACTTGAGAAAACTAGAGATTTTTATAAAACCTAGAATAAATGAACTTGATTTAAAAAGAACAGCTAGTCTTGAAGATATATTTAAGTTCTGGACTATTACGATGAACAATGACGATATTAAAACAAATGACAGATTAAAAGCAAGTGAATTATTAGCAAAATCACAAGGTGCATTTATTGAAAAAGTTGAGGTTAAAGAAATAGATACTAATTGGTTTATTTAAAAAATAATACACTAATAGCTGTGTATTATTTTTGATTGGGATAGTATTCAATAATATCAGTTATTGAACAGTTAAAATAATCACATAATCTAGCCAAAACGATTATATCTATCCTCAAAAGTTCTCCATTTTTTAAACGTTTAATAACTTTAAAATCAGTATTTGTATCTCTCATAAGTTTATTTATACTTATATTTCTTTCATTCAATATATTGGATAATTTAAAATTATAATAACCACTCTCAATATTTACTTTATTCATCGACACCACCTATAATAATTTTATTATTATGTTAGGTTGATTGACTATTGGCTATATAACCAGTATAATTGTTATAAGGAGAACATTATAGCAATGAAATTATATTACAATAATATTATTAACAATATCGAAAATAACCTTAATAAATTATATGATAAGTACTACAGTAAAAATATATTTAACATCATTAACAGACACTTATATCAACAATTTATAAATAAATACTTTGAAATATTATTAAATTGCTATAAAAATATAGAAAAAGATATGATTAATAAAACTATCAATAACAATATTTTAGAACTAACAACCAATGAGTATAAACAATTAACTGTATTTAATGCATTAAACATTTATGAAAAAAATAGCAAGAAATTACTTGAGCAAAACAAATCATTTACAAAAAAAGATGTTCTGTGGTCTGTGTATAGTGAGTTAGCATTAAAATATGAATTTTTAAAGGAATACTCCACACTATCAATAGTATTTGAAAGGCAAACAGATATATTGATTGAGGAAAAAAAATATGAACAAGCACTAAACATATATCTATGTTCACTATATTGTTTATTTTATAATTACAAAGCTATATCTAATAATAATATAAATATATTTGATAGACATTTAAATAAGCGTAGAAAAGAAAAGTTTGATAAACTTATTAAAATAAATGATGTTAATAAATTAAGTAATAATTTTAAATTTTCAATAAAAGAATATTTGCCAAATTTATATAATGAAGAAAAAGCGAAATATATTATAAAAGAAATTTTAAGGAGGATATAATATGAGATGTATAAAATGTGGTAGTGAAAATGTAACTGTACAACTTATAAACGAACAAAAGAAAAGAGGTTGTCTTATTGCTATAATAAGTTTTACAATAAAGCTAATATTATTATTTATAAGTTTTGTTTTATGGCTAATTTCACTTATATTACCAATAAAAAGAAAAACTAAAACCAATAAATATGCTGTTTGTCAAAATTGTGGGTATTCTTGGAAAATAAAGTAATAAATTATATAATGTTAAGAGTGATGTAAAATGTTGTTAAAGAAACCATATTTTTCAAAAAATAAAGAGTGGTATATTGAGCATAAAGGCTTACCAAGTTTTTTAGGAGGAAAAGTTAAAAGACAGTATACTTTAACTGATAAAGCTCCTCAAAAAGCTATTGATAGTTATAATGAGTATTATGAAGATGAAGAAGATAATAAAATATTTTCAATGGGAGACTGTTTTAATGTTGAATATATAAGAAAAAATCTTATAGAAGAATTAAAAAAACAAGGTTATCCTCAAGAGAAAATAGACGAACTTATTAAAATATGTGATACGGCTTATAATGATTATAAAATACCGTATCCTACAATAGACGAACTATTAAAAGACGCTGAATAATGCGTCTTTTAAAATGGCAAATCCTGATATATTTGATAATTAGTTAATTTAAAATTCAAATTTTTCATAAATTGCTCTTTTTGTTTATTATTCAATGTTTTTAACCATTTTAACAAATTACCTATATAACTAATTGAAATAGTTTTTCTTCTTGGATAATATTCAGCAATTTCACTAATAAAACATTCAGCAAAAAATTTAGGGTTTGATAAATTATCATTTAACAAATTAACTTCCAATAAGTTTTCTATATTTTTTATTATTTCATCAAAAGTATAAATTTTTGAACTTTCACTTTTACTAATTATTATATGGTCTAATTGTAAAACCAGTTCTTGATAATTTTGCTTTAAATTTTGTGGAACAATTTGATATTGTCTATTTATATCCCTTATAAGATTTTTAATATCTAAAAAGCTACCAATTCTATCTTCTGGCTCCTCTAATATCATTTTCTTTATTATATTTTCATAAGGAAAGTTTTTTATATTATTATCGACTAGCAATTTTTCAAACAGTTTACCTACAAAATATATTTCAGTTTTTTTAGTATATTTAGGGGTATTACAATTCAATTCTTTTGGTAATGTAAAAGTATAATTAACTAATCTTGTTGCACTTTTTAAAGTACCGTTATTTTCTATAATTTTTCCAAACCCAAAATCTATAATTTTTAATATTCCCTCTTTAGTAACTAAAATGTTATTTACCCTTATATCCCTAGGGCATATATTCTTACTTTCAAGAAAAGAGAAAACATTTATAGCTTGTAAAAAAATTTTAGATAAATTTTGTGGTTGTGATTTAACATATTCCTCTATATTTCCTCCGTCAACATATTCCATAATATACCAAGCCTTTTTCTTATTAGAATAATCATAAATTCTAACTATATTTTGATGATTTAAGTCATATAAAATATTTATTTCTTCTAAAAATTTATCTAAAAAACTTTTATTATCTTTTTCTTCAATAAATTCGCCTCTATATTTTTTTAATACAAAGAATTTACCCAAATTTATATCCCTTATTAAATATGTATCTCCAAAACCACCTGGAGTAAGCTCTTTTATTATTTCATACTTTTTATTAGTTAAAAAAATGTTATTATTTATTTCAAATTCATTGGTTAAGGTTTTCTCAATAGAATTAAATAGCATTTCGGCTTTATTTCTTTCTTCATTTTTATTAGCAAATTCATATAAAACTATTTCTCTTATTTCTTTTATTACTTTCAAGGCTAAATCATTCGGTGAAGACACCCAAAAATTATACAATGTTTTTCCTTTTGACCCAGCGTCATAATCTTTATATATATCAATTCCTAATCTATTAAAAAAAATTTCAAATTCATTATTACTATTAGCTATTAAAGGCGTATATCCACCATAATTTAACAATTTATCTAATTCCTTTAATTGAAATGATGTAAAACTAGCCATACAAAAACCTCCAAACAACAAATATTATAAAAGAGAATAATTTTTTATTCCCTTTTATTCTTCAATTTTATATAAACCGCAAAACCTCCTTTAAAATAAAGGAAATTGTACGCTTGTGTTTCATATGGTGGAGTCGAAGGGAGTTGAACCCTTGTCCAAGATACTTTCATATTATAATCTACAAGTTTAGATGATTTGTTGTTTCATTAATGGTAAGAAATCATCAAAATATCATTAACTAAGCTTATATGATTCGTTTAATAAACTAAGCAATTTATTAAATATAATCTACTATTATGAACCAGCGTTAAAACTCTGTAGATTTAGTTCTAGGCCAGTGCTTGCGAGCCTTAAATTAGGCAAATGCTAAAGCAGTATTATAATTTGTATTGTCAGTTATTTTAACTGTTTTGTTATTTAGGTTTAACTACCACTGCATATAATATAAAACTATACCCTGTCGAAACCATAAACGACCCCATGCGTAGATATTAACATAATTTTTAAATTATATCAATCATCCACTTTAATAATTACTTCATTTTCTTTTGAATATCCATATTTTTCTCTGGCATATTTGGCAACGTAATCTGGTTCTTGCATTTTTGTAATTTCGTTATTAAGCTCATCTTCTTCTTTTAATAATTTTTCATATTTAGCTTCTAAAACTTTTTGTTCTTCCTTGTTGGCTAAGATTTGATTCCAGTAATGATATATAAATACGCCTAAATAAGAAATTATTATAGATATAACTAGAGTTCCTAATAAAATTCTTCTTTTATCTTTTTTAGTTTTCTTTACCATAATATACCTTTCTATTCGTAATATATTATAGCAAAAATTTTAAAGGATGTTATACATGTTTTTTTAATTTGACATTTTTTGTTGTAACTTTACACAATATATATCCTAGAACTAGTGATATTTTTAATAAGATAGATATGTTACCATTATAAATTTTATATAAAATAAATACATATAGTAATGTTGCTATGATGGTGTATATGCTAAAAAGGATAAGATTTTTCTTAAATAAGTTCGAGGTTAAGGAGTATAAAAAGCCATATAAAATAGATAATAAAACTAATAGAAACTGAATCATTTAAATAATTTCATTAGGAAACTATTTTCTTTTGATGCTGCATCGGTGTAATAAAAGCTGTTAATTAGACCTTTTATTGAGACATTTCCTTCAACTGTGTCTAGTTTTATCATTTCAAGATTTTCTCCTTTAATGATGATTCCTCCCATTACTGAGTCAAGACTAAATTCCTTATCATCAAAATTGTTAATTTTTTTTATACCACTAATGATAATATTCTTACGATCACTTAGTTTAATAATATGTGATAAGTTAGGTACTTCAATCATTTTTTCCATAGATATCCTCCACTTTAAATATATGATGAGGATATGAAAAAAATTCACTATGGAAGTGAATTTATTAAGCTGTTTTATATGCTTCTAAAATAGCGTCTTCAAATTGTTTACGTACTTCAGGATTAATTGGATGAGCAATATCTTTGTAACCGCCAGTGCTAGTTTTTCTACTAGGCATAGCAATAAATAAACCATTATCTCCTTCTATGATTCTAATATCATGTACAGCGAATGCATCATCTAATAGTACAGATGCTATACCTTTCATACGAGAACCGTCTTTTTCAATTTTACGAACGTTTACAGATGTAATCTTCATAACATTCACTCCTTTCAAGATTGTCTTCAATCTTTAATTTAATTTTATGCTATGATTTAAAAAAAAGCAATAGATTTTACATAAAAGTGACTTGAATATCTTTACTTAGAATATCAGAATATGAATAACTTTTTTTACTACTACCATTACTTACTAGGAAAACGTGTGAATAAATTTCCGATACATAACCATAGAAGACATCTGTCTTGTTACGATTTTCTTTAGACACTACTTTTACTTCTCTGTTTAAATGATTTTTAATGTCATTTTTTATTGCATCAATCATCTTGGATACCCCACATACATAAGTCCATTTCCCATTAAGCCTCCCATTCCATTTGAACCATATTTGGTTTTGTTTAATAAACTTATTAAATCTATTGGTTTAGATTTATCGGTTAATGCGATTGTGGTTGCAATTATAGCAGGATCAAGAGCGTGAATATTTACTCTTTTAGGGCTTGATGCGAAGTCGGCACCACTTTTAATTAAAGCCTCATAATTACTTTGACAAGCACCAGCTATAATTACTAATTTATCATGATTTTTTTCATAGTTTCTCGCTTTGGAAACAGCTTCACAAAAATATTTGGAGTTACGATAGTTATCGAGATTGTTTTTATCATTTTTCTTGGAAAAGTAGGAATCGTGGCCGGTAATTATTACAATATCAGGATTGTATTCTTTTAAAAATTTAATAATTTTGTTTGGTAATTCTTCTTCGGATACTAATTTTCCGATGGCTTGTAATTTATTTCGCTTGTAGTAATTTAGACATTTATTAATATAACTTTCATCAGAATCAAGGTGTAAAAGTTTAGCAGGTAAATAAAAAAATGAATCACGATCTAAATGTTCTTCTTCAATACTATCGGCAAAGTCATCAATATCTTGTTTATCGTAAATTTTTAAATCATCTAATTTACTGTCGGCGTATAATCTGATATTAGTTCCTTTTAAGTAAGCGATACTATCTGAGATGTTTATGATTTTAAAGACTATGTCATTATTATAACTATTACGAGTAACTAAATCACCTATTTTAAAATTCATGATATCACCAATTAAATATATGTATGAAATTAATATTTTAGAATTTTAGAGATTAAAGCTAAATGTATCACCTTTGTTAAGATAAAGCCATCTTGATTTAGTTACTGTTAAAACTTTGGTATCTAAGTTAAATTTGAAGTAAATGTTATGGTTATTGGGATCTAAGGCTTTAATGTATATAATGTTGTTTTTCTTTTTAATAATTGTTCCGGTAAAGGTGGTTAAGCGATAAATAGAAATAAAGACTTCGTTTTTGTTTGGAGTATGTTTTATTTCAATATAACTGCTGTCAATATTTTGATATTTTAAATAATATGTTGATAAGTTTTGGTTTATTAACATTTTAGTTTGATAATCGTTTATTAAAGATTTAATAACAATTAAAAACATAATAATTGTTAAGATAATATGGCTCTAGAATTTCTAGTGGGGAGTTATTTTTAACTTTTTCCTCTATTTAAAAGGTCTAGAGCCTTATTTTTTTGA
>CAKOJQ010000015.1 GCA_934090795.1 uncultured Bacilli bacterium
TAAAAGGTAACCATCTTAACTTCCAAATTAGATGTTCCTTTTTATTTTATGTAAGTCTTGCTTACATATTCATAATATCAAATTTTTGATTTTTTTACAATAAGTTTGAAAGATATATTGCTAAAATAAATAAAAAGTGATAAATTAATTAAGAAATCAGTGATAAAGGACATGATTATTAGTTAACAAATTATAGAGAGTAAGTGGGTGGTGGAAACTTATGGAGTTGTTAATAATTACTACCTTTTGAGAGATATAATAATATCCGAGTTATTCCCGTTAAGAATTATAAAAAGATAAATCAAGGATGGTACCGTCTTTAAAAGACGCCTGTTACTATCCTTTTTTTGTTAAGAAAGAAGGAAGAAAAATGATAAATATTAAAGAAAATGAAAATTTAAGTGTAATGAATCATTCATGTGCCCATTTACTTGCCCAAGCAGTTAAACATTTATATCCAAATGCGAAGTTTTGGGTTGGACCTGTTGTAGAAAGTGGATTTTACTATGATATTGATTTAGGAGATGTAACATTAACAAATGATGATTTACCAGTTATTGAAAAAGAAATGAAAAAAATAGCCAAAGATGGTAAAAGAATTGTTAGAGAGGAGATTACTAAACAAGAAGCATTAGAAAAATTTAAAGATGATCCTTATAAAATAGATTTAATTACTCGTATGGATGAAGATAATACCGTAATAAGTATGTATACACAAGGAGATTTTACTGACCTTTGCCGTGGACCACATGTTGAAACTGTTAAACTACTTAAACATTTTAAATTACTTAAGGTAAGTGGAGCATATTGGAAAGGTGATTCTAAAAACAAAATGCTTCAAAGAATTTATGGAATATGCTTTCCAACTGAAGAAGAACTTGATAGTTACGTGCAAGAACTTAAAGATGCTGAAGAAAGAGATCATCGTAAAATAGGTAAAGATTTAGATTTATTTATGTCTGATGATTTAGTTGGTAGAGGACTTCCAATGTTCTTACCTAATGGATATATTATTTGGCAAGAACTTGAAAATTACATTAAAGAAAAAGAAAGAAAATTAGGATATTTACATGTACTAACTCCATGTGTTGGTAATGTAGAACTATATAAGACAAGTGGTCACTGGGATCATTACAAAGAAAATATGTTTCCAGCCATGGAACTTGATGGTGAAGCATTCGTTTTAAGACCAATGAATTGTCCTCATCATATGATGATTTATTCTAACAAATTACATTCTTATAAAGATTTACCTATTCGTATTGGTGAAATTGCTCATGACTTTAGATATGAGGCAAGTGGAGCAGTTAAAGGTATTGAAAGAGGAAGACATTTTTGTCAAAATGATGCCCATCTTTTCGTAACACCTGACCAAATTAAATCTGAATTTAAGAGTGTTGTTGATTTAATATTTGATGTTTATAAAGACTTTGATATTAAAGATTATCGTTGTGTATTATCTTTAAGAGATCCTGAAGACAAAGAAAAGTATCATCCAGATGATGAAATGTGGAATAAGGCTGAAAATGAACTTAGAGAAGTTTTAAATGAGTTAGGTATTAAATATACAGAAGAAATTGGTGAAGCTGCCTTTTACGGACCTAAGTTAGATGTTAACGTTAAACCAGCAGTCGGAGCAGAATATACATTATCAACTTGTCAATTAGACTTTTGTTTACCAGCTAAATTTAATTTAAAATATATTGATGAAAATGGAGAAAGAAAAACTCCTGTCGTATTACATCGTGCTATATTAGGCTCACTTGATCGTTTTATGGCTTATATCCTAGAAGAAACTAAAGGAGCACTTCCTGTTTGGCTTGCTCCAGTACAAGTTAATATTATTCCAGTTAACAATGAATATCATTTAGAATACGCTAAAGAGATAGAAAAAATGTTAGAAGAAGCAAATGTCCGTGTAAAATTAGATGATCGTAATGAGAAATTAACATATAAAATGAGAGAAAGTCAAACTAAAAAGGTACCCTATAGTATAATTATTGGTGATAAAGAAAGAGATGCTAATACTGTAACAGTTAGACTTCATGGTACAACTGAAAATATTACTTTAGATAAAGATGAATTTTTAAGTAAAATAAAAGAAGTTATTCAAAATAAAAATATTAAATATGATTTATAATGATTAAAATAAAAGAATATAACCCATAATATAGTTGGTGATGATATGGAATTATTAACTACTGTATTAAGAACTTTATTCTTTTATTTTTTTGTTACTTTTTCTTATCGTATTATGGGAAAAAGAGAAGTGGGACAACTGGGAATTGTTGATTTAATTGTATCTATTTTAATAGCAGAATTAGTTGCAATTAGTATTGAAAATATTGATAAATCTATTATGCTTACTATTGCTCCAATAAGTTTATTAGTTGTTATTGAAGTGGTACTTGCTTACCTTTCAACTAAATCTAGAATGTTTAGACAAGTCTTTACTTCTAGACCTTCTGTTATTATTAATCATGGTCAATTAAATTATAAAGAAATGGTTAAGCAAAGATATAGTTTAGATGATTTATTACTTAGTTTAAGACAAGCATCTATTAAATCGATTGAAGATGTTGAATATGCTTTTTTGGAAAATAATGGAAAATTAAGTGTTTTTAAATATAATTTATTTAAGACTGATTCGGATTATCCTGCTCCAATAATTGTTGATGGTAAAATTCAAGATAATACTTTAAAAAATATTCGAAAAAATAAGATATGGATAAAATTATATTTAAGAAAACAAAATTTGAATCAAGAGGATATTTTTTATGCTTTTTATAAAAAAGGTAAGATTTACACTATATTAAAGTCTAATGTAAATGGATTGTAAATTTTCATATTAATTTACATTTTATAAACATAATAATACGTAAAGTGTTATATAATGATTTTAGGTGGTAAGAATGAAAGATTTTTTAGTAAATTTAATTAAATTAATATTAAGTGTGTTAGTAATAATGTTTACTGAAGAATATTTTTATAAATTATTAGATTTACTTAAGTTAAGTATTAATAGTAAAGCATTAGTTTCATTAATAGTTTATATATTAATTTTTATTATTATATATATTATTTATAAAGGAGAGGTTAATGCGGCTTTTGCAAAGTATAAACATAAGTTAACAACAAATATCTTTTATAGTGTTATTTCATTTATGGTTTTATTTATTGCAATGATGATTATAGATTATTTAGTTGCTGCTCTTGCTAAGGGATTTAATATAACATATGAAGGATTAAGTTTTGTAAATATATTTGATTATAAGTTTAGTTTTGAATTAATTGCAATTATTATTAAAGATATAATTATTGTTCCTTTTATTAAAGTTGTTATCTTTGTATTAGGGGTTAATAATATGTGTTCTAAGAAGACTGGAATGTTCTTTAGTGGATTATTGTATTCTTTATTTGCTGTTTATACTATGTGTCATTTTAATGCTTCAATAAGTTATGTGTTAATTAATATGATTCCTTATTATTTATTATTTAATATGTTAAGTTTTATATATAAAAAGAATAATAATATAGCATATAGTATAGTATCTTATGGTTTATATGAGTTATTTACTAGTGTATTAATAAGAAGATTTTTGTGAGGTTGCTATGAAAGATAATGTTAAAAATATATTTAAATTAATAATAAGTTTTGTATTGTTTTTTAATTTAAGTTTAGTAATAGCCTATATATTTAAATTAGTAGGTATAAATTATAGTAATTTTAATTATATTGATTATGCTTGTTTAAATACTTTTATAGAGTTAATTATGTTTGTAGTAGTACTACTATTTTATAAAAAGTATTTAAAAAAAGATTTAGTGTTATTTAAGTTAAATAAAAAAGATTATATAAAGAAAATTATTTCTTACTTTCTAATATTTTTGATTGTAAAGTATGGAGTAGCATTATTTTCGAGTTTACTTTTAGTTATGTTAGGATCTGATCTTGTTACAAGTGAAAATCAAGAGACTGTAGTAACCTTAGCTAAAACATTGCCTTTTATGATGATGATATCTACTAGTTTACTTGCTCCTTTTGTTGAAGAGGGAATATTTAGATTAGGAATTAAAAAAGTAATTAATAATAAATATTTATTTATTTTAGTAAGTGGTTTAATTTTTGGATTTATGCATATATTTCCAACTGAATTACCATTATATGTAGCTTTAATAGAATCACTTAATTATGTTACTATGGGACTACTGCTTGCATATATTTATAATGAGACAGATAATATATACGTTGTAGTTATAATTCATGCTTTAAATAATTTACTTAGTATGTTAATGATACTTGCTACTATGTAAAAAAATATATATAATAATAAGAAAAAATGGAGTTAATTATGAAAGAAACATTAAAAGATTTATTTGGGTTTATTTATTCACTTAGTATGGGAGATTATTTCTTCTTTATAGGTACATTTTTATTAATTGTTTTATTTATTTATATTATTTATTTACTTAAGACTGAACCTGATGAATTACCTAAGAAAAAAGAAGATAAATTTGATATTAGTAAAGTTACTAAGAATTTAGAAGAAAATTATAAACCTGCAACACCTAATATTAAGTTAACAAGTTATGAAGAAGAACAAGAAAATAATGCCATTATAAGTTATGATGAACTTGTTAAAACAAGAGAAATGAATGTTGTAACGTATGATGATAATTTTTCTAATACTGAACCTGATTTAGATATTAAAAAAATTGATTTAGAGGGTACTGGTAAAATAAAGATTATTGATCCTAAGATTGAAGTTAAATTAATTGAATATGAAAAAGAAGAAGAGTTTTTAAGGGTATTAAAAGATTTACAAAGCAAACTAAGTTAATTATAGTGTTTCATTGAATTTTTTTTTGTGGGGTTGATTTTTTGGATTTAATAGTATCATTTTAAATGTCGTGAGACAATAATTTGAAAGGAGAGAAATGATTTTCTTGTTTTGGATCTCTTCTTTTATTTTTGTCTCAATTCCTTTCAATAATTTGCTAAAAATTTATAATTCACAAAATGTAAAGTAAACGTCAATTGACGGGGGGGTATTTAGTGGTACTATATCACTAGGATATGGTGATTGATTATGAATAATATAGATAAAGAACAAAAAGTATGGATGATAGTAACTATAGCAACAGTTACTATTTTAATATTTATATTTGCAGGTATAACCTATGCATTCTTTACTTCAAATGATAATACGGGTAGTACAGCTGAAATAACTAGTACTAGTGGTAAGATGACTATTACATATACAGATGGTGGTAATAACTTATTAGTATCAAGTAATGTCTTACCAAGTAATAATATAATAGCAAATAAGACATTTACATTAACTGGAGTTAATACATCAACTGCAGATGGTGGTCTTTCAATGCCCTATAAAGTAGGACTAAAGTATACATCTTCTTTTAGTGATGGACAAATCCACTATTATATAAAAGAAGTAAATAGAGCAAATAACTCTAATGTAACGGTTAATTATACTGGAGAAACCAATCAAACAGTTCAAGGTAATCCAACCTACACAGGGTACTCACATGGAACTTTAAAAAATGGTAATAGATATACTGAATTAGTTACTGGAGAATTTCCAGCAAGTACAAATAATCAAACAATTACATTTAACTTATTAATGCAATTTCCCGATACCGGCGAAAATCAAGATATTGAAAAAGCAAAAAGTGTTGATTCAGAAATAATAATAAATTATGAATTGCCAAAGTCAACTTCTTTTGCAGAAGATTCATGGGATACAATTGCTGAAATAGTTAAATATGGGGATATGACTACATATCCAGTAGGAACTAAAAAAGATGTAGAAATAGATGGAAAAATTTACAAGGTTCGTGTTGCAAATAATACTACACCTGAAGAATGCAATAATAAAGATTTTTCGCAAACTGCTTGTGGATTTGTAGTTGAATTTGCGGAAATTATTTTGTCAAAACAAATGAATAGCAGTAGGACGAACGTCGGAGGATGGCCTGCATCCAACCTTAGAACATATGCTAATAATGATTTTTTTAATAAATTACCTATCAATTTACAAAATATAATTATTGATACTAAAGTAGTATCTGGCCATAGCAGTAATAATTATACATCTAATCTTATATCAAATGATAAAATATATTTATTAAGTACAAAAGAAATATTTAACGCCAACATAAATGATTTACTTTCAGATAATACAAGACAATTAGATTATTATAAAATAAAGAATGTTACAAAAGATAATTATGATGATTGCATAAAGCAACGTGACAATTCAAATAATTATTGGTGGCTTCGTTCAACTACTTCAGCAGGTGTAACAGGATTCACGGACATATCATCTACAGGAAGTGTAGCAGCTGGTGGTGCAAGTGATAACTATGGCTTTTCACCTGCGTTCCGTATCGGATAAAATACCAAATAATATCTACTCTAAAAGGTAGATATTTTTCTTAATTGCAAATATGAACAAATGTTTTAAAATATCTTGTATTTTTATTCTTATTGTGATATATTTTTATTTATGAAATTAATATATTTATTTGGGGAATATTATGTATAAAGATAAATTACAAAAATTATATAATTTGGAAAAAGAAAAGGAAACATCTTTAGATAACGCTATAAATAAGAATCATAAAGAATTAACTAAGCTAAAATTAATTAGATCGGATTATAGAATTAAAATAAATTTAATAATGTCTATAATATTATTATTAATAACATCTAAGAGTAGTTTATTCTTTTTAGTTACTAAACAGTCTTTTAATTTAACAATAATATCAACTATTTTATTTGGAGTATATTATTCTGTTTCTGATTTATTTTATAAATATATAATTAATAAGAAATATGATATTAATTTATCTAAGAAAGATAATGATAAAGAATCTATTGAAAAAGAAATAGAATGTAATATTGAATTAGAAAAATATAAAAATAAAAAAATATATTCGAATAATATTCAAGAATATTTATCTAAAAAGATTAAATTATTTCATAATGGGATGCCTTTATTTAGTAAATATTCATATTTAGACAATAAAGTATTAAAAGATAGAATTAAGAAATTAGATAATAATATTAAAGATAATAAGAAAGATATATCTAAAGATATTGAGAACTATGCTTTAAATAATATTGCAAATAAATATTCATTAAAAAATTCTATTATTAGTAGTTTAAAAGATATTTTAATTGGAGCTGGATTATTATCTTTATTACCATTCTTAACTAGTGGTTTACTTATTTCTTTTTCTCAAGTATATTTAGGAATATTAATGTTAACAATATATTTTGCTAATAAAAGTAATGTATATAATAGCGCTAAAGAAGTATTAAAAAAACATGATATTAATTTATTAAAATTAAATAAAGATGATAATTTAAAAGATAAAATATATGGGGAAAATAATAAATTATATAATAATGTTGTAGAAAAGATAGAAACTAATATGGTATATGATTCAGTTAAAGATTATGAACATTTTGATTATAGTACTCATAATTATACTATGGAAAATATTAATTTAGATTATATTGAAAATAAAAGTAAGAAAAAAATATTAGAAAGAAAATAGGTAGATAATATGAAAATATATATAGAAACATTAGGTTGTAAAGTTAATACTTATGAATCAGAAATAATTAAGGAAGAATTCTTAAGAAATGGATATGAAGAAGCAAAAGATGTTAAAATGGCAGATGTTATTGTTGTAAATACTTGTTCTGTAACTAATCAAAGTGATGCTAAAAGTAGAAAAGTAATAAGAGCAGTTAGAAAAGCTAATGAAAAGGCAATACTGGTTGTTTGTGGATGTTCTAGTCAAAATCATCAAGATGCTTTAAAAGAGTTAGGTGCTGATATATTAATAGGTAATAAGGATAAATCTAAAATATATGATTATGTTAAAAATTATAATAATGAACAAATTGTTAAATATTATGATATGGTTAATACTGATTTTGAAAAGATGAGTCTAAATAATTTTAGTGAAAGAACTAGAGCATTTGTTAAAATTCAGGATGGGTGTAATAATTATTGTTCTTATTGTATTATTCCTTATTTAAGAGGTACTATTAGAAATAAAAATTTAAATGATGCAATTGATGAAATAAATACTTTAGTTAATAATGGGTTTAAAGAAATAGTTTTGACTGGAATTCACACGGGAAGTTATCCGGATTTAGTTAATTTAATTAAAGAAATAAGTAAAAATAAGAAATTAGAAAGAATAAGAATTAGTAGTATTGAGGCAACTGAAATAGATGATGATTTTTTAGAAGAACTGAAGAACAATAAAAAGATTTGTTGTCATATGCATATTCCTGTTCAAGCAGCTTGTGATAATACATTAAAGAAAATGAATCGTAAATACGATATGGATAGGTTTATTAGTATTATTGATAAAATAAGAGAGGTAAAGCCAGATATTAATATTACTACTGATTTAATAGTTGGTTTTCCTACGGAGACTGAAGAGGACTTTTTAGAAAGTTATAATAATGCTAGTAAGATTAAATTTGGTAAAATTCATGTATTTCCATATTCTAAGAGAGATGGTACTGTTGCTGCTAAGATGAAGAGTGTTTTAAGTGATAGTGAGAAAAAAGAACGTACTCATAAAATGATTGAACTTTCTAACAAATTAGAAAATGAATATTATAATAAATTTTTAGGTAAAACATTAAATGTTTTAGTAGAAGAAGTATTTGATGATTATAGTACAGGACATACAGATAATTATATTAAGGTAATTATTAATTCTAATTTAGAACATAACAAAGACTATAATGTTAAGATTATTAAAATAGATGGAGTTAATGTATACGGAGAAGTAGAATAATAAGAAAAATAAAATAATATAAATTAAATAATATAGATAATTTATGATATATTTTAATTGGTAATCACACTTCTAGTTAATAATAATATAATATAGTATGATGAAAGTTATAAATATAAAAGATTATAATAATGAAGGTGTGTTTATTAATTTAGATATATCATTTAAACCATATGAAAATTTACTTAATAATCATTATAAATATTTAAGTAAAGATAAAGAATATTATTTCTATTGTAAGGGTGGAGTTAAATCTAAGAAGGTAGCTAGTATTCTTTCAGCATATGGATATAACACAGTACTTGTTTTAAATTAAGGGTTCATTATTGAATTCTTTTTTTGTATAATTTTTAAATTTAGTAATTGTAATTTGTTTATTATCTTGATAGAATTAATGTAGGTGAAAAGGTATGGTGTATCAATGTGATGTTTGTGGATATAAGCATCAGGGAAAATTACCGGATGGGTATCATTGCCCTCTGTGTTTATCGGAATATAACCATTTAATCCCTATTGAGGTTGAAATTAAGGAATTAAATAGGGTTGAAATATGGCCAGACAATTTAAGTATTAAGAGAATAGAAGAAAAATGTATTAATTGTTCTGCATGTAAAATTACATGTGAGAAAATGAGTAATTTGCTAGTTACTAATGATAATAATATTGACAAAAGAAATTTAAACGATCTTTGTTTAGAATGTGGAAGTTGCATTCTAACTTGTCCTACATCAGCCTTAACACCTAAATATGATTATCAAGCGGTCTTAGAATATATTAAAGATCCTAATTATACAGTTATTGCATTAACTAGTCCAGCGACAAGAGTTGGAATAGGAGATGCTTTTTTTAAAGAACCAGGTTCTTTTTTAGAAGGAAAAATGGTTGCTGCTTTAAAAGAACTTGGTTTTGATTATGTTTTTGATTTAACGTTTGGTGCTGATATAACTTCTGTCGAAGAAGCTCATGAGTTAAGAGAAAGATTAGAAAGTGGTAGAAAACCTATGTTTTCTAGTTGTTGTCCTTCATGGGTAAAATATTGTGAAATAGTTCATCCTGAGTTAATAGATAAATTATCTACTTGTAAAAGTCCAGTAGGGATGGCTAGTACGGTTATTAAAAAATTATTTGCTCCTAATGAGTATAAGAGTGATAAAAAATTAATAATTGTAGCAGTAACACCTTGTACTAGTAAGAAAAGAGAAATAGTTAATACTGATACTGATTTTGTTATTACAACAAGTGAACTTGCTTTAATGATTAGAGAAAATGGGGTTGATTTTAATAAATTAAAAGATGCTTCATTTGATAAAGTAAAGGGTTCTTTTTCAGGCACTACTTATGGCGCTGGTGGTGGAGTTACTAAATCAGTTATTAGATGTCTTTATTATGAAATGACTGGTAAAGATTTAAAGGATAAAGATTATTCAATAGAAGATAAAGAATATTATAAATTAATTAAAGTTAAAATTAATTCAAGAATTGTTAGATGTGTTATTGCTAGTACAATGTCTAATATGGAAAGATTATTAAGTGAAAATGTCGAATTTGATTTTGCAGAGATAATGTACTGTGATGGTGGTTGTATATCTGGTGGTGGACAAGTATTGATGCCAATTAGGGATAGAGAAATAATTAAGCAAAAGAGATATGAAAGTTTAAATAAAAAACATGGTGAAATAGAGTCTTATCCATATAAAAATGATTTAATAGAAGATTTATATAATACATATTTAGATGAAATAGGAAGTGCGGAAGCACATAAGTATCTTCATTTAAAACATCAAGATTTATCTTATTTAATTAAGGAATAAGTTGATATTTAAATAATAATTATGTAGAATAAGTTTATGGAAATCAAAGAGTTTAAAAAATTAAAAGGAAATGTTTATGAGTTAAAGTTTAAAAATGGTGAAGAAGTTAAACTTTATGATGATGTTATATTAAAATATAATTTATTAGTTAATAAGAGCTTTAATGATAAATTACATGAAGAAATAATTAATTATAATAAAAGTTTAGATGCTTATTATATTAGTTTAAAATATTTAAATAGTAAACTTAGATGTGAAAAAGAGATTAGAGATTATTTAAAGAAGAAAGAATTTTCTTTGGAAATAATTGATAAAACAATTGATAGATTAAATAAATATAATTATTTAAATAGAGATTTATATGTTAAAAGTTATGTTAATGATAAATATAATTTTACATTAAATGGACCTGTTAAAATTAAGAGAGAACTTTTGTTGTTAGGCTTTGACGATGAAGAAATTGATAAATATTTAAAAATTGATTTTAATGATAAAATAAAGAAAATTATAGATAAAAAAGTTAAGAGTAATAAAAAATATAATGAATATAATTTAAAAATTAATATAAGTAATTATTTAATTAGTTTAGGGTATAAAAAAGAAATGTTTAATAGTTATTTGGGTAATATTAAAATAGATAATAGTTTAGTTATAAAAAAAGATATAGATAAGATAAGAAATAAATATCAAAAAAAATATTGTGGCAGAGAGTTATATTATTTTATTAAAAATAAATTATATCAAAAGGGTTATAGAGAAGATGAAATAGGTGAGGCTTTAAATGAAAATATTTTATGATAGATTAAGTAAAGAAGAGAAAAAAGAACTTAAAAAAAGTATTAAAGAATCTAAATTTGGTTTTTTATATAAAAAGATTAATTATTATTTAGTACTATGTTATGGATGTTTCTTTTTAATTATAGTTGATATTTATTTTAGATTTTATTTTAGTGGTAAAACTCTTGATTACATAGTAGATGCAATTATTATGCTTGCTGTATTTATGTTTTATTATAAATTACTTAAGGTAAAAGAAACAACATTAAATAAATATGCATTAGAAGAAAAGAAAAAGAAAAAATAAAAAAATTATCTTGAAAATATAGATAATTTTTTTATTTTGATTACTTAGTTTGAACTACTATTTGATTTAGCGTTTAATAAAGCATTTGAAACATATGTTGAATATAGTTTATTAATTTCATCATCTTGAATATTCATTCCATATGATTTTCTAAGTTCAACTAATGCATTGATACTTAATGCTGAATCACTTGATTTTAATTCAGTAGCTAAAGTATTAATAATTTCATCTTTTTTATCTTCTAAAGATGGTTTTTCTTTTTCATCAGTTTTAAGAATAATATGATAACCATATTTAGTTTTTACTGGTGTAGTAGTATATTTTCCTTTTTTAAGTGCAAACGCAGCTTTTTCAAATTCTTCTAACATATCACCAGTATTGAAATAACCTAAATCTCCACCTTTATCTTTGTTTGAAGTATCGCTTGAATATTCTTTAGCAAGATCATCAAATGATTCTCCATTTTTAAGTTTTTTGATAATATCTTTTGCTTTATTTAATGCTTCTTTATCTGCAGCAGTTTTTTCATCATCAGTCATACTATCAGTAACTTCTGGAGTAATTAGGATATGTTTACATGAAATATCACCATAAACATTTTCATCATAATACTTTTGAACTTGTTTGTCAGTTATACTTTCTTTAGCATAATCATTAACTGCTTCAGTACGATAATAATTTAATCTAATAATATCTTTGAATTTATCAATATCTGTAATACCATAATATTTATAAATTTCTTCTTTTAATTTAGATTCATCAAATTTACCATTATCATCTTTGTAATTAGTTTTGATTAAATTATATTGTTCATCAACGTATTTATTAGCATCACTTTCTTTGTCTGGATACTTATCTAATAAAATTTTAGTATCAATCATATCAAGTAAACTAGATAAAGCAGTATTTTTAATTTTACTATATAAATCACCAGCACTAATTCCTAAATTTTCATTAGTAAATGATACTAATGCTTCATTCCCGTTAGGTAAAGTAGTAACCTTACCACAACCACTAGTTAAGCCAAGTATAACTAAACAAATTAATAATTTCTTTTTCATTTTCCCTCCTAAAGACTATTATAACAACCAATTTCCTAAAATACAAGAACACTACTTAGGTTTTTTGAATACAATAAAATGAGAGATGAAAAGGAGGGAGATTATGAACGGTTGTTGTAATAATAACGGTGTAAGTGGTGCTGCATTTATACTTGTATTGTTTATTTTATTAGTAATTATAGTTGGTGCTGCAGTAATCTAGGGTAAGGAGGCGTTAAAATGCTAGGTAAAAAAGGTTGCAAGAATAATAGTGTTAGTGATGCTTTTATTGTTTTAGTTTTATTTATATTACTTGCAATTATTCTTGGCTCAGTTCTAGTATATTAAATATAAGAGGGTAACCTCTTTTTTTAATTAATTTTTTGTGATAGAATTTATGATAGAATAAGGGTTGATAAATATGTTTGGTAAAATAACTGAAATTATAGATAACTATGTATATGTAGAAAATAGTACTCATGAATTAAAAAATAATATATTAAATGTTCATGTAGTGTTTGAAGAGGTAAATAGAAAAGTAGTTGGAGAAGTATTGTCTATAAATAAAGATATAATTAAAATATTTTTAATTGGTGAGATAAGAAATAATATATTTTATCCTGGAATAATGAGAAAGCCTGCTTTTCAATGTATTCCTAGAATTGTTTATAAACAAGAACTAGAATTATTAATTGGAAAACAAGATGATAGTGATAAAGCTAGTGTTCATTTAGGAAAGTCAGTTATATATGAAAATTTTAATGTAAATATTAATTTAAATGATTTTTTTTCTAATCATTTTGCAATATTAGGTAATAGTGGTAGTGGTAAGTCTTGTGGAGTTGCTCGTATTTTACAAAATATATTTCAAGATAATAAAGCAGGGGTGCCAGAAAATGCTCATATAGTTTTATTTGATGTATTTGGAGAATATAATGAAGCATTTAAAAACGCTAATGATATACCTAATTTAGGATATAAATCATATAGTATGGATGATGGTTATGATAGTATTAATATACCTGCCTACTTTTTAGATATAGATGATTTAGCTCTTTTATTAAATGTAAGATCATCTAGTCAATTACCAATACTTGAAAAAACTTTAAAACTTGTATATATCTTTAATAGTTTAGATGATAAAGTACAAGAATATAAAACAGAAATTATTGCTCAAAGTTTATTGGATATATTATCTAGTGGTAGAAATCCAAATCAAATAAGAGACCAAATAATAGCAATTTTAGCAAGATATAATACAAAAGATTTAAATCTAGAAACACCAATAGTTCAACCGGGATATACAAGAACTTTTAGACAATGTATGAATATAGATGCAAGTGGGAAAATGTCTGCACTTGATTTAATTATTAATTATTTGGAACAATATAAACAATTGGATTTATCAGATGTAGAAGTTAATCATAATATAAAATATGGATTAGAAGATATTTATTATGCCTTAGATTTTGCATTAATTAGTGAAGGTATATTAAAAAGTGAAAAAATATATGATGAATTTAATGTTTTAAAAGTAAGATTACAACAAATACTTAATTCAGATAATAGAAAATTCTTTGATGAAGGAAAAAAAAGAATTACTAAAAATGAATTTGTAGAAAGATTATTTAACGCTGAAAAACATTATCAAATTATTAATTTTAATTTAAATAATGTTGAAGAAAGATTCATTAAAATATTAACTAAGATATATGCTAGAATATTCTTTAATTATGTAACTAATTTAAAAGAAAGAGCTTCTTTTCCTATTCATGTTATATTAGAAGAATCACATAGATATGTTCAAAATGATACTGATGTTGATGTACTTGGATATAATATTTTTGATCGAATTGCTAAGGAAGGAAGAAAATATGGTATTTTGTTAGGATTAATTACACAAAGACCTTGTGAATTATCTACAACATGTTTATCTCAGTGTTCTAATTTTATTACATTTAAGATGTTTCATCCTAGTGATATAAATATAATTAGTAGTATTTCTAGTAATGTAAGTAATGAGACAATTGAAAAGATTAAAAATTTATTACCTGGAATAGCTATAGTATTTGGTTCTTCATTTAAAGTGCCATTATTAGTTAAATTAGAGCTTCCTAATCCGATGCCTAAATCTACAAGTGTAGATATAGTTAATAAGTGGTATTAATTCCAATTATTGGAAACAAATAACTCTACCTTGCATAAAAATATATGTATGGTATAATAGTTTTTATGAAAAAGAAAATTAATGGAGATTTAATAATAAGTTTTTGTTTTTGCTTACTTATAATATTGAGTGGAGTAATGATAAAAGTAAATGATAAAAATAAAGAATTTGAAGTTATTGCTAATGTGGATGAAAATATAGCTACTACAGAAGAAGTGACAACAACTACAACAAGAAAAGTTGTATGGGATGATTTAACAGTAGAAGAACTTACTTTAAAGTTAAATAAAAATTTATATAGTGATTTAGAAGGAATGGGAGAACATTTTGCTAGGTATACAGAAGAAATTGGATTAGATCCTTATTTAGCAGTTGCTATAGTTAATTTAGAAACAGGATGTAAGTGGGGATGTTCTACTCTTGCTAGAAGTTGTAATAATATTGGAGGGATAAAGGGAAGTCCTTCTTGCAATGGTGGATCATATAAAAGATTTGATACTTTAGAAGAGGGAATAAAATCTTATTTAGATTTAGTTTATTATAATTATTATAGTGTTGGTTTAGATACAGCGGAAAAGATGAATCCAAAATATGCTGAAAGTACATCTTGGGCTTTTAAAGTAAATAATTATTATAACGATATAAAAAATACAATTATAGAAGATAGTTAAGTCTATCTTTTTTTGTGTAAAGTTTCTTTAAATAAATAGTATTTTGTTTTATAATCATATTATGAATATATTTGATTTTATAAATGCAATAGTTAGTAATGTTATGAATGATTTAGGTGCGTTTGCTCCTATTTTGGCGTGCTTTCTTATTGTGATAGAAAGTATATTTCCAATACTTCCTTTATCATTATTTATAACTATAAATGCTTATTATATGGGATATGTACCGGGATTTATAGTAAGTTATGTTCTTACGTGTGTGGGATGTTTCATATCGTATTCTTTTTGTTCAAATAAATTAAAGAATCATTATTATAATATGTTAGATAAGAGTGAACATAAAAAGTTAAAAAGAATTACTAAACAAATTCAAAAATTAAAGTTAGAAGAATTAACATTAATAGTAGCAATGCCATTTACACCAGCGTTTATAGTAAATATTGCATCTGGACTTGCAGGAATTGATAAGAAAAAATATATAATAAGTATTATTATTGGAAAGATATCTTTAGTGGTATTTTGGGAGTTTATAGGTACAAGTTTAATAGAAAGCATAAATAATCCGGTAACATTAATGGAGATTGTTTTATTTATGTTAGTTGCATTTATAATAAGTAAAATAGTAAGTAAGAAATTTAGAATGGAGTAGATTAAGATGTTAGAATATATTATTATTGGTTTATTAGTTGTTGTTATTATTTTATTAATTATATCTTTATTGAGAAAAAATAATAATAATGAAATGATAGAAAGATTAGGTAAGTTTGAAACTAATTTTACTAAGTCTTTAGGCGATTTTAAATATGAATTTAGTAAAGATATTGATAGAGATTTTAAAGAAACTAATATGGTTATAGAACAAAGACTTAATTATATTAATGATAAAGTTAATGAAAGATTAGATGTTAATTTTGAAAAGACTAATAAGACTTTTAGTACGGTTTTGGAACGAATTGGGAAGATAGATGAAGCGCAAAAGAAAATTGATAATTTAAGTCAAGATATTATTAGTTTACAGTCTATTTTAACTGATAAAAAAACTAGAGGTATATTTGGGGAAACTAATTTAAATTATATTTTATCTAGTGTGTTTGGCGATGTTAAGAAGGTATATAATACGCAAGTTACTATGAAAAATGGATATATTGCTGATGCTGTTATTTATGCTCCAAGTCCATTAGGGACTATTTGCATAGATTCAAAATTTCCTTTAGAACATTATGAGATAATGACTGATAGAAATTTACCTAAAGCTGAAAGAGATGCTGCTTTAAAAGCGTTTAAAGCGGATGTTAAAAAACATATTGACGCTATTAGAACTAAATATATTATTCCGGGAGAAACAGCACCAGAAGCAATTTTGTTTTTACCTGCTGAAGCAATATTTGCGGAAATTAATGCATATCATCCTGACCTTTTAGAATATTCTTATAAATCTAATGTTTGGATAGCAGGACCAACAACATTGATGAGTACACTAACTATTATTAATATGGTAGTTATGAATATGGAAAGAGATAAATATGCTAAAGTTATTCATGAAGAATTAACTAAGTTAGGTGTAGAGTTTGGCAGGTATCGTGAAAGATGGGATAAATTATCAAGAAGTATTAGTACAGTTAGTAAAGATGTAGAAGATATTCATACAACAACTGAGAAAATAACTAAAAGATTTGATTCAATTAATAATGTAAATTTAATTGATCATAAAGATTAAGTATATAAAAAAATAAAACAAACGTTCTTTCCTTGACGGGGGGGCGTTTAGAGGTATAATTTGGTAAGATAGGAGTTAGGAAATGAAACGAAATCTTACCAAATTTTTTAATTTAATAAAGAAGGATAAACAGGCTAAAACTTTAATGGTAATTGGATTGTTAATGCTATTTATTTTTACAATAGGTTATTCATTATCTATGTTTACAAATAATAATTCATCTAAAATAGCTAATATAAAAGTAAATGATTTATCTTTTAATATAACAACTAATAGTGGAGAATCAAATGATAGAATATTACATTTACAAGCTGGTAAATTAGAAAAATTTAATGTAAATTTAACAAATTTAAATAATATTGATGTTAATTATGAACTTATTTATGAATTATGTAATGATTCAAATTGCATAAGTAGTAGTAAAGATATTCCAAGTGATTTAATAGTTTATAGGAGAAGCAGTGATACAAAGGTAAGTGGTATTTTAGAATCACAAAATAGTTATACTATGACAATAATTACTAAAAATGATAGTATAAATGATTATTATATAAAATTAAATTTAAATGCAGGATATATATGGAATGATTTAGAGTTAGCAAATCAATTTAAATCTGCTTCATCAACTACTGATACAATGAATATTATTAGCTATTTAGATGGTGTAGAGGTAGGTAGTTTACCAACTAGTTGTTCTTATAAAGTTATAATGGAAGCTTTTAATAGTGGTATAGAAGTTTCATCTGATTCTTTAAGTTTAACTTGTAATTATTACACTAATAAATGGACAATTAATTTTTCGGAATTGGATGTTTTACCTGATACAATTAAACTTAATTTTACGACAATTGATGTACCTGCAGATGCATTAATTAAAGATTTTGCTTATATAAATCCAACAACTGATTATCTTGAACCATATTATGTTTATAAGGTACCAACTGATGGTGTTTATAAGCTGGAAACATGGGGAGCACAGGGAGGTAGCGTAACTAATATAGCTACTGGTGGTTTTGGTGGTTATTCAGTTGGAAAAGTTAGTTTAAAAAAAGGTGAACTTCTGTATATATATATCGGCGGTAATGGTTCTGGAAATTGTAAAAGTGGGTCTAATGGAACTGCTAAGTACTGTAGTGCTGGTTATAATGGTGGTGGAAGAGGATTGTCTTCCGATTATTGTGGAACTGCTAGTGGTGGAGGCGGTGCTACTCATATTTCTAAAAGTGTTGGACTATTAAATACTTTAAAAAATGAAGTTGATAATATATTAATTGTTTCTGGTGGTGGAGGTGGTGCATCATATTATTCTTATGATGGTAATGTTTATACTGGTAAGGCTGGTTCAGCAGGTGGTTTTGAAGGAGTATCAGGTTATAGTAATTCTAGCAAAAATTCGACTCCAGGAAATCAGACTAGTGGTTATAAATTTGGAGAGGGATATGCTTCTGCTTTTACTCCTTCTGGTTACAACACTAGATCAGGAGGTGGTGGTGGCTACTATGGTGGAAATGGTGCAGAAAAAACTGGTGGAGCAGGTGGCTCTAGTTATATAGGTAATTCGTTATTAAAAGATAAAGCAATGTATTGTTATGGATGTAGAGAATCAATTGAATATTCAATTTATACTATTAATACTGAAGGTACAAATGAGACATTGGATAAAACAAATTGTCCGAATGGTTATTCATCTAAGGCAGTAAGTAAATGTGCTAAATCTGGTAGTGGATATGCTAGAATTACTTTTATTAATGATGGCAATTAAAGTTCAATTAACTATTACAAAAAATGTTCAGGCCATGTGCTTTAGCACATAAATTTTTTGAAAATTTAGGGAGAATTTATTGCCGTCATTTTGCAAAAGTATTACTTACGAATGATGAAATAAAAAATAGGTTTGGAATAATAAAATAAAATTTCCGGATGAAAAATAATTAACCGGGGAAAAATCAAAATTTCCCGGTTAATTTATTAAATCCGGTAGAAAAAGCATACTTTTTCCGAAAAATATAAAAAATCCGGATTTTTCACGTGGGAATAATCCGGAAAGTGATAAAATTTAATCAAAATTTTGGATAGGGAAAACTTTAATGCTTACGCATATAAAAAATAAAACAAATGTTCTTTCCTTGACGGGGGGGCGTTTAGAGGTATAATTTGGTAAGATAGGAGTTAGGAAATGAAACGAAATCTTACCAAATTTTTTAATTTAATAAAGAAGGATAAACAGGCTAAAACTTTAATGGTAATTGGATTGTTAATGCTATTTATTTTTACAATAGGTTATTCATTATCTATGTTTACAGGTAGTAAAGGTACAACTTTAGCAAACATTAAAGTAAATGACTTGTCATTTAATATGACAACAAATAGTGGGACAAGTGATGATAGAATATTACATTTACAAGCAGGTAAAACGGAACTTTTTAGTGTTGTAATAAATAATTTAAATAATGTAGATGTTAGTTATGAACTTTTATATGATGTATGTAGTGATTCTAATTGTACAAATGTAATAAGTGATTTACCAGAAAATGTTAGTGTTGGATATGTTGAAAACGATTCTGACGAATTAAATGGGATAATTGAAAAAGATGGTAGTGCTAAAACTATTACTTTATTAACAACAAATAAAAATTCGAGTGATGTTTACATTAGGCTTAATTTAAATGCTGGATATGGTTGGAATGATTTGAATCTCGTAAATCAATTTAATAAAGTTAATTATGGTGTTGATACGCAAGTTATTGCATATATAGATGGTGTTGAAACAGGTACTTATCCTGATACATGTAATTATACTGCGAAAATAACAGCTTATAGAAAAAATACTCAGGTCACTTTAACTGATGCTGCTGTTACATGTAATAGTTCAACTAATGTTTGGAAAACTACTTATACAGGTTTTGTAGATAGATTGGTTATTAATTTTACCAGTGTTCCATATCCAACTATTTCAGATTATATAGCAGATGCTTATACTAGTTCAGCATCTACTAATGGAATGTTTAAAGATGATACAGATGATAAAAATATTAGATATACTGGTGCTTCTCCAAATAATTATTTAGAATTTGGAAATAATGGAGAAATTTGGAGAATAATTGGTGTTTTTAATGTATATAATAATGACACTAAACAGACTGAAAAATTGGTTAAAATCGTTAAAACTGATGCAATAACTAATGTTCCATTTGATACTTCTAATTCAAATAATTGGGTTGTTTCAACATTAAAGGATACCTTAAATAGTACTGCTTATAATAATATAAGTGCTAAGTATCAAAATTTAGTTGCAGATGTTACATGGAATTTAGGTGGTTACTTAAGTGGTGGAGCAAATGCTCCAACTGGTAAAGAATTATATAATTATGAAAGAGGAACAGCAGTTTATGGGACATATCCAACAACATGGAATGGTAAAATAGCGTTAATTTATGCAAGTGATTATGTTTATGCTTCAGCAAATACTACTTGTCATGGTAATGGATTTACTTCAGCTTGTAGTGGTGATAACTGGTTAAAGGATTCTAATTTATGGGTACTAGGTCATTATCGTACAAATACTAATTTAGCTCATGGTATAAACTGGGGAAGTTATATTTCATATATAAATGCAAATACTGCAACATATAAAGCAAGACCTACTTTATATCTTAATAATTCTGCTAGGGTTTTAACTGGCACGGGAACTAGTAGTGATCCATACAAACTTTCAGTATAAGATAAAAAATTTATGATTTTATATTTATGGATTTTAAAGAGGAGAAAGGTTTAGAAAATATAGATAAAATAAATAATTTAGAAAGTTAATTACTTTGGAATGAGGAAATAAAAAATAAGTTTGGAATAATAAAATAAACTTCCGGGTAAAAAATAATTACCGGTGGGAAAATCAAAATTCTCCGGATAATTCATAAAATCCGGTAGATAAAGTATACTTTTTCCGGAAAAATATAAAAAATCCGGATTTTTCACGTGGGAATAATCCGGAAAGTGATAAAAATTACTGGAAATTGTGAGTAGGGAAAACTTTAATGCTTACCACAACATTTGTTTTTCTCTTGACGGGGGGGTGTTTAGAGGTATAATTTGACTATGATATAGGAAGGATAAAGAAGAATGAAGGAACAAAAAGTAAGATTAATTGTGGTTTTATCAACAATAACAATGATGATAGTGTTGTTTATTGGAATAACTTATTCTTATTTTACTGCTTTAAATAATAAAGGAAGTACATCAGTAATATCAGCAACAAGTGGTAAAATGGTAATAAATTATGCTGATGGATCTAGTAAACTATTATCAAGTGTAGATGTTCAGCCAAGTAATAAGATATTAATAGATAAGACATTCACATTAACAGGAACAAACACAACTAGTGGACTAGCTATGCCATATAAGGTAGGACTAAATTATGTGTCAGAGTTTAGTGATGGACAAATATATTATTATATAAAAAGAACGAGTGCAAATGGAAATGTAACAAGTACTTTAGTTGGAACAGCAAATCAGAGCATACCAGGAAATACTTCTGAAACAGGATATACCAGTGAGACTTTAAAGAAAGGCAATAGATACATAGAACTAGCTAGTGGAGAATTTAAAGCAAATACATCAAATCAAAATATTACATTTAACTTAAAAATTCAATTTCCTGATACAGGAAAAAATCAAGATAGTGAAAAAGGAAAAACACTAACTGGTGAAATCGTTATTAATTATGAAGAGTCTGCAACTGATACACTAATGGCTCTTTATGATAAAGAAACTAAAACAAATAATATTTCAGCTAGTGGATTATTTATAGATGATACTAAAGATGTAAACTTAAGATATACCGGAGCAACACCAAATAACTATGTTTATTTTGGAAACGATAATGAATTATGGAGAATTGTTGGTGTATTTAACGTAACTGATTCAGAAGGAAGTACAACAAGAAAACTAAAATTAGTAAGAGATACAGCATTAGGTTCATATTCATGGGATACATCTGATTCATCTACTAATAGTGGATATGGCGTTAATGATTGGACAGATGCAGACTTAATGAAGGAATTAAATGGCGATTATTTAGATACAACCTTAACAGCAAACAAAAATTGGTATAATGGAAGAAATAATCAGCAAATGGGAACTTTTAATTATACAACTGTTATAAAAGAAAAGTATCAAAATATGATAAGCAATAGTGTATGGAACATCGGTGGAAATAGTTATACTGGTTCTGCACCATATTCTCTAAACTTATTAACTCAGTATAACCGTGAAAGAGATAAAATAACATATCAAAATAGTCGTCCTACCACTTGGACAGGTAAGGTTGGACTTATTTATGCAAGTGATTATGGATATGCATCAACTTACGGAGAATGTCATAATAACTTAAGAGTAGGTGTAACTTACGATAAAGCAAATGATAAATGGGATTTCTCAAATGGACTTTGTAAAACAGATAACTGGTTAGCGAAGTCTTCATGGTACTGGACTCTGTCGGCTTACTCTGGTAACTCGCTTAACGTGTTCGCTGTGTATGGGGACGGTGCTGTCAACAACGGTAACGCGTATAGTTCCAACAGCGTTTTTCCGGCCGTTTTCTTGAAATCTGATATCTTGTTCATAAGTGGAACAGGCGAAAAAGGTAGCCCTTACTGTCTTGGATAAGGCTATATATGTGTAATGTTAAGAGAAATAATAGAGAATATGAAGTTTATACAGGAATAAATAAAGAAAGTAGAAACAGGTATCATAGAAGATAGGACTAGAAATAGTCTTCTTTTATTTTTATGATGCAATAAAAGTATTAAGAGAAAAAGAAAGAAAAAAATCATCTGCATATAAAGTATTTAAAATAATAAATGAAATATTTAAATATGAAGCAAAAATGGTAAAAGAAACAAGAACAGCTGAAGAGATAAAAGAAATAAGGAATAGTGAAAAATATCAAAAAATATTAGATGATATAGATAATGAAGTAACTATGCTAAGTGAAAATACAACTAAAGATGGATTAGTATTAAAAGCCGTAAACTACTACATTAATATAAAAAAGAAATGAGAACTATATACATTTAAAGAAAGTGGATATATTGAAATAGATAATAATTTAGCAGAGAGGACAGTAAAACCATTTGTAATAGGAAGAAAGAATTTTATTTTTTGTAAGACAAAAGCAGGAGCAGATAAAACAGCAATGATGTATAGTATAGTACAGACAGCCATAAATCATAAATAATGGAATTCATGCTGAACTATATATAAAATACGTATTAGAAAATATCGACAAAACAAAAAATATCGAAGAACTATTACCATGGAATGAGGAAATAAAAAATAGGTTTGGAATAATAAAAAAATTTCCGGTTAAAAAATAATTAACCGGGGAAAAATCAAAATTTCCCGGTTAATTTATTAAATCCGGTAGAAAAAGCATACTTTTTCCGAAAAATATAAAAAATCCGGATTTTTCACGTGGGAATAATCCGGAAAGTGATAAAATTTAATCAAAACAGATAGGGAAAACTTTAATGCTTACGCATATAAAAGTAAATACTAAAAATTTCCCCACTATACAATAAAAAGAAAATATAATACTCTTAAACTACGAGAGGAAGAGAAAAAT
>CAKOJQ010000016.1 GCA_934090795.1 uncultured Bacilli bacterium
ACCCCAATTGAGTATAGAACTCAACTAGGGTTTAAATAAATGTTTTTTACTGTCTACTTTTCGTTGACAACTTCAGTGAATTTAGCCGTTTTATTTTAATTATTATTTACTTTTATTATCTTCATTTTTATATAAATCAGCATATATTTTACAAGTTTTTAATAATTCTTTATGCGAGCCTACACCTTCTACAGTTCCTTTATTTATAACATATATTTTATCAGAATTTATTACGGTTGATAATCGATGGGCTATTATCAGTATTGTGTATTTTCCTTTTAAGTTTTCAATTGCTTTTTGGATTTTTTCTTGGGTTGTGTTATCTAAACTACTTGTTGCTTCATCAAATAATAATACTTCAGTATTTAATAATAGTGCTCTTGCTATTGCTATTCTTTGGCGTTGTCCTCCTGATAATGTTACACCACCTTCTCCTACTATTGTTTTATATTTATTTGGTAAGCTTTCGATAAATTCATCTAAACAGGCCATTTTACAAGCTTTTTCAATTTCTTTTTTAGTAGCATTTTTCTTTATTATTCTTAAATTGTCTTCTATACTCATATTAAATATATAGGCATTTTGACTTATTACTGATAGATTGCCTCTTATTGAATCCTTGGTTAATTCATTAATACTTTCTCCATCAAATAAGATTTCACCACTATCTGGTTTATTTAAAGCACTTATTAAATTAAAGATTGTACTTTTACCGGCTCCCGATGGGCCAACAAAACCAACTACTTCATTTGGTAATACTTCTAAATTTAAATTCTTTAATACAGGTATATTTTCTTCATATGAGAAGTTAACATCTTTAAATTCAATATGTCCTTTAAATTTAGATATGTTTTTATTTCCGAATTTTTCTTTAGGAAATTCTTCACATCCTAATAATCCAAAAATACGATTACATGATAGATTAAAATCATTAATGGTATTTGATAAATAAGATAAAGTATAAGTAATGCTTTGAACAGAACTGCTGTAATTATATAAAATTAAAGCTGCTTCAGTTGTTAATTCATTTTTATATATTAAAAATATTATAAGTAAACCGGAAGCAAAATCACCCAATGCTTTTATAAATAGCATAATTGAATATAATTTTTTTCTTTCTACTTCATATTTATAGTTTATTTTATTAGCATCATCAATATATTCTTCTGTTTTATTTAAAAATGATTTTTCCGCATTAAGAATCTTTATATCTTTTGTTCCCTTAATAATTTCTGAAACAAATCCACCAGTTTTATCCCTATTTTCTCTTTGTTTTTGATTATTCTTGTAATTAATTTTGTAAGAATAATTGTTAAATAATAAAACCATGACAATAAAGAAAATATATAATAAACCAACATAAATATTTATCACACATATTGCAAATATTAAGCCAATTCTTCCTAATAGAGACATTAATAAATCTAGTAAATTTGTTATATTTTTTGCTAAATTATTAGTATCATTATTTATTCTTTCAATTAAAACTCCACTAGATGTTTGATTTAAAGTACTTTGATTTATTTTAAGACTTTCACTAATTAATTCCAATTGAAGATTTTTTTTAATTTGATAGTTTATTTTATTAAAAATGATTGAAAAAAGGTATTTTAATAAAGAATCTGCCGAATCTATTACAAATAATGCCATTACCATAATTAATAAAATATTTAATTTATTATTAGATAGTGCAAGAAGAGATTTTGCAATTACTAATGGATAAAGAAAATAAATAATTATAATTATCAAATCTATTATTACCGCTTTAATTATATTTTTCTTGGTATTTTTATTATATTTATATATTTTTATAAAATTTCTAATTGTTTCATTAAAATCTTTAATTTTTTTCATATATACCTCTTTTACACTCAATCTAATTTTATCATATTTTATATATTAATCAATTTTTATTATCTTCATTTTTATATAAATCAGCATATGTTTTACAAGTTTTTAATAATTCTTTATGTGTTCCTACGCCTTCTACAGTTCCTTTATTTATAACATATATTTTATCAGAATTTATAACAGTTGATAATCGATGGGCTATTATTAGTATCGTGTATTTTCCTTTTAAGTTTTCAATTGCTTTTTGGATTTTTTCTTGGGTTGTGTTATCTAAACTACTTGTTGCTTCATCAAATAATAATACTTCAGTATTTAATAATAGTGCTCTTGCTATTGCTATTCTTTGGCGTTGTCCTCCTGATAATGTTACACCACCTTCTCCTACTATTGTTTTATATTTATTTGGTAAGCTTTCGATAAATTCATCTAAACAGGCCATTTTACAAGCTTTTTCAATTTCTTTTTTAGTAGCATTTTTCTTTATTATTCTTAAATTGTCTTCTATACTCATATTAAATATATAGGCATTTTGACTTATTACTGATAGATTGCCTCTTATTGAATCCTTGGTTAATTCATTAATACTTTCTCCATCAAATAAGATTTCACCACTATCTGGTTTATTTAAAGCACTTATTAAATTAAAGATTGTACTTTTACCGGCTCCCGATGGGCCAACAAAACCAACTACTTCATTTGGTAATACTTCTAAATTTAAATTCTTTAATACAGGTATATTTTCTTCATATGAGAAGTTAACATCTTTAAATTCAATATGTCCTTTAAATTTAGATATGTTTTTATTTCCGAATTTTTCTTTAGGAAATTTATTATCATCCAAAATATCATATGTACGATTAGAATCTAATACAAAATTACTTATCCAAAAATGAATAGATGATAAATCAGATTTAAGGCAGCTTATATTGCCTTTGTAATTATATATAATTAAGGCAGATTCAATACTTAAATTTCCATTCATTAATTCATAAACTATTATTAAACCAATTAATAATTTTGATAATTCACTTATTAATGAAGAAATTGTTGATAGTTTTTCATTTGTGATATTAGATTTTAATCTTACAGTATTAGCATTATTCATATATTTATCGGCTTCTTCTAAAAATGATTCTTCAGCATTAAGAATTTTAATATCTTTAGTTCCTCTAACAATTTCCGAAATAAATCCACTAGTTTTATCAACTAAATTATAAACCTTTTCACCATTTTTATAACTAACGTTATCAGAATATTTATCATATAATGCACTTATTAACATTAAAATTGTATAAGTTATTCCAATCGGTAAATCAAGATTAATCACAACTATTAAAACTCCCAAATCTCCTAATAAATTAAATATACTTTCAGCAATACGTATTAATCTGGAAGATAAATTAGTAGCACCATTAATTCTTTCAATAAAGGTTCCACTATTTTCTTTATTTAAAATATTTTGATCTATAGTTAAAGTTGCTCTAGTAAGTTCTAATTGCAACTTTCTTTTTATTTTAAAATCATAGTAACGATTCATTTTACTTGATATTAATCTTAAAAATATACTGACTATATATGTTATCGTTTGAACTATAATTATATATAAAAGATTATTAAATAATCCATTTGTTAAGTAGGAAATATATTTTGCGGATAAAATAGGAGTAACAAATCCAATTCCAGAAACTATAAGATTAATAATTAATATTGTTAATAATGTTCCTTTATAATTTTTTGAATATTTTAAAGTTATCTTGGCATTTTTTATAAAATTTTTATATAAATGTTTTTTATCTTTTTCCATCTTTACTACCTTCTCTTTAATTTAAATTATATAATAATATAATTTAAGCTGCTATATTATTATCTTTATTTGGGGTTAAAACTAAAACTTTTGGTTTGTTAGTTTGGTTATTTTGAGATTTATCTTTTACATTTGAAAGTTCTTGTTCGATAATCATTAACCTTTTTTGTTTTTTGGTTAATAAGTCTATTTTATCATTTAGTTCTTTTCTTTTTGAGGCAATAACTTCCGCAGTTAAATTATCTTTACAATTTGATATTTCTTCTAAAGTAAAATCTAATGATTTTAGTAATATTATTAATTTGCATTCACTTATATTAGCTTCATTGTAATAACGATAACCAGTAAATTCATCAACATATGATGGCTCTAATAATCCATACTCATCATAGTATCTTAAAGTTTTTATTGGTAAATTAACTATTTTAGAAAATTCTCCTATTTTATATAGATTATTCATATAATTTCTTCCTTTCGAGGAATATAATAACACTCCAGTTAGGTGGAGTGTCAACTATTTTTACAAGTATTAGATTGTTTTTAATCTAATAATATTTTAACGATACTATTTTCTTTTACAAAAGTATTTCCTTCTGGCATTTGATATATTACTTTTTCACCACTTCCTGAGTATTCTATTTTAAACCCTTTTAAAGATTTTTTAGCAGTATCTAAATCATTTCCTATAACATCTGGCAATTTAATATATTTAGTATCTAGCCATGTATATTCTCTAGCTCTATCTGTTTCTACTTTAGGTATATTTTGGCTATCTATAATACTTAGCATAATATTTTTAGCAATTGGTGCGGCAACTGTCCCACCATACTGAGTGATACCTTTAGGATTATCAACTGCAACATAGACTACGTATTTAGGGTTATCTGCTGGTAAGAAGCCAATAAATGAAACAATATAATTACCAACCATATATTTACCATCTTTAACTTTTTGAGCTGTTCCGGTTTTACCACCTACACGGTAATTTTCAATATAAGCATTTTTACCTGTACCGTTTTGGACTACACTTTCAAGGGCAAATCTGACTAAGTTACTAGTTTCTTCAGTTACGATATTTTCTCTAACTACTTGTTTTTTATTAAGAACAATTACATTATTTGTTTCAGGTTCACTTATAGATTTTACTATGTAGGGTTTATATAATGTTCCACCATTAATAGTGGCTGATACTCCCGTTACTTGCTGTATAGGCGTTACACTTATTCCTTGGCCAAAAGCGGTTGTTGCGGTTTCAACAGGTCCCATTTTAGATAATTTAAACATGATACCACTGGCTTCACCATTTAAATCAATTCCGGTCTTTTTACCAAAACCAAATTTTTCTAAGTATGAATATAAAGTTTCAGTACCTAATCTTTGGCCTAATACGACAAAACCGGGGTTGCTTGGTGTTCACACAGCAACACTTTAAGACCGAAGAATGCCTTGCACAAGCAAGGTTTTTAGAACTCAAACTTTTTAATGAGTTATCTTCGTTCATATCTAAATCTATGTCTATGTCTGGAGTATTAAAGTCATAATATACTTTTAATCTTACATTTTTTCTATCACCATTGATTTTTTCAATCTCTACTTTTTCAACTAATAAATTAATTAGATATGCTAAATTTTCTTTTATATCTAATTTAGTATTTAAAGAATTTTCAATAGTTTCTAATTTCTTCTTTAATTTTTCTTCTTCCAAATCACTTTGTGAATGGTTATCAAGTTGTTTTTGTAAATTAAATAATTCTACATTGAATTTATCATTTCTTTTCTTAAATTCAAAATCATCTATCATACCTTTAATACTTAAATCTAATAATTTATCTTTCTGTTTTTCAATAGCACTAATTTTACTATTCACATCTTCAATATCAAAATCATTACTATAATTTTCAATTATATTTCTATATTCATTAAGAACTAAATTTATATACTGTTTTTTGTTTTTTATGAAATCAGTAAATAAATCTATAAATACTTTATCTAAATATGATTCTCTAATATTTGGTGATGCACATTTAGATACACCATCTACTTTATAAGTTCTACAAGCCCATACTGGATTATTTGCACGATTAGAGCCACCATTTCTAATAAATACTGCACCACAATCCTTACAATATAACTTGCATGAATATTTATATTTCTTGATATGTTCTTCTGCATTTAATATATGCCTAGACGGTAATTTTTTTCTTTTTTCATGAAGTAAATTTGCTTTATCCCATAATTCTTCTGATACAATGGCTGGGATTCTATCATCTTTATATATAACTTGTCTTTCTTTTGGAACTTTCTTTTTCTTATGAGTTTTATAATCTTCAACTTCTGTAAGTCTAGCAGTATAATATCCTTTATATCTAGGATTCGTTAAGAACTTGGCTAGGGTTGTTTGAGAATATGGCTCTCCCTTAGAATTTAGATAACCCATACTAGCAAGTTCTTCACCAATCTTTTTTAAACCTATACTACCACTTGCATAAGTAGTAAATAAATATTCTATTATTGGTGCTTCTTTGGGATTTATTTCATATCTACCATTTTTCTTAAAATAACCAGTTAAATTACCACCAATAAGTTTGCCATCTTTAATCATACGATTAACGCCAAATTTAACTCTTTCAGATAGTTTTCTAACTTCATCTTGGGCTAGACTAGACATAATAGTTAATCTAAATTCAGCATCTTCTTGAATTGTATTTAAGTTATCTGATAAGAAATAAACAATAACGCCATTTTTTAATAGATACTCGGTATATTTAATACTATCAACTGTATTTCTTGAAAATCTTGATATTTCCTTAGTTAATATTAAATCTATTTTACCTAAAGTGGCATCTTCAATCATTTTTAAAAACGAATCTCTATGTTTTACTGCAGTACCAGAAATTCCCTCATCAATGTAACCCTTAACTAAAGTCCAATTCTTATTTTCAGCAATCATTTCTTCAAAATAATTTTGTTGGTTTTCAAGTGAATTTAATTGATCATCTTTATCAGTAGAAACACGAGCATAATAACCAACTCGTAAATTCATATCATAAATTGTTTTTCCTTTTCGCAAGTTTTCTCTGGCTTTTTTTATATCCATATTACCACAATCCTTTCCTTGTTCCTAAAACCCAAGTCAACTTAGGTTGCTTGAATGTTACCTCCTTTATTAGAAGTTGTCAAATCATTAATTTTATCTTTATATTCATTTTTAATTTTAGTTAATCTTGATAATAATGATTGTTCCATTGCCTTAAATGTTTTTAAATCTATTATTTTTTCATCATATAATTCTTTATTTACAATAAGTCTAAATTCTAACCACTTATATTCAAAAGGTAAATGCTTTGTACTAAACTTAACTTCTATATCGTTAATTTCATACATTAGAGAAACCTCCATTTTCTCTTAATTTTATGAAAACTAGATAAAAAAAGAACAATGTGTCAAAATTAGACATTATTGTTCTTTCCTTTCTCTAAAGTTAAATCTTTTTCTAAAGGATTCTTTAAATGTATTTCAATAGTTGATTTTGTATTATCTCCATTGTCAATTTCTAAATGATAAACTTCTTTATTTATTTTTCCTTTTAGAAATATTGATTCTTTGGTACTTAATGGTTCTTTTAACTCAAAACTAGCAAATGCACGATTATTATTTTCTTTAAACTCAAATATCTTTATTTTATCTTTTAATAAATCATTAACGATATTAACAATATTATTTAACTTATTAGTTTCTACATCATCAATAGTTATTATATCTTTACTATCTGTATTTGTTTTTCTCAAATGAACTTTTATTCTAGCGAGTAATTCGGCATTATTAAATGGTTTAGTAATATAATCATCAGCACCTAATTCAAATAAATCTAATTTTTTGTCTATATCATTAATTGCTGTAGTTATGATAATAGGAACATCATTAATAGTTTTCAATTTTTTGATAATTTCTTCACCATTTTTCCCAGGTAACATTAAATCTAAAACTATTAAATCAATTTGTTTATTATGAATCAACAATGCTTCAGTTCCAGAATATGCAGAACTAACATTATATCCATTATTTGATAATAATTCTTGCAACATTTCATTTATATTTTTATCATCTTCTATTATTAAAACTTTTTTCATTAAAGCACCACTAAACATATTAACTAACAAATATTATACCACAAAAAGTAATTCTATAATTGAACTGTTCCATAGATTGTAATTTTTCAATTACTTACATATCTTTTTTGTGTTTTATAAATTCAATATTATTTCTTTCTAAATCTTCAATAGTAATATCGCCATATTCTAAAGATGTTGCAACTGTTTCTTGATAACCATTAGAATAAATAACAATTACATTTTTACTTTTGATACAAGGAAAATAATAAATAAATTCTTTATCTTCATAAAACTGTTCCAATGCTTCAGCACAAGCGATATTTTCTTCTTTTACTTTATCGATTATTTTTAAATGAGTAAATGGCTGATTATTTTTATTTATATAATTTTTTTCACTTATCAATACTACTCCAATAACAAGAATAATAGGTATAACTATAATTATAATCTTCCTAAATAAATCTTTATAATTAATCTTGTTTTTTTCTAAAAGAAATATATTTTTCAATAACTCATTAATAGATTTTATATGCAATATTTCATACATTATTAAAGAGCCAGATACATTTAAAATTACATCATCAATATCACAAGATCCAGACATAGTAATAAACTGCAATAATTCAATTCCAGTCACTATACAAATCATAGTTAATAGAAAAGTTTTAAAATTATTTTGTTTCTTAAATAGTAATGGCAAGAAGAAAGCAAAAGGCATTAATGCAATAACATTACCTAATATATTATAGATAAAAATATAAGGTGCTATATTGCCACTAACAAACTTTGTAACATAAGAGATAATCGTTTTGAAAGGAACAAGATTAAGTGAATTAGATAAATAGTTTTTAAATATTTCATTGTCCCAATTTAATATATTAAAATTACCTCTGTAAAAGTAATCATCAAATAAAGTAAGTGTTGAGAGTAGTATTATATATAACAATAACCATATTGAAATATTGATTTTGAAAATTTTCTCTTTATATTTCTTATCAACATATTTAGTTAAGAAGAATCCCCCTAAATACATTAGCAAACAACTTGCTGATAATAATATTATTCTTCCACTAGGGCTTAAGTGGAATAGTTTATTAAATTGTAAACTAAAATAATAGATTAATATTATTGCTGACAATAAATAAGTAATTATACTAACTATCAAATTTATCTTCTTTTTCATATTTCATCTCACTTTCAAATTGTTATTTGCATTACTTTCTATTTAATGATTTGCATATTGAACTTCCAATAAATAATCCAATACTTGCAACAACTAAATACCATACAGAATGAATTAAAGCCGATTCATTATAATAGATAAAAACTGATGGTATAAATATTATTGAAGTAAATACTGAATAGAAATATTTAATTTTATTATTAGATAAAATTCCAATAAGTAATGATAATATAAATGTTCCAACAATTATTAAAAACACCATTCCCATTGCATCTGTTGGTCCTGCAAATAATGGTAAAACATAAAATAATAATAATTGTAAAATACCTATTATAATTTCTTTAATATTCTTTTTCATAATCAATCCTCCATTTCAACAAATTACTATTTTCATAATAGATTTATTACTTAATTATAACATTTTTAGTAAAATAAAAATAGTCCTGTACTAGCGACTATTATGGTTTTTACTACTAAGCACATGGAAAGGAGTGCTTATGAGCAGTAAAGTTAAATGATTTATGTAGTAATATTTATTTACTACAACTGTATAATAACATTTTTAGACAATAATTGCAATTACTTTGTATAGTCATTTGATATAAAAAGTTTAGAAAATTCTTTTTGAGCCTCATCCATTTCATCATTTATATTTCTAATAGCATTTTCTATTTCTTGTTTATTTTTAAATTTTTGCTTAGAATTAGTATTAGTGAAATATGTTTTTAATATATCTTTTCTTGTTTGTTTTTTGTTATCAAGATAATACTTTAATATTATTTCTTGAATAATATCATTTTCTTTTATCTTAGTAATATTTTTAGATTCTTTTTTATAATTGTAATTAGAATAATTAACAATGGCATTATATATATAATTAAACTTATTTATACAGTTGTTAAATAAAAAAATAGAATCATTTAACTAAATTCTATCTTTTCAAAATCAGATAATTTTTTGTTATATTTTATTTCAATTAACGAAATAGCATTAGATATTATACTTTGTTTCTCTTTTTCTGATAATTTAATCCTTTTTTGTAATTTATTAAAAACATCGTTCCCAGTAATACCATTATACTTATGATTAGAAAATTCATAATTTAAAATTAATAGTTCAGATAATAAACAAGTATAATGATATTTGAATAAATCTTTTTCTTTTCTACTATAATCTATATCAAATATATTCATGAAATAACCTCCAGTTGCTTGAATGCTACCTCGTTTGAAATAAATTGTCAAATCATCATATTGCATAATATTTATAAAATTCATCTTTAAGATCATAAGGATTAATTTTATTTAATTCAAAACTACCTTTTATAAAAGGTAAAACTATATCTATATCTGATAGTTCTTTAACTTTGTAAGAAAGACATAATGGCTCATAATTTTTATGAGTAACAATGTTTAAAATATTGTCCTTATTTTTTACTTTTAAAACTTTTACATAAATACCATAATTAGTTTTAGAAAGTAGTACAAAATTTCTTTTTTCCTTAAACATTAATCCTTTATTTGTATTATGGAAAGTAATACTTTCTGATATAGTAGTAATCTTAAATCTTAAGATATTGAACAATCTATCACTTAAACTTTCTTGTGGGTTAGTAAAGTAATTATACATATCTCTAACTATTTTAACTGCATAATCACAACTAGTATTATCTTCAATGATTAATGAGTAGCAAATACTATTCCTTTCATACCCCTTACGATCTACTAATTTATTAAAAGAATCAAATTGTTTAGCAATCCTATGAAAAGACACTAAAATATTATTTTGATTTATTTGTATTTCAACAATTCTATTATCTAATTTATAGACAACATTTTTTACTAGGTAATTTCTTATGATGTTTTTACTTATAGCCATTATAGAAGAATCTAATCTATTAAATAAATCTATTGCAATTTGCTTTTTATTATAAATTATATTTTCATAGGTATTAGTATCAACATTATAAACTTTATCATTAATCTTTTTTGTATTATCTTTTTTATCATTAGATATTTGATTAATAGATTTTTCTATTTTAACCACCTCGTCATTTGTATATGAAACATTATTATAGATAAGATTAAAGGTAGAACAAACCTCAATTTGGGTAGAAGTATTTGTGTTATTTAAAGATAGTTCTTCAAATTTATATGTGTTGCTGTATTGACACCAAGATTGCAAGAGTTTTCGACGACGTTTAAAAAAGTTTCAGAACCATGTCCTCCTCTTTTCCAACATTTAATTCTGGCATTTTCAACTTGAATTGATCCACCATCGTAATAATGATCATCAAATAAGTTTACTTTTCCTTCATTTATAGCACTAGATAGAGTTATAATTTTAAATGTTGAACCGGGTTCATAAGTCATCCATATTGGTAAGTTTCGGTTAATAGTTTCCAAGTTATAATTTTTATAATTATTAGAATCAAAGTTTGGACGAGATGACATAGCAAGAACTTCTCCACTATTAGGATCCATTACTAAGGCTAAAGTACTGTCTGGATTATATTTTGTAACTACATTATCTAATTCTTTTTCTACTGCTGATTGAATATCTATATCTATTGTTAAAGAAATATTATTGCCATTAACTGGCTCATCATAAATTTCTGATAAATTTAAACGATTTCCTTTACCATCAGAATAATATAATATACCTCCGTCATTACCTTTTAAATACTTATCATATTCAAGTTCAATTCCAGATAAACCTTGATTATCTATACCAACATATCCTAAAACATGAGAAAGTAATGATTCATATGGATAATATCTTTTAGATTCTTTAAGTAAATAGACTCCATCATAATTTAAATTATTTATTTTTTCAGCTACATCATATGATAATCTTCTTCCTTCAGGATGAATTCTTTCAATTGAGGTATGTTTGGTTAAATGGGTATAAATATTTAAATAAGTTGTTCCTAGTATTTCAGATAAATTTTTAGCAACTTCTTCTTTATTTTGAATTTGAACTGGAATAACTACTAAAGATGTTGTTGTTAAATTGTCAGCAAGAACTATACCATTGCGATCAGTAATTTTACCTCTATCAGCAAGAATTGGTAAGTTACGACTCCATAGGCTACCTGCTTTTTCTTTTATATTATTTACTTTAAATACTTGAAGATAAAACACTCTTAATATTATTACTAAGAAAGTTATTAAGACTATTAAATAAACATAAAACATTCTTTTATGAATACGATAATGAAGCATTAAAATCACCTAATTAAATATATTAAATATAAACATTGTTTAGAATTAAATGTGTTCTTGTAATTTACTTCATGGTAGCATGGATTTATATAATAAAAGATTACCAAATTAAGTAATCTCTATTGTTTTAATAATTTAATTAACTCATTAAAATATTACTGTTAAATCAAAAAAGTGGATTGAAAAATTACATTTCAACTAATTCATTTTCTAAGATATTTATTATTTCTCTTAACGAATTAATTGTGTCTTCAAAAGTAACTCCTTTTGTATATTCTAGTTTACTTTGATAATCGGTAAATACTCTTTTTAAAACATTACTATTTTCTAATATTTCTACTATTTCTTTGAAATTAACTATATTAAATTTAGTATTTCTTTTATTAAAAGTATTCGTTATGGCTTTAACCAAATTCTTATTATTAATGTCTTTTTTATGTTTATTCATTAGCATATATAAATCATAGAAATCTTTTGCTCTTGTGGTAGTTATATTTTTACTAATAATACTTTCAAACTTTTCAGCGATAATGGTTTCAATAGAATAAGCCATGATATTTATCTTTTTATCTTCAAAAATAGAATTATATTTATATTTTATTTCTCTTGGTGTAATAATATCTCCTGTGGTAATTTCGATAAAGAAGTTTGTTCTTATTTTATCATAAGTACCTTTGACATTTATTCTGAATCCACCATAATCATTTTCTAATCTAATATCTTTAATATTAACTATTTCAAAATTAACATTATCATCTATATCTATACATAAAATTTCTTCAAATATATTTTTAACAGACTCTATATTTAATGGTAGGCTTTTTAAAGTAGCATCAATATCTTTTGTAGTTCTTAGATCTTCTCCAATAATAGAAGATAATAAAACTCCACCTTTTAATATAATATTATCTTTGTATTTACTTTTTTCTATTCTCATTAAAACGTGTTCAAAGAAAAACATTTGATGAAGATGATGAGCTAAATTATTGTTACCTTTAGATTTCTTTTTAATTATATTATTTAATTTATCTGAATTCATTTATAATAAAACCTCCATCAATTCTACAACTTCTTCTTCGATATCTAACTTTCTAGCATATTTAACTAGTTTTAAAATATTTTTATCTTTATTTCTAGCATATTCTTTTAATGCTTTTGAATAAATTTCTTTATCCATTCGATTTTTATCTTTAATAATATCACATAATGTTCTTTCTAAATCATAACACTTAACAGTTAGATCATTAATAGTTTTAATGTTAATCATTCCTAGTTCAAAAATATCATCTTTGACATATCTAAGAGATACATTTTTATTATTTAATAAATTACCACTATAGTTATATGGAACAGTTATATCATAAACTAAGGGAATTCTATCAGACATGTTATGTAAATACAAACTAGTTGCATGAGAATAGCACATATTTTTGCTACTTTTAGATAGAATATAAAAATTATCAATTGGATATTCAGGTAATTTATAAATACCAGTTCCAACTCTTTCTAATTTCTTATCATTTACTAAATTACTTAAAAATGTACTGTTAACTTCTAAGTTTTTCGTTTCTTTTGTCGTAATATATCCATTATTTTTTTTAGCAAAATCTAAAATTTTATCATAATTATTCATATATATCGTTTCCTTTTTTCAGGAAAATTATATCATTATTCCTAGAAAATATCAATTTAAAATTTATTATATTAATTGATAATATCTTTATAATTTAATTTTAAGATTAACAAAAAACTGTTGAGAAATTAATTATTTAATTTTCCAACAGTTCTTATTGTTTTAATAATTTTATTAACTCGTTAAAATATTGTTCTTTTAAATATTCATTTTTTATATTATCAATACCTGATGTTCCATCATTATTAATATTTATTGTATTAATTAATTCATTATTTTCATCATAAAGTGATAAATTCCAATTATTTTTTTCAATATTTTTGTTATTTTCAATTGGTATTGTTCTTGATAACAATTCAGTTATTTTAGTTATATCTTTTTGATTACTAATAGTATTAACTTCTTTATTGCTATCATCTTTTACAATAATTTTTTTAGTTTTAATTAAATTTTCAATTAATTTAGGCTCTACGTATAGTTCTGTACCCCAATCATTATTAATAGCACCCACACCTTTGTATTGATACAAAATATTGTATGTATAACACAATTTATTATCAACATAACTATAGTTAAGTAATGTTTTTTCTCCTGCAATAGTGTAATATTCTTCATAATCTTGGACAAAACCTTTTTCTTGTTTGTAATGGTTAATAAAATAATTATATCTATATAATACTTCATTTTCATTAATTGATTTATCTAAGTAAGCATAAGCGATTTTATCTATAACACCATTATTAATGATAAAAGAAATATATTTATTAGTTGCAATAATATTATCAATATAATGTGAAAAAGTAATATAACCAAAAGATAAATCAGAAGACGGATAATGAATGTAATATTTCCATGAATTATCGATGGTAATATTAAATTTATCCTTAATAATTTCAACAATATCTTTAATTTCTTCATTGTTGTTATATGTAACAGGTGGTACAGTTTCAACCACTTTATTTAAATCTATTTTATAGTTATAATCAATTTCTTTATATTCAATATCTGGAATATATATATTAACATCTTCCCAGTATTGAAGGTTTAATAATTTCTTGTAGTCTTCATTAGCCTTTTCATCTATAACTTCATATGATTTTGCTTGATTATCATTACCTTTATTGTCGTTATTATTTTCTTTTTTTAATTTATTTGCAACTAAAAATAAACTGCAAATAAATATAATAATTACTACAATAATAATCAAAATTTTCTTTTTCATATATTCCTCTTTTCTATAAACATTCTTAATAATCGCATAGATACTTTATTATTTTTAATATTTTTGGCATATTTACTCTTTTTTATTTTTACACACTCCAACATAAATAACATTATCAATAGTAATCTCATCAATATGAATCTTCTGATTTTTTAATTGTTTTTTCAATGGGGACATCATTAATAAATTATTAGTATCTTCTTCTGTAATTGAATATTTTTTAGAAATTTCTTTTTCATTTATAATATCAAAATATTTCATGAAATTAAGTTTTATTTCTTCTTTTTTACTGTAATCATCAATTTTTAGTACGTGTCTTAATTCATTTAAATATTTATTTCCGGGAGTAATTTTTATGATAATACCATTATCTTTTAAAACTCTTTTAACTTCTTCATTATTAAAAGGAGATAAAAAATCAACAACAACATCAATGCTTTTATCTATTAATGGTAAATTATTAATATCTCCAATAATACAAATATTATTTTCAGTATAGTCAGTTGCCAAATTAATTGCATCTCTTGAATAATCTATACTTATAAGATTCCAATTTTTGTTAACTCTTTCAAGTATTTTATGCATATGTGTTCCTTCACCTGAGCCTAAGTCTAAAATATTAATATTATTTTTTGACATAGAATTAATAAATTTAGCAATTTCATCATAAACTAAATTATAATAATTTTTATTTATAAATTGTCTTCGATTTTTAAATAAAGTAGTATTATAAATTAAACTATTTTTAAAATTAGAAGAGTTTACAAGAAATAGCGTACCTTTTTTTGAAATAGTAAAAACATGATTATTTGTACAAATAAGTTCGTGGTTTAATACTGTTAAAGAATTTTTACAAATGGGGCACATTAATATATTATTATTAAAAATATTAGATATAAATATTTCATATTTATTTTTCACGGCATACCTCCAAACACATTATAACAAATTTTAATCAATTTAGAGGTAAAATAATTATGTTGTTAATTAATAGCTCTTTTTCTATCATATTTATTATATTTAAATAATAATTTTTTGTTTAAACATTAAGATTTTCTAGAAAAAAATACATCATTTTTTTTTAAAAAATATCAATTTATTATATTAATTGTTATTTGTTCTAATTTAATTTAGGCTTAAAAAAACTATTAAGAAATTAATTATATAATTTTCTAGCAGCTCTTATTGTTCTAATAATTTAGTTTACTCGTTATTTTCATCATAAAGTTATAAATTCCAATTATTATTTTCAATATTTTGTTATTTTCAATTGGTATTGTTCTTGTATTTACTTAATTGTTAGCATAAAAAAACATCTAGAAAATCTAGAGTTTTTTTACTTAGTAACATTGTAATAATCTTCTATCTTTAATTAGGCTACATATTTATTTATAGTTAATGATATTTTTTGTTTAGCCTTAGTAGTAGCTGTTACTTTTACATCAGTTGAAATTTTACTAATAGCACCAGTTGATTCTACAATACTATCAATAGTATATTCACCAGTTACAGATGTTGCTGTTTTATTTTTGTAAGCATTATAAGTATAACGATATGATGGTTTTTCTGCTGCTTCAATATTCCAACTAACATTTTGATTGGCGTTAACAGTAAATGTTGAAGATTTACCATATGTTTTATCATTTTTTGTATAAGTTTTATTTTCATGAGTTAAAGCTAAATCTTTTTCATAATAAATAGTTGCAGTAGCGCTTTTTCCACTTGGAGTTTTAGCTGTTACTGTAATGGTTGCTCCATTTGAACAATTTTTAGGGTTAGAAGCAACATTAATAACACCGGTATTTTCATTAATTGTCATACAATTAGTATCACTTAATGAATAAGTAACATTTCCGCTAGAATTTTCAACACTACTAATAGCATTTGATGTTTTAATTCCGTTAACATGAAGAGTGTCCTCGCTTAATCTTAATGATATTTTTTCTTCTGGCTGAGGTTTTGCTGTTGTTGTTACTGGTATTTTTTTCCATTTAGCATATAAAGTAGTATCTTCTTCTAAAAGTGCTTTTTCATGAATTGGTGTTCCATTTTTATCATACCATCCTTTAAAAGTATATCCACTATATGTAGGTTCTTTAGGAAGAGTTAATGGAACTCCTTTATTGATTGTAATAGGTTTAACAGCACTACCACCTTTAGAATCAAATGTAATAGTAATAGATTCGATTTTTCCTTTATAAATTGCTTTTAATTTTACATTCTTTTTAATTTTGGTGTTAAAATCAAATGGTTCCTCGGCTAATACTTCCTCATTTTCTTTAATTTCAATCACTTCATACCAGTTTATGAATGATTCTCCTAGTTCTTTTTCATCTTTGATATCTTTTACATCAATGGTATGGTTATATTTAACTTGAATGATTTCTTCATTAGCACCATTATTTAAATCAAAAGTGATATCAAACTTTCGATTGAAAAACCATAATAAGAAAATAATTAGAGATAACAATAAAATACCAAAAATAATACCAATAATTTTTTTCTTTTTTTCATTTTTTGAAGACTTTACATCTTCTTTCTTTGTATTTGTCATAAGATCCTTTTTTAGTTCATTTTAATAAAATAATTGCTAAATGTAAATTATTCATTATTAATGATAATGTCACTACATTTCATATATTTGTTATATTATTTCTTTAAGTATGAAATTTATATTTAACAAATACACATAAGAAAATAAAAATCAACATTTTGTTTGTTATTTTTACATATACTATACTAGATATTTTATTAAAAATATGTTATTATTAATTTGTGGTGCATTATGCTAGTCACAAACACCATTTGAAGATGGGCCTAAAAATCCATTAATTGATATCGATACTTTATATATTTTGCTTCTTCTGCCCAAGTTGGGGTGAATATGTAATTTTAAATAATAGGGAAACCATAATGGCATATGTCTTACCCTATTATTAGATAATAAAAGAATAAAAATCATGTCGTGAGTGAAAATGTGGGATAGAAATTGAAATCATTTTTGCAAAAGCGAATAAGAATGGGATAAGAGTGTCAGGGAAAACCTCTAGCATGTATTTATTATAAGGATTGTAGTACGGACTATGTGGCAATCGAGTAATTACTTAGGCAACTAATAATTATTTTCTGTAAAGGAGAAATCGCCCTAGAGTAATCAAAGGAAGGAAAATAGAGAAACTCAACTCGACCAAAGCCGTAAAATTAACTTATAATAAACCATTGTTTTACTTCAAAACTTTATATTTATATAAAGTTTTTTTCATAAAAAGAAAGGATTATTAATGAAAAAAGTGAATTGGAATTTAATAGTATTTATACTATCTTTTACCCTTGCTTTAATATTTAGTTTTCTAACTAATAAATTATCTAATAATGCAAGTAACATAATTATGATATTATTAATTTTATTTGTTATCTCTATAGGGATAGTTTTTGATATGTTAGGTGTTGCCGTTTTAACAGCTAAAGAATCAACTTTTCATGCTAAAAGTTCTAAAAAAATTAAAGGGGCTAAGAAAGCAACTAAATTAATTAGAAAGAATGTAAGAGTTGCAAGTTTTTGTAATGATATTATTGGTGATGTTTGTGGAATTGTATCTGGTGGTTTAGGAGCAGTACTTGCAATAAGTGTGTCTAAATATATTGATATTACAATAGCCTCAATTATTACTTCAGCAATTATTTCGGCTTTAACAGTTACAGGTAAAGCAATATTTAAAACAGTTGCAGTTAAAAAAGCAGATAATATTGTTTTTATAGCTTCTAAAATATTAAGTATATTTGAAAAATAAAATCATTAAAAGAGAGTGTAAAAAACTTTGTGTAAAGATACCAATCTATGGTAATAAAGATATTTGAGATTGATTATATTCAGTCTCT
>CAKOJQ010000017.1 GCA_934090795.1 uncultured Bacilli bacterium
TGGAACACAGCCGATTTACAAAAAGAATTAAATGGAGATTATCTAAATTATAATCTAACATCAAATACCAATTGGTACAATTCATATTATGATACTGATAAACCAGTTCAAAGACAAACCGGAGTATTTAATTATAATTATACAATCAAAGAAAAATACCAAAATTATATCAGTGAAAGTGTATGGAATACAGGAGGAAACGAGTATACATATGTAAACTCTGCGGCAACCTTACCAACACTTGGACAATACAATGCGGAAAGAGGAAATAAATTCTATACAGCAGATACAGCCAATAATGTAACAAGAACAGCAACCTGGACAGGTAAAGTAGGTCTAATCTATGCATCAGACTTTGGCTATGCATCAAATGATGAAGCGTGTCAAAATGATTTAAGAGCAGGTCAAGTATATGACGCAGCAAATAGTACATATGATTATACAAACGTAAAATGTAAGAATGACAACTGGTTGCATAAAAGCCAGTGGTACTGGACGTTGTCGCCTTACTCTGGTAACTCTCATAATGTCTTCGGTGTCGGCGGTGAGGGTGTCGTCAGCGGCGACGTCGCGTATCGTTCCTACGGGGTTCGTCCGTCCGTTTATCTAAAATCTAATATCCTGATAATTGGAGGAGATGGCTCATCTTTAAATCCATACATTCTTGGATAAAATGCGCGAAGCATATCGTCCGCCGGTGGGTAGGAACCCAGCCGGACGACGCTTGAAGTCGGGCGAAGCCCGCCATCAAGCAAGCCATAAAAAAAATAATAAAAGCTGGTTTTAATAAAACCAGCTTTTTACGTATAAAAATAATATATTTTAATTTTCATAATGTTTATCAATTAAATACTTAATTTTACAATTATTACAATATTTAAAAGAATTATAATAATTAACATACGTTCCAAAATCATCAACCGAGTTATTCATACATTTAATATTATGCTTAATATAATTATAACTTTTATTAGAAATTCTCATAATAGTTTTTTTATCAATAACCTTAAAATTATATCCTAAAAAATCAAATCCATTAACTGAATCAAATATCTTACTTTTTTGATTTAATTCTAATTTATACTCATTTATTAATTTATTTTCAATTAATTTTTTACATTTTCTTAAATAATCCTTATCATTATGAATAATTATAAAATCATCCATATATCTTATATAATGTTTTAAATGTAAGTCATGTATAATATAATGATCTAAACTAGATAAATAATATATTGCAAAGAATTGACTAGTCATATTTCCAATAGGTAATCCTTTGCCTTTATTATAATATGGTAAATTTTTAATATCATCTACATAAGCCTTTTCTAGTTCATGATTTTTAATTTTTCTAATTGTATTATTAATATATTCTTTATCTGTACTATCAATAATTTCACATAGGAAATTAAAAATATCACTATTAAATTTATCTTTAATCATACTTTTTAATATATCATGATCTATATTATAAAAATATTTTTTTATATCTAGTTTTAATACATAAAATTTATCATATTTTTTATTTTCTTCTAAATATTTTTTTAATAACTTAATTCCATAATCATTACCCATTTCTTTTCTAGTAGCTATATTACGATTATCTAAATATCTTTCTAATGTTGGTATAATATGATTTAAAGTTATATAATGATTAACAATTTTATCTGTAACATTCAGACTCATTACTATTCTATGTTTAGGTCTTCTAATTAAAAATATATTATAATTCCCCATAGTATATTTGTTATTATTTAATTTTATATATAAGTCATATAATACGGTCATTTTATTTTTTTCAAAATTATATATCTTTTTCTTATTATGACAATTCTTGCATATAATATTTTCATAAATATCTAGTAAGTTATTAAATTCAACTTTCATCTTTTAACCATCCATAAGTTAATCTACTAATTTCATTTAATTCATTAATAATTTTATTAAATACTTTTTTATTAATTATTTCTTTCTTAAATAAATATTCTATATAAAAATCTAACATACTTATTTTAGTTATAATTTTTTGTTTAGAATTTATTCTATTTATATTATTTCTATCTAAATTAGTATATATAACTTCTTCTAGTACATTTAAGCTATCATTTAATATTCTATCTTTTATTACGTATTCTTTTTTAGGAAAATTAATAATAATTTTGTCTACATTCAAACAAAAATCTTTTAATTTTTTAATTATAAGAAATTTATCATTATTCATTAGTTAATTTACTTTCTATAAAGGATAATATTTCATCAATTTTATCTTCTGATAATGTATCCAACTTTTCCATTATAGAATTAATTCTAAATGTAACACTATATTTCTTTTTACCTTTTAAAACAAATTCATTATATTTATTTTTCTTTTTAAAATCTTTATTTTTATTATTTACTGAATCAACATAATTAATATTTAGTTCTTCTAATTTATTTATAACTCTATCATATGCCGATTTAGGGAAACCAACCCTATTATCAATTATTTTATAATTAAATAGATAATGCATAACGTATGCAGAATCTCCAAATACACTATAAAACCCACCATTTTTAAATATTTCAATATTTTTATTCATTTTTTTTACTTCTTTCTATTTGTTTCTAAAAAATTAGGTATCTGGTTTTAATACCAAATACCTCCCATATATATAAAGTGCTAGATAACCTACGTATAGCTTATCATCTTTATCCTACTTTTAGAGTTTATAAACTCAAGGATTAACTATGTTCCTAATATACACTCAAATATAAGTAATTAAACCTGTAAATCCTGGAGATATTAGGAGCTACTAAGGACGGACGAACCCCGTTGGAATTATACGCGTTGTTGTTGTTGACGATACCCTCACCGTTGACATTGAAGACATTATGAGAGTTACCAGAGTAAGGCGACATTACAAGCTAACCCTATTTTTAACAGAATTATTTAATTTTGTTAAAATACTATTTAATTGTGATATTTTTACATATTTATAATATTGATTGGAAGAAAAAGTTTTCTCTTTTATAATATACATATCGGTAATGATTAGATAATTCACCTCAATATTATCTAATATACTAAATTTATTTGTATTAAGTAAATAATTAAGTAAAATACTATCTTGTCCAAAAGATATATATTTATTCTTAAGTTTGATTATTATTAATCGATCAGGATATAATTTTTTTAAAAAACTATATCTCGTATAAGCTCCCTTTTTCTTCATAAATTTTAAATATCCATTTCAGTAAAAATATTTATTTGGAAATAATGCTGTCCAAAACACTACTATCCATACGATATGGTATAAAAAAACATCATATAAATCAAGATGTAAACGGAAGATTTTTTAATTTAGTAATAAATAGTTTTGAATATGTGTAAAAACTTTGCTTAAATAAATATTAATAATTCTTTATTATGTATTTGTAAGTAAAACTTACATAAAATAAAAAAGGAAAAATTAAATAAATTATACATAATCATCTTTTATTCACATTAACTAACGTTTTTATACATGAATCATTCACTCTGATTTTCAAGGCGGATTCATACAACCTAATGCAAAATGGTGATATTGATTACTTTAGATTTAACGTATATCACTTTATTCCCAAAAAAACTCCACATTGGAGTTTTTTTGGAATAGACTAATTAATATTATAAATAATAAGTTAAAATGTATTTAGGAGGCAGAACAAATGGAAATAAAACAAGATTACTATTTAAATAAACTTATTGAAGCTAAAGAAGATGAATATATAGATCGAGCAGTACCATCTGAATTTCACATCATAATTGATGAAGATATATAAAATAATAAAAATATCTAAAAAAGATTAAAACGGACTAGAATATTAAAGAAAAATATGCTAATATACTGCTTGAGCGAAAGCTCCTTGCTTATATTCAAATATAAGCCGAAAAGACCAGAAGGAGGATAGAAAATGAAAAATTATGAAGTAATGTTTATTGTTAAAACTACTTTAGAAGAAGCTGCTGTTAAAAATGTAGTTGAAAGTTTAAAATCAACTGTAACTGATTTAAATGGTAAAATTACTAACGTTAAAGAAATGGGACAAAGAACTTTAGCTTATCCTATTAATAAAGAAGTTAACGGATTTTACTATGTATTAACAGTTGAAGCATCTAATGAAGCTATAGCTGAACTTGATCGTAAGGCTAGATTAAATGAAAACATCATTAGACATCAAATTATTAAATTAGATGAGGAGTAGTTAATGAATAATGTCGTATTAGTAGGTAGACTTGCTAGAGATCCTGAACTTAGAACAGTAAATACAATGAATGGAACAAATACAACTTGTTCATTCACTATTGCTGTATCTCGTCAATTTTCAAATCAAAATGGCGAAAGAGATGCAGATTTTATTAGCTGTGTAATTTGGGGAAAACAAGCAGAAAACCTATGCAAATATTGTACTAAAGGTTCTCAAATCGGAGTACAAGGAAGAATTCAAACAAGAAATTATCAAAATAATGAAGGCAAAACAGTATATGTAACTGAAGTAAATGCTAGCAATATTACTTTCTTAAGTAGTAAAGGAAGCACAAATAATGCACCTGTTATGCCTGCTGTAAATCAAACTGGAGATATTAATCACGTAGAAACTAATGATTTTAATGAAGATCCATTTAAAGATTTCGGTTCAGAAGTAGTTCTAAGTGATGACGATCTACCATTTTAGAAAGGAAATTAAAAATGGCTGAATTTTATCGTAAGAAAAAGAAAATTTGTCAAATGTGTGCTGGAAAAAGCGTAGATTATAAAGACGTAAATATTATTACTAAATATATCAATGAAAAAGGAAAAATACTTCCAAGAAGAATGACTGGAGCATGTGCCAAACATCAAAGATATATTGCTAAACAAGTTAAAAGAGCAAGATTTATGGCTTTAATCCCATTTGTAAAATAAATTGTAATTAAAGATATCACTATTAAATATAGTGGTATTTTTTTTAATTTTGAAGAATTTAATAATAACTTAAGAAGTGATATAATATAAGTGATAAGGGGTGACATTATTATGAGTAAAGTATATGATGCAACTACAATTGCAAAATGGATTATTAATAAAATTCATCCAGAACCATTAAAATTACAAAAATTATTATATTTAGCGCAGGGATATTCTTTCGCATTCTATGATAGACCATTATTTCATAATGAAATAGAAGGTTGGGTACATGGACCAGTTGTTCCAGATGTATATAAACTATATAGCGAATACAGATATAATCCAATAACTATTTCTTACGAAAATATTGTATTAGACAAAGAAGCAGAAGATGTTTTATTATATGTGTTAAAAAAATATTCCAAGTATGATACAAAATATTTAGAAGAAATAGCTCACAATCAAGAACCATGGATAAATTCAAGAGAAGGGTTAGATCCTGATGAAAGAAGTGACAAAACAATAAACAAATTAAATATTGCAAATTATTTCACAAATGAAATATTTGAACCTGATGATGAGGAGCGGAGTTAATAATACTAAAATAAATTAATAGAATAATTAAAACCAAAAAATATCACTATTAAGGTAGTAATTTTTAGTATACCGTAATAAATTGACAAAAATAGCAAAATATTACGCTACAGCGTAATAAATTGACAATAACGTAATAAAGATATATAATATATTAAAGAAAGGAAATTTTTATGGTTATTCGTGAAAGATATTTAAAATTAATAAGACCATTTTATGATCAAGAATTAATCAAGGTACTTATAGGAATAAGACGCTCAGGTAAATCTGTAATATTAAAACAAATAATTGATGAACTAAAACAAAAAAATATAGATAATAATCATATAATCTATATTAATTTTGAAGACTATGATTATGTAGAGTATACAAATCCCAAGAAGTTAAATGAGTATATTAAAGAAAAAATAATTGATGATAAAAAGTATTATTTATTTTTTGATGAAATTCAAAATGTTAGCGAGTGGGAGAAAGTTGTAAATTCCTTAAGAGCAACTAAAAATACATCTATTTTTATTACCGGATCAAATAGTGATTTATTATCTAGCGATTTAGCAACTCATATTGCGGGAAGATACGTAAGTTTTAAAATAACCCCATTCACATTTGATGAAGTGTGCAAATTATTAAATATTACCGATAATAGAGATATTGAAGATGCATTTAATGATTATATTAAGTGGGGAGGAATGCCTCAAAGATTTATGCAAAAAGATGATATTTCAAGAAAAACATATTTAAATGATATTTATGATTCTATCATTATAAAAGATATTGTAAAAAGATTTAATATTAAAGATATCGATTTACTAAATAGAATTGTAACTTACATATTAACAACACCTTCACAAGTATTTTCTCCAGATAGTTTAAAAAAATTTATGCAAAGCGATTCTAGAAATGTTTCTCTTGAAACCATATATAACTATCTAGATTATATAACTCGTGCCAATTTAATTTCCAAAGCGGAAAGATATGATGTTAGAGGGAAAAGAATACTAACTGGTAAATACAAATACTATCTAACTGATTTAGGTTTTACAAATATATTAAGTGAGGGCAAAAAAGGACAAATCGGTGCATATTTAGAAAACATTGTTTATAATGAACTAATTGCTAGAGGATACAATGTAAACGTTGGAACATTAGAAAATGGTGAAATAGATTTTATAGCCACAAGATTTAATGAAAAAATATATTTTCAAGTAACTTATATTTTAAGCGATGAAGCAGTTGTTGAAAGAAAATTTAATGCATATAAAAATATAGATGATAATTATCCTAAATATGTTCTTTCGATGGATAAATTAGATTTCTCTCAAAATGGAATAATTCATAAAAATATAATCGATTGGTTATTAGAAAAATAGTATAGTTACTTTAAAGGATACTTACAAAATTATTATAGGTATCTTTTTTTTAATTTATTTGTTATACTATTAAGGAATTAGACAGGAGTGGTTTGCATGAAAGTTATATTATTAAAAGATGTAAAAAAACAAGGAAAGAAAGACGATATACTAGACGTAAGCGATGGATATGCTGAAAACTTTCTTATTAAAAATGGACTTGCTGTAAAATATACTGATGGTTCTAAAAAAAGATTGCAAAATGAATTAGAAACTAGAGCGTTAGAAGAAGACCTACTAGTTAAGAAATGTGAAAGTGATAAAGAAAAAATTGAAAAATTAACATTAACATTTAAAGTTAAAGTAGGTCAAAATGGTAAAATATTCGGTACTATTTCTTCTAAACAAATAGCTGAAGAATTAAATAAAAAAGGATTTAATGTTGATAAAAAAATTATTGAATTAGATCATCAAATAGATACCTTAGGAATTCATAAAGTTTCTATCAAATTACACAAGAAAGTAGTTGCTAGTTTAACTATATCTGTAAAAGAGGTGTAATTTAGTGGCCGAAAGAAAAATGCCTCAAAATCTTGAGGCTGAAATGATGGCTTTAGGATGCGCATTTTTAACAAGGTATGCTTGTGATAAAATATGTGAAGAATTAGAAAGTGATATGTTTGTTAGTGAAGCAAATAGACGTATATTTGATGCTATCTATACTTTGCATCAAAATAAAATTCCTTTAGATTCATCGACAATTAAAAATGAAATTGAAAAACATATATCAATTAACGCTATTGGTGGAATTGAATATTTAAGTGAAGTAATTGATTCAGTAATATCTTCTGCTAATATTGATTACTATATTGATATTATTAAAGATAAAGCCTTAAGAAGAAAATTAATTGATGTAACAAATAAAATCAATAGTGATGCTTATAATGAAGAAGAAGAAACTAATTATCTAATAGATGATGCTGAAAAGAAAATATTTTCAGTTACCAAAGCACGTAAAGCTGGAGAATTTAAATCAATTGCTTCCGTAATGAAAAGTGCTCAAGAACAAATTGAAAAACTTGCCAAAAATCAAAACGAAATTACTGGACTAGCAACTGGGTTCTATGATTTGGATAAACTAACCAGTGGTTTACATGAAAATGAACTTATCATAGTTGCGGCTCGTCCTGCTATGGGTAAAACTGCGTTTGCTTTAAACCTTGCTGTTAATGCCGCATCAAAAAGTGATAAAGCAGTTGCTTTATTTAACTTAGAAATGTCCGCTGAACAACTTGCTATGCGTATGATAGCAGCAGCTGGTGGAATCGAAATGAATAAAGTAAGAACCGGACGTTTAGAACATAATGATTGGAAAAAAGTCAATGAAGCTATGAGTGAACTTAGTGAAACAAATCTTTATATTGAAGATAATGCTGGTATGACAATTTCCGAAATAAGAGCTAAATGTCGTCGACTAGCAACAAGCGATAAAGGGTTAGGACTAATTGTTATCGATTACTTACAGTTAATTTCCGGATCAAGCAAAAATGAAGGAAACCGTGTTCAAGAAGTATCTGAAATATCACGTTCCTTAAAAACAATGGCTATGGAATTAAAAGTTCCCGTTGTTGCTCTTGCCCAGTTATCTCGTAGTGTTGAGCTTCGTGAAAATAAAAGACCAATTATGTCTGACTTAAGAGAATCAGGATCAATCGAGCAAGATGCCGATATCGTAATGTTCTTATATCGTGACGATTACTATAATAAAGCTGCTGCTGAACAAACTGATACATCAATAACTGAATTAATAATTGGTAAACATCGTAATGGTGGTACCGGAACAATCGAGTTATTATTTGAAAGAAGCATGAGTAATTTTAGAAATTACATAAAGAAAAATGAAGAAAATTAAAAAAGTGAAGTGATTAAATGAAAAAGAAAGAAATTTTAATTTCAATATTATTAACTGTCTTAATATCTGCAATAATGTTTTTATTACTGCCAACAACTAAAAAAAATGCTGTCCCTAAAGACGTTTATGAAGTATTTGTTGAAGGAAAAAGCATTGGATATTTATCTAATGAAGATGAGTTCCTAGAATTAGTAGATGAAAAACAACAAGAAATAAAAAACAATTATGGTGTAGACAAAGTATATCCTCCTGGTGGACTTGAAATCGAAAAAGTAACTACTTATAATGATAATATTAAAAGTTCTGAACAAATATATAGTACAATTGAACATGATAGTCCCTTTACCATTGAAGGATACGTAGTTACTATTAAATATAAAGATGAAACTAAAGAACCTTTATATATTTATACATTAAAAAAAGAATATTTTGAAGATGCATTCTATAATATGGTTTCAGCGTTTGTTGGTAAGGATAAATTAAATAATTATAAAAATAATACTCAAGAAGAAATAACAGATGAAGGAACTAAAATAACATCTGTTTACTGGGAAGACGAAATAACTATAAAGAAAACCTTAATAAGCACTGATAAGAAAATATTCACTAACACGGATGATTTAAGTAAATATCTTTTATTTGGAACAACTGAAAAGCAAAAAACATATATAGTAAAAGAAAATGATTCAATAGATAACATCATTGATAATAATAATCTAAGTATTGAGGAATTCTTAATTGCTAATCCAACAATAACAAGTAAAAATACTTTACTTAAGAAAAACCAAGAGGTATCTATTGGATTAATTTCTCCCTTATTAGAAATTATTCATGAAGTAGAAGTAGTTGAAAACATAACTAATAAAGCTGTAACAGAATATCAAGAAGATAAAGATATGTATGTTGGACAAACTAAAGTGATTCAAGAAGGAGTAAATGGTATTTCTAAAGTAACTGAATCAATTCAATATAAAAATGGTGAAATTGAAAAATTAGTTATTACCAAATCCGAAGAAATAAAACCAACAGTTAACAAAATAGTAGCTAAAGGAACAAAATATTATTCTAATCCAGGAATTAATTATGGATATGTTAACACCGGAAACGATGAATGGCGTTGGCCAACTCTATCTCCATATGTTATTACTAGCCCGTTTGCATGGCGTTGGGGAAGACATCACAACGGAATAGATATTTCTGGAACCGGTTTTGGCTCACCAATTTATGCAGCAACTGAAGGAACAGTAATTGCGATTAATACATCATGTCCAAATCAAGGATTTTTAGGCTCAATGTGCGGTAATTCTTGGGGAAATTATGTAAGAGTATCATACGGCGATTTTGAAATTATCTATGCCCATATGAAAAGTGATATTAAAGTATCATTAGGTCAAAAAATATCTCGTTCACAACATATAGGAAACATGGGTAACTCAGGTTCATCAACTGGAACCCACTTACATTTTTCAATCTTAAAAAATGGATCATACATTAATCCATGTGCGGTGTACTCATGTTAGTAAGTGTATTAGCAAGCGGTTCAAAAGGTAATTCAACTTATATAAAAACAAAAAACCACGAAATCTTAATTGACGCCGGTTGTACAATGACGTATTTAAATGAAAAACTAATTGAAAATAATACCAATTTAGATAATATCGATTATATTTTTATCACTCACACTCATTCAGATCATGTAAGTTCTATAAAAAATATAATTAAAAAATATCATCCAACCATAATTTTAACGATACCAATGTTAGAAGATTTACCATATTTAAAAACATATGAAAACATTATTCTTTTAGAAGATGATATGATAATAGATAATCTTTTAATTGAGAATATTAAGACAAGTCATGATACGTCAGATTCTCGTGGGTATATAATAAACGAGGGAGATAATAGTGTTGTTCAAATAACAGACACAGGTTACCTTAACCAAAAATATTTTAATAAATTAAAAAATAAAACAGTTTATATTTTTGAAAGTAATCACAACGCTGATATGCTACTTAATGGTAGATATCCTGGATGGTTAAAAAGAAGAGTAGCTAGTGATAAAGGCCACCTTTCCAATGAATCATCCGCTTTCTATCTTAGTAAAATAATTGGTAGTAATACTAAAGAAATTATATTAGCCCACCTTAGCGAAGAAAATAACACTCCAGAAATAGCGCTAGAAACACTTCAAAATGAATTTAAAGATCATGAAATAGAATTTAACAACATTATTATTGCTAAACAAAATGAAATATCAGGAAATATCGAAGTATGATAAGAATAATATGTATTGGAAAAATTAAAGAAAAATATCTTCTTGATTTAATAAATGATTATTTAACTAGAATAAATAAATATCATAAATTAGAAATAGTTGAATTAATTGATTCAAATAAAAAAGAAGAAGGAGATAGAATTTTAACAAAACTAAAAGATAAATCATTTAAAGTTGCTTTAACACTAGACGGTAAAAAATATACATCACCAGAATTCTCAAAATTTATAGATAAATCCCTAATGAATTATGGTAACATTGATTTTATTATAGGTGGATCGGATGGTATAGCAGATAAAGTTTTAGAACAAGTAGATTACAAAATATCATTCAGTGATTTAACATTTCCTCATGGTTTATTTAGAGGAATTCTTTTAGAACAAATCTATCGTTCATTTAAAATAATTAATAATGAGACATATCACAAATAAAAAGGAGTTAAAATGGAAGATTTAATATATGTTGTATCAACCATATTTATTAAAGACGGTAAAGTATTAGTAAGCATGTCACAAAGAAGTGCTAAAAAAGGAAAATACACCTTAGTTGGTGGTGGAGTAGAAAAAGGCGAAACTTTTAAAGAAGCAGCCGTTAGAGAATGCATTGAAGAAATAGCAAATGGATTTACCATTGAAGAAAAAGATTTAAAAGAAGTTCTTTGCTTTAGAGAACCTGCCTTATCAGATCCAAGCCTAACTATTGAAATGCACATGATGCTATCATCTAAAGAAGTAGATGTAGAACTAGTACCTAATGAAGAAATTATGGATTATAAATGGCATGGTTTAAATGATGATGAAAGTGATTTATCAACTGCTATTACTGATCATTTTATCCCATATGCTAAAGAAAACAATTTATTATATTAAAAAATGAAGATTTTCTTGATCTTCATTTTTATTTTATAATTTAAAATCTTTTAAATCTTCATCAAACATATCTTTTCCATCAAAAAATGCTCTTGTCTTAATACCATGACTAAAAGCTATCACATTAGATGGAAACTTTTTAGTATATTTATTTAATATATTAGTATATTTATTATAAAAACTTTTTGCTGCTTCTAACTTTTGATTAATTTCATTTAAGTCATTAAAATAATTATTAAATCTAATGTTACTTAGTAAATTATCATAATCACTATTTATTTTTACAATTAAATTATTATAAACACTTAATTTTCTTTCTAAATCAAAACTAGATAAATTTTGTTTTTTTAATTTTAATACCTCATCAAAAGATTTTTCAGGAACATCAGTTTCTTCAATAATTATATCTTTCATCATTAAAATAGTATCATATTTTTTTCTTAACAATTCATCAATTAATCCTTCTGCTTCATTAATCTTTAAAGTATATGCTTGTAAATTATTATATACAATAACATAAATTATTCCACATATTCCTCCGATTATTATTAAAAGTAAAATAATACTTACTGCATTCATTTTATATCACCTATCTTAAATTATACATTAAATTTATTAAAAATAAAACATTAAATATAGTATAATTATGTTAGAAAGAGAGTTGATTAATTTGAATATTAAAACATTAGTTGTAGGAAATTTATTAGAAAATTGTTACATATTAAATATTGATAATGATTATTTAATTATTGATCCTGGAGATGAAGCTAAAACGATATTAAATCATATTCATGGAAATTTACTTGGAGTATTAATAACTCACTATCATAAAGATCACTATAGTGCCTTAAATGATATATTAAAATATAAAAATGTACCAGTTTATGATTATAAAGATGCAGATAAAGAAATAACAATATCAAAATTTAAATTTAAAGTGATTGCTTATCCAGGACATAAAGAAGATTTAGTTGGATTTTTATTTGATGACAAATTATTTAGTGGTGATTTTATTTTTAAAGGCACTATCGGAAGAACTGACTTGCCAGGTGGAAACTTTAAAGAAATGCAAGAAAGTATTAAAAAAATATTAGCATTTAAAGATGAATTAGAAATATATCCAGGGCATGGCCAATCTACAAATCTATCAAATGAACGAAAAAATTTAAATTCTTATTTATAATCTCATTGAAATTCACTGACAAAAGTGACACTAATTTTCAGTGGGAAAGAAAAAAGATAACCTAAAAAGTTATCTCCGAATAAGCATGACTATAATTTATTTTCTCATCAAACTCAACAAAATTTAAATAAATAAGAAGAATTAAAGACCATTTTCCAGTTTTAGGATCACTCATTACAAGGTGATCTTTTCCTGCTTCCTCAATAATTCCTTCAAAAACTTTATCACGCCATTCATTAGAATCAGGAAAAGAAAAATATGCCTTAGCTTTCTTGCCTTTATTTAATCTTAAAATATTTTCAATATAACTTTGTTCGTCTTGAATATTCCCATTTGTGCCTCCTCCAATTGGTGCTGTATTTAAATTATAATCATTTGGATATTTTGCACTTGGATAATAACTTCCATTCATGATATTCCTCCTAAATTAAGATTATTCTTTTATTGCATTTTTATTACTTTTTAAGTATACTATGGAAGAAAGAAGTGATTAAATATGCGTAATTTAACAGATCAAGAAATAGTAAGAAGAGAAAAAGCAGCTAAAATTAAAGAATTAGGTATTGATCCATTTGGTTCAAGATATGATCGTACTGCTTACTCAGAAGATTTAAAAGAAAAATATAAAGATATTCCTCATGATGACTTTGAAAACATTAATGATTGTTATAAAGTTGCCGGAAGAATAATGTTCATTCGTAAAATGGGTAAAGCATCATTCTTTACAATTCAAGATAAAAAAGGAAAAATTCAAATTTATATTTCTATTAATGATGTTGGCGAAGAAACATATAATTTATTTAAATCAGCAGACATTGGCGATATAGTAGGAGTTTATGGCAAAGTAATGAAAACTAAAACTGGCGAGCTAACCTTAAAATGTTTAGAATATACTCATTTAGTTAAGTCTCTACGCCCATTACCTGAAAAATTCCATGGATTAACTGATGTAGAAGAAAGATACAGAAGACGTTATGTAGATTTAATAATGAATGAAGATTCTAAAAAAGTCGCATTTATGCGTCCTAAAATTATTAGATGCATTCAAAATTTCTTAGATAATAAAGGCTTTGTTGAAGTAGAAACACCTATTTTAACAACTCTATTAACAGGTGCATCTGCAAGACCATTTGTAACTCATCATAATACTCAAGATTTAGATATGTACTTACGTATTGCCCTAGAATTAAATTTAAAAAGATTACTAGTCGGTGGTATGGAAAAAGTATATGAAATAGGAAGAACATTTAGAAATGAAGGAATGGATCCACAACATAACCCAGAATTTACTATGATGGAAGTATATGAAGCATACTCTAACCTAGAAGGAATGATGGATTTAACAGAAGAAATGTATCAAACTATTGCCGAAAAAGTCTGTGGGAAAACTACTTTCCATTATCTAGGACATGATGTTGATTTATCTGGCAAATGGAAAAGAATTAGTATGGTAGATGCTATCAAAGAAAAAACTGGAATCGATTTTAAACAAGAAATGACTGTTGAAGATGCACTAAAACTTGCTAAAGAACATGATATTGAAGTAGCAGACCATGAACACTCTGTTGGACATATAATTAATTTATTCTTTGAAAAATATGTTGAAGAAACATTAATTGAACCAACATTCTTATATGGTCATCCAGTTGAAATTTCACCACTAACTAAGAAAAATCCTGAAGATCCAAGATTTGTAGATCGTTTTGAGTTATTTATTTCCGGACACGAATGTGCAAATGCATATACTGAACTTAACGATCCAATTGATCAATTAGAAAGATTTGAAGAACAATTAAAAGAAAAAGAATTAGGTAACGATGAAGCTAGTGATATTGATTATGACTTTATTGAAGCATTAGAATATGGAATGCCGCCAGCTGGTGGAATAGGTTATGGAATTGATAGAATGATAATGTTATTTACAGAACAAGAATCAATTAGAGATGTATTATTATTTCCAACAATGAAACCAATTCAAAATGATAATAAATAAAAAATTGAGCAAAATATAATGTTTGCTCTTTTAAATTTGTCCTAAAATTAAGGATAAAATGTTATAAAATAGCAAAAAATCATTTATATTCTAGTCAATCATGATATAATTATTATTAGGAGGAGGTTAAAAATGAAGAAAGATGTAAAAAAATTTGATTTAGTTAAAGTATCAGGAATTATGGTATTATTAACAGTTTTGTTAACATGGATTATCCCTCAAGGATCATTTTCTGGAACCGCAATATCAGTAACTGAGATAACACGTATTGGTTTGTTTGATTTCTTCACTTATGGATTTCTTGGAATGTACTATTTTACAGTACTAGTAACATTTATATTCGTATTAGGTGGATTTTATCAAGTATTATCAAGAATTGGTGGATACCAAGTTCTAATTACTAAACTAGCCAAAAAATTTAAAAAGAAAGAAATATTATTTACCTTAATAGTATCATTCATTTTTACTGCTTTAAGTGCTGTAACTAATGAATATATCTTATTATTAGTAGCAGTTCCTTTTGTTGTTTCTATAATGAAAGAAATGAAACTTGATAAGATGACATCATTTTGTACAACAGTTGGTTCTATCTTAGTTGGAACTGTAGGTTCAATGTATAGTACTAAAATAGTTGGTATGAATGTTAACTATTTAGGTCTTGAATTTAATACACTATGGTATATTAAGTTAATTATTTTATTACTTGCGTTTATTATATTCAATGTATTTAATATTTTACACCTAAGAAAAACACTTAAGAATAAAGAAGCAGAACCAGTTGAAGATTTATTTATCTCAGCTGATGTAACCAAAAAGAAAACTGTATGGCCTGTTGTAGTATTATTAGGACTATTTGCGGTTATTTCAATAATGGCATACTTCCCATGGAATGATGTATTTGGAATTAAATGGTTTGAAACTGCTTTAAAGAGTATTCAAGAATTTAAATTATTTGATTCAACAATCTTTTCTTATATCTTAGGTAGTGCAACTGCATTTGGTAGTTGGGATATTTTTGGAATTCAAGGTTTAATGATAATTACTACATTATTATTAAAATGGATTTACAAATTAAGTCTTGATGATTATTTAGAATCATTTGGCGAAGGATTTAAAAAATCAGGTAAATTAGTAATATTATTATTACTTTCATACTTAGTATTAGAATTCTCAGTAATGTATCCTGTTATTCCAACAATTGTAGATTGGTTTATTGGTTTAAGTGATAAATTTAATGTTGTATTAACAGCTGTTGCTGGATTATTTACATCATTATTTACTGTTGAATATCAATATACAGTAAGTTTAATTGGAACATTCTTAAAATATACATTTGCTGATAACGCAAATCAAATTGCCATTATATTACAAACAACATTTGGTTTAGCATCATTAATAGCACCATCATCTGCCATTCTTTTAATGGGACTATCATATTGTGATATTAAATTTAAAGATTGGATTAAGTATATTTGGAAATTTGTTCTAATTATGTTTATTGTATTAATAGTAATAATGCTATTTATCTAAAATGGTTCTTGTAACCATTTTTTTTTTACTATTTTTGTAATATAATAATTACAGGTGATAGAAAAATGATATATAGTAAAGATAAAGATTTTAAGTATGTTATACTTGAATATACCTTAACATTATTAATAAACTCAATTGTGTTAATATTAGCATCAAAAATATTTAAAGGATTTTATATCAAATCATTTGGATATGCAATTATAACATCTCTAGTAATAAGTTTGTTAAGTTCAACTGTAAAACCATTTTTAAAATTAGTGTTTTTACCAGTAACTATTTTTACTACCGGAATATTTTATCCATTTATAAATGTAATAATATTAAAATTAGCTAGTTTAATTATGGGTGATGCATTTATTGTTCAAGGATGGATATTACCATTTTTTATAGCAATATTTATATCTGCAATAACCTTAATATTAGATAAAGTAATAACTAAAAATGTAATAGGAGATTAAATTATGAGTCCAATAATAGTAAGTATAGGTTCCTTCGAAATAAGATGGTATTCAGTTTTAATGCTAGTTGCCATTTTCATAGGATTATTTCTAGTAAAAAAAGAAGCTTATAGATTAAATTTAAAATATGATTTTATTTTTAATATGTGTTTTTGGACAGTTATTATAGGATATATCTGTGCAAGACTATATTATGTTTTATTTAATTTAGATTATTATGGAGTTCATCCAGAAGAAATATTTATGGTATGGAAGGGTGGCTTAGCAATTCATGGTGGTTTAATAGGAGGCTTATTAACAATGCTATTCTATTGCAATAAATATAAAACTAGATTAATTAGATATCTAGATGTAATATGTGTACCATTATTATTGGGCCAAGCAATAGGTAGATGGGGTAATTTCTTTAATCAAGAAGCCCATGGTGCTGCAACAACTTTTGACCATTTAAAAAGTTTACATATTCCAAGATTTATAATTGATAACATGAAAATAGATGGTATTTATTACACACCAACGTTTTTATATGAATCAATTGCTTGTTTAACTTTGTTTATTGTTTTTCTATTTATAAGAAGATATAAATTTAGAAAAGTAGGAACAATGACAGCTCTTTACTTAATAGGATATGGTATAATTAGATTCTTTATAGAAATAAGTAGAACAGATGCCTTATTAATTATGGGATTAAAAATAGCTCAAATAGTTTCTATCATAATGATAATTATTGGAATAATAATTCTTTGCAAAAATAAAAGGAAAAGTCGATTTGAAGATTTATATAATGACACAAATAATGTGGATAATTTAAGATTTTAATAAATAAATTAAATTAAATTTATTCATATATTGTTAAAATTACACTTGTACAAATTATTAAAATTTGATAGTATGAATATGTAAGTAAGACTTACATAAAATAAAAAAAGGAACACTTAATTTTGAGTTGTTAAGTGATTACCTTAGATAAAGGATATGTCACCAAAACCCCTTGTTTATGGTGATTTTATTTTATTATATTCATTTTAATAATGATAAATAATAAAATAAAAATAATTATAAATAAATTAAATATTATAAAATATAATAATTTTTTATTCACATTAACCACCTCTTTCTATTACTAGAGTAGAGGTAATCACCTAAACAATTAAATGATCCTTAAGTAATAGAATATCAAATGAATAAATCATAAGCAAGTAAAATATTACGAAAATCCATATAATTTTTATTAAAAAAGGCTCTAGAATTTCTAGTGGGGAGCAAAAATATCCGCTGTAGAATTTCTAGTGGGGAGTTTTTATAAGAAAACT
>CAKOJQ010000018.1 GCA_934090795.1 uncultured Bacilli bacterium
TAATAATTTTTTATTCACATTAACCACCTCTTTCTATTACTAGAGTAGAGGTAATCACCTAAACAATTAAATGTTCCTAGAAAATAAAATAACATATAAATACATCATAATCAAGAATAAAATTATGAATATTCGTTCACTTCATAATTGAAATTCAAAAAATAATTTGCTATAATGTATGTGTAAGCAAGACTTACATAAAATAAAAAGGAACACTTAATTTTGGAATGTTAAGTGATTACCTAGAATAAGTATTCACCAAAACCCCGTGTTTATGGTGTTTTTATTTTAATACATTCATTTTAATAATAATGTAGAATAAAATAAAAATAATAATAAATAAATTAAATATTATAAAATATAATAATTTTTTATTCACATTAACCACCTCTTTCTATTACTAGAGTAGAGGTAATCACCTAAACAATTAAATGTTCCTAAAAAATAAAATAACATATAAATATATGATAATCAAGAATAAAATTATGAATATTCGTTTGCTTATAAGATTAATTTATTTAATAAGTATATACTATGTTTTTTTGAACAATTATGATACTATAAAATCATTAAGAAAAGAGGGAATAAGATGCATAATAATTTTAAATTAAATGAAACAACTGGAGTAGGATTAATCAAAGATGACAACGATAATAATATACTAATTAAAACTGACGCTAATGAAGAACAATTAACAGCTATATTAGAAAAAGAAAATGAAATTGAAAGTAGAGCAGAATATATAAAAAATTTAAAATATGAAATTATTTGGAAAAAGTTAGTTAATTTATTTAAAATATTTATGTATGGTTTAGGAACAATATACTTTATATTAGTACTAATAAATTCCTTACAGTATCACTTATATACACCTTCTATTGCCTTATTAGCAGTAATATTTATGCTTGAAATCGTAACAAATCTAAAAGCAAAATCATTTAAATATAATAATAATCAAATTGAATTATTATCAAAAGAAATGTCAAAATCAAAAACTAAATTAAAAGTGTTAGTTAAAGAATTAGAAAATTTAAAATCAGAAGTTCAAATTAAAGAAATGAACACAAATGATGTTGTAACTTCTTCAATCAATTATCCGATACGAAGTGAAGAAGAAAAAATTAATGATTATGTCAATGTTCAATCAGGACCTGTAAAATTCAAATCATTAAGAAAAGAATTTGAGAAGTAGTCTTAATAAAGGACTATTTTTTTTTAATGAAATTAAATGTGAACGAATAGTGAACGCAAATTAAAAGAAGATAAATTAATATCTCCTAATAACTATTTCTTTTTAGTTAATTCCTTAACTTTATCTTTATTTTCTTTACTATATCCATATAATATATCAGGATACATATTCATCATATCTTGATATAATTCTTCTAATGCTTTATTTTGTTTACGAATTATTGGACTAACATTAGTAATTGTAATACTTTTACCTAATTTATTAACACCATATAGTATCTTATTTGTAACAATACCATTTTGTCTCATTACAAATTGATATACCCATAATAAATCTTTAACTTCAATAACAGATAATCCTGTATCATAACCCACAATATAATCATTACTTAGGAATACTTTACATATTTTATTATGAATACCTTTGCCGTTATCTACATCTTTTAAAACTTTTTCTATCTTATCACTATATTTTTCTAATAATTTTTTACTCTTATTAAGTTTAACTACATAAATAATTATAAGTACTAAACCAACTATAACAATTATTCCGCTAAAGACAAACATATAATTAATATCTTCATCTGGATTATAATACGTATCTAAATAATAATCACCAACCGCATTTTTAACTTGATCTACTGTATAAGTATATTCATCATCACTTAAATACTCTTTTAATAATTCATAAGCTTTATCTTCTATTTTTTTAGATTGTCCATAAATAGTTAATGTTTCTGGTTTAATATCTGTTAATCCCAAAGAATAGTCTTGAATATCTTTTAAGAATTTTAAATGTGTATCATTTAATACTACAACATAAGGTTTCTTCTGATTATCATAAGCCAAATAATATTTTAAAACTTTAGTGTCTTCCTTTTGAGTAGCAAAATAATCATCAAGTAAATCAACATCGACCTTAGCATAAGTTAATTCTTCTGTAACTCTATCTAAATAAACAGCTTCTTGACTACTTAAAGCCCAGTAAAATAATCCCCCAATTAATATTCCAAGTAGACATATTATTATTCCTATTACAAGCAATGCCTTAGAATAAACTTTCTTTACAAATTCTTCCATAATCTCTAAACACCTCTAACATAATTATATAAATTAAGTATGCATATTTCAACTTAGAAATCACAAAAAATCATAGTACGCTTTATACCATGATCTATTTATTTCACTTTACTAAAGTTTTACCTTTTTGCTCTAATTGTTTTTTTATTACTTTAATTTCACTTTGATTATAATTTCTTCCTAACTTTTCATCTAAAGTTCCATTTTGATACCAACGGTTATATTTTTGTTCATTATAACCTAAATCATATAATAAACTTAATCTATCTCTAAGAGCTTTTAATAGATTTACATCATCTACTTTTTTGGTAACTAATTCACTTTGAATATATGATTTACTTTTGTCTTCTTTTAATTTTGATAAAATTTGTTTTTCTTCTTCCAATCTTTTCTTTAAATATTCAAGTTCTTGTGTAATCCCATTACCTTTATTTTTATCTTTTTTTAAACAATAAAATTCTTTTATATCGAAAAGTCCGCCAAATAAAAGACATCCAAATGTTAGGTATATAAAACAAAATTCTTTGAAACTTATAGTAATCCCTAAAAAATCACAGGTAGGATAATTACTGATTGATTCAGGTGATACTAAATTAAAAATAAGATAAACAAGGATTCTTACAAATATTAATCCAAATGGCAATATTGGAAAAAATTTTCGATGTTTATATTCATTTGCTTCAGAAGTCAATTTTACAATACGTTTTTCTATTTCTTCAATTATATTTTCTTGAACCAAAACTTTATCTAAATTGTCATAATATTCAGTTACTCTTTGATTACCATTATCATCAGTTACTATTGCATTTTCATTTATATAAATATAATCTTTATTCATAAAAACCTCCATCAATTGATTAGTATTATAACATATAAACGAAAAAAAACAATCAAAATTTTAAGTTCGGAATTTTATTCATAGAAAATATAGAAAGTAGAACAAATGCTTGCTTATTTGTAATTAATATGCTAAAATACAAATCAATAAAAAGAAAAAGGAGAAATTTTAAAATGGAAAATAACTATTTAAATGAACCAATTAACTTAATAGAAGATAACAATGCAAATAATTTATGCTTAGAACAAAAAGAAAACGATTTAAAACGTGAAATTTATGAGAATAATCGACTTAAAGGAAATTTATCTACATATAAAAATAACATATTTTTTAAAATAGTAAATATTATTTTGGCTACTATTGAATTAGCAGGTATTGTAAAATATTGTTTTATTTTGAAAAGTTCAATTAATGTATGGTTTTATTTAGCACTTTTTGCTCTTTCTGTTTACAATAATATATCTTCAAAATCTTTTAAGTATAACATAAGAATGAAAAAAATAACTTTAGAAGATTTAATTAATTCAGATAATCATATAAAAGAATTACAAGTAGAAATAGAGAAAATAAAAGTGCAATTAAAACAAGAAAAAATCAGTTCTGGTAATAGTGAAGTGATAAAAACACCTTTAATAAATTATCCTGCACGTACTGAAGAAAATTTAGATATAGAAGCTAGCAGTATAAGCGAATATGGAAAATCAATAAGTTTAAAAAATAATTCAAAAGGAATTTAATATGTTATGTATGCTATATAGGCACAAATAAAACATTAAAAAATTTTTAAGATAAGCTTTGGCACTATTATGCTAAAGTTTTTTTAGTGTAAACCAATTTATATTTATAATCATATTTACTAATTCTTTGTTATAATCAAGGTGTGATGTACATGAAAAAGAAATATAAAATTTTAATACTTTTTTTAATAATAATAGGAGTAATATCTAATAATTATATATGGTTTAGATTATATTCGAGAGAAAAAGAAAAGTTAAAACAAGCTATAATCCCTTCATTAAAGGATGATTATTATACTAATCAATTAATACTTTCAAAAAAAAATAACAATTATAGCTTTTATGATTATGAAAACATATTAAATAAATATTATAGTAGTTTAAAATATAGTTTTGTTATTAACAATTTTCCATTAGTACAGCAAAATCCTGATTATCCTAATGGTTGTGAAGTAGCTAGTGCCACAATGCTATTAAAACATTACGGTATTGATATTGACATGAAAGAATATGTTGATAATTATTTACCAAAGGAAGAAGTTTATGAAAAAGATGGTCTTAGATATGGACCAGATCCTAGTAAATATTATGCTGGAGATCCTAGCGATTCTTCTAGAGGATGGGGAACATTTTTACCAGTAATAAAAAATTCATTGTATACCATTTTTAAAAATAAACTTCCCGAAGATACAGTAGGTCATGTTTATACTTCTGATGATAAATTACCTTTAGAAGAATATGTTCAAAATGGTAATCTTGTCTTAGTATGGACAACAACTGATTATAGTGAAGCAAAAGATATTTATGAATGGTTTAGTTATGATAAATCAAGAACCTATACTTATCCTAAAAATGCTCATGTTGTAGTAATAGTCGGTATGGATAAGAACTATTATTACATTAATGATCCCTTAAAAAATGAAAAAGCAGTTAAAGTATCAAGAAAAAAATTTAATAAAAGTTATGATTCAATGGGAAGACAAGCATTATATATTGAAATAACTAATATTTATGAAAAAAACGATATAAGTTATGAAGAACATTCTTAAATTACATGACTAATAAAAAATAACACTTTATTTGAGTGTTAAAATATTAAAAGAAATGGACTATTTCTAAATAACGTTTCTTTTTTTATTATGCAATTATTTTTAACATAATACATTAATAATGGTGTCCCCGGGCAGAATCGAACTGCCAACCTATCCCTTAGGAGGGGATTGCTCTATCCTGCTTGAGCTACGAGGACTTAATTACCATTAAAGTATACCATATTTATTTTAAAAGTGTTACAATAATTACGAAAGGATGATTAAAATAGAAGAATTAATAATAAAAAAATGTGAAAAATGTGGAAACACAGTAAGAGTTTTAAATAATACTAATACTATAACTTGTTGTGGAGAAGAAATGAAAGTATTAGAACCACTTTATGAAGAAAACAATGTCCATGTTCCTAATGCGATAAAAAAAGATCGTTCACTTTATATAACAATGGATCATGTTATGGAAGAAGACCACTATATATCTAAAATATATATCTTAAGATATAATGAAGTAATTGAATATAACTTTACTCCAGAAGATGAAATCGCCTTTGCATTTCCTTATAGCGAAGAAATTAAAGTTTATGCTTTATGCAATAAACATGGCTTATGGGAAGGCAAAATAAAGTAATGGAAAAAGACATTAGAAAAGCAACTGAAAAATTAGCTAAATCAAATAAAAAATTTATCAAAGAATTTAAAGAATTTATATCCCGTGGTAATGTAGTTGATTTAGCAGTAGGTGTTGTAATTGGTGGATCATTTAGTAAAATAGTTTCATCCTTAGTTAATGACATAATTATGCCATTAGTAGGAATTATTATTGGTGGAATTAACTTTACCAGTTTATCAATTAAATTTAAAGATGCTACTATTAATTATGGAAACTTTATTCAAACAGTTATTGATTTCCTTATCGTAGCATGGTGTATATTTGTAGCTATTAAATTAATAAATAGTTTCCAAAGAAAGAAAAAAGAAGAAGATAAAAAAGATGAACCACCTAAAAAAGATGAACAAATACTTCTTTTAGAAGAAATTCGTGATTTATTAAAAAATAAATAGGCCATCATAATATTCAAATAAATTTATTTCGAATACCATATATTAGAGTTTATGATAATAATCTTTCTTCTTTCTAACCTTTCTTTATTCTTGTTTTACCCTTAAATATCTTAGACTCACATAGGTAAGGACTACATAAATGTTAGTCCTTTTATTAATGTTAAAATTGTGCTAAAATATTTTATGTGATAAATAAGATGATATTATATAAAATATTAAGACCAATAGTCTATTTAATTTTTAAAATTGTTTATAAACCAGTTATTATTAACAAAGAAAATATTCCCAAACAAGGAAGATGTATACTAGCAGGTACTCACACTAATAACTTAGATTTTATAACAGTTGGAATGGGTACTAAAAGGTCTGTAAGATATGTTGCAAAAGATGAATTAATGAAAGGAATAAAAAAATACTTCTTTAAAGCCGTTGGAATAATTCCTGTAAACCGTCGTATTCATGATAAATCAGTTATTCCTACTTGTGTTAATATACTAAATAAAGAGCAAATAGTAGGTATTTTCCCAGAAGGAACTATAAATCGTACTAAAGATATAATAATGCCATTTAAAAAAGGTGCAGTAGTAATGTCAATTAGAGCAAAATCTAAAATAGTTCCCTTTGCCATTAATGGAATGTATAAAAGAGGTAAATTAAAAATAATATTTGGTGAAGCATATTATCCCCAAACTGAAGATATTGAAAAAGAAACGAAAGTTTTAGAGGATAAAATAATAGATTTAATTAAGAAAGTAAGTGATAAATAAATGAATTATTTAAAAAAGATATTTAATAAAGAAAAATCCATTGAATTAAAAAAGGGAGATGACTCTACTAACCATTTAGAATATCCAACAGAATCAATGATAAATGAAGTAGAAAAGATAGTTAAAGATTACCCCTATAATTATGCTTTAGAATACTATGGAAATAATATAACATATAAGAAATTTTATGAACTTATTAACAAATGTGCTAAAAGTTTAAAAATGATAGGTGTTGCCCCAAAAGATAAAGTAACAATTTGTATGCCTAATATGCCAGAAGCAATTATTATGTTTTATGCTGTAAATTTAATTGGCGCTGTTGCATCTATGATTCATCCACTAGCAAGTGTTAATGAAGTAGAATATTATATTGATGCTGCCCAAAGTAAATATATTTTAACAGTTGATTTATTTGCCGAAAAAGTAATAGAAGCAGCACGAAAAGCAGGTGCTAAAAAAATAATTATTTCAAATACAACTGATGGAATGTCATTTACTTATCGTAACTTAATTAATATTTATACTGATGTAACAAATTATATTAATAAAAAAGAAAAATTAAAATTAAATGATGAAGATCTGCTTTCATGGAAATCATTTATGACTTTAGGAGAATCATATTTTGGCGAATATATTTATCCAGTTAAAGCAAAAGATGAAGCAGTTATTCTATATTCCGGAGGAACAACTGGTAAACCAAAAGGAGTTCGTTTATCTAATTTAGGATTTAACGCTATTGCTAAACAATGCTCTAATCAAACTGGTGCTAGAACAGGTGATTCAGCCTTAGTAATTTTACCCATATTCCATGGTTTTGGACTAGCAGTTAGTGTACATACTCCATTAATTAACGGACTTCGTTGCGTACTTGTTCCTAAATTTAAACAAAGTGATTTTATAAGATTAATAAAAAAATATAAGCCAGCATTTCTAATAGGTGTGCCAGCAATGTTTGAAGCATTAACTCATAACGAAGATAAATCAAACTATTTAAAATGCGTTAAAAACGCTATCTGTGGTGGAGATATTTTAACTAAAGAATTAAATGATAAAGTTAATAATTATTTTAAAGAACATGGATCTATTGCTGAAATAAGACTAGGTTATGGATTAACAGAATCAACTGCAGCATGCTCATTAACACCAAGATTCTTCTTTAAAGAAAATTGTGTAGGTAAAGCATTAGCTGATATGAATATCGTTATTTGTAAAGAAGGAACAACTAAAGAACTCAGAAATAATAAAGTTGGAGAAATATGTGTTAATGGTCCATCAGTCATGTTAGGTTATTTAAACGAAGAAGAAGAAACTAAAAACACCTTAAAAATGCATGAAGATGGTAAATTATATTTACATACAGGAGACTTGGGATACATAGATAAAGATGGATATATCTTCTTTAAATCAAGATTAAAAAGAATGATCGTTACTAATGGCTATAATGTTTATCCATCAGTTATGGAAAAAATAATTAGAGAACATCCTGCTATAGAAGATGTCGTAGTTGTTGGAATACCTCATCCATATAAAAAACAAGTTCCAATAGCTAATATCGTTTTAAAAGATAATTATAATGAAAGTGCCGAATTAACAGATGATATTAAAAAATTCTGTGAAAAATCTATTGCTAAATATTCGATGCCTTATCGTTATAATTATATTAAGAGTGTACCTAAAACCTTAATAGGTAAAGTTAACTTTAAAAAATTAGAAGAAGAATGCACTAGAAAGTATGGTAAAAAAGATGAAAGAACCTCATAAAATAGGATATAAAATATTATTAACAATTTTAAAACCAATATATAAATTATATTATCATCCAAGAATTATTAATAAAGAAGTAATTCCAAATGAAGGACCAGTTATAATTTGTTCTAATCACCTTCATTTATTTGATCAAAATACTGCACTTTTATCTACTAAAAGAATGATCCATTACATGGCTAAAAAAGAACATTTAGATGGAAAATTTGGATGGTTCTTTAAAACAGTTGGCTGTATCAGAGTAGATAGAGAAATACATGATGAAACCGCTAAAAGTGAAGCAATAAACTTACTTAAAAATGGATACATTGTTGGATTATTTCCAGAAGGAACAAGAAATCAAGTATTTGGTAAAGAAGAAATAAACAAAAAATTATATGAATTATACCAAGATGAATTAAGTTATAAAGAATTTATTAAAACACTAAAGAATAATCAAGTATGTATATCTGAATTAAATCTATTAGATAAACTATTAAATGAAAAACGTATTAACTTAAAAGAATATAAAGAAAATGCTTTAAATATATATCCATATTTGGAACAACTACTTGAAAATAATACCATAACTAAAGAGGAGTATGCATCATCTCAGTTATTACCAATTAAATTTGGAGCAGTATCACTAGCTGCCAAAACAGGAGCTAAAATTGTTCCATGTGCCGTTACTGGTAAATATACTTTTAAAGATAATCATTTAAATTTAAGATTTGGTACTCCATTTAAAGTGGAAAATATTACTGATTTAGAAGAATATCGCAAAAAATTAGAAGAAGAAATAATCAATTTAAAATTAGAAGGATTAGAAGATATTAAAAATAATAGAATATAATATCTTCTTTTTCTATATTACTAATTAATAAGGTAAAGATAGAAACAAAAAAATGTTTGCATTTTCTCTTTTTTTATGCTATAATATAAACCGTAATCAAAGAAAGAGGGTTTTAAAATGAAATTTAAAGAAATTAAAAAAGAAACAAAAAGAAGAATTTATGCTTTAGCACTTGCTGCAATTATGGTAGTGTTACCAAAAACAAGAGCTTATGCTGAAGATATTAATATGAGCGAAACAATTGATATTGATCAAGCAATCGGTGATTTAGTTCCTCCGGATCCAACTCCAACACCTACTCCAGAACCAACACCTGCACCAACTACTGAACCAACAAAACCAACTAATCCAACAAAACCAAGTGAACCAACATCACCAAGCAAACCTACTGATCCAACAGTTCCTACAACTGAACCAACACATCCATCAGAGACAACAACTCCTACAAAACCAACAACAAATAATAATAATAATAATGGAAATCAAAATAATAATTCAAAATGTAACCATAAATATAATGATGTTGCTGATGATGTCATCAATCAGGTAGCCCCTTCTTGTACAAAAGGCGGTTCATATGATGAATTATATTATTGTACAGAATGTGGTGAAACTAAAATAATTCATTATACAATTGAAGCTCCAGGACATAAATGGGGACCAGAACATCGTGAAAACGAAAATGAACTTGGTTATGATTTAGTAAGAGAATGTACAAATAAAGGTTGCCATGAGGAGTGGAGAATATACATTCCTAAAACTCCTACAGAACCAACAAAACCAACTGAACCAACAAACCCAGATGTTCCAAAAACAGGAGATGATTTTCCTCTTGAATTAATGGAAGCTGTTTGTGGAATAAGTGCTTTAGGGTTACCAATTGCTTCTTATCAATTATATAAAGTTTTAGAAGAAGAAAAGAAACAAAAAAAGCAAGCATCCGCAACCTATGTTGAAAACGAATATAAAGGAAAATATCTTATTAAAAGATAACCTAAAATAAAAATATACATAAAATACACTAGAAAGGATAGTGTATTTTTTATGAAAGAAAAAAGATGTGTTGACGATTACATGATGAATGATCAAATGATGAATCCTGATATGCAAGCACCAATTTATGAGTGTCCATGTGAAAGAGTGTGTCATCGTGAAATCTGTCACGAGGTTAAACATGTAAAACCAATTCACACTAGAATTATAAACCATCACATATATCATCATACTTGTACACCATGTTTTACTTGTTCAGAAGAAGATGAAATATGTAACATATATGATGATAGTTGTAAATGTAGATAAGAGATTGTAAAATAAGTGTACATTTATACATCAAAATATATTTTTTAATTAATAAATGTAGTATATTTATAACATAGAGGAGAGATAAATATGCTATATCCGTCAATTGATAAAATACTAAATTATGTTGATTCAAAATATAAATTAGTTCATATCGTTGCTAAAAGAAGTATCCAAATGAAAGAAACTGGACACTACCAACTTCCAATTAACGAATACCATAACAAAAAAGAGTTGGGTAGAGCACTAGAGGAAGTCGACAAAGGTTTAATTAAATATAATTAAATCTTTTTTTAATTGCAAGAAAAAATAGGAATTTAATTCCTATTTTGCATTATTAATCATGTAAGGATTTTCGCTTGTTCCATCACCACTAACAACAGATAAATCCCCACTTACATTTACAACAATTTTTAAAGTAGAAGAATTACTAGCATTGGACAACATTACTGCTCCAGACATAATCTTAAATACTTTATAAGAACTATCTTTATCAGCTGTTAATGTTAACATATTATTATAAGAAGAACTATTAAAATAATTATAATTTGTACAAGATTCACTTAATACCGCGTTACAATTAGGATCTAAACTAGCTCTAAAATATTCATAAAGAGCAATAGTTGAAATTGGAGTAGCTTCTGATTTAACACTACATTCAATTGAACCACTATTATCTGATTCATTAACACTTCTCTTACCAACACAATGTTCTCTTGGAATAAAGTATGCTTTTAATTCATCAGAATAAATATTACTTTTATAAATACTATCTAATTTATCTCTTAATCTACTACTTAATCCATTTTCATAATAATTATTAATACCGTAATTAGCACCCTTATCAACATTATATCTATCATCCCAAACAGTAAAATTTTCAGCCTTACCTTTATTTTCCACAAGTCTTATAGTACCATCTTCATTTATAGATATAATTCTAAATAACTCATTTTCAATAGAGATATAATTATTAATGTTATCACCTTTAAATACATATTCATCATTAACTTGATATAAACCATTACCACTTGTAACTAAGTTATCACTTATAATAGTGTCATGTAAGTTTTTTGTTTTATACTTTTCTCCACAGTCTATATTTGGAACATATAAATAAGAACCATTATTATTATAAATTGTTACCTTTCCAGAACAATTAGCTTCCTCATCCTTAGTGTATTCATTAATACTTTTCATTAATCCTTCTTCAACTAATTTATTAATATTAACTTCAAGCTTACTACCTTTACTAGGTAATTCACTGCTGTTTGCATATTTAGTTTTAACTTTACTAACCATTATTTTTTCAATTTCCTTATAAGAATATTTTTTTCCCTTATTAGTACAAGAGGCAAACATCATTAAAAATATTAAAATAAGTAAAAATATGCCAGTACCAATTATTAATTTTTTTACAATAGGATTTTTCCATGTGTCTTTTAAAACTTTCATTTATATCACCAAAATTAGTATAACAAATCATTATTTTTATTACAATCTATAAAAACTAGTTTTAAAAAGATTTTGATTATGTTATTATTTAATTATAGGAAAGAGTGTGTATATGAAATTTTTAAAAAATAAAAAAGTATTATTATCAATAATAGTTGTAGTTATTTTATTATTAGTTGGTTTACTTGTATTTTTAAATACTAAGAAAAATCCAAGTAGCGACAATATAAAAGATGATGAAATTAGAACAACTACTAAGAAAGTAAATATTGTTAATGAAGACTCAAAATCTAGACCATATGCAGTTATGGTAAATAATGTTGATGGAGCTAGAAAACTTCAATCAGGGCTTCAAGATGCTTATATGGTATATGAAATGATGGTTGAAGGTGGAATAACAAGATATCTTGCTTTATTCCTAGATCAAACTACTGCTAGAATAGGATCTATTAGAAGTGCTAGACATTATTATTTAGATTATGCCCTAGAAAATGATGCAATCTATGTTCATCACGGATATAGTCCACAAGCTAGAGAAGATTGGTCAAAATTAGGTGTTGATCGTATTGAAGTAAATGATACAACAACAGGTTGGCGTGATAAAAAAGCATCTAAGACCTATGAATTTACTTTATTTTCTAGTATTGAAAAATTAAATAAAGGTATTGGAAGTAAAAGAACTGAAAGAACCAAAGACCTATTATTAAATTATAGTGCTGATGAACTAGATTTTTCATCTATCGAAAATACAAAAGTAGCAAATACAGTAAATATTAAATATTCAAACATAACTAGAAATAACTATGTATATGATGCCAATAACAAAGTATATTTAAGAAGCGTAAATGGTACTAAACAAACAGATTATGTAACAGGCAAACAACTAACAGTAAAAAATATTATTGTTTATTCAGTAAAATATAGCACAATCGATGACTATGGTCGTCAAACAATTGATAACGTTGGTACTGGTAATGGCTATTACATATCAAATGGAGTAGCAGTTCCAATAAAATGGAAAAAAGATTCTCGTTCATCCCAAACTATTTATAAACTTGAAAATGGTGAAGAACTTAAAGTTAATGATGGTAATACATTTATTCAAATTATGCCAACAAGTGGTTCATTAGAAATAACTGAATAAAATATAATATTATAGGAGGTAATATGGAATTTATTATGGAACACATCTTATTAATATCAACTATTGCTGCATTCATTATATTTACTATTATTGGTTATGTAGTTGACAATAGCAAAAATCAATCTAAAAAGGAAAAAGAAATATTAAAAGAACAAGCCACTGAAGAAATAACACCAAATATTGACATTCCTGTTGAAAAAGCAGAAACTACTGAAATTAAAGGCAAAAACATTGATTTAGATGACTTAAATAAATAATCTAACAAATAAGAAGAGAGGTTATCTCTTTTTTTATTTGACTATAAATTATCAAATGATAATATACGAAAAAAATTGAATATTGACTGGGGAGACGTTTTAATTGTATAATTTTCTATAGTAGAGGAAGGAAGAAAAATATGAAAGAAAACAAATTAATCACTATGGTAGTGATTGTAACAATTGTTAGTATATTGCTTGTCTTTTGTGGCATAACATACGCATACTTTACCGCATCTAATAACCAAGGCTCAACAGCAGTAGCAACAATTGATACAGGAAAGATGTTAATAACATATAATGATGGAACAGATAATATAGA
>CAKOJQ010000019.1 GCA_934090795.1 uncultured Bacilli bacterium
AAGATCATTTTTCACTTTTCTCAAGTGCATTAGTAATATACCAAATTCATTTTTAAAAGTCAATATGTTTTTTTGACTTTTTTCGTCATTTTTTGATATTTACTTTTTTCAGTCTTCTTCTTGACTGCATACTTAGTATTTTATGCTATTTTTTCTTATTTTGCAATACCTTTTTGCTCCTTTTTTTACTTTTTTGCATTTTTATGTTTTTTAATTTTCTTTGATTTAAAAAAACTCTAATTTTGTTAGAGCTTTTATATTTCGTTTTCAAGTGTTAAATATTTTTGATAATAATAATCTGCTGTCTTTTTATTAAACGGTCCTTCATTATTTTCTTTCATTTTTATAACACTTTCCATTTCATTTGTTAAAATAAAATCCAAATCCTCAGAATATTTCATTAATTTGCTATGATATCTATATTCATTTCGATCTAATACTTTATATTCTCCATCAGGAAAAACTTTCAAATCCAAGTCATAATCAATATACTTGAATATATTGCCATCAATTATGACTGGACTTGCAATATCTACTTTGTAATATAAACCTATTTTTTTATACTGTGCTGTTATATGAAACCATCTTTTTTTGTATAAATATATTATTGCAGTTTCTTTTGTTTTATGGCTTCTACCATCTGACTCGGTAATATTAACCTTGTTATTGGCACAAACTATAAAATCTTTTGTTTCATCGATAAATATTATTTCATCCCAAGTTCTATGAATTTTACCATTGTGTTTATAGCAATGCATTTGCATCTTGCTACCCGGTTTAAATTTCATAACTTCCTCTTTCATGGTTTTATTATAATGCAAAATAGGTTAAATTGCAATTTTGATTTTTGTTAATTTATTTTTTGCCAATTTTGTTAATTCATACAATTTAGTTTTCCTGTTTTAATATATTCTAGGGTTGCACCTCCACCAGTGGATTTATAATCAAAGTTTTTAATATTAAATTTTTCAATGCTGGCTAAAGCATCTCCACCTCCTGCAATTTTTACAAATTCAGATTTGGAAATATTTAGAAGAATTTCTTTTGTCCCATTTGCAAATCTTTCATCTTCGTACAATCCCATTGTACCATTTATAAAAATCGTTCTAGCACTTTCTATTATTTTTGCATACTTGTTTATGGTTTTACTACCTATATCATATATAATGCTATCATTGGTTAATTCATTAATGTCTTTTTCCATTATATTATCATTTTCTTCAACAATTACATCAATTGGCATAATTATTTTTTGAGAATATTGATTTAGCAATTCTTTTAATTTTTCAATTTTATCAGTATCTTTTAAACTTTTACCAACATTATTATTGCAAGCTAGAAAACTGTTGGCTATACCGCCACCAACTAAAAGGTAATCACATTTCGGAAGAATTCCTTCTATAACATCTAATTTATCAGTTACCTTTGCTCCACCCATGATAATAACAAATGGATGAATTGGATTAATAACTGCTTTAAGACCTTTTAATTCAGATTCAATAAGAAATCCGATCCCACTTGGCAAATATTTTGCAATTCCGTAATTTGATGCATGCTTACGATGAGTCATTCCGAAGGCGTCATTTATAAATAAATCTCCTAAACTTGCCCAGTATTTTGCAAGTGTTTCATCACAGTTACTTTCTTTTTTATTTGGTAAATCTTCGTATCTAGTATTTTCAACTAGAAGGATATCTCCATTTTTTAAATTATCTATCTTATTTTCTAAAACACTGCCATGAGTTGCACTAGAAAAATATACATTTTCCTTATATATGTTTAATAATTCTTCATAAACAACATATAAACTATTGTTGGTTTTATCTTCTTCTTTTTTAATTTTTCCTAAGTGAGATAAGATAATAACTTTACCTCCATGATCTTTTATATAATTAATTGTTTTTAATGAAGATGTTATTTTGTCTTTTGAGAGAATCTTTCCATCTTTTATAGGAACATTTAAATCTAACCTTAATATTGTTTTTTTATTATTAAAATCAAATTCGGTAATTTTTTTCATCAATATCCCATGCTCCCATCTAATGAATCGTCATTTATAATCCAGTCTTCTACTTTATATATTGTGTATTTGTTATTTGGTTCTCTAACAATAACATTTTTTATACCACTATTTATTACTACTCTTTTGCACATCATACACGAAGTAGAGTTAGGTTCAATTTCTCCTGTTTTAGCATTAATTCCTACCATATATAAATCAGCATCAATTAATTCATTTCTTGATGCACTTATAATAGCGTTTTGTTCAGCATGAACACTTCGGCATAATTCATATCTTTCGCCTCTTGGTATTGCTAATTTTTCACGATAACAAATTCCTAAATCATCACAATTTTTTCTTCCTCTTGGGGCACCATTATAGCCAGTTGAAATTATTTCATCATTTTTTACAATAACACAGCCAAAGTGTCTACGTAAACAAGTACTTCTTTGTGATACTGATGCAGCTATATCTAAATAATAATTTATTTTATCTTTTCTCATTTTATTTTTACCTCTAATTTCTAACTTGATTATAAATTAAAAAGAGTAGAATTTCAATCTACTCTAAAATATCTTTTAAATCGATATTAAAATTATATAGTTCATATTTAGTTAAGGCTTTGTTAATTAAACTAATCCAGTGAGGACTTGCAATTTTTGTACTATTTTCATATGTTGGACAATATACCTTACCTATACTATACATGTTTGTTAGACCCCTAGCATAGTAATTTTTAGACATCATTCTAACATAAGTTAACACACCAAGTTCAATATTATTATATTTTATTAAGCCTTTAGAGCTCATGCCTCCATAAATATTGTTTTGTCTTAACATATATTTTACTTTATAATAGCCACTTTCTGCAGCACCTATACTAAGTAATAATTTTGAATCTACATTATTATAAATAGATGAAAAATAAATTATTAGATTTTCAACATACTTGGAATCTCCAGTGTATGGAACATATTTATTAGTTTTTTTTAGGATTTTTTCTTTATTTAAATTATAAAAATATTCTATTAACCCATACTCAAATGAGTTGTAATTAATTAATTCGTCTTTATTATTTTTAATATTACCTATATTATGCTCATTATATGTTTCATTATTGATTTCTTTTAAGTTGTTTAAAACATCTTCATAATTATAACCAAATATCTCACTAAAGAATTTGATTTCTTTTTCTTTTATATCTAATATGTTAGACTCTTTCATTTTGTTTGTTGTTTGTTTTTTATTATTTTCTTCAATTAATTTTCGATAATTTTTTCCAAGCTGAATGTTGTTCGAGGGTAACACCTCATCATTATTATTTATTTCTTCTGCTCTAGCATTAGCTACGCCAAATATGACGAAAACTATTAAAATAATTGCACAAACCACTATATTATGTATCTTCAAAGAAGATAATTTTTTATTCATTTTTTGTTCCCCTCCTCAGACGAACGAGTTCTATTCTATCATATAATGGGATGTTTCGTCAAATTTTAGTCAAAAAGGGACAGTGTTTACAAAGTCGGTGAATCATGCAATTTTACGTATAGTCGTAAATTATTATATAAAAAAACATGCTTTTAATCGCATATTTCTTTTAATTTTTCAACAATATCACTTGATAAATTCATATTTATATATAATTTTCCTTCATTATTTGTTGCTGTAATATATAAATATTCATTAGTATGTTTATTATCAGAAATTTTTTCTACCTTATAATAAGATGTTTCATCAATGTATGCTGTATCAACAACTAAATATTTGGTACTATCATTTAATTCAATTATTTCATTTCTAGCAAAATACATATTTCCTCCTATTTGGTTTCATTTGAAGAGACAACTTCTTCAAATACTTTTGATAAATTTAAAGTTAAGCCGGTTAATACATTTTCTTGATTTTCTAGGTTGCTTTGATCAGTAATATTTTGTTCTTGTAATTTTTTATCAATAGCTTCCTTGTTATTTTCTATTATTTTGCGCACTGCAATTTGAGCAAGATTTTCATCTTCAAATAATGCAAGAGCAATATTATGGATTGTGTCATGTTCATCCATTGTATATGTCATTTGTTCTTCAGCAGGTTCAGGTTCAGCTATAGTTTCTTCTTTAACTTCAGTATTTTCTTCTTGTTTGTTAGAAGACTCCTCTTTTTTTGTTTCGGTAGTTGATTCTTCTTTTGCTTCATTTGGTGTTGCTTCCGTTATTGCAACTTCCTCTTCTGCTTTAGTTTCTGGAGAACTTTTTTCTTCTAGATTTGGTTCTGAATCCTCAGTAACAGGAACTAAATCAACATCTAATGGAATATCTTCTAATTTAGTTGGCTCTTCTTCGACTACTTCTTCAAATGTTGGAACTTCATTATTTAATATTGATTCTGTTAATGCGTCATCTATTCCAAAAAATGAAGTATCATTTTCAGTTACGATATTTTCAGAATGTGTTTCTTCTTTTGATTCTTCTTTATCAGGTAATTTTAATTCTTCTGGAGCTTCAGATATTTTTACAACATATAAATCGTTATTTATATATGTTTCTTTTGGTTCAACGGGTTCTTGTTCTTCTTCACTTTCCTCTTTAGCAAAGTTTTTTGTATAATCTTTAATAAGTTTAAATGTTATTGAATTATTTTTAAATTCATTAACATTGAAATTAATCGCATCAGGATAGGATTCTTTTATCATAGAGATAGTACTTTTTTTATCTTGAATGTCTAAAGAACGATTTATAATCTTTTTGTAAGCAAACTCAATATCTTCTCTATCACTTAAATATTTAGTCTTTTTTGTCAAATCTAGATTTTCATCATCATATAATGAATGTAGTTCTTCTAGGAATTTTTTAAATTCAAAAGATATTACTTCTCTCTTGTGATTTAATTCTTTAATTTTATTTTCATCTAAGTTTTGACTGTCAATATTATTTAAATCTAAATCAATTTGATAAAGATCTTTTATTAAATTATTTTTATTATATCTTGAGAATATTTCATCACAACTATTTATATATTCCAAAATATCTTCATTATTTGATTTACAAATATTTTTTAATGAATCAATTCTTAATCTTGCTTTATAATTTAAAAAATTAGTTCCTTCTTCTAAATTTGAAAATAAATCCATGTTCATATAAACATTCACCAATCCTATCTTATTCTATAATTTATTATATCATTTTTTTTGATAAAAGCAATAAATTTAAAAAAATTTTATTTTTGGTAAAAAAATACTTGAATTTAATAAAAAGTTAGAGTATAGTATTGTTTGTAGTCAAAGGAAATGCCCGATTAGCTCAGTCGGTAGAGCGCACGGCTGTTAACCGTTAGGTCGTAGGTTCGAGTCCTACATCGGGCGCCATTTAGATTATAACAAGCTTTTGCTTGTTTTTTTATTTTTTAATTAATTTAAATTATGATAAGATATTGTTAAGGTGATTTTATATGTTTAGGATTATGACTTATGATGAAATGATTGAATTTTTAAATTCTTTAGATAAAAATGTAATAAAAGAGGAAAAAAGCATTGGATATTCTACCTATGGAGAACCAATAAGGCATTATAGTTATGGGCATGGGAATAAGCATGTAATTTTAAGTGCTGGTAAACACGCTTGTGAATTAATTACTAATGTATTTGTTCTTTTGTTTATGAAAAAATTATGTGATAAAGAAATATACATAGATGAAAATAAGTATACAGTGCATTTCTTTCCTTTTGAAAATCCAGAAGGAACCATAATTGTTACTAGTGCCATTAGAGCATTGATTCCAAAAGAAAGTAATTATTTAACAGAACAATTAACTTGTTTAGAATATTATTTAAATAGTATCTTTGATGATATTAGTGTTAATAACTTTGGCGAAAAAGAAGATATGCTATCACTACTGATGTTTAAACATATAGATTATAGATGTATACCTGATAAATATTCAAAAATTAAAGAAAGTGTAAAAGAGATATTTAATAAAAATAATTTATGCTATGGAGTATTATCTACTTGGAGTAGTAATGCAAATGGGGTTGATTTAAACGCTAATATTGAATGTGGCGAATATTTAAAAAGATTTCTAGAAAATGGTAGTAATAACCCTAATAGTAGATTATGTAATATAGATTTGTTTAAACAAGGACCTTTAGGGTGTCCTTCAAGATTTAGAGATAGATTTGTAGAAGAACCAGAAAATACTGCTTTAATTAATTATTATAAATATTTAAAAGAAAATTATGATGTTATTGGTTCATTTGTCTTTCATGCTTGTGGTGGTATTGTCTATTATTTAGATAAAATGAATGATATAAATCATTGGAATGAAAAATATGGTATTAGAGAGGTTATGTATAATAGAAATGTTGCTAAATGTTATGGGAAGAATACAGAGTACAAGTTAATTAAACCAACTACTTATACTACTTTTTGTTCAAAAGTTAGAACTCTTATTCCAGGAAGTTTGGTTGTTGAACTTTCAAGGGTAAGAAGTAATCCTTTGTCTCAATTTATTGATTTAGATTTAAGCGATTATATTGATGAAAATGTTAAGGGAGGTTTTTCTAGACTAAAAAAACATTTTTCTCATACAATTGATATTAATACAAAAGCTGTTTTAAATACTTTAGAGATAATGGACAAGGAATATGATAAATATAAATATGATATTCTTATTAATAAAGAAAATGAATTAAGTAAAGAATATAGATGTAATTTTGCTAAATATAATTCAAAATATACTGGCGAGGTAATGCTAGAAGAAAAAACTTTAGAAAAAATATTAGAATTTATTAACTACGCTAAGGAAAATAATATTGATTTAGAAATTGAAAGTGCTTATAGAAGTTATGATAAGCAAAAAATCATATATGAAGAAACTTTAAAAGAAAACGGTCTAGACTATGTTAATAAATATGTGGCTAAACCAGGTTATTCTGAACATCAAACTGGTTTAGCTGTTGATTTAGCAATTTTAAAAAATGGAGATTACTTAATAAATGATGATTTTATAAAAGAAAAAGATATTTGTAATTTTATTAAAGAGAATTGCTACAAATTTGGATTTATATTGAGATATCCTTTTGATAAGGAGAAAATAACTGGTTATAATTATGAACCTTGGCATTTAAGATATGTTGGAAATGAGCTTGCTTTATATTTAAAAGAAAAAGGTTTAACGTTAGAAGATTATTATGAAGAAGAAAATAATAAAGATTTTAGTTTAGATGATAATAACGAAAAAATAACTTCACATTAGTTGTTAGTGTGAAGTTTTATTTATGGAATAAAAAACAATTCTCTTGATGAGAGTTAATTATGCCAACTGCTTGAAGATAAGAATATATTATAGTTGTACCAACAAATTTCATTCCTCTTTTGATTAAATCTTTAGAAATATCATCTGATAATTTAGATTTAGTGTCAGTACAATTATAATATATATTACCTTTTGTAAACGTTAATAAGTAATTATAGAATGTTCCATATTCCTTAACTATTTGTTTAAATATTTTACTATTATTAATACTTGCTTTTATTTTTAATTTATTTCTAATAATATCTTTATTTTGAATTAACTCTTCAATTTTATTATCGTCATAATTACATACTTTATTTATATTAAAATTATCATAGGCTTTTCTGAAGGCATCTCTTTTATCTAATACACATTCCCATGATAAACCAGCTTGAAATGATTCAAGAATTAACATTTCATAAAGGTAGTTATCGCTTTGGTTAAGAATGCCCCATTCTTCATCATGATATTTTATATATAAGGGATTTTTTAAATTACACCAATTACATCTATTCATGTATCTCCTTTTTAAATATTATTAATTATTAATTTGATAATAACTTTTTTCTTTTTTTAATTCTATATTTTTTAATTTAGCAAGTTCATCAATTGTTACAAAAGCATATCCTTCTTTTTCTAGTTTTTCCATAGCGAGTAAAGCACCATCAACGGATGTTTCATATAGATCATGTAGTAGTACAATAGATCCATCTTTAGCATTATCTACTATATAATTAGATATTCTTTCAACATTTTTATATTTCCAATCTTCGGTGTCTAAATTCCATAAAATTGTATACATATTTGAAATGTTCTTTATATTTTGATTTGTATTTCCATATGGTGGTCTTAAATAAATTGGTTCTTCATTTGTTATTTCTTTAATTACTTCATTAGTCTTTTTTATTTCATTTGTTATAGAATTATTATCTAAATTTAATAAATTTAAATGATTATATGTATGACTTCCAATTAAATTTCCCATGTCATGGGCTCTTTTTAAAGTTTCTTTATGATCATTTACTCTAGAACCAAGAACAAAGAATGTTACTCTTGCATTATATTTATCTAAATTATCTAATAATTTATTAGTTCCTATATAACTAGGCCCATCATCAAATGTAAAAGCGATTAATTTTTTATTTTTAAATTCTTCAATATCACGATTATTATTGTTAATTTCTTGTTTATTACTATATTTTAAATATTCACTTTTAATTATTCCATTTAAATCAGAATATGGTATAGTAATTTTTATTTCTCCAGCAGAGTAATATGCGACTTGTAATGGTGGAAATATAAGAGATAATCCATTATCTAAAAATTCAAAATTTTCAAAATTAAATATTTCCGATTTCAACCCCTCTTTAGGCATATCTTCATCTATATTAAGATTATTTGCTTTGCTGTATTTCATTATATAATAATAAGCAAGATTAGATAACTTTTCTAAGCTTTCTTCATTTTCAAGAAAATCTACTAATGAAACTATTTTATTTTCTTTTTTAGAATAATAGTAGGATTTATCATATCTAGTTTGATGAGAACCTCCTGTATATTCATAAATAGTTAAATGTAATCCAATTAATTCATTATCATCTTTTAATTGGTAATTAGCTCTAAATTGATATTTATCTATATCACTATTATTTAAATTATTAATATTTTGTTTAAATTCATTTTTCTTAGTATTTATATAGTTATTAGAATAAGATATTAAATTCTTATTTTTTAATTTAGGGAAATTAATTTCAACTATATAATCCGATTTTTCCTCTTTAATGTAATATTTATGATAGAACAATTTGGATACCATAAATATCATACTTGTTAATAAAATAAAACTAATGCTAAAAACTATTTTTCCAATTTTTGTTAATCTAATTTTTGATTTTTTATATTTTATCATAATCTACCTCTTATTTATATAAATTTATTATACAAAAAGATTATAGCATATATAAATAAGTATAGTTTTAAATATATAATTAGTTTACATTGTAATTTATATTATTTTTCTATAATATATTTTAGATAATTTTTATTAATTACTTTTTCACCATATATAGCATTATTTTATTATCAATAAGATTTAGAATTTCAGGTTTATAATTTATTATTAATTAGTTTATTTTATTTAATTAATTTTTTTGTTTGTTCAGTTTTATTTGATGATGCTATTTCTAACAGCAGACTAATCTCTTTTTCATTTAACGAGCATAAAAATTCATCACTTTGAATTAAAGGTAATTGTATTAATTTTAATAATATTGTATTTATTTGCTCTTCTGGTAAAATTGGTAAATAACTAATTTTTATTTCATCAGTTATATCTAATAAATAGCTTTCTATTTTATTGCCATACTCAGTTAATAGTTTATAATTATTATTTAAAATTTCTAATTGTTTTTTTATATTACTACATGTTAATTGCGATCTTAAATATCTGTAATAATTAATATTTTTTGTATTTGCTTCATTTTTAGCCTCTCCATATGTATCAAAAATCTTATCAGTAGATATCGAATTTATGCAATCACCATAAAAGTTATATTGAGGCTGTACTAATTTAGATTGTTCATTTAAATCAGGAGTAATAAAAACAACATTATAGATTGTTTTTGTTTCTCCACTATTCAAATATATTTCCTCTTTGGTAGTAACATAACATTTAGCAGGTATATAATATGTGTAATTTTTATTAGATCCTGAATTCGAAATTATTCTATTAATTTCCATAATTGCATATTTAACTTTATAATTTGTTGGTTCATTTTTCATATAATTCCTCTTTTCACATACATTATAGCATTAATAAAATCAATTAGATATATTTTATATAATTTATTATTTATTAATATGATATTCACTACAATTCATATAATGTTTTATTCTCAAATTAATTATAAAATTTATTTAGATAATGCAAATGGTAAAATAAAATGTAGGAAACTGGTAAATTTGAATGTTAGTTTTCCTACATTTTTTAATGATACAATTAACATTAAGGTGATTGTAAAATGAATGAAAAAGATAATGAAGAAGATGATTAGATTGAAAATAAAACCTAATTTTGCTGTTTTGAGTCGAGAATATGGATGTAATTATAGAACAGCAAAAATTAAATATCTTGAAGAATTAAGTAAAGAAAAAGGAATAGAATCAACAATTAAAATTAGAAAACATTTTTATGAAGACAAATTTGATAAATAACACTAATTATGATACAATAATCTCGCAGTAGTGATTGGAATTATTTCCTACTTTAACGAGTCGTTAAGGGACTAAATTAATTATAGACGAATAAATAGTAATACTTCAATGGAAACTATTCTACACGTTGTGTAGTTAAGTCCATTTCCATATTACAATATCGTTAGTACTGCACTTTAGGAGGTAGTAAATTGTGGAAATACATAGGTTTAAAAGAATGTAATGAATTTTTACTATCTCTTAATTTAATTGATTGTAAAGATGAAAAAAAATATATAAAAACCATTTATTCTATTAGTAATAATATTGAGAAAAACTATAGAATATATAAAATAAAAAAACATAATGGGAAATATAGAACTATATATGAACCAAATAAAATTTTAAAACAAATTCAAAAAAGAATTTTAAATAACATACTTAATAATAAAAAAATATCAAAATTTGCAAAAGCATATCATAAAGGAATTGGACTAAAGGATAATGCTATTTTTCATGTTAATAAAAAAATGATTTTAAAGTTAGATATTAAAAATTTCTTTGAAAATATATCATTTTTAGATGTATATAACTCGTGTTTTTCAATAGAATATTTTCCTAAATCTGTTGGTATGTTATTAACATATTTATGTACATATGATGATCATTTAACTCAAGGTTCACCAACTTCTGCTTATATATCAAATTTAGTAATGAAGGAATTTGATGAAGAATTAGGACTTTGGTGTGAAGAAAAAAATATTTCTTATACGAGATATTCTGATGATATGACTTTTTCTGGTGAATTTAGTCCAAATGAGATCATAATTAAAGTTAGAAAAATGTTATATAAACTAGGTTTAGAATTAAATGATAGTAAAATTCATGTTATATATAAATCTTCAAATCAAAATGTAACAGGAATTGTAGTTAATGAAAAAATGCAAGTTAATATAAAATATCGTAATAGAATAAGGCAAGAAATTTATTATATTAATAAGTTTGGTTTAGATTCTCATTTAAGAAAATGTGGTATTAATATTAAACCTAAAAATTATTTAAATAAATTATATGGAAAAATTCTTTATGTATTACAAATTAATGAGGATGATGAAGAATTTAAAAAATATAAAAATTATGTTAAAAGTTTAAAAGAAGATATTTGAAAAAAATTAGATTTTTTTTAAGTATTTTCTTTTTTCTTGAATAAACTTACCAATCTTAATTTGATCCATTTAGTATTTCTCCTTTCAAATAAATTATATACTCCTTATCATAGATTAAACACGAACTCATAGTTGAGTAAAGCAAATTATTTTTTATTTATCTTATCATATACATTATAGCATCAATTAGATAAATTATATTGTTAATAAAACTTCTAAAAATAATTTATATTTCATAATGTATATTCAATTGTTGGATTTGTACTAGGAAATGTTGGATAAATCTTGGATGTTTTAAGTTAGTAATAAAATTTGCCAAAAAGATGGTATAATTATATAAGAAAGATATTAGATTTATTTTTTAGAATGAAGTGGTAGGTGATAAATATTGTGAAAAAAATCTATATATTAACAGGAGCAAATGGTTTTTTAGGCAATAACATCATAAGAAAGTTAGAACAAGATGATGATAATGAAATTAGGGCTTTTGTATTAAAGGGCGATTCTATTAAATCACTAGAAGGATTAAAATGTAAAATATACTATGGTGATGTAACTAAAAAAGAAACTTTATCAGAAATTTTTGAAAATACTGATGGAAAAGAAGTTTTTGTAATTCATTGTGCTGCAGTAGTATACATAAAATCAAAATACAATCCACTTGTTTATAATGTTAATGTTAATGGAACTAAAAATATAGTAGATAAGGTAATAGAGTCTAAAGCAAAACTTATCTATATTAGTAGTGTTCATGCAATCCCTGAGCAACCTAACAATGAATTAATAACAGAAATAACTAATTTTAACCCTGATAATGTTGAGGGATTATATGCAAAAACAAAAGCAGAAGCTGCGAAGTTTGTAATTGATGCAGTAAAGAGTAAAAATTTGAATGCTTGTATTATTCATCCATCTGGTATTATAGGTCCAAATGATTTTGGCAATAGTCACTTAACACAATTAATAAAAGAAGTTGCAAGTGGCAAATTATTTGCTTGTGTAAAAGGTGGATATGATTTTGTTGATGTAAGAGATGTAGCAGATGGTGTTATTAGTGCTTGTAAAAATGGTGCTAATGGTGAATGCTATATCTTATCTAATAGATATATAGCAATAAAAGAATTGTGCGATTTAATTTGTGATGTGCAAGGAAGAAAAAAGATTAAAATGGTATTACCAATAGGTTTTGCAAAATTAATAGCACCTTTTTTTGAAGTATATTATAATTTAAAGAAACAAACTCCACTTTTTACAAAGTATTCACTATATACACTATCTTCTAATGCTAATTTTAGTAATGAAAAAGCTAAAGAAAAGTTGGAATTTAAAAATAGAAATAT
>CAKOJQ010000020.1 GCA_934090795.1 uncultured Bacilli bacterium
ATTATAATAAGGGTGCTGTTTTTAATGGTAAAATTGTTGTAAATAATGGCAAATTTACAACAGCAGTAGATACAGTTGATAAGCAATTGTTAACTCAGGATAATAATAAATTTACTACAAAAATATATAATGATTCTACTTTAGATAAAAATGTTAGATTTACACGAAGCAGTTTTTTATTAAATAGTACAAGCACTGTTTCTAATAATAATGTTAAGTATAATGTGTCTGATTTAAATAATAATATAGAAAATAATTCTCTTGATTATAATCTATTATCTGCAATTGATTATCCCTCAAATATAATCAAAATTTTTGGACAAAAGGGATATATATTAGGTATTTTTAATGTTAAAAATGCGGATACTGGTGAATATGAAAGAATGTTAAAAATTGTATTAGATGGTAGTGGAGTAGATGTTGCTTTTAACTCAAATGAAGATAATAATTGGGAAAATTCCAGTTTAATGAAGAATTTTAATAGTGATGCTATTTTAAGTGAATATTATAATTATTATAAAAATAAAGAGATTTATCAGACTAGTGATACTTATGATGGAGTTATCGCTAATGTAGAGTGGGATATAGGTGGTTTAAATGATTTAAATATAAGTTTAGATACAGCCTATCAAATAGAAAGAGGACTTGGAACGTATGCATCTAATAAGAAGACTTGGACTGGTAAAATTGGATTACCATCATTAACTGATTATTTATATTATAATATGCAAAAAGAAGCTTGTTTTTCTAATTTGTCTTTATGTTATACAAGTGTTAATGATAAATCTTGGACTTTGACTAAGAATAATTCTTCAACATCAGAAATGTTTGTTGCTTATTCACAATTTAAATCTAGTACTGTAACGTCTTCGGATACTTCAGATAGTGAACCAACATTTTATTTAAAACCTGATATTGCATTTGTCTGTGGTAATGGTAGCAGGAATAATCCATATGCTATTAGTAAAGATGAGTGTGGTAATAACAAATAAGATATTTTAAGTGGTTATCTAAAGTTTGGTGTGAAGTGAGATGACAAATTTCATCTCCTTTTTTGTGCGACACGCATGTGTTAAAACTAGGGCATGAAAGTTGCCTGTGGGCTTGGTAGTAGGAACCACTAGCCAATAGCAAGGGTGTCTATCGTGAGGTAGAATCTGAAGGAAGCTGGAGGCAAAATCTTGGCTCGACGAACAAAAATCGCATATTAAGGCTGTATAAACTGGATGAGCTTACCAAATAAAGTAAAGTCCAATACTACACGAGATTTATATAGTAAATGTGGCGAGTAGATGAGATGAAAGTGTTAACACTTACCGTGCGAGGTCTTGATGATACGCTATCTAATATGTGATTATAAGATATATTAGGAAAGTAACCTATATAGAGATGTATAGTTGAACATCAAGAAGTCAGTTCTTGTCGTAGTAGTGATGAAGTATAGGAAACTATATGGAGCAAAGGACAAGACGTTAAATATTACCTGTTATGAAAAATGAATGGTGTAATTAAAAGTCAGACAAGTCGAAAAAAAAGACTCTCACTTACGAAAGTATGCTGGAAGCATAGGATGGTAAGTAGCAGATGATTTATACTATCTGCGAGAAGTAGTAACTATAAGGTATATATTTGACGAACCACCGAATACGGAACCGTACGTTCGGTGGTATGAGAGGACGGCAACTAGTCACTGCCTTCTACTCGATTGTGTTATTATTAAGTGAATAATAAATTAAATACGAGACTGCTGAAAAAGTATACAAAGATTACTGTAAACTATATCAGTGGTCTTTTTATTTTGGTATAATAAGTATATAAAGAAAATGGTGATAAAAATGCTAAAACAAAAAGAACAATTAGAATTAAATTTTAGTAAATATATTGAATTATATGATATCTTAATAAAACCAGATAATTTTTGGAAACAATTAAATGATATGGTGAATTTCTCATTTGTATAAGAAGAATTAAAAAATAAGTATTAATCTACAATGGGAAGAACTTGTAAAGATATAATAAGAATGTTTAAATACTTATTATTAAAATCATATTTTAAATTATCAGATAGAGGTTTAGTAGAAAGAACTCAAACTGATCTATTATTTAAATATTTTTTAGGATATGAACCTGAAGAAAAAAAGCTAATAAATCCAAGTTTATTAACTGTTTTTAGACGTGAAAGATTAAAAGATGAAGATGAAAATTTAATGGATAAATTAATAAATAAAACTGTTGAAATCGCAATAGAAAAAGGTCTTATAGAAGTTAAAAATAAACTAATAGTTGATGCCACTCATACAAATGCACTGTTTCATCATATATCACCAAGAGAAGAACTAATAAAACAATCTAAGGAACTAAGAAAATCAATATATTGTTAATGTCAATATAAAAATGTTTATGTTTATTTCTATTATTGCTTTACCGTTATTTGATGCAACTAATGTATCTTCATCATTTGTCATTGTAGCTGTTTCATCATCGTTCCATTTTATTTGAAAATGGTAAGTGGTGTTTTTGTTATAGTTTAGTTTGTAATTGTTAATTATTGTATCATTATAACTATATACTGTTGTGCCGTTATTAATTGTGTATTTTGTTATTATTAGGTCTTTTACAGCACTTTTTTCACTTGTTTTAATATCTAGCGATAGCGTGTATGCTGTGTCAGTTTGGGTTTAATCGATATTTATGTCAAACGTTCCTATTGAGCCTAGTGCTATTATATCTTTGTTTGTATATGTGTTTCCATTAAATGTTGGAATTATGATATTATTGAAATTTGAATTGTTAGTTATATCAAAGTTATTAAGTTTAATATTCCATCTTGAAATTGATACATCTGCTATTGTGTTTGCACTCATTGCGTATTTAGCATAAGTATTTTGGATGGTTGATAGACAAATATACAGTGTAATTAAGCTAAATAATATTTTATATTTTCGTTTAATTATCATATATGTCCCTCTCTTTTCTTATTATTATATAAATATGGGGTTGGATATATATATTTACTATTATTTTACTCTTGCTTTACATTGTAGGAATTATTTTTTTTTTATTACATATTATATATTAACACTGCGTAGTGTTTTAAATATATGGGGAAATAATTAAATTTCCCTTTTTTACTGTATTTTTTTATTTGTTTTTTTGTTATACTTATTATGGTTGGAGAGTGGATTTAATGAATGATAAAGATGTTATTGTTTTAGGTACTTTAAAAAAAGAAAAATCAAGTAAACCGATATTTGTTATTTTTGTATTTGTATTTTTAATTGGAACTTGTTTAGCGTTTCCTTATATTAAAGCACTTATTGGAGATGATTTTACTTTAAATGATTTATTAAATAGAAAAAATAATAATACGACTAGTCCTGTAGTTACAACATCTTCTACAACAACAACTACATCTACTACAACAACAAGTACAACAACAAGTACAACAACTGTAAATAATAACAGTAATATTTTAACATGTATATATCGAAATTATGAATATATTTATACTTTTGATAATGAGAATAACTTAATGAAAATAGAAAATAATTATACATATTCTAATGAGAATGAATCTATATATAATGATACATTGTTAAATTATAAAATTAAAAGTAATAATGTTAATTCTTTAGGTGGAAAAAGCACTATAGTTACAAGTGATAATAATTTTAAATATACTGCTATTATAGATAATGATGCTAATTTTAGGGATATAGATATAAATTATTATCAATTAAATACTAAGTATGATATAATAAGTTCTGAGTTAATAAAAAAAGGTTTTGATTGCAAATGAATGTAGAAGTTAATAATTTTAATGGACCATTAGATTTGTTATTACATTTAATTAGGTCTAACAAGATGGATATTTATGATATAGATATAGAATTAATTACTAAAGAATATATAGATTATATAAATAATAATAAAAATTTAACAATAGATGCTTGTAGTGAATATCTAGTTATGGCTTCTGAACTTATTCATTTAAAAAGTAAATTGTTATTACATAGAGATAATGAAGATAATGATGATGAATATGAAATTAATAGTGAAGATGAATTAAGAGAAAGATTATTAGAATATCAAAAAATTAAAGATATGGCTGGTGATTTTAGAGTTCTTGAAGAAAAAAGAAGCTATGTTTATACTAAACTACCTAGTAATTTAAGTGAATTTAGAAATGAAACTAAATTAAGTACTAACATTACTTTAAATGATTTATTGAATGCTTTTGAAGAATTTTTAAAAAGACAAAAATTACAAGAACCTAAGACTACTACAGTAACTAAGAAAGAAATAAGTTTAGAAAGTAGAAGTATAATGATTAAAAATATTATTAAAGATAGAGGTAAAATTAATTTTTTAGATTTGTTTGATGATATTTCTAAGCCATATGTTATTGTTACTTTTTTAAGTATTCTTGATTTGTCTAAGAAAAGGGAAATAGTTATAACTCAAGATAAAAACTTTGGGGATATTTATTTAGAAGGATGTTAGTTATGAGAGATGTTGGAATTTTAGAAGGAATATTGTTTGTGGTTGGAGATGAGGGAATTACTTTAGATAATTTATGCGATATTATGTCTAAGAGTGAAACTGAGGTTAAGAATTTGCTTTCTATATTAAAAAAGAATTATGAAGAAGATGATAGAGGAATAAGAATAAGTTATTTAGGAGATGCTTTTAAGTTAACTACTAAACCTGAACATAAAGAAATATATGAAAAATTAGTTAAAAAACCTGAAAGTAATACTTTATCTCCTGCTGCTTTGGAAACTCTTGCAATAATTGCTTATAATGGACCAATAACTAGAGTAGAGATAGATGAACTTAGAGGAGTTTCTACTGTATTTGTAATTAGAAAGTTACTTGCTAGAGAGTTAATTAAAGTAAGCGGAAAAAGTACATTACCCGGTAAACCTAATTTATATGAAGTTACCAATAATTTTTTAGATTATTTTGGACTTGCTACTATTAATGATTTACCTAAATTTAAAAACGATAATGATAATGAAGAGTTGGATTTGTATTTAACTAAATATAATGAAGATGAAGAAAAATAAATTAATTTTAACATTTTTTAGATATTATGTGTTATAATTAATTTGTTCTTGCTCGCATGGCGAAATTGGTAGACGCGATAGACTCAAAATCTATTTTCTGATGAAGAAGTCTCGGTTCAAGTCCGAGTGCGAGCACCATTTTATAAAGTTTATGTGCCTATTAAAGGCTTTTTTTGTGGAAAAATAGTTTGGTAAATAATAAATTTATAATTAATAAATGTGGGAATTGTGGGATTTAGGCATAAGTACAAGTGTGATTTTAATTGAGTTTTAAAATTTATAATGATATACTTTTGATTAGAGGATGGATATGTGATGAGTAATAAAAATAAAAGTTTTTTTGTAATCTTATTTGCTACTTTCTTGTTTGTAACAATAATGGGAAATTCACTTAGTAATAAGATGATAGAAGTAGTTGATAGTAAAAGATTAAATATTTTAGCATCAGCTAGTAATAAACATTTAGAAAGTAAAATATATAAAAAAGGATATGACATTAATTTTACATATATGGGTGATATTGATATAGTAGATGAACTTAATAATAATGCTGATAAGTATGATGGAGTATGGATATCTAATTCAATGTGGTTATATATGCTAGATAATCAGTATTTAACAAGTAATTCTAAATCAATTGCTATTAGTCCAATCGTATTAGGAATAAGAAAAAGTAAAGCGAAAAAATTAGGTTTAATTGATAAAGAAATAACTAATAGTGATATTGTAGAACTTGTTAAAAATAAAAAAATAAAATATGTTATGCCGTCTGTTACAAGTACTAATACTGGAGCTACTGCATATATTGGATTTCTTAATTCACTTGCAGGTAACCCGGAAATTTTAGTAGAAAAAGATTTAGATAATACTAAGTTAGTTACTGAACTTAAAAATTTATTTTCAGGTACTTTGAGAGTTAGTGGTGATGAGGATTATTTAAAAGAGATGTTTTTAAATAATGATGAGTATGAGGCTATAATTACTGATGAAGCATCTTTAATAGATATAAATAAACAATTAAAAAAAGATAATAAAGAAGAATTATATTTATTTTATCCTAAAGATGGGGTATCAATAAATGATATGACTCTTGCTTATATAAGTACTGATAAAAGTAAAGAAAAAGATTTTTTAGATTTTCAAAGATTTTTATTAAGTGAAAAAGGACAAGAATTATTACAAGATAATGGTTATCGTACTTGGTATGGTGGTATTAATAATGATGTAGATGCTGAGGTATTTAATCCTGATTGGGGAATTGATACTAGTAAATATTTAAATGTAACTAATTTTCCATCTAAGAAAGTTATTACAAAAGCTATAAATGTTTATATAGAAAGCTTAAGAAAACCTACTCATGCAGTTTTTTGTTTAGACTATTCAGGTAGTATGTCTGGTGAGGGGATAGAAGAGTTAAGAAAAGCGATGAACTATATTTTAGATAGTGATGAATCTTCTAAGGATAGATTACAATTTTCAAAGAATGATAAAATTACTGTTATAACTTTTAGTAGCAGTGTTACGAATGTTTGGAGTTCAACGGGTAGTGATACAAGTTCTTTAATTGAAAATATTAATAATTATAAAGTTGGAGGTTCTACTGCTTTATATGATGCAATTGAAAAAGGGTTAGAAGTATTAAAAAATGAAAGTGATGAATATACAACTACAATAATTGCTATGACTGATGGATACGCTAATGAGGGAAGTTTTAATACATTATCTAAATATTATAAAAAATTAAATAAGGAAGTGCCTGTTTATAGTATAACGTTTGGTATGGCTAGTCTAAAACAACTTAATAATATTGCTAAACTTACTAATGCTAAGGTGTTTGATGGAACTGAAAATTTATTAGAAGCGTTTAAAGAAGTAAGGAGCTATAACTAAAATGAAGATTAAAAATAAAGAAGTTGTTTCGGCTCTTGCTGGTAGTGCTTTCTTTGCAGTTCCTTACTTAACACTTGCTGTTCCATTTATTCCATCATTATTAATTGGAGCAGCAGCATTTACTGCTGGTGAGTTAATACTTGCCTTTGATAATAAAAGTGAAAAAATAGTTTATGAAAAGTTAGATAAAAAAATAGATATTGCTAGAAATGATTCTAAAGCAATATATGATATGCGTAAAAAGATAGATGATAGTGATATAGTTAAATATATAAGTGAAATATGGGATAATGCGAATAAGATAATTAATACAGTTGAAAAAGATAATAAAAAGATTAGAAATATTAATAATTTTTTTGATTATTATTTACCAGTTACACTTAGCATAATTAAAAGATATGATGAAATAGAAAATCAAGATTTATCTTCTAAAGAAATGAAGGAATTTACTAAAAATACCAAAGAAATGCTTAAAACTGCTAATGAAGCTTTTAGTAAAATATTGGATAGTTTATATCAAAATGATATTATAAATATAGATGCGGATATGAAAGTATTTAATTCAATGCTTAAAGCGGATGGTTTTGATGATGAAGAAATAATTAAGGAGGATAACAATGAATAAAAAATATATAGGAATTGGAATTTTTATATTACTTATAGGGTTAATAGTAGGTATTAAGTTTATTGGTGATAAAAATGATGGTGCAAGTACAAACATTACAACTATATATGTAGCAACTGGTGGTGGTAAAGAAGATTTTATTGCTGATAGTGAAGTTGCAAATATTCTTTTAAAGAAATATAAAATTAAAGTTGTTTATGATAATTGGAGTAATGGAAAAACAATTAGTAAACCTTTAATAAGAGAAAGTGTTAATTTAGGTAATAGTGAAGTTATAACTAAAATTAAAAATGGTGAAAGTATTAGTATTAATAGTGATGATGTTAGTAAGTATGATGCGTTATTTACATCTGATCAAAGATTTTATGATTATTATAAGTTATCTCCTGATAAATCTAAGAATGAAGCTGATAGATATTATGTATTAGATGGTGGTTTAACTCTTAATACACCAATAGTTATATATAGTTGGAAAGAAGTTGTTAATTCTCTAATAAAAGAGAAAATTGTTACTAATGAAGATGGGGTTTATTATATAACTGATATGAATAAATTAATTGATTATATATTAAATGGTAAAAAATGGAAAGATATTGGACTTAAAGATTTATATGGGAATATTAATATAGCATCTACTGATCCAGTGTCATCATCTCCTGGTGCTACATATTATGGACTATTATTATCCATATTAAGTGGTGGAGAAATTAACGATGCTACAATTGAAACTAATTTAAAGAAATTAAAGGTATTTTATCAAAAGAGTGGTTATATGAATAATACACCAGCTGATTTATTTGAGAGATATTTAAAAACTGGTATGGGTGGTGAACCTATGATAGTTGATTATGAAAAGAGCATAATTGATTTTGCTAATTCTAATCCAACGGGATTTAATCAGGTAAAAGATGATATTGTAGTTTTATATCCTAAACCAACTATTTGGAATTCTCATTGTTTAACTATTTTTAGTGAAAATGGTAAAAAGTTATTACAAGCATTTGAAGATGAAGAAATAAGTAAAATTGCTTGGGAAAAATATGGATTTAGAACAGGTGTTACTGGAACAAGTGTAAGTACTAGTGACCTAGGAATAGGCATTCCTAGTAAAATAACTAGTACTGTAACTAGTTTAAAAATGAATTATTATAATGAATTAATAGAATATTTAAGTAAGTAGGAGAAAATATGAATATAGAATTAAAAGTAGAAGATAAATTAAATAGTGAAAATGTTAGTAAGATAACTGAATCTGGAAAAGAAATAACAGATAAAGTAATTGAAAAATCTTTAAATTATGATGCATTATCTGATAGTGAGAAAAAAGCAGTTGATGAATTTCTTACTAAAATAGATGTTATGGATCAAAATTTAGTTCTTCAATATGGAGCTAAGGCTCAAAATAAAATTAGTACTTTTTCAGATACAGTACTAGAAGATGTTAAAACTAAGGATATTGGAGATACTGGGGCTTTGCTAGCTAATTTAGTAGGTGAAATTAAATCATTTAATTCATCTATTGGAAGTGAAAAGAAAGGTATATTTAAATTATTTAGTAGTGCTAAGAAAGAAATTGATACTGTAATTGCTAAATATAATAAGATAGAAAAAAATGTTGATTTAATTGAAAAAGATTTAGAGAAAAATAAAGTACAATTACTTAAAGATATCACCATTTTTGATACTATGTATGAAAAGAATTTAGAATATTTTAAAGAAATTTCTTTGTATATTATTGCTGGTGAGAAAAAATTAGAGGAACTTAAGAATGTTACTTTAATTGAAGCTCAAAAAAAATATAGTGAAACTCATGATCAATTAGATGCTCAAAAAGTTCAAGATTTAGAAAGTCAAATTAATCGTTTTGAAAAGAAATTATATGATTTAAAAACAACTAGAATTATTTCAATTCAAATGGCTCCACAAATTAGATTATTACAAAATAATGATGCTGAATTAGTTGAAAAAATTCAAAGTTCAATTACTAATACGATTCCATTATGGAAAAATCAAATGGTTTTAGCGTTAGGCATTAATAATTCTAAGAAGGCTTTGCAAGAACAACAAGCTGTTTCTAATCTTACAAATGAGATGTTAAGGAAAAATAGTGAAACTTTAAAACAAGGATCAATAGATATTGCCACTGAAGCAGAAAAATCTATTATTGATATTGAAACTCTTAAGAAAACTAATCAAGATTTAATTGAAACTATTGATAGTGTTATAAAGATTCATGAAGAAGGACATGCAAAGAGAATGGAAGCAGAAGCTGAACTTGAAAATATTGAAAAAGAATTAAAGAATAAATTAATTGAAATAAATGTACCTAAAGCATAAAATTATTATGCTTTTTTCGTAAATAAAGGAGAAATAAATGGATAATAGAAGATTGTTAGATGATGTTTATAAAGATTTCTTTGGGGATAAAGTGTTAACTAATATAAATCAAAAAGAAGAACAAAAAGTAGATATAAATCAAATAGATAATATGTTACTTGAAGATGATTCAAAAGAATTATTAAAGAAAATGATTACTTATATTAAAAGTTATAAAGATGGTGTATATATTAATTTTAATATGTTATTATATGGAAATAATAAGGAGACATTAGATAATATTGTTAATTTGTTAAAAAGTGTTAGTTCAAAATATTTAATAAATAATAATGTAAGTTATGTTTCTTTAAACGAATTAGATAATATTATTAAGTTAAGAGATTATTATAAATCTGGTATTGTTGTTATTAGTAATTTTTTAGGGTTAAATAATAATGATATAAATAAATTAATTCATATTTTAAAGGATAATAGTAAGAATAAAAATATTGTTATATTAAATGATAGAGATGATGTATTAAAAGATTTTATTAAAAATGATAATGAATTAGAAAATAGTTATTTTAGTTATCATTTAAATGAAGTATTACCTGATACTGAGTATATAATTAATGATATTAAGAATAGATTAAATAAAGAAATAGATAATGAAAAATTAGAAGATTATATAAATAATAGTTTTAATAAAAGCAGTTTAGATTATTCTACTTTCAGAGATAATTTAGTTAGTTATATTGCATTTAACGGGGATGTTCCTATTTTAAATAAAGAAAAAGGTATTGATGATATATTAAAAGAATTAAATAGTTTAATTGGATTAGATGATATTAAGAAAACAATTTATGAGTTAATAGATTTAATTTCTTTAAAGAAGAAGACAAATGGTGATGTAAAAATAAATGATGTTAATTTACATATGGTCTTTTTAGGTAATCCGGGAACTGGTAAGACAACTGTTGCTAGAATACTTGCTAATATTTTATATGATTTAAAATATATTAAGTATAATAAATTAGTTGAAGTAACTGCTAAGGATTTAGTTGGTGAATATGTTGGTCAAACTGGTCCTAAAACAAGTGCAATTATTAATAAGGCTATGGGTGGAGTATTATTTATAGATGAGGCATATACTTTATATAGTAAAAATAATAGTTATAATGAAGAGGCAGTAGCAACATTAATTAAGGCTATGGAAGATTATCGAGGAGATTTTGTAGTTATATTTGCTGGTTATACTAAAGAGATGAAACCATTTTTAGAATCTAATTCAGGTATTAAATCAAGAATTGGTTATACTTTTAATTTTCCAAATTATACAAGTAGTGAATTATTAGAAATATTTAAGTTATTTGTTGGAAAGTCTAACTTTAAAATAGATGATGATGCTTTAAGTAAAGTAGAGAATATATTTGAAAAACATATTGATGATGATAATTTTGGTAATGCAAGGTATGCTAGAAATTTATATGAAAAGTGTATTATTAAGCATGCTAGTAACTGCAAAGATGTAAATGATAAAGAAAGATTAGAAACTATTTTAAAAGAAGATGTAGTTGAAATTTAAAAATCTTACGGAATGAAAATACAAAATCTCACGGAATGAGAATGTAAAATCTTACGGAATATGATTCACTTAATAATGATAGTTTGGGTGGTATTATGGAAACAATAAATTATAGAAAAAGAATAATTGATGAAAAAATTGAAAGATATTTAAGACTATTTGGTGCTGTGTGTTTAAGTGGAATAAGATTTTCAGGCAAAACATGGACTGCTAGATATCATGCAAAAAGTGAATCTTTGCTATATGTTAATACGGCAGCTGGAGCCAATGAGTTAGAACTTGCTAAAATGTCACCTCAGGTAATTCTTGAGGGGGAAAAACCAAAACTGATTGATGAGTGGCAAGAAGCTACAAATCTTTGGGATGAAATAAGATATGATGTCGATAGAACAGGATTAAAAGGACAATATATTTTAACAGGTTCAAGTACTCCTAAAAGAGAAGGTATTTCACATAGTGGAGCCGGAAGATTCGGGAAAATTAATATGAGAACTATGTCACTTTATGAAACTGGTGATTCAACTGGTGATATATCATTAAAAGATATTTGTGAAGGAAAATTTATAGATAAAGCAACTGGTAAAGTAGAACTTAGAAATCTTGCCAGATTAATTATTCGTGGTGGCTTTCCTGGAAATATAAATTATTCTGCTAGTGATGCAAAAGAAATAGTTAATGAGTATATAAATTTAATAATAAATGATGATTTATATAGATTGGATGGTATTAGTAGGGATAAACATAAGGTAAAGCTGTTACTTAAGTCTTTGGCTAGAAATGAAAGTACAACTGTAACTAATAGTACATTAAAAAATGATATTAAAGAAATAGATAATGAAGACATTGATGTTGATACTTTATCTTCATATTTAGATGCGTTCGATAGATTATTCTTACTTGATAATGATGAGCCATTTAGTACAAATATAAGATCTAGTGTAAGAGTTAAACAAGCAGAAAAAAGACATTTTGCTGATCCATCTATGGCTTGTGCTCTTCTTAATATAACTGAAGATAAACTTATTAATGATTTAGAAACTTTTGGTTTTCTATTTGAATCATTAGTTATACACGATTTAAAAGTATATGCTGATAGTTTTAATGCTAAATGTTATCATTATCAAGATTATCAAAATAAGGAAATTGATCAAGTAATTGAACTAGAAGATGGTTCATGGTGTGCATTTGAAATAAAATTAGGTGCTAATCAAATTGATAATGCGGCTAAGAATTTAATAAATATAAGAGATTCTATATTAAAAGATAATGGTAAAGCACAGAGCACATTATGCGTTATTTGTGGGCTTACTTCAGCTGCATATAAAAGGCCAGATGGTGTATATATTGTACCAATTACGGCTTTAAAAAACTAAAATAGCTATTATAAACGTATGTATAAAAAGAGATATTGAAAAATTTAATGCTTACCGTCAAGCGAACATTTTTCAAAAATTTTTAAAAAAAATG
>CAKOJQ010000021.1 GCA_934090795.1 uncultured Bacilli bacterium
CACCCTTATTATAATCTTGATTTTTTTTTGTTTCCATAAACATCATTTTTAAACTAAATGTAGCTGTAACCCCATCACTATTTGTTTTAAAATAACCACTAGCTATCTCTTGACTATAAGGATTATTACTCCAATCTTCTATCGGATTTACATAGTATCCTAACAATTCTTGAGGCAAATGCAAATATCCATTATCAATAATGTCTTGAGATATTTCACCCCTACCATAAAAGTCAGCCACTTTAACCACGACCTTTTCACTAGTATCAGTTCTTTTAAAAAAATAAAATAATTCTCCATTTTTAAACGTATTTTGATATTCTAAATAAATTTTAAATGGCATTATAAGTCCACTAGTTGTATTGGTTCCTGTTAAACTAAATGTTTTATCAACTAAAATAGTGTCACCTGGTTGAATATCATTTACTGGTAATATATTATCTGTTCCATCATTATATGTTATTAACATATTACCTGCTTTAACATTTGCTTGAAGTGTTGATCCACTATTATTAAATGCAGTAAAATAAGCATATGTTATACCACCAAATATAAGTATCATACTAATTAAAGTAACTACTATTATAATATTAATTAGTTTATTATTATTCATATTTCTCTATCTCCTTCTATCTTAATTAATTATATATTTCTTTAATTATTAAATCAATAATAATTAATTTTGAGTTGCGGTATTTTACAAAAAACAAGCTATGTTTTTTATAATTTATTTAAATTTATTTGTTAAATCTTATTTTTTATAGTTTTAGTTTTTTTCTTTATTTATAATTTAAGACTTAGTTTCTTATATTTTTCTCTTATCTCTATTTTTTGCTATTCTTTAATGCCTGTATGTGCATATGCTAGTATATTTTTTATCCCTCTTGCAAACTGTCACATCCAAACTATGATCTTTCCTCTTAATGATTTACTTGATTCTACTATTTTTATACTTAACAGTTTTTTATTTACTTCTTCTGCTAATAAACTAATATGTCCTAAGAATTATATCCACTACTATTACTTTCAATCTCTTATCCACAAAAGAATGCCTTAAGTAGGCATTCTTTTGGTTATCAATATTAATTAGATTGTTTTCTAATTTGTAAATAGTAACATATATATAAAATAATTAAATTATTATTCACTTTGTTGTATTTTTACTATTACTTCTCGTGGTTTAGATCCATTTTGTGGGCCAATTATTCCTCTTTCTTCAAGTAAATCTACAATTCTAGCGGCTCTTGAAAAACCAACTCTAAATCTTCTTTGAATTAACGATGCACTTATCTTACCAGTTGTAATTGCAAAATCAACTACATCGTTATATAAAGGATCATCATACTCTTCAGTACCACTATTTGCCCCAGCCATATGATTATCTGGTATTTCAGTTAAACTATTATCATAACTAGCAACTTGTTCTTTAGATACGTAATCAATAAGTCTTTGAGTTTCTTCATCAGATATAAAGTTACCTTGAATTCTAACTGGCGTATTTTCTCCCATAGGTAAATATAACATATCACCTTTTCCAAGTAATTTTTCTGCACCACTTCTATCCAAAATAGTTCTTGAATCTATTTGAGATGCTACTGCAAAAGAAATACGTGATGGTATATTTGCTTTAACTACACCTGTAATTACATCAGTTGATGGTCTTTGAGTTGCAACAATTAAATGAATTCCAGCCGCTCTAGCCATTTGAGTTATACGCATGATTGAATCTTCTACCTCTTTAGCTGCAACAAGCATTAAATCAGCAAGTTCATCAATTATAACTAAAATATAAGGCATCTTAGGAACATTTGTGTTATTCTTTTTATTATTTTTTTCGATCATTTCATTATATCCTGAAATATTTTTAACGTTGTTATCAGCAAATTTTTGATATCTATTTTCCATTTCCGCAACTATTTTTTGAAGTACGACATTTGCTTTCTTAGGATCAGTTACAACTGGACATAATAAATGAGGTATTCCATTATAATTAGATAATTCTACCTTTTTAGGATCAACTAAAACTAACTTAATGTCATTCGGATTCATTCTCATTAATATTGATGCAATAAAACTATTGATACAAACTGATTTACCTGAACCAGTAGATCCTGCAACAAGTAAGTGTGGCATTTTTGATAAATCAGCACAGCACGTTCTTCCCATTAAATCCTTACCAAGAGCAACTAATATCTTAGCATCATTCATTGATTTTGGAATTGTACTAAGTACTTCTCTAATTGGTACACTAGCAACATTTCTATTAGGTATTTCAACTCCAACCGTACTTTTTCCCGGAATAGGGGCTTCAATTCTAACGTCCTTAGCAGCAAGTGCTAGCGCTATTTCTTTACTAATACTTGTAATTCTATTAACTTTAGTACCTGCTTTAATTTCTACCTCAAACTGAGTTACAGCAGGCCCCTCATGTATTTCGACTACTTTACCAGTAATTTGAAAATCCCTTAAAACTTTTTCAAGAGCAAGTCTATTTTGATTTAAGAAATCACTATTATTAACCTTTTTAGTTTTAGCCGGAGGATTTAATATATCAAGTGGAGGTAAATGATATTCACCATTAGAACTATTTTGAATAGTTATAGGAGCACTACTAGTTGTTTTTTCTTCTTTATTATTATCATAGTTTTCATTATGAAATCTACTCATTTCTTCACTAGAAGTAATCATAACTTTGTTGTTTACTGGACTTACTTGTTCTTCCTCCTCATCATCGTCGTCATCTTCTTCTTCATCAGATTCACTTAATTTTAAAGCCTTACTAGATTTAACTCCATCTCCAAGTCCTTTAAAGAACTTAATAATTTTAACTACTATATCAGCAAGTGATACATTAAGAGCCATTACTACTCCAAATAAGGCAAAAACAGCTAAAATAATATAAGTACCAGTTAAATCAAATAAATTAACAAATCCCCATGAGAAAAATGCTCCAATTATTCCTCCACCAGTCTGACTTAAATTTATAAAATTTTCACTATTTATTGTATTCATAAAATTATCTATGGTATTTTGAAATATATCATTATTTTTAAGTACTGCACTATCAGCAATATAGTTAATATGACTAAGAGCAAGTAATGCGATTAACAAAAGATATAACCCAATTAATCTTGAATTAAAAAACTTAGGTAAATCTCCCTTAATAATCATATACATTCCAAGAATAATTAATAATAAAACAAAAATAGCCCACCAAGTCCCCATTAAAAATATACAAAAGGATTTAATAAGATGTCCTACAGGCCCAAATGCTCCTATTCCAATTATTCCAACAAGTACAAGTAATAAACCAATTAGTTCTGAAGAAAATTTAGTCTTACTAGCACTTTCACCTTTTCTTTTTTTCTTTTTAGCCATATACTATCAACTCCATTATAATTATAAACCATATATAAATTTAATGCAAAAAGAAACTGTAAAGTTACATTAAGAATAACTATTTAATTATATTAACATTTTCACTTGTTTATGATTTACACTAATAGTATAATACCAACTAAGGAACAATTAGTTGCTGGGTGTCTATCCTCACCTTTTAATAATAATAAGATGAGGAGGTGATGCATATGAGTAAAAGAAAATTTATTATTAAATTTCTAAGATACGTATGTTTCATTATTCTATGTATATCTATTTTGGTATATATAGTAAAAAATAGACACTTAATTACCTATGAAAACTGAGTAATTAAATGTCAATACCTTAATTTATAAAGGATAGGCATTCAGCATTGCATAACTAAATGTTCCTTTTTTTATTTTATGTAAGTTTCCCTTACATATTCATGATAGCATATTTTATTTTATTTATCAAATTAATCAAAAATTTTCACCTCATGTTAGTAAATTTTTTAATTGTTTCCATTGGTCCATCGCTATTTAATATTTCATTTTCTAACTTTCTGCGATTATATTTAACCAAAACTTTTTGAACATCAAACCCTTGATTATTTCTTTTTTCTTTTAAGATAACATAAGATGCTGTATCAACTGGATCATTTCCATAAGCCATACCAACAGCTCTTAAAGTATAAAATGATGTATTTTCTCCTCTTTCAAACATTTCAAAATGAACATGTCCTTGAAATATAGAATCATAATCAGTTACTTTTTTTCCATTAAATAATGGTTCATTTATTGCTGATATTATTCCTTTAGCTTCTTCACTATTTTTGCCTAAAAATTTAATCTTATTTGCCATATCAAGTTTTTGTTCTTGACTATTAGTATATAAAAATTGTTTATATGCATCTATGCCGTTTTTATAATTAGCCTGATAAGCCCACGTACTATTTTTAGTATAATCAAATCTACAATCATTTGCGAAATGACATAATGCGATTTTCTTACCGCCCAAACATAAATCAATAAAATGAGGATATAAATTTATTATTCCTATTTCATAACTATTTAAATTAGATAACGTCCATAAATAACTTTCTTCTTTTTCTTCTGTAAAATAACTTTTAAAAGGATCTATTCCAAGAGTAATATAATCTTCACTATTGCCAGCTATAGATTTAACATTATACTCGTCAAATAACTCCATTATTTTCTTAGGACTAGGTCCAACTCCAACATTATCCCCTAAAGAATATATTTCTGTTATTCCTTTATTTTTCATATCTTTTAAACATGCCATAGTAGGAACTAACAAACTATGTGCATCGGTAATAATTCCTATACATCTACCTGTATATTCTTTCATTTTATTTATCTCCTTCTAAGTATGCAATAATCTCTTTATAGGTATCATCATAACATTTATCTAACTTAAACCATTTAACATCCATTTGATTCTTAAACCAAGTATATTGTCTTTTAGCATAATGTCTACTATTTTTCTTAATTAAATCTAAAGCCTCGTCCAAACTTATTTTACCATCAAAATACATATATAATTCCTTATAGCCAATACAAGTCATTACAGCCTTTGAATAAATATGTTCATCATACAACTTTCTTGCTTCTTCAATTAAGCCATCTTTAACCATTATATCTACACGCCTATTAATTCGGTCATATAAAACATCCCTATCCAAATCAATCGCAATAAATTTAGCATCATATAATAATTCATTACCTTTATTATCATAATCTTCTTTTTTATTAAGTGCTCTTATTAATCTTTTTCGATTATTTACGTGTATATCAATATTAGGATATTTTTCTTTAACTTTTTCATATAATTCTTCATTAGAAATATCATCATAAGTATCATAAGAAGTATCATCTTCAAACACATAATTATATAACCCAGCTTTAATATATAAACCAGTACCACCTACAATTATAATATTTTTATCCCTATTATTATCTAATATATTTCTTAAATCTTTTTGATAATCATAAACTGTATACATATCATTTTTATCTACTATATCAAATAAATAATGAGGAACGCCTTCTTTTTCTTCTTCTTTTATTTTAGCAGTTGCAATATCAAGTTCTTTATAAACTTGTAAAGAATCTGCATTAACTACTATTCCATTATATCTTTTAGCTAAATCCACACTTAATCTTGTTTTATAACTAGCTGTTGCCCCACATACTACTATAATCATCTTAATTCATTACCCTCTTAAATAATCTTTCTAATTCATATTTAGTAAATGTAATAATAGTTGGTCTTCCATGCGGACAATTATAAGGATTATCACATTTAACTAGTTGATTTAATATGCTTTCAGCTTCTTCCATTGTTATTGAAGTATTTCCTTTAACACTCATCTTACATGCACATGTAGCAGAAATATTATCAATAAATCTTACTCTATCAAAATCTTTAGGCATTTCTAAAATATAATCAATAATTCTTCGAATATTTTCTTCTTCATAACCTGAAATTAACCAAGTTGGATGGGTTTTAATAATAATCGTATTTATTCCAAAATCATCAATAACAAAACCTAAATCAGTTAATACTTTTTTATTATCTTGTAATTTTAAATAATCACTAGGAGATAGTTCAATACTTATTGGAATAAGTAAATCAGTTGTTTTAATTTTATCATCATATAATGCATTTCTAATCTTTTCATAATTAATTCTTTCTTGAGCAGCATGTTGATCTATTAAATACATCGCATCATCATTTTGGGCAATTATATAAGTTCCCATAACTAATCCACAAGGATAAAATTCAATCTTTTTAATCTCTTCATTCTTTTCATTAACTTTAAAATCCATAGCTACTTGTTCTTTTTCACTTTGACTATCATTAATAGAATCATTAATAAATAAAGGAGTCTCCTCTATAACATAATCTTCTTCACTATCATTATTAAAAGATTTATCAACTTCACTTACTGTTTGAATAGGAATACTTATTTGTTTACTTTCTTTAACTTCTACATTTGGCACTAATAAACTATTATATAAAGCATCTTTAATAGTGTTAGTAATTAAACTAGTTAAACTATCTATCTTACTAAATTTAATATCTTGTTTAGTTGGATGAATATTTACATCTATTAAAGTAGGATCTGTTTCAATCTTTAAAACTACCACAGGATATTTAATATCAGGTTTATATGTATAATAAGCATCATTAATAGTTTTATTTACCTCAGCATTTTTAACTACTCTACCATTAACTATTGTAATCATAAAATTACGATTAGACTTTAATACACATGGTTTACAAATATATCCAGAAATATCATAATCATCGTTACTAGCGTTTATCTTAACCATATTTTTACTGATATTTGCTCCAAATAATTCATGTATTACTTTAAGTAAATTATTACTACCACTTGTCTCTATTAAAGTATTCCCATTATTCATAAGTTTAAATGATACATTAGGATAACTAAGCGCTAATTTCTCCACATAATTAGTTATATAACTAAGTTCAGTTACTTCACTTTTTAAATATTTAAGTCTGGCAGGGGTATTATAAAATAAGTCTCTAACTGTAACAATAGTTCCTTTTCTTAAATCGCATGATGAAGTATTTTCTAATTTACCACCATTAATTTCTAAATAAGTTCCTTCTTTACCATCGCTAGTTCTTAATCTAACTTTAGAAACAGACGCAATTGATGGAAGTGCTTCACCTCTAAAGCCAAGCGAATTAATAAAGAATAAATCTTCTAATTTATATATTTTACTAGTTGCATGTCTTTTAAACGCTAAAAGAGCATCTTCATGATTCATTCCAATTCCATCATCAGTTATCATTATTTCTTTTAATCCTGAATTAATTAGTTCTATTTTAATTGATTTACTCTGAGCATCTATTGAATTTTCAACTAATTCTTTAACCACATTAGCAGCTTTCTCTACTACTTCTCCAGCCGCAATTTTATTGGATAAATCTTCATCCATTACTCTAATTTTTGTCATATACTACTTAAACACACTTTCTCTAAACTCTAATAAACTACTATCTATGTTAGATACACCAATGATACATTCATTTTTAACATTTATAAAACCTAAACCATAAATAACAATATCACTATTTGAATTTATCTTTTCATTATACGTAAAACTTATATCATCTTTATAATACTTTTTAATCTCTAAATCATAACAAGAATAAATAGTTATGCTTGTTGATGCAGAAAAATTAAGATAAAATTTATCTATTTTAAGTACTTCTCCATCTTTCATTTGGTATGTTAAAGGTTTAATCACTTTCTTTAATGGACAATTTACTTCATAACTATCAGTTACAAATCCTGGTGAATCAATTATAGTTAAATTATTATTAACATTTAGTCTTATAAAATCTAGAGTAGTATTTTTACTATTACTTATAGTTGTTTTAGTTAATTTAGAATCAAAGGCATCTAAAATATTATTTATTAAGGTACTTTTACCTGAATTAGTTTCTCCTAAAATGTAACTTTCCCTAATATTATTAGTTATTAAATAATTAATTAAAGAATCTATTCCATAACCATTAACACTACTAACAAACCTAACATTATTTACTTTATAATTATCCATTATATATTTTCTAATGGTATCAATTTTAATATCTTTAGGAATTACATCTATTTTAGATATTAACAATAGTTTTTTACCTTTAATCTTATTATAGATATTAATTATTTTGTCTGATAAAGATAGAAAATCACACATAAATATTGTAAATTTATCATCACTATTAACTAAATATAATATTTCTTCAACTTTTTTAGGAACTGTATCATTAATATTTACTCCATAATGCATTAATTTAAAACATCTCATACAATATTTAGCATCATTTAATTTATTTTCTGGAACATATCCTTTAGCATCTTTATTACTATATTGTAATTTAGCCCCACATCCAAAACATATTTTACTCATAATATTCTCCTTTTTTTAATAACTCTTTTTTCTCTAACTTATTATAAATAAATGGTTCTATAAATCTATTAAATTTAGTTAAAACGTAATCCGTATTACCAATGGGATTAACTAAAATACTTAATAATTCTAATCTATTAGCCCCATAAATATCAGTTAATAATTGATCACCTACGCATGCTATTTGAGTAGTTTTAAGTCTATATAAACTCATAACTTTTTTATATTTTTTACTAAATGGTTTTCCAGCAAAATAGGCTGAATCAACATTAAGTATTTCTTTAAAAGGTTCTACTCTTTTCTTATTAGAATTAGATATAATTAATATTTTTAAATTTAATTCTTTAATATCTTCTATTAAATCTTTTAACCTCTTAGAAGGTTTATTCATATTTAAAGGAGCTAGTGTATTATCTAAATCAAAAATAACACATTTAATTCCCTTTTTCTTTAATTTATTATAATCTATATCATAAACACTTTTATAGTACATATCAGGTACAAATTTATCTAACATCTTATCCCTCGATTTCTTATATAAAAATTGTATCAAATTTACTTAATAAAGAAAAGAATTAAAATGCATATAAAAAAATGGATATAATTCCATTTCTTAAAGACACAGTTAATTGAACGGGCTTTTAAATAGATAATTTGTAAGGTTTATCTTTTTCGCCAGTTCCACTTATGAATAAGATATCAGATTTCAAGAAAACGACCGGCCAAACCCCGCTAGAGCCAGACGCGACGTCGCCATCGACAGCACCGTCCCCACCCACATGGAACACGTGATACGAGGTACCAGAGTAAGGCGACAATGTCCAATACCAACTAGACTTCGCAAACCAATTATTTGTCTTACATATTCCGTTTGAGTAATCCCATTTATCATTTTCATATGTTACACCTGCTCTTAGGTTTTCATGACATTCTGCAAGTGTTGATGCATATCCATAATCACTAGCATAAATTAGTCCAACCTTACCTGTCCATTCAGTAGGGCGACTATTTTTATACGTTATTGTTTCTCTTTCTGCATTATATTGACTTAATAAATTCAATGTATATGGGGCTGAACCAGTAAAACTATTTCCTCCAATATTCCATACACTTTCACTTATCATATTTTGATAATTACTTTTTATAACTTTAGTATAATCAAATTCTCCAGTTTGGCGAAGTACTGGTTTATTAGTACTTGAATCCAAGTATGAATTATACCAATTTGTCTTGTTTGCAGTTAAAGTTGTATTTAAATAATCACCATTTAATTCATTTTTTAAGTCTGCTTCTTTCCAATTATTAAATCCGTAATTGTCATTTCCAGTGGCATCCCATGAAAAATTACCTAATGACTCATCTCTAACTAATTTAATCTTTCTTTCAATTTTACCAGTTGAATCTTTTACATTAAAAATTCCAACTATTCTCCATAGTT
>CAKOJQ010000022.1 GCA_934090795.1 uncultured Bacilli bacterium
AAATGTAATATTCTATCATTTGACGTGCCACTATTTGTTGTTATATTAAATGATAAATCATTAACCTTTATATTAGCAATCTTTTTATTTTGACTTGATGTAAACATTGATAATGAATAACCTAAAGTAAATATAAATAAAAGTATAATTCCCATTATAGTTAATATCTTTGCTTGTTTATTTTTTTTTATTAAATTAAAAAATTTGATAAGTTTAGTTTTCATCTTTTGAACTCCTATTCTTATCAAATTATATTACTAAATACCCCCCGTCAAGCGAAATTTTGTTCTATTTATATATAAATTATAAATTAAAAAAATAAAATATATAAAAATAAAAATTTTGTGCAAAATGATTTGCAAATTACTGAAATGATATTAAGACAATATAAAAGAAGATATTCCTTAGTCGCTAAATCGTTTTTCTTCCTTCAAAATTACTGTTTTTCGGCATGTTTGTGATACAATTAAATTCAAAAATAATCAACCAAAAATTTTATGAAACTTCACAATTATACAATAATAAACTAACTAGTTAACTGTCTATTTAAGTGTCTTTATTATGATTCAAATGTTATTATTTTTCATGAATATTAAATATTTATAATCTGTAATATACTATCTATATATTATCAATAAGGTATTTTATAACTCCATCATTCGAATTATCAAACTTAGTTATATCTTTGCATACTTTTTTTACGTTTTCTAATGCGTTATACATTGCTACTCCGCATCCTACATTTTCAAGCATTTCAATGTCGTTTAATCCATCTCCAAAAGCAATAATTTCACTATTATCTATATTTAGTTTATTAGATAATAATTTTATACCATTAAATTTATTAACTTCTTTATTCATAATCGTAATCCATTTTTGATCTGAAAATGAATCTTGCATTACAAAGGCATAAATATCTAGATAATTATTTTTTATTTCTTCTAAAAATTCATTAGTTATTTCTTCATTATTAAATCTTATAGTCATATTATAAATGTTATTTATATTTTTTATTAAATCATCATTATTAGTTATTCTTAAAACGTATGGATAACTTGGTTCTTTTTGTAAATTATATCGATAAATATAATCGTCTGAGTTCATTTCAAATGTATTAAAATCTTTAATATGATTTAAAAACAATTCTTTAACAGTTGCATCTTTAATAATGCTTTTATATAAACACTTATTATTATCTATATCATAAATATATGCTCCATTATTAGCTATAATATAATTAGCAAATGAGGAATCATCAATAGCATATAAAGCTCTTTTAATTGTTCTACCTGTATTTAAACATATTATATATCCTATGTTTTTTAATTCTCTTAAATATTTTTTTGTATTTATACTTACCTTCTTATCTTCATTAAGTAATGTTCCATCCAAATCTGATATAATCATTTTATACATCTTTTACACTTCTTTCTAATCTTATTAATCCCTTATAAAATAAATAAAACCTAAAGGAATTTTACCCTTAGGTTTAATTACAAAAATGGTAGCGGCGGAGAGATTTGAACTCCCGACCTGCCGGGTATGAACCGGATGCTCTAGCCAACTGAGCTACACCGCCATTTCCAAAGCACAAAGATATCTTACCAAAAAGTTTAACTTTGTGCAATAGTTTTTATTCATCTTGTTTAATAAATTCGTTAATTTTATCACTTGATATAAATTCATAGGTATTATCTTCAAAAGTCACTTTAATACTTAATCCAATGGCATAACTATATTTATTATAAATGATTATTATTTCTTTATCTTTAATACTTTTATCTAATTTAATATTTACGGTACTATATTTTTCAATTATCTCATTAAATTCAACGCTTTCTTCATCATATGCTTTATCAAATTTATATGTATAGGTTTTATTCCAATTACTATTTTCATTTGATAAGTGATCTACATTTAAATCACTTGCTTTAACTTCTTTATAAGAATACCCTTCTTCTACTATTAAATTTACTGTCTTTTCTATTTTGTTACCAGCATTATCACTTACAATTATATTTATTTTATAATTACCAGCTTTACTACTTAATTCAGCATCATTAGCATCTTTAAATAATGTTGTACATGGAAGTGATAAATCATCACAACTATTAACAAAGTCAAAAGCACCATAGCTTTCTCCAATTCCAACTTTTAAATCTTTTACACTAACAATTGGTTTTCTTGTATCTTTAACATATATTTTTCCTCTTTTTACATCTTGTCCCTTAATAACAGCATAAGAGTATTCTCCAGCCTTAGTTGTCTTACCATTTTCATCAACTACAACACTGCTTAAATCTAATTTATAAGAGTTATAGTTTTCACATTTAATATAATCTTCTATTTTTTCACTTAATTTATTGCCTAGTTCAACTGTTACATCATTTATTTTTAAATAATTCTTTTTATAATAATTTTTATATACATAATATAGGCCAAAACCAAATAAAATCAAAACTAATATTAGAATGATAACATTTCTTTTATAATTATCTTCTATATAAAAATCTTCATCCATTAAATCCACCTCGCAAAATAAATATTTCTAGTATATCCTGCTTCATAACTATCATAAAATCCGAGTATTGCTTCAATTGTTTTTTTTATAAAATTATCACTAGTCTTAACTCTTATATTCATAACATCTTTTTGTAATTGTTTTCTAAACATATAATCTTCAATATATTTATTTAAAACATAATCTATTTTTTCTAAAGAATCAACTTCATCTTTATTATTTAAATCTACTTCAAAAACAAACTTACGATATATATCAATTAGTCTAGCACTTATTGTATCATCTTCAAAAAAAGAAAAGTTATTAATATTATAAAAATTAGGACAGTGTTCTAAAATTAATTTATTATTCATATTTTATATCCTTCTCTATCCTAATTAATTATATCACTATAAGCACTTATCTTTCAACCATTTTATCAATTGTTTTAGCACATAAACTTCCTATTAATATTGCACCTATTCCAGCAAGTTCAGGATAATACATATATAAAATAAAGGTAATTATGCCTATTAAAATAGCATAGATTATTTTACCTAATTTAGTATAAGGACTTGTTTTCATATCACTTGCAATAAATACATAGGAAAATAATACACTATTAGAAAATAAACTATCTAATATTAATATAATATTATTTTTATATAAACCATAAACTAATATTAAAGAAAAATAAGTTATAAATGCATATAAAGGTATTTCTTTTTTATAATAATCTTGACTAAATAAAATTATAATACTTATGATAAGTAAAATTATATTGCTAGAATTAATACCTCCACTACCCTTGCCCATAAAGTAATCTAAAGGATTTAAATGAAAATTATTAGTGCTTTCATATATATTTTGAAAACTAAAGTTGCCCTTTAAATTCATAATTAGAATTATTAATAAAGCCATTAAGCATACAATATTTACATTAGGTTTCTTTAAAATTAAACTTATAAATGAACATATAAATATAACTAATAAGAATATATATATTGGTGTATTAATACTTATTATACTAGCTAAAATAAGGCCATAATAAGGATAATTACTCATAGTAAGATAAGATAATATCTTTCTTTTTTTATGTTTAATATAATTATCAACTATAAAAGGAACAAGCATTCCAATAACTAAACCTAAAATATCAAAGATTAAAGGTTTAAATAGTCCAAAAATATTTACTAGTCCTAAGGCATATAACTTAATTCCATTTTTATAAAATCCACTAATTAGTAAAGGAAGGATTGCTAGTAAATTTATAATATTAATTTTTTTTATTGTTAATTTAGAATCAATATATTTATTCATTATTTACCTCCTATTAGCAGGACAAACATAGTGACATAGTCCACATTTTATACATTTATCCATTTTATATCCTGTCCTTGGATTTGCTCCTACTGGACAGTGTTTAACACATAAGCCACAATTTAAACATTTAGTTTCTTTATCTGTTATAGCACTTGTAATAAAAACACTTCTTACTTCTTCTGTAATAATTGTATCTAAACTATTTAATTCATATCCTGATAATAAACCATTAACTACTAAGTGATAATCATCATCTAATATTTTAAAATTATTATCAATTATCTCTTTAATATTTGTTCCTAATTTAACTTTTAATACAACTGATTTATTTATCTTATTGCCAGAAAATGTAACATATTTATAACATAGTGGTTTACCCTTTCTTAAAATATTTAAAATATTTAAAATATCACTAACATCTAAAAATATTGTTTTTTCTTTTCCCATTAATTCTTTAGATAAGATTTGCTTATTACCAACAGGATATAAATCAGGCATTAATTTTAATTGAATATTTGGATATGTTCCTATTAAGTTTAAAAGTGATAATACATTATCAGAATCATTATCTTTAATAGCAAGAATACATTTTTTAATATCAAGTATTTTAATAATTGCATCTATGGTATCAAGAATATCATCAGCATAACTATTTATTAGTTTACTTAAAACCATTTCATATATTTCATAATCGATAGCTGATACAATTAAATTATTAGAATTAAAGTCTTCATTTATATTAATATATTTTCTAATTAAATTTACAAATTCTTCTTTAGCTATATTATCAATTTTTCTTTTTGATTTTATTAACTTTCCATCTTCTCTAAAGTTATTTTCAACAACAATACATTTTGTTAAATTTTCATTAACATACATATTTTTTAATCCAATTATCTTACCAGAAACACTGCTTAAAGAAACAATTCCATCCTTCTCACATAAAATGGTATCTAAATTTATTTCATCATGATTTCTAACCAAAATTTTAGTTCCATCTTCAATTGGAACGTAGATATAATCTGGATTTAAATAATTTTTTATTTCTTTATTATATTTAATGTTTTCATCTTTATCTATTTTAATAAGACGCATACTAATCACTACCTCTACTATAAGTATAGCATTATTACTATTAAAATTAAATTATTTATTGTTATTTAACGTTTCATAGTATGTTACTATTTCTTTATCATAATAAGTAATTACTCCACTAGGTAAAATTAACATTCTGTCGATATTTAAACTATCAACAAACTCTAAATTATGAGATACCACTAGCATTGTTCCTTCATAATCTTTAAAGATATCAGCTATTTTTAATTGAGTCATGGGATCTAAATGATTGGTTGGTTCATCAAGTAATAACGTGTTTGCCCCACTAAGCGCTATTTTAGCAAGTCCAACCCTTGATCTTTCTCCCGGTGATAAGACACCTGCAAGTTTATTAATATCATCTCCTGAAAATAAGAAATTACCTAAATATCTTCTAACTTCATAGTTAGCTAGTCCATAATTATTAAAATTATTTAAAATCGTTTTAGAGTTATCAATAATTTCATGTTCTTGAGCATAATATCCAATTAAAGTTTTATCATTAATTTTAATTTCGCCATCTATTGGTTTTAATGTACCCATAATTAATCTTAAAAGTGTTGTTTTACCAATTCCATTTTCACCAACAATAAGAATTTTTTCTCCTCTTTGAACAGTAAATGATAAATCATTATATAATAAATTATTTTCATCATATCCAAATTTTAAATGATTAACTTCAATAGGAATACTAGTACTTGGATAATTAATTTTAATTTTAAATTTAGTTACTTTTTGTTTCTTTTCTGCTTCTACTTTAACTTGTTTTAACTTTTCTAACTTTTTGATTCTATCTTTGGCTATATTAGCTTGTTTTTCAGTTCCATGAATATATTTAGCAATTATTTTCTTTAGTTTTTCTTCTTCTTCACTTTGCTTAGCAATTAATCTTTCTTTTGCTTTATCTTTTTCTTCTTTTATTTTTAAATATTTTTCATAATTACCATTAAATATTTCAAAATTATGTTTTACTTTATCAACATATAATGTTTTGGTAGTTACTTCATTTAAGAAAGATGTATCATGAGATATTACTAGAATCATTCCATTATATTGCTTTAAGTATTCAATTATAAAATCTTTAGTATCTAAATCTAAATGGTTGGTTGGTTCATCTAAAAGAAGAATATGAGCTTTAGAATATAACAAACGAGCAAACGCAATTTTAGATTTTTGACCTCCTGAGATATCTTTTAACTTTAAATCTAACATATTAGAATCAATATTCATTCCACTTATTATTTTAAGTAAAATATTTTCATAATTATATTGATCATAATAATCTAGTTCATTATTTATTTTATTAATCCTTTTGGCAATTATTTTATATTCTTTATCATCAGCTGTAGCCATCTTTTCATAAAGGGTTGTAAGTTCATCTTCTAACTTTTTGATTGGTCTGCCTTCTAACAAATATTCAAATACGGTTAGATCACCATTTTCTGGTGTTTTAATAACTTGAGGCAAATAACCTATTTTATATTCAGTTGGAATAATCATTTTACCATTATCAAGAGGAATTTCACCTAATATCACTCTAAATAGTGTTGTTTTACCGGCTCCATTAACTCCAACTATGCCAACTTTATCATTTGAATTAAAACTAATACTTGCATTATCATAAACGACTTGAGTACCAAAATTAAGATATATATTTTCGAATCGCATTAGTTATTTACCTCCTTTAATTAATCAATAATAAAAGTATATCATAAAAATAAAAGAAATATTATTAGTTATCTTGTAACTTTAATATTTCTTCTTTATTTAAATTAGTTGTTTCAGATATTATATCTATAGGTATCCCTTTTTCTAATAACTTTAGGATAAACATTACAAATATATCTAAAGGCTCTATCTTCTATTAAAGGTATCTGAAAATCTTTATCCACTTTAATATTATCTTTAATAACTTTAAAATTAATACCATATATTGTTTTTTCTTTAATCAATTCATGCATTTAAACCACTTTCTTTTCTTTAACTTTGACTATAGAAATAACAACATAACTTTTAAATTAAACATAAAATAACTCCCTTCCATTTATTTTTTAGTAAGTACCAAAAAGTACTTACAATTTGCGCCTCTATATATTCTTATCAAAGAGTTATTCTTTTTATAATTTATTTTTTTAAAATCTTGCTAGACGGTTTAACATTTAATTCTTCTTGATATTCTAAAACTTTTCCTATGCTAATTTTTTCACATTGACTTTTAACTTTTTTCAAAAGATTTATTAATTCCAATCTTTTAAAAGTTATTGGTTCGGTTATTTTTTGTAATACAACAGACTGCTTTTTATTTAAAATTTCCTCCCCATTTAAAATAATTGTTGGTGCACCAATATTTATAGAATTAAAATTATCTGTTTGTAGCTTAACTTTATCAGCTGCAGTTAGTGAACTTTTTTCATCAACATTAATAGTTTTTGACTCGCATTCAACTTCTTTACCATTAATTTTAGAATTAATAATATTTAATTCATTACCTGCTAACAATGAAACATTAATATTTTTATTATCCCATCCAATATTAGAATCAATTATATCCAATTTATCATCAGCTCCAAAATAAATCTTTGATTCAGTGCTTAATACATCAATTTGCTCTCTATCCATATTTTTAATTGTTAATTCATCTGCACCAATTGATAAATAAGAGAATGTTGTTATATTTGAGTTATCTAGTACACATTTACCATTAACATGTATATTTAGATTTAATCCAAAATCACAATTTTTAATGATAACTTCACAATTATTATATCCAAATATATATACATGATGGTCTTTAAACTTCAAATTATCAATTACATAACAAATAGGTTTATTTAAATTATATATTTTTGCAATCTTTTTTCTATTTTCTCCTACCCCAAAGCAAGCAATAGTGTAAGAATAATTTTCCTTTTTAACTTTACTTCTTTTAATATAACAAGTTATTTTTTGATTATCTTCAACAACTTTTCCTAAATTACCCGTAAGATATTTCATAGCCCATGGTCTTGTTACATTATAAAGAATGTTATTAAATACTTTATTCATAAAATCTCCTCATAAATATTGCTTATTATACTAGCATAAAAGTTAATTTTTTGCAATATTTTAATTACAAGGAAAAAAGTGTATGAATAATTAGTGATTATGATGCATCAAAAAATTCTAATATTTAATAATTATGTCACATATTAAATATAAATTTTCTATTTACAACATGAACCATATTATATTATTTTAATGGCTAGCGAAGGTAAAAAAATTAAACCTTTGACTTATAAGTTTATCATATAATTGCTTATTATAAATAAAAATTAAATATAATATTTTCACTAATTATTGGTTTAAAAAAATATAACATGTAATTATTCATACTTTTAAAGAAAAGTTACATAAGTTTCATGTCAGCCTTGGATAATTTTGACATTTCGACTATAGTAGAAGATATTTTGGCTCTAGAATTTCTAGTGGGGAGTTATTTTTAACTTTTTCCTCTATTTAAAAGGTCTAGAGCCTTATTTTTTTGCT
>CAKOJQ010000023.1 GCA_934090795.1 uncultured Bacilli bacterium
CGTAGTTTTCTTATAAAAACTCCCCACTAGAAATTCTACAGCGGATATTTTTGCTCCCCACTAGAAATTCTAGAACCGATATTTTAGTATCATAAAAGCAGGTATATTTCAACCTACTTAATAATAGTTTTTGACAAACTATCGGCAGAACTTTTTCAAGCCATCTTTCTAAAAATTAATTTTCTTTAAGAAAGTCTAATGCTTTACGCATTTTTAAATCATAACCAATAACTTCACTATCACCAATATGAGTAGTAATTTCTTCTTCAGTTGTTCCATACATTTCAGCTAATCTCTTAACCTCTGCTTTTATTTCATCATCAGTTACAGTTAAATTCTCTTTTTCTATTACACCTTCAAGTAAGTATCTAGTTTTAATTCTAGCAACTGCCTGTGGTTCAATATTTTTCTTTAGAGTATCTAAATTTCCTTTAGTAAATTCTAAGTATTGTTCTAAACTAATACCTTGCATTGATAGTTCTCTTCTATAGTCATCAATCATACGTTCTTTTTCATCTTCAATGATTTCTGGGTTAATTTCTACTTCTAAATTTTCAACTGCTTTACCAATTAATTCATCTAAGTATTTATTATCAGCATCTTCTTCTTTATGAGCAAGTAAATCAGCTTTAACCTTTTCTTTTAAACCTGCTTCATCTTTAACATCTTCATAACCTAAATCTTTAAAGAATTCTTCATTAATTTCAGGTAACACTCTTTTTTTGATTAAATTTAATTTAACTTTAAATAATACATCTTTTCCTTTTAAATTTTCAACGTAGTCTTCTGGGAATTTTAAGTTAAGTTCTTTTTCTTCTCCAACTTTCATTCCAATAACACCATCTTCAAATCCTGGAATAAATGTGTTTGTACCTAATTCTAGAGGGTAATTAGCACCAGAGCCACCTTCTAATTTTTCTCCGTCAACAAATCCTTCGAAATCAATTACAGCAGTATCTCCTTTTAATGCTTCTCCTTCAGTTTCTTCAACAACATCAGCATAATGAGATCTTAAATGTTCAATTTCATGATTTATCTCTTCTTCAGTAACTTCTACTTTTTCTTTTTTTACACCTAATTTTGTATATTTTCCAAGTTTAACTTCTGGTTTTTCAATAATAGTAAATTTATAAGTAATACCTTTTTCATCTACTGCAGTAATATCTACTTTACCGGGACAAACAGGATGTAATTTATTTTCAGCAACAACATCTTTATATGCTTCATCTAAAGCAATTTCACTTGCTTCCATATATAATGATTCAATACCAAATTTCTTTATAAATACTTCTTTAGGACAATTTCCTTTTCTAAAACCATCTACTTGAGTATCTTTAGATTTTTTCTTAAATGCTTTATCTAATAATTCTTCCCACTTTTTTCCTTCCACTTTAAATTCTATTTCTTTAACGTTTTTCATACTATTTCCTTTCCTTCTTAACACAAAATATTATATCTAAGTTTATTGTATTTATCAAGCAAAAACCATGTATATTTCAACATAGTTTTTAATTATACTCTCATTAATTCTTCTTCTTTTACTTTTGCTTTTTCATCAATTATTTTATTATATTTATTAATTAAATCTTGAATTTCTTCATAATAAGAATTTTCTTCATCTTCAGGTAATTCTTGTTTTTTAACATTGTTACGAGCATCTTCTCTAGCGTTTCTTAAAGCTACTTTACCATCTTCTGCTAAGGCTTTAACTTGTTTTACATAGTCTTTTCTTTTTTCTTCAGTTAATTCCGGTACAGTCATTATAACCATTTCTCCATTATTAGTAGGTGTTATACCTAAATTTGCTTCATTAATTGCTCTTTCAATATCTTTAATGCAAGATCTATCAAAAGGTTTAATAAATAATTGTCTAGCTTCTGGTACAGTTATATTTGCTAAACTTTGAATAGGAGTAGGAACGCCATAATAATCTACCATAACACCACTAACCATTGAAGGATTAGCACGTCCTGCTCTAACATTATTAAATCTACTTTCCATATTTTCAATAGCTTTCATCATTCTAAGTTCAGTTTCTTCTAAAATATCCATAAATTTCTCTCTTTCTAACAATAATATATATTAAATTTTAACTTAAAGCAAGAATTAAAATTGCTAAAGTTAGTCCAAGTAAAAGGGCAACTTCTAAAATTACAGTTGTAAGAATAACACCATTATTATTAAAACCATTTTTCTTTTCCATGACTAAGACTTTGTGATGTCCTTCTTTTTGCGCTTTATGTTCTTCATTTAAAGCGGGATTATTTCTTTCTTCAACTACTTTATCATAATCACTAACTATATCCATATTAGTAATGGTTGCTCTTAAATAATTTATATAGCAATCTAAAAGAGTTTGTTCATCTCTACTTATAACTTCATCACGCATTCTACTTATTAACCACTTACAATAGCCATCTAAACTATCTTTCATTTTTGCAGTAATTATTTCATCATTAGCAATTCTTTTTAAAATATTATATGCATCTTCATAACTCATTTTTATCTCTCCTTACATATTGTATGCTTCATATTTAGCAAAGTAATAATAACCATTCCTTTTTATTTTTACAACAGTTAAACATACATCATTATCAACACACTTATCAATATCAGTTTTATTTTCAATACTTTTTAAATAATTAATACTTGTTCCATCATAACAAATAAGTTTATTAAGATTAGAACAATTACCATTTTGATTAATAAAAATATTATTAAAAGCATCTTTTTTAAAATAATATATTTTTTCAATATCTAAATTATTTAAAATTTCATTAAACTCATTGGTTAAATTATTTACAATAATACTTTCTATATCACCATTATTATAGCCAATATTTTCTCTTTTTTGATATGCATAATAAGCAGTATATATATCTTCAACATTGTCACTATAACTTATTTTTCCATAATTTATAAATAATTTATTATAATTTGAATAAAGTAATATCATTCCAATTAATAATACGCTCATTACAATTATAGTCTCTAATAAGACAAAACCTTTTTTATTTAACAACTTACAGCACCACCTTCTAAAAGATAGGGATTTGATAATGTTCCGTCTCCACCTATTATTTTAAGACTATTATTAAATTCAAACACCAGTCTAATAAAAGTATTGTCACTAGTTATGTCATCATTATTTATATCTCTAACAGTATTTGATGACATATCATATACTTTACTACCACTATAATTATTATCACTATTGTTAGCAAGTAAATATCTACTTGTATTATTAAAATCACCTTTTATTATGGTATCTTTTAGTTTGGTATCTGTAATAGATTCAATTACGTTATAATCATTTTCAGTCATACTTCTAGAACTTATTATTTTGTCATTATTTCGAACATATATAGAATCTATAATGTTATTTAAAAGCTCTAAGTTATTTAATTTATATGAATAATTTTTAGATACGAAATAACCTAATCCATTATTTTTACTAAATAAAACATAATCAATTGTATCTCCTGAATTAAATAAGTCTTTTTTATCTTCGGCTACACATATATTTAATCTAAAATAATCTCCCACTTTAACATTATATATATATTTAGTCGTATGAATATCTTCATTAATTTTATCAATTTCTTTATTTAAAAGAACTGTATTATGACCTAAATTACCAACAAATGATAAAATAATAGCACAAAATAGTAAGAAAAACGAATACAATAATGATGTTGCTATAAATCCTTTCTTATTCATACTAATCCTCTCTAGTCTAGAATAATTATATAATATATTAAGTTTAAAATCTATACAAACAATATATTATTTTATATAATATTTTTAGGGAGTTTGCTAAAATGAATGATAAAGAGAAAAGTTTAGTAATAAATTCTTATGTAAATGTTTATGGTGAGGAATACCGTGATATTATTTCTAAAAGAATTAATTCTAGTATGATATTTATGTATGATGATCCTATATTTATAGAAGATCACGTTAAATTTTTAAGGCATTGTAAAAGAAATATGTATCGCGTGCAATTATTAATAAAGTTAGGTATAAATGTTAAAGATGAATATAAGACTAATTATGTTAATAGTTTGCCAGCAAATTATCAAAACATTATTAGAATATTAATAGGTAAAAATCAATTTAAAGATATAAATAATGCCCCTATATGTAATTTTACTAAAGATGATAATATAGAAGAAAAAATAGATATAATTAATTTATTTTTAAAGGAAAAGGTAACAATTAAAAATTATGATGATTTTAAAAAGACTATTAAATATCCTCAAATTCTATATGTCGTTAGAAAACTTGCTAAATTATATCAAGAACAAATAAAAGATTATGAAGAGTTTAAAAATAGTTTTAAAAATGAATTAGATATGGTAAAAAAATATAGAGAAAATAATAACAATTTATGTCATAAAAAAATGATTGATGTTATAAAAGAAATTTATCCTTTATTACCAATTAATTTACAAAACAGGTTAAATAATAAATCAGATAATGAATTAATTAAAATAATTTATAGTGATAATAATGTTATTGAAACTCCTATTTTTTGGTTTTTTAATGATGATAATATGAATTTATTAGGAAAATTAAAGGACGGATCATTAAAAGCTAGAACTATTAGAAGTTATCAATTTGATTATTTAAGAAAAATAGGTATTCAAATACCACAAATATTTGTTAATGATTTAGCTAATAATTTAGAAGAATATTTTGATTTTATTAATAAATTAAAAATTATACCAAATAATGATAATATGATAAAAATAGATGAAATTTGTAAAAGTAAAGCTTTAGAGTATAAAAAAGATATGATTATTAAAAATGATAGTTATGTTCCTATATTTAATTATACTTTAAATAATACTTTTTCGAGTGATAAAGAAAGAACTAAAAGAATAGTTTTTGATACATTATATAATCATGTTAATTGCACATCTATATTTAAAGATAAAGATGATAAATATGTTCCAGCTATATTTATATCTAAAGATTGTAATAGTGGATATCGTTCATATACTTTTATACATGAAATAGGACATGCAATTGGTATTGATAGTGATAATTTAACTGCATTTAGAAATATGCCAGATTATTTAGAAAGAAATAAATATGAATCTAAATATCGTAAATACGAAAGATTTAATGAGACCCTAGTAGATATATTTGCTCTTAGAGCTTTAAGTTATTTAGAAGGCAATGATATTTTTATTATTGAAGATAAAGAAGTAACAAATCATGATAGGATAAATATTAATACTCCTGGAATTCTTAAACAAGCATTAATTCCTCTTATTAGTAATTTTAGAAAAGAAGTCATAGATTTTAAGTTAAATGCAAATTTATTTATATTAATAAACGCAATTGGCAGAAATAATTTTGAGGAGCTAATAGATATTATTAACAAATTAGATTTTTTAAATGATCAAAAAATTTATTTAGAAACTATAGATGATGATTTAAATGATATTAATAATAAGATTAAAAATGAACTTATAAGATTAAGTTTGTTATATAAGAAAATTGATAAATATAATAAAGAGAAAAAGACACTTTAATTATGAAGTGTTTTTTAATATTAACCTAATAAATATATTAAACATATTATATTTTAGGTGATAATCATGAATTGTAATAATTATAACAATAACTGTAATAATTTTAATAACTTTCATAATCCATTTAATAAATTTAGTTTATTTATTTTCTTTTTAATATTATGTACATTAATATTTTATCAAGCAATAATTACCTTTTTCTTTCCATTAAGATGGAATATAATTATATTATTTATAGAAATATTTTTACAATTTTATTTATTATTTAGAATAATATGGCCTAATTAATTTATTAGTGTATTCTATATAATTTATTGATTTACTAACCATAATAGTATTATCTAATTCATTATTTCCAAAATCATATGTTTTAGGCATTGAAATCATTATAAAGAGTAATGTTTTTTCATAATCTAGTAATTCAAAATGTTTAAAATATTCGTTTAAAAATAAACTAAAGTCATATTTATTAAAATCATTTTTATATAGATTAATTATATCTATTACAGGGCTATCAACTAAATATTTATCCCAACTAATAAATTTATTATTGATAAAATGATCAATACTTAAATTATTATGATTATAAACTACTCTTATTTTATCTAAGTCATTAACCATTTTATACCACTTCTCTAGTTCTCTTTTAAGAAAGCTAATATTAGATCTAATTAAACTTGAATTAATAATAAGAATATATAAAGATGGTCTTATATATTCTTCACTTAAAGCTTTATCAAATAATTTATTATAGTAATCATCTAAATAATTTATATTGGAACTTATGTTTTCATATATTTCTTTAAAATTATCTATTTTAACATTTTTAAAGTAACTAGTTTTGTAATGAAGTTCGGCTAAAGTCTTTGCTTCATCAATCATTTTTTGATTAATAGGCTCATTTATATCATCTAAATATTCATAAACATAGTTGTTATCATATTCATCTATTATTTTAGGAAATTTATTAAAACTTCTATTTTCTAAGTAATTATATAAAGATTTTAAATCTTTCTTTTTTTCTTTTACAACGTATTTTCCATCTTTAGTTGTAAGAATATGGCTTTTACCACTAATAGTTATTTTAGTTGGATTAAAAATTTCTCTATAATTCTTCATTTGGAATAATTAGTTTCATATTTAGTTCTAAGGTATCAAATGTATTATATTCTTTCAAGGTGTTAACACTGATGTTGTATTTTTTAGTAATACTTTCAATTGAATCACTTATTCCAACTGTATGTACATGATATAAGACATATTCATCTTCACCATTAATTGAATTAATAATCATATTTTCATCGATTTTATCTTGTTTATTTTCATTAGGAGTTATATTAACCTCTTTATTATCTGTACTAGTTTCTTTTTCACCTTTAGCAATAGGCATCATAATCTCGTTAGGTAAATCAACAGGCTCACTTCTTAAATCCACGATATCAACATCTTGTTTTTTCTGTTCATTAAGAAAATCATCTAGTTTTTCTTCGCTTTCAAATACTTTTACTCCTTCTTCAGCTGTAACTATGTATTCAATATGAACACTTAATTCATCTAAATTATTAAAGTTATAGTTAAAATCACTTATATCTAATTTTACAGTATCTAAATTAATATTAGACGGTAATTCATGTTTAAATGGCACTTTGAAACTAAAATCTTCTTTATTAATGCTTATTTCATGTAAACGATAGCTACCAGAAACTATAAAATCACCATAGATGGTTGATCCATCTATTTTGGAATTTTGTTCTACAGATATAGATGTTATTTCAAATATTTTTGATTTAAATAAAAAGTCTCTATCTAAAGTATAAACTTCATTCATATATCATTTTCCTTTCTTTTCAAAATAATTATATGAATAAAGAAAAACATATATGAATTAATTATTTTCATATATGTAAGTTATCAGTTAAATTAAAATTTGTTATCAGGCAAGAATATCTTATTACCGGACACTTTTTTAAATAATATAAAAAGGTATAAATAGTCATTATATATCTAACAACTCTTATACCT